>NZ_JBJDOS010000004.1:17921-347124 GCF_044900935.1 Psychrobacter sp. NPDC078501 | reverse complement strand
ACAAGCTAAGTTTCTACGACAAGGTTGGATGGAGAATAATCTACCTAAACTATTTCATAATATGGGTTGTACTTCTTTTATTTTGGATTGACTATAGTCTTTCAAACTTACACATCAAAGAAACTGAAAAAGATAGTATTGAAGAGCAGGTGATAGGTAGTATTAGCTCTGAGCTTGGAGAGTTCATGCTATCTTGGAATAAACTTGAAAGCAACATTAGGAGCTGGGCTGAAAGTAAGTATCCAGATACTGAAACTAGTCATAATAGACCTTTTAGGAGACTTATTAGCTTCTTACATGATAGTAAATTTATTGACTCATCTTTATTTTTTAAGTTGATTATTTTAAACGATGATCGTAATCGAATCGTACATTTAACTAAAGGTTATTCGAAAAAAGATATTGAAGAAATAAATGCAAGCTTACAAAGTATGCTTATACAGTTTGAGCAATTTATTAAAAACTAGCCATAAAAAAAAGCCACCAGATTTCTCCGGTAGCTCTTTTTTGTTTAAACATTAACTAAGTTAGATTTATTACACCAAACTATTTACCGCTTCAACCACAGCATCAGTGGTAATACCAAACTCTTTATACAAGTCGCTAGCAGGAGCAGATTCACCATAAGTCGTCATACCGATGACTTTGCCATCTAGACCAACGAACTTATACCAGTAATCCACATGCGCGGCTTCTACTGCGACGCGAGCACGAATATTGGCAGGCAATACCGCTTCGCGATAGCTAGCATCTTGCTCGACGAAAATCTCAGCACACGGCATAGAGACCACACGGACGCCAACGCCATTTGCGCTTAGTTTTTCATACGCTTCCATCGCTAGGCCAACTTCTGAACCAGTTGCGATGATGATTGCTTGTAGCTCGCCCTGCTCTTTCGCAAGTACATAACCACCTTTGGTGATGTTGGCTACTTGCTCGCTATCACGTGCTTGATGTGGCAAGCTCTGACGGCTAAAGATCAATGCTGATGGGTTGTTTTCAGACTTGATTGCTTCTACCCAAGCGCTAGCAGATTCAGTTGCATCACACGGGCGCCATGTACGTAGGTTTGGCGTGGTACGTAGGCTAGTCAATTGCTCAACTGGCTGATGCGTTGGGCCATCTTCACCCAGACCGATAGAGTCATGCGTATAGACATGGATGACGCGCTGCTTCATCAATGCGCCCATGCGTACCGCGTTACGTGCGTATTCCATAAACATCAGGAACGTCGCTACGTAAGGGATAAAGCCGCCATGCAACGCGATACCATTGGCAATCGCGGTCATACCGAACTCACGTACACCGTAATAGATATAGTTACCATCAGCGTCTTTCTCGATGCCTTTAGCGCCTTTAAATAGCGTAAGGTTCGAGCCAGCGAGATCGGCTGAACCGCCAAGTAGTTCTGGCAATAATGGCTGCAAGCTGTTGATCGCGTTTTGGCTGGCTTTACGACTAGCGACATCGCCGCCCACTTCTTGTGTTTGCTGAATATAAGCTTGCGCTTGGCTAGCAAAGTCAGTAGGCAACTCGCCATTTAGGCGGCGTGATAGTTCTGCGGCAAGCTCTGGATAGGCTTTTTTATACGCTTCAAAGTCTGCATCCCAGTTCTTTTGCTGGACGTCGCCTTTGGCTTTAGCATCCCATGCTTCATAGATTTCGTCATCTAATTCAAATGGGGCATGTTTCCAAGATAGCGCATCACGGGTCAAGGCGATTTCATCATCACCAAGTGGAGCACCATGACTAGCCGCTAGACCCTGTTTGTTCGGGCTACCAGCACCGATCGTAGTTTTGCAAATAATTAGACTTGGCTTAGCAGTCTCTGCAATGGCTTGCTCAGTCGCTTGCGTGATTGCATCAGTATCATGGCCATCGACTTTGATAACTTGCCAGCCGTAAGACTCAAAACGCGCTTCAGTATCATCAGTGAACCAGCCTTCGACATTACCGTCGATTGAGATACCATTATCATCGTAGAAGAATACCAACTTGCCAAGCGCCAACGTGCCAGCGAGCGAGCACACTTCATGACTAATCCCTTCCATCAAGCAACCATCGCCTAAGAATGCATAGGTATTATGGTCAACGATATTATGACCTTCACGGTTGAACTGTGCGGCTAGCGTCTTTTCTGCGATTGCAAAACCAACCGCATTAGCAATACCTTGTCCTAGTGGGCCTGTGGTCGTCTCAACACCAGGGGTATAGCCATACTCAGGGTGACCTGGCGTCTTTGAATGCAGCTGACGGAAGCCTTTAAGGTCATCAACGCTCACATCGTAACCTGATAAATGTAGCAATGAATAAATAAGCATCGAGCCATGACCGTTTGACAGTACAAAGCGATCACGGTTGTGCCAATTAGGATCAGCTGGATTGTGCTTCAAAAATTTGCGCCACAAAACTTCGGCAATATCAGCCATACCCATTGGCGCACCCGGATGTCCAGAGTTGGCTTTTTGAACCGCGTCAAACGACAGTACACGGATGGCATTGGCTAGTTTACGTTCGCTAATTGGAGCTGGCATAGAGTGTCCTAATATTCGAATGAGTCGTATAAAGATAAGAGGAGAGTTTACTCAGAGGATAATCCACCAAAAACGCGACAGGCGTCCTCAATGGATAAGCTATAAAATAAAAATGCAATATTAACATATTTGCTATGAGCCAAGCCAAAAATGCGGTGACAAGACCGTTTATATTTAGCAATGACTCACATCAGTTTTGTTAAACGATAAGCAATGACGGACTTTGATTTAAGTTATAAATAACAAGCTGCGAGTGACCTAAGTGACAAGCAGCTCATTACTTATATTCAATCTATTAAACTGAAATAGTCTCAGCACCGCCCATAAACGGACGCAATACTTCTGGAATGGTGATACTACCATCAGCGTTTTGATGATTTTCCATCACTGCCAGTAGGGTACGACCCACAGCCAAACCTGAACCATTTAAAGTATGAGCAAAGCTGGTTTGTTTGCCATCTTTGACACGCGTACCCATACGGCGCGCTTGGAAATCACCACAGTTAGAGCAGCTAGAGATTTCACGATAGGTATCTTGGCTTGGCAACCATACTTCGATGTCATAGGTTTTTTGTGCGGCAAAACCCATATCGCCAGTACATAGCTGCACTGTGCGGTATGGCAACTCAAGCTGCTGCAAGATATATTCAGCCTGCCCTGTCATTGCCTCAAGCAAGTCATCAGATTGCTCAGCGGTGCCGACATTGACCATTTCCACTTTTTCAAACTGATGCTGACGAATCAAGCCGCGAGTATCACGCCCGTGTGAGCCCGCTTCACTGCGGAAACATGGCGTATGCGCGGTGAATTTTAGCGGTAGCTCTTTAATATCCAAACGCTCGCCACGTACCAAGTTGGTCATTGGCACTTCAGCAGTTGGGATCAAATAAAAATCTATCTCATCGTTATTCGTGTGATTGCTCAGCTTAAACAAATCATCTTCAAACTTAGGCAACTGACCCGTACCTTTCAAGCTATCGCTATTAACGATATAAGGTACATAGGTCTCAAGATAGCCGTACTTCATAGTATGCGTGTTCAACATAAATTGAATTAGTGCGCGATGCAGTTGTGCCAATTGTCCTTTGAGCACGTTAAAACGGCTACCAGTTAACTTAGTCGCTGCCTCAAAGTCCAGCATACCAAGCGTCTCACCGATATGCGTATGATCTTGAATCTCAAAGTCAAACTCGCGCGGCGTGCCCCATTTACGCACTTCTACGTTATCATCTTCTGACGTACCGACTGGTACATCCGCCGCCGGAATATTTGGAATTTGCAAAGCCGCTTGAGTGATGCGCTCCTGCAGAGTACGTAGCTCGTCTTCAGCAGCTTTAATCTCACCGCTAACGCTTTGCATCTCAGCCAATAGCTCACTGGCATCTTCGCCTGATTTTTTTAGGGCACCTACTTGCTTAGCACCAGCATTACGACGCGATTGCAACTCTTCGGTTTTGACTTGTAGAGACTTACGCTCGTTTTCAATCGTCTGCCAGAACTCCATATCAAGCTCATAACCACGGGTGGCTAGCTGCTGCTGTAGGTCGCTTAAATCGCCGCGTAAGAGTTTCGGATCAATCATAGTAGTTGCCTGTAACACTAAAAGTGAGTAAAAGGTTTAAAAGTATTATTAATAGAGTAATTGTCTAGCACATCGCTATCACGGTCTTTGTGACAACTGGCTATGACGTTATGTTTAAATCAACATATCTTGTAGTCGCTATAATACCAAGACACGGCAGATTTGACCATGTTTTGGATATCTTTGGCTACTTTTCCCTGTTTTTGGCTGACTTTCACTAGCTTTTGTTCATTATGCTAATCGCTTATCACAAGTTATTCTATTTCTGATTTCTCACTTTTGCTTTCGTCTAGTCTTAATAAGCTGAGTATAGAGCGTGAACTACGTCATTAATATGACATCTATCCGTGAACAGTCTTGCTTATATGTTTCATTTAGGAGTACTTTTCGGTAAGATAAGCGCATACCTTTATTCACTTCTAGCCAAGTACAGCATCGCTGCTTCGCTTTGGCAGTTTTAATCCAACGCTTTTAATATAAGTATTTGAGAAACCTTTATGGCCCTGTACCCCTACACGCTCCAACCTGTCGCCTTAAACCTGACTGAGGCTGAATTTCACCAAGCACAGTATGAACTGTTTGCCAGTGCCAGCCCGTCTTTTGGTTTATCAAGCTTTAAGACCAAAGAGTGGATCATCATGGCAGTGGTTGTGGTACTCGCTATTGCAGGACTTATCTTTGTAACAGGCTATTCAACCATTATATTTTGGTTAATGCTGGTTGGTGTGGTGATTTATCTATTGGCACGTACTTTAGGTTTTAAATGGTACGTAAAAAGAGAGTTTGACAAACAAGTGGCCGACCAAGAGATGCCAGATGAAATGCGCCAGATGAAGTTAGGTGTGCAAAAGCATGGTCTAGTCATGGCGATGCCAAGCAACCAGCCTGATATGATGAAAAACTCGCAAATGCGCGGTATGCAAATGCGTGCAGGTGCGACTCAGCAAGCGGTTATTCCTTGGACCTCTATTAAGAGCTGGGATGAGACTGATGACTATATCTTTATGATGTTTGAGCTAAAAGGTCAGCAAGGTAGCCAAATCGTACCGAAACGCTTGCAAGCACAGAAGTTTCCTATCGATACGATACGTCAACATTTACAAGAAGTGGTTCCCGTTAAAGGCTTAAATCCTGAAAACTTGCAGCCACCAGCGTAAATGTAATGAGGTCTCTCTATCGTTTAGAAAAACAGTAAAGAGACTTGGTTTTAGTTTTATAAAACCAATCGTAAAATTGTATTTATTAAATTTAACTTATTAATAATAGTTTGCTATTATTATAAGCATCAAAGGAAGAGATAGAGTTTATATTGATAGGTACAGATAAAAACTAAAGTATTTTCGCTGTATTTCAATTGATTAGAGTCTTTATTCTTCTTTATTTATTATCATATAACTACACTCACACTATAAGGACAATACTATGAGCAATTCTAACAATGCTACTAACCAGATCGGTCTAGAAAAAGCAGACATGAGCGAAGTCATCGCCAAGTTAAACAACCTACTATCGACGTATCACGTGTTTTATCTAAACGTACGTGGCTATCACTGGAATGTAAAAGGTGAGCATTTCTTTACTTTGCATCCACAATTTGAAGAGCTATATACGTCACTACAATTACAAATTGATGAAATCGCTGAGCGTATCTTGACTTTGGGTGGTACACCACTTCACGCTTATAGCGATTTTACGCAGCATACTAGTATTAGTGAAGACAAAAACGTCAAAGATGGCACAAGCTGTGTCAAAGGCGTAGTCACTGGCTTACAAGCGTTAATTGCAGAGCAACGCCAAGTATCAGCGTTAGCAGAAGAGAGCGAAGACCAAGGTTCAGCTGACCTAATCGATGCTTACGTACAAGAGCAAGAAAAACTGGTATGGATGTATAACGCGTTTTTGGGTTAAGAATCGTTAGATTTTACTAGGCTAAATTTTAATAAGCCTAATGATCATCAAATACTAAATAATAAAAAAGCACCTAATTAGGTGCTTTTTTATTGTCTATCTTTTAGAAAAGACTGTTTTATTTTTCGATCCATTGACGCATTTTTTCACGTTCAGCAGGCGTGGCTTGTAGCCATACTTGCATAAACGTATCTAACGTACTAGTAGAAGTATTTACGCTAGATGTTTGCTTAACAGTGGTCGTGCCAGTGTTGACGTTGCTAGTAGAATTTACTACTGGTTGATCTAAAGAGGCGATAGCACGTTGATTCTGTAGCTCTGCATCACCTGCACCGCCGAACACGCCGCCTAGCGCTTTACCAAGGCCTGAAAATAGACCACCTTGGTTACCGGCCATACTTTGCTGGCTAGCAATGACAGTATTGTTTTGTTGCACAGCGAGTGTTGGCTGCTTGGCATATTCTCTAGCAGCTTCATAATCTTCTGGTTGATTAGGCATAGTCAAACGATATGTTTGATTGTCGGCTAATTGTGCCGTCACACTGACATTACCTGAACGCAAATAATCATGCTCATCACGACGCAAGTTATATAAACGGTCATACTTAGCAGTAATAGCGTGTTGTCCAGGCTGTAACGTAAATGTTTTTTGTAGCGGCTGAAAAGCACTCTGCTGAATTTCCTGCCCATTAATAGCAGTTACTTTGATATGGTCATCAACCTGTAGAGTAACCGCTGCCTGTGACAACATAGAGACCGAGGCAGCCCCTGCCAACAGCGTACCTATCGTTAATTTCTTTAGCAAAAGAGTATTCGATTTCATAAGTTATTCCATTAATAGTAAAAGCGAGTTGGACAAAGTATTTGTATTCTAACGGTTATTCATTTTTTGCTGCTAAAAGCCTTACTGCTAAAAATCAAATGGCATCGTATGTTGGTCTTGATCAGGCGTGTCGTTATCTACTTGCCTCTCTTGAGCGATATCCGCTAGCTCCGCGGCAAGCGTCTGCTCATCGATGGTACGCAGAGCATCACTTATGACTGCTTTTGAGATATTACTGCGACCAAGGTTAGAGAACATTGGTTGAATATAATTAAGTACTTCCATCATCGCACCGATACGATGCGGTCCATCGGTCAGTAAGTGATCAATAATTCGATCGTCAAACTGCCATCCACGTCGACGCAAAATAGACTGTAATAGTGCTTGTCTGTCTGCTAAATCATGGCCAGTAGGTACTTTAAAGGTCGGTGCTTGTGCCAAGCGCGTCATTAAATCTCTTAACTGGAATGGTAAGTCATCAGCTGGTTTATTAGCGGCAAACAATAACTGGCGTTGTCCTTCTCGACTACGATTAATCAAATGAAATAAAGCTTCTTGCCACTGACTGCTTTGCTCAAGCACTTCCAAATCATCGATAGCAATCAAATCGAAGTTTTCTAACGATGACAGTACGTGGACATCTGTATGAATTAGCTCATTGAGGGACAAACAGATAGCCGATTTGTCCATTTCGATAAATGACTCGCAAATAGCAGACAGCAAATGGGACTTACCTGTAGCAGGGCTACCAAACAGATATAGTTGACCGATCAGGCCGACATGTAACTGCCGTACTGCATCAATAATCGACATCCAACCGGGACCGGCAAAGTCGCTGAGACTTGCATCATGCTTAATGTCCAGATTGAGACTTAGCTGTGCTTCTGCCATGAATCATCAACTCGTGTTGCGTAGTGCAATGGAAAAATATAATAAAAAAGATAGGTTACTTTGAGCTGTATTCATTACTATCAATATCAGCCGATACAACTGTAAGTAATGGCCCTATAGCCTTTGCAAAAATCGGTCAGTCGCTTTATCGAAAACAAATTTAGGAAAGCTGGTACCAAAACGGTTGATACTATCAACACTGCGCCTATATATAACATATTTACAAAATGACTGACAAGTCTTTTACCCATTAAGCCTTATCAATCATTGCGTTCCTATCTTGATATTACATATCAATCTTTATCTAGTGTATTCAATAATAAGATAATTATCTTTTTTCAAACAGTGCCAGTTGTTTACGACCTTTATAAAAGTCAGTAGTTCGATAGTAGTTGTATAAATGGCGGAACAGGACATTTAAGACAGCGGATACTGGCAAGGCGATTAACATACCGACAAAGCCTAGTAGACTGGCACCTGCCAATACGGCAAATATGACCCACAGTGGTGATAGACCAATCTTATCACCTAACAGCAATGGTTGTAGGATATAACCTTCTGCAGCTTGTCCAATCAAGAACGCACCCACGACCAATGACAAATACGTCCAGTCCAATCCGAACTGAAATAGGCAGGCGATAATAGCCGCGATAAAACCAATACCAAACCCTAAGTACGGTACAAAACTGGCAATGCCTGCTACCATACCAATGATAAGCCCAAGCTCTAATCCAATAAGCTGCAACTGTACAGCATAAATAGCGCCTAGCAATACCATTACCAGCAATTGACCTTTGATAAATGCCATCAAGGCCAGATCACACTCCTTAGCTATTTCAGTCACTTTTTGACAGTAAGCACCTGGTATCGCCATTTTCCAGTTATGCAAACGCTGATCCCAATTAAATAGGAAGTAAAAGGTCAAAATAGGTACCAATACAATAAGACCTGCATTATTGATGAAGTTCATACTTGAGGTCAGTATTTGGCTCATCATGGTGCTAGCATCAGCGAACTTATAGTTCGTTTGCATATAATCGACGAGAGTATCGGAAAATTCTTTCGACTCTAATTGAGGCAGTTTGATACGAGTATTACTATTGAACCACTCTCTTACTACTTGGTTGTACCAATTAAATATCTTTGGCAAATAATCCCATGCCGCTTGCAACTGATGCCACAATGTCGGTACCAACCACCACAATAATAATGCCATCCCCAAAGTAATCGTCGAGTAGACGATAATAATCGCGACCCAACGCTTGATGTATTTTGATAGGCGCTTGACTAGAGGATTAAATAGGTAAGCCAGCATAAAGGCAAAAACGAAGGGTACGATGACGGGCATCATTAAATACAAAAGAAACACAGCCACAACTAACGCCACGACAATAAATAAACGCCGAAAAAAAGGATCTATTGGTTGGTTCATCATGGCAAGTAATCCTATAGTTAAACGAGGTTAAAAAAGTGACAGGGAGTCAGTGATAGCGATTTCTAAACGGTTTAACTATAGCTATCGCGATGTATCACTAGGCGAATTGCTTTCTTTTCTCATTAGTTTTAGCTAGCTAAACTGAGACGTATCAACGTTCCTAAAAAGCCAGATTCTTAATAAATTTATGTTTAGTATTTTTTATTCTGTCAATCACATTTGGACTTGTATTAAGGCCATTATTGACAATAAATTTAGCGTTCTATTATCGCAGAGTACAGCAAAAAATCAGTCATTTTTTGTTTCTTAACCGCTTATTTGCCACTTAATGCAAATCTTAGTCAAATATTGGCAAGTTGCTTTGCGAGTACGGTCTGTTTTTGGGTATAATGCGCGCACTGTCTTTAAACTTTGTTTTTGAACTTTATAACGCTGTTTTTTGCGTGCTCAATTACTTTACCTTCTAATCCCAATTATCTATCCCCAACTGTGAGATGACTATGAGTGACAAGCCTTCTTTAAGCTACAAAGATGCCGGTGTTGATATCGATGCAGGCGATGCTTTGGTTCAGCGAATCAAGTCCGTTGCAAAAGCCACTACTCGTCCTGAAGTCGTGGGTGGACTTGGCGGTTTTGGTGCGTTATGCCGTATCCCAACAGGTTATACCTCACCATTATTGGTTTCTGGCACTGATGGCGTCGGCACCAAACTAAAACTGGCGCTACAGCTGAACCGTCATGATACGATTGGTATTGATTTGGTCGCGATGTGCGTCAATGACCTATTGGTTTGCGGCGCAGAGCCACTATTCTTCTTAGATTATTATGCAACTGGCAAACTGGATGTCGATGTAGCGGCGACTGTCGTGACTGGTATTGGTGATGGTTGTAAACTAGCTAACTGTGCGCTTATAGGCGGTGAAACTGCTGAAATGCCAGGCATGTATCAAGACGACGATTACGATCTAGCTGGATTCTGTGTAGGCGTGGTTGAAGAAGCAGAAGTCGTCACTGGTAAAAATGTCGCAGAAGGCGATGTACTGATTGCACTTGCCTCAAGTGGCGCACACTCAAACGGCTACTCATTGGTTCGTAAAGTCATCGAAGTTAGCGGTGTGGATGTTACGAGTAGCGACGAGCAACTAGACGGCCAGCCTATTCAAGACGCTTTAATGGCTCCTACCCGTATCTATGTAAAAGCAGTCAAAGCATTACAAGATTCGCTTGGTAGCTCAGCCTTACATGCGATGTCACACATCACAGGCGGTGGTCTAACGGATAACTTGCCACGTGTACTACCTGATAACCTAGCAGCTAGCATCGATACCAATAGCTGGCAGTTCTCAGAACTATTCACTTGGCTACAGACCCAAGGTAATATCGCACAGAGCGAGATGTACCGTACCTTTAACTGCGGCGTTGGTTTTGTCATCGTTATGCCAAAAGACAAAGCAGAAGCTGCTATTCAGATCTTGACTGATGCAGGCGAGACAGCTTGGCAAATAGGTGAAATGGTCAAACGCAGCACTGATGACCAGGCGGATGCAGTGGTGTACCGTTAATGTCAATTGATAACGCAAGCCAGCCTATCAAACCATTGCGTATTGCTGTTCTAGTCTCAGGAAGTGGTAGCAACCTGCAAGTGTTAATCAATGCAATGCAAGCAGGTGCGCTACCGATTGAAATCGTTGGTGTCATTAGTAATCGTGAAGATGCTTATGCATTGACACGTGCTAAAGATGCTAATATTCCAGTTGCGGTATTGTCACACGTTGCTAGTGGTAAACGTATGGGCATCAAAACATTTGAAACCCATGCCAGCGAGCAGCTAATAGCATGGCAACCCGACTTAATCGTCTTGGCCGGATTTATGCGCGTACTAAGTGGCTCATTTATCGATAATGCACCAGCGTCCATGATTAATCTTCACCCTTCTCTACTTCCGGTTTATAAGGGTTTAGATACTCACAAACGAGTCATACAAGCGGGTGAACGTCGTCACGGTTGTAGTATTCATAAAGTGACAGCGGAGCTTGATGCAGGTCAGGTATTGACTCAAGCAGTATTAAATGTCGATATCAACGACACCGCAGAGAGCTTACAGTCACGGGTTCAGAAGCTTGAACATCAACTACTACCTTGGACGATTTTACTACTAGCAAAAAATGTATTATCACTTGAAGTAAATAATACATCATCGCAAACGGAAACTTATTTACCTAAGTTGCCTTTGCAATTGCTTATAGACGGATAAAAATTTAAGCTTATTAAGCTGCTTTTTATACCACTTTATATAGCACAGTAAAAGCCCAGCTACTCGTAATGAGTAACTGGGCTTTTTTATTTGATAACTATTAATTATTTACTATTACTTAAAATTGTAAATAGTTATCTATTTAGCTAATTTGTCTAATTAGTTCATTCTTAGAATACGTGAACCGCTTTAATATTGACAAACTCTTTGATACCGAAGCCGCCATGCTCACGGCCATAGCCTGAGTTTTTCACGCCACCAAATGGCAGTGCAGGATTGGCAAGACCGTAACCATTGATATAGACCATACCAGTATCAAATTGCTCACGCGCTAAACGAACGGCTTTCTCTTCATCTTTCGAGAAAATCGCGCCACCTAAACCATAACGACTGTCGTTAGCGATGCGCATTGCGTCGTCTTCATCTTTGGCACGAATCAATGAAGCGACAGGGCCAAATAGTTCGTCATCGTATGCAGGCTGACCTTTTTCAACGTTCTCTAAGATAGTTGCTGGATAGAAGCTACCTTTACCTTCAGGTACTTTACCGCCAACAGCGATCGTTGCACCTTTAGCCACACTTTGCTCTACTTGCTCATGTAGCTGCTCACGTAGATCTGCACGTGCTAATGGACCTATATCTGAGCTATCATCCATTGGGTCACCCGCTTTAGTACCTTCAAATTTCTCAACGATACGTTTACGGAACTCATCATATACGCTATCGACTACGATAAAGCGTTTGGCCGCTACACAAGTTTCACCGTTATTGATTAAACGTGCTTGAGTACAAGTTTCTACAGCAGTTTCGATATCAGCATCTTCTAGTACGATAAATGCATCGTTTGAACCTAGCTCTAATACCGCTTTCTTAATCGCTTTAGCTGCTTGCTGTCCAACGATCACGCCTGCTTTGTCACTACCTGTCAATGTCACGCCGCGTACTTTGTCATTGCCAATCAATGCTTCTGATTGATCATGATCGATGATAATCGTACGGAACAAATCACTTGGCAGTTCAGACTCGTGAAGAATTTTTTCAATTAATAGACCAGAGCCTGTAACGTTAGATGCGTGTTTTAACAGGACACTGTTACCCGCCATTAGATTTGCAATGGTATAGCGGAATACCTGATACGCTGGGAAGTTCCAAGGCTGCATGCCGTAGATGATACCGATAGGTTGGTATGTCACTAGCCCTTTTTTCATGCTTTCGATATCACGTACATCATCAGCCAAAGAAGCGACGCCATTTTCAGCAGTGTAATCACAGATAGCTTTGCAAAGATCAATCTCTTGCATGCTTTGGCTATATAACTTACCGCGCTCTTCAGTCATCAGCTTAGCCAGCTCTTCTTTATATTCCATCAGCTTATCACCGATAGATTTGATGACACGGCCACGTTCTTCGTGACTCACTGTACGCCATTCTAAAAATGCGTTATGTGAAGCATCGATAATCTTGTTGACTTCGTCGTTGCTCATATAATTGTAGTTACTGATTTCTTCGCCCGTGGTTGGGTTAATAGTAGTAATGTCTGACATATTTACTATCCTTATTATTCGAATTTATATTTGGGATTTATAATCGGGTTCATTGCCACTTGTAGTTATTTTGCTGTGACAGTTTTAATTATTAAATTTACGTCGATAGCACAATCTATTGGTAGCTCGTTTTCTATCTGCCGTTATCTTAACAAGCTATTTGATGAAGAGTTTTACAATATATTGTGAAGTGTGTTGAAGATGTTAATAGTGTGACTGACTTATTAAGTCTATCTAAATGTAAAATATCAACTATTAATCACTAGAACATAAAAAAACCAGCCTAGTGGCTGGTCTAATAACTATATATAGTGGGAGATATAGGAAAATATGTTTATTAAAAATTCAAATAATCAAAAATATTCTGCTCTAATAAAAGATAGATTCGACTCACACAAACCAATCAAAACAAATGATTAATAACCGGTATCTCTTGTGGTGGATTTTCTTCTTCAGCGACGACTTGGCGCGCTACATGCATAATTAGCTGACGTAACCAGCGATGGGCTGGATGATGCTGCAATAGAGGTGACCATGCCATCGTAAGCTCAAACTCAGGAATGAAAAACGGCGGATCTTCCATCATGATACTGTCATTGTTTGCCTGCATTCTTGCTACACGCGTGGGCAAAGTCGCTATCAAATCTTTATTTGCTGCAAGCATAGCAGGCATTTGATAATGTCGAGTAAAGACACTGATTTGACGTTTTTGCCCAAGGCGCTGCAGGGCCTGATCGATAGATCCTAGTCCACCAGATTTTTCTGGATTGACCCCAAAACCCACGCCCATCCCTGTTTTAGATACCCAAACGTGCTGTGCTTTAAGGTAGTTTTTCAGATTAAAACGATTGGCATAAGGACTGTCAGAAGATAATAGGCAGCTAAAAGTATCACGCCATACCAGAACCTGATGGAAACTTTGAGGTATTTCATTAAAACGGTTAATCGCTAAATCAACTCGTCCCTGCTCCATATCTCGATAAGAGACGTCTGATGGAGTCAAAAAGTCCAAAATAACATTAGGTGCTTCAGAACGTAGTGCTTTTACCAGCTTAGGTACTAGGGTCGCTTCGGCATAATCCGATGTCATGATACGGAACACACGAGAGGTACTATAAGGGCGGAATTCGGTACGCGGCTCCAACACTTGAGTCAAGTCAGCGAGTATCTCACGGATACGTGGCTGTAGCTCAAGAGCGCGTTCAGTCGGCGTCATACCCTCAGATGAGCGTACCAATAATGGATCATTAAACAGCTTACGCAAACGGCGCAAGATATTACTCATAGCAGGCTGAGTAATCCCAAGCTGCTCGGCTGCGCGAGTGACGTTTTTTTCTCGTAGCAACACATCTAGATGGACTAATAAATTTAAATCAACCCGCTGCAAATTCATATTTGGTTCTCTTGGCTTTTGAGTAAACGCCATATTAAGGCTGGCATTTGTAGTGCTGCTACAATGATTTGTGCGTTATAACAGCATAATTTCATTATTTTTTACTAATTTTGTTCTAGTTTTTTCTGATAGATAGGTATGATAAGTCATTCAACCTATCGTAAGACCCTGTTATATAAACATTATATCATACAGAAATACCAAAGATAACTATCATAAATTAGATAAATCTTGGTAAGGTGGTTATAGTGAGTTCTATAAAGGATTTGCAGCATAGATGACGAACTTTAGGTTCATAAGCTGTTTTCATCCGATTAAATATTGTCGCTAAGTAATATATTAATGGTTTTTATAAGTCGTTAAATACGGTTAATTGACCTCATTATTGTAACATCTCTTGCTACCAATTATGACATCACTGCCTATTAAGTATTCAGATACCTTTTAGACATATAGTGAGAATCGATAAATATTTATAAACCAGCAATTATTTTCAACTGTTGAGTTCAGCAAATTTCTTGTAATAGCCTAGCGGTTTGTTTAGGGTAAATAGAGCTTCGATAGATAAATGATAGACCAAATTTTGAATATTACTTTTTAGTACAAAGGTTTTAGTAAAGCGGATTTTAGTAAAACGACAGACCCATTATTTTAACAATTAACTTATTTTTTTTACACCCTACCAAGGAGACTATAGATGTCAACTGCATATAAATCAGCGATCGACCTAGTACGTGAATTAAAGCAAAAGCACGGCAACTGGCAGAACATTAGCGAGACTGATGCCGCACGTATGATGTCACAAAACCGTTTCAAAACGGGCTTGGATATCGCAAAGTATACTGCAAAAATCATGCGTCAAGACATGGAAGATTATGACAATGATACGTCTCAGTACACACAGTCTCTAGGTGCATGGCATGGTTTTGTGGCACAGCAAACCATGTATGCTAAGAAAAAATACTTCGGTACGACCTCTAAAACTTATATCTACCTTTCAGGTTGGATGGTAGCTGCCCTACGCTCTGAGTTTGGTCCATTACCTGACCAATCTATGCACGAAAAAACATCAGTACCTAAGCTAATCGAAGAAATCTACACGTTCTTGCGTCAAGCTGACGCTAAAGTATTGAACGACTATTTCCGTGAGCTAAATGCTGCTGAAGAAGCTGGCCAAGATACTTCAGCTATCTTAGAAAAAATCGAAAACTTTGATTCACATGTTGTGCCAATCATCGCTGATATCGATGCAGGTTTCGGTAACGAAGAAGCTACTTACCTATTGACTAAGCAAATGATCGAAGCTGGTGCTTGTGCCATTCAGGTTGAAAACCAAGTATCTGATGCTAAGCAATGTGGTCACCAGGCTGGTAAAGTAACTGTACCGCATGAAGACTTCATCTCTAAGCTAAACGCTATCCGTTATGCATTCCTAGAGCTTGGTGTTGAAGACGGTGTTATCGTTGCTCGTACTGACTCTGAAGGCGCATCACTAACGCAAAAAATCCCAGTATCAAATGAGCCAGGCGACCTTGCTTCTAAATACATCGATTTCATCGAAATGGAAGAAGTAACGCTAGAAAATGCTCAAGAAAATGACAGCCTACTTAAGCACAACGGCAAACTAGTACGCCCAGTTCGTCTACCTAACGGTCTATATCAGTTCCGTGAAGAGACTAACATCGACCGTGTTGTACTTGACTGTGTAACGGCTCTAGAAAACGGCGCTGACCTACTATGGATCGAAACACCGACTCCAGACGTAGAACACATCAAAATGATGGTTGACCGTATTAAAGAGCAACAGCCTAAAGCCAAGCTTGTATACAACAACAGCCCATCATTCAACTGGACGCTTAACTTCCGTAAGCAAGTTATCGCTCAGTGGGAAGAAGAAGGCAAAGACGTCTCTGCATACAATAAAGATGACTTGATGAGTGCTGATTACGACGGTACTGAGCTTGATGCAGCCGCTGACGTAGCCGCTAAAAACTTCCAACGTGATGCGTCACGTGAAGCTGGTGTATTCCATCACTTAATCACGCTACCGACTTACCACACGACTGCTCTTAGCGTTCATGAACTTGCTAAAGGCTACTTCGGTGAAGAAGGCATGCTTGCTTATGCAGCTGGCGTACAGCGTAAAGAAATCCGCGAAGGCATCTCTTGTGTTAAGCACCAAGCAATGGCTGGTTCAGACCTTGGCGATGACCACAAAGAAATCTTCTCAGGCGATAACGCTCTGAAAGCTGGCGGCGGCAAGAACACGATGAACCAGTTCTAATAACCGACAGACTAGCAGTATTTATCAAAAAACCGCCCTACATCATGTAGGGCGGTTTTTTATTGCGGTTTAAATAATCAGAGAATGGTAGACTAATAATGGTTTATCACAACCATCGATCAGAGCCATCAGTCAGAATTATTAGGAGCTAATATGCAAGAGATAGAGCTGAAGTTTTTGGTACCAGAGTCACGGCTAAAGGGTTTAATGCGTCAAACGCACGTTAAATCCTCACAAGTGAAACAACTGGCTGCACACTATTACGATACGCCTGACCAACAGCTTGCACAGGCAGGTATCGGTCTGCGTATTCGCAAAGAAGGTGATACATGGGTACAAACCATTAAAGCTGGTGGTGATGGTATCGCCGCACGCTTGGAGCACAATGCTGTACTCGATAATGAGCAAGTACAAACGATGCTCGATAATAATGAGCTGATGCCTGATTTAACGATATATCAAGACACTCCAATCGCTGCAGCATTGGCTGACTTTAAACTCAAAAAGTTAGTAAAGACGCTAACACGACTTTATGTTACTGACGTCGAGCGCACTACGCGGTTGCTAACAGAAAGTAATGAGGATGAAACCGATAACTGTATCGAAATGGCTTATGATCAGGGAGAGATTATTCATGGTACTGATGACTCGCTACGCAAAGCCATTCAAGAGATAGAGTTTGAACTGGTGTCAGGAGATTTAGATTTTCTATTTACGACTGCCAAAACATGGTGCAAGCGCTATAAGCTGTGTCTATCTACCGTTACCAAAGCTGAAAACGGTGGCTTACTTATTAACGGACAAAAACACAGTCCAGCGGTCAACGCAAACCTAAGTCAATTGCAAATAGACAAAGACAGCAGTGCACCTGCCTTTATACGTGCGGTCGTACACAATTGCTTATTACAGATACTATCAAATAGCAGTGCTATCGTCGCTGGCAGTATAGATGACGATCATATTCTACAGTTGCGGATTGGTATTGATCGCTTGCGTACTGCGTTGAAAGCATTTACCGACTTCTCTGATGAAATTAACCCTGAATGGTTGCCAATACTAAAGCAAACTGCAACCTTGCTTAGCGAATACTATCAACTTGCTTATATCAACGCACAGATCGAACCTGAGCTACAAGCATGTGGCGCGCCTGCCGTCGACTGGACAACAGATATCGAAGATATCAAGATCACACCTATCAATACGCTGCAAGCCAATGACTTTCAGATAACCTTGCTAGAGCTGATTGCCTTTACTATGAGCGACCCCAGCATTGAACCTCAGACTGATCAGCTTGCCCGCGATAAGCTAACGAAAGTCCTTTCTAAACAATATAAAAAATGTCTTAAGACCAATAAAAAAGCTGACGAAGTAAGTGACGAAGTAAGTGTTGCTGAGCTTGTGAGCGATGACACAAATGTAAGCACAGATGTTGCTGATAATGACCAACCTGAAAGCGACCTGCTTAGTCAATTAAAAGATTTGCGTTACATCAGTGAATTTTCCACACCTTTACTAAGCAAGAAAAAAGCTAAAAAGAAAACCAAACGTTGGCTAAAACGGCTAATAAAAGCGCAAAAAGCGTTAGAACAACTGAACGATGATAATCAATATCAGCAGTTTTATGAATTGAAATCAACAACAGATGCTAATGCTTTATATGGTGCAGGTTGGTTTACGGCCATACTGACTGTTGACCAGAGTCATATTGATGCACGTTTAGCAAAATTTGCGGACAGCTCAACGTTTTGGTAGAAGTAGGAATATTACGTTTATGACGGATACTGATTTCATAAAGTAAAACCGCTCCATAAAAAAGACAGCTTGTTATATAACAGGCTGTCTTTTTTTATTGTGTTTGAATAGCTTCTTTCAGCGCCATGGCTAAATGTACAACATGTCCTAATTAGCCACAATCGTAACAGGCATACCCTCTTCTACTTGCTCAAATAATTCTACAATATCTTCATTACGCATACGGATACAGCCATGTGATAGCGGAATACTCATTGGTTCAGTATCTGGTGTACCGTGAATATAGATATAGCGCTCATAAGTATCGCAACCACCTTGGCTATTGCTACCTTTGTTTAACCCTTCTTCAAGACCGCTTAACCAAAGAATACGGCTCAATATCCAGTCACGTTTGGGATGTAGCTCACCAAGATTGGTATCATATATCTCACCTGTCGGCACACGCCCGACAAATACCGCATTCATAGGCTCGCTACCACCTATTTTTTGTTCAATGACATGCCTACCGAGCGGCGTGCAACCACTATCCTGCTGACTACCAATACCATTCTTTGCAGTGGAGACTACGTATCTAACCTCAGTCTGCTGCTGGTACATCGTTAATGTTTGCTCAGCGATATTAATCACGAGTTGTTTATCAAGCGTCTTATTATTGGTCATAAATGCTTCCGACTATCAGTCATTCATCAGATTACTATCAAGGTTATTAGTAAAATGATTGAAAATTTCTATTATCAAGGGATTGTATCAAGACATTTGGCACCGTAATATAGGGGCACACTTTTTGATGCTAGCAGATTATGACGACTATTTCACCGACACGTGTGTCGATGTATGATTTTTTATATCATGATACCCAGCCTATGCTGTCACTTTTGGCCGATGCAGCACAGCTTTCTCTACCGCAAGCTCGCTTAGGGATGGATGCCAGTCTACAAGCCATCGTAAGTGCATTGCTCGCCTATCAGCAGCGTCATCAGGGACAAGCAGTCAGCAAAAAGCTGTTTGGTCGTGGTGCTGTCAAAGAGTTACGACAGTATAACTCAATGAACTTTGCCACCATTAGCGCCACACTCTACCATCGTCACGATGCAGCAGATGCTGTATTTAGCGATAATGCCCGTGTCATAAAGGCAAGCGAACATATCGCTGAGAAGATTGATGCAACGACGCAGCAGGCTCAAACTCTACTCACCTCATTGTGCGTGATTGTACTGCGTGAATTGGCTATCCTGACAGAATACAGTCAACTAGACAGTGATGAGATCAATAAATGGTTTGCACTACAACCACAGTTTTTATCAACGGCCCGATTTAGCCCAGAGCATACGCACACCTTATCTGCTGAGACAGAAAGCAATAGTGACCTGCCCGAATCAACTACTGAAGCTGTTGAAGCGATAGAGAACAACTCAGAGAATAATGCGGAGCGTACGTTATTAAATGTTGAGCGGCTATCAAGCACTCCACCTCCTTTTGATCCTTACTGGTATAAGCTGACTGGATTTAAACCTGAAGACTATGAACCTGTGCAAGACATGCAAATGGCAACAGGTAATTATCTAAAAGCCATTGGGCGCTCACCTGACAATCTACAGCAAGGTCGTCACAACGATATGCTAGTATTTACCGAGATGCATGCCGTTGCCTTACCACATCAACGCTGGCTGCTACAATTAGCCAAAATATCAGATATCTATCTCAGTCGAAATCGACTACGCGTTAACTCTGAACCAGCCAATCCACCTAAACCGCCTTTAGTAAGTTTGGGACTAATCGGCGGCAATAACGACAATACGCCAACCACCACTAGTGAAAAGCCTATCGAATATGAGGCTTCCACACCACTATGGAAAAATCCTGTCATTCTTATCATCATACTTGTCGTTGGTGTCCTTGGTGCACTCGCTACCTTGAAATACCAATCGCAAAAATCTGACGGTGCGATCCTGGCAACTGAAGAAGTGTTAGAACAAGATGCTATTGATGAGCGTCAACAGCAAGATGTGGCCATTGTAATGGTAGATGAAGACGAACCTGACGCTGCAAATACAGAAAAATCTGAGTAAAGCGTTTTACTTTTGAAATAGCTACCCTCAAAGCAACCGTTTTAGCAACCATTTACTAGCCATAAAAAAAGAGACCCTATCAACATAGAGTCTCTTTTTTGTTGTGCGATCTAAGTTACGAATTGACTATCAGCAGCCCAAAAACTTACTTAGATAAATCGCGACCACGGCTAGCTTCGATAGCTAAACGTAGACCATTTAGACGGATAAAGCCTTCTGCGTCTTTTTGATCATAAGCGCCCGCATCATCTTCGAAAGTAGCGATTTTTTCATCAAATAATGAATCGTCAGATTTACGACCAACAACGCTCACGCTACCTTTATACAGTTTTACGCGTACCGTACCGTTGACGTATTCTTGTGACTTGTCAATCAATGCTTGTAGCATCATACGCTCAGGGCTGAACCAATAGCCATTGTAGATGATTTTTGCATAGCGTGGCATGAGCTCATCTTTTAGATGGGCAGCTTCACGATCAAGCGTTAACGACTCAATACCGCGATGCGCTTTTAGCATAATCGTGCCCGCTGGCGTCTCGTAGCAACCACGTGATTTCATACCGACGTAACGGTTTTCAACGATATCTAAACGGCCGATACCATGTTTGCCGCCGATTTCGTTCAGCTTAATCATGACTTCATAAGGCTTAAGTGCTTCACCATCGATAGCAACGATGTCGCCTTTTTCGTACTCTAGTTCTAAGTACTGTGCTTCATCAGGTGCTTCTTCTGGGCTGACAGACCAGCGCCACATATCATCTTCTGCTTCAGTATACGGTTCTTCTAGGACACCGCCTTCATAAGAGATGTGCAGTAAATTCGCATCCATTGAGTAAGGAGATTTTTTCTTATTGCCCGCATAATCAATGGCGATATCATGCTCTTCAGCATATTTCATCAAGCTTTCACGGCTTGATAGATCCCACTCGCGCCAAGGAGCAATGGTTACTACGTCTGGTGACAAAGCGACCGCACCTAGCTCAAAACGAACTTGGTCATTGCCTTTACCAGTCGCACCATGGCTGATAGCATCGGCGTTATGCTCTTTAGCAATCTCAACCAAACGCTTGGCAATCAATGGACGAGCAATAGACGTACCTAGCAAGTACTCACCTTCGTAAATGGCGTTAGCACGGAACATAGGGAATACATAATCACGAGCGAACTCTTCGCGCAAATCTTCGATATGGATATGCTTGATACCCATTGCTTGAGCTTTGGCTCGTGCTGGCTCAACTTCTTCGCCTTGACCGATATCAGCGGTAAAGGTGATTACTTCCGCATCATAAGTTTCTTGTAGCCATTTAGCGATGATTGAGGTATCAAGACCACCTGAATAAGCCAAGACGATTTTATTGATATTTTTTGGATCAAGTTGAGCCATGAAGAACTCCCATTATGAAATATAGTTTTAGAAAAGGCGACGATCAAATCGAAAGCAAGTCGAACGATAATTACCTGCTCAGTGTACATCATATTTACTATGGGCAAAAGTCTAACTGCCATAAGGCGTGTGCTTTTGGCGTAAATTTTAAAGCACTTGGAGCATGTCCTCAAATTATGCACAGATATTTCGCCGTATATTTAGTCAACTGGGCAAATCTGTTATGATAGACCCACAGTATTACTCCCTTTTGTTTCCTTTATTTGACGATATAGAGCGCTTTGACACTATGACTGATTCGATTAGAGAATTGACCATCCTTCAGCCAGATGATTGGCATATTCATTTGCGTGACGATCTAGCCTTGAGCACGACCGTACCTCATGCAGCAAGCAGCTTCAACCGTGTCATCTGTATGCCAAACCTGGTGCCTCCAGTCAAAAATGCGCAGGATGCTATTGCTTACCGCGCACGTATCATGGAGCAGTTAGCAGCTAGTGATTTAAGTCTTGAGCGCCAGTCAGCTTTTGATCCGCGTATGACTCTATACTTAACGGATAACACCACTGCCCAAGATATCGAGTTGGCAGCGCAGTCAGGTATCGTACAAGCTGTCAAACTCTATCCTGCTGGAGCAACTACCAACTCCGCAGACGGCGTCACCAACATCAATGCCTGTGTCGATGTCTTTGAAGCGTTAGAAAAGTACAACCTGCCACTACTGATACATGGCGAAGTGACACAAGACCATATAGATATCTTTGATCGTGAAAAACGTTTCTTAGATGAAGTGTTGGCACAAATTATCGTGAAATTCCCTACGTTGAAAATAGTGGTAGAGCACATCACTACCAGCGATGCGGCAGATTTTGTATTGTCACAAGGTAACCATGTTGCTGCGACTATTACGCCGCAGCATTTGATGTTTAACCGCAATCATTTATTGGTTGGTGGTATCAAACCACATTTTTATTGCCTACCTATTTTGAAGCGTGAGAGCCATCAAAAAGTGCTATTAGATGTGGCTACTAGTGGTAATCCAAAGTTCTTCTTAGGTACTGACTCTGCGCCACATGCGACAGACAAAAAAGAAGCCGCTTGTGGCTGCGCGGGTTGCTATAGTGCAGCCACGGCGCTGCCTTTATATGCGACTGCCTTTGATAGTGTTGGAAAGATAGATAAATTAGAAGGTTTCGCCAGTCGTTTTGGTGCTCAGTTCTATGGCTTACCTTTAAATGAAAGCACTATCACGCTTGTCAACACGCCTATGCAAGTACCGGCTGACTATCCTTATTTTGATGGTGCATCATTGACGCCCCTAATGGCAGGTGAGACGCTACCCTGGTCAATTAAGGCTTAATACCCACAAAGCTTAGCATTCAAAAGAGACCTATTATTTTATCCTATGATATTAATGATACCTTTGTAGTAGATTTCTTTGTACTAAAGGTGCAGTTAATATTATAGGATGCTTATTTCTCATTCAATATATTAGTACGACTGATAAAAGTGATTTAACTTTATATGACCAATCAAAACATAGCGACCTTGCCTGACCAAGACTTATCACACCCTAAATCTGCCAGTCTTAATGCTACTCTAAATACTTCTCCGAAAGATGCAGCCTCAGCGACAGATGAGCAAGCGCCTATGGTCTTAAAAGACCGCTTTCGCAAGTTCTTGCCTGTCGTCGTCGACGTGGAAACAGCAGGCTTTAACGCCCAGACCGATGCACTGTTAGAAATTGCCTGCATTCCCGTCTTACTGAATGAGCAAGGTATATTTTATCCAGGTGAAGCTTTCAACGCTCATATTGAGCCTTTTGAAGGCGCAAACTTAGAGCCAGGTGCGCTTGCCTTTACCGGCATTGACCCTAAAAATCCAATGCGCAAAGCCATTGCTGAAGATGAAAAGACAGCATTGCGCCGCATCTTTAAAGGGTTAAAAGACGTACGCCGTGACGAAGAATGTCGTCAATGTGTCTTAATTGGACACAATGCCCATTTTGACTTGGCTTTTTTGAATGCAGCTGTGCTACGAACCAATAGCAAAAATCACAATCCATTTCATAACTTTTCAGTATTCGATACCGTCACCTTATCAGCATTAGCATTTGGTCAAACTGTCCTAGCACGTGCTTGTAAAGCAGCAGGGTTAGAGTTTGATGGCAAGAATGCTCACTCAGCTCTGTATGACACTCAAAAGACTGCTGAGCTATTTTGCCATATACTAAATAACTACCCTATGTTGGCCAATGCGCTGCATAATGAAGAGGCTAAAGAAGAGCCAGCTGATAGCGACAGTCAATAAGTCACATATCCTATATTGCCAATCATACATAATAGTGCTATTTGTAATACTTGATGACTTTGACATCTTGATTTGGCAATCAATAGGGATATGATTGATATCATAATAAATAGACGGAACTATTTTCGTGATGACAGACGTAGTTGTTCTATTCGATATGAATAAATAATTACAAAATATCACTCTTAAGCGATGTAGTTATATCCTATAGATGGTTTAAGTTGCTCACACTGTCTTGATAGCAAGCATTATCAAGATTAATAGGAGGGACTTTATTATGGATCCACAGCTCAAGTTATGGGGTACCATTCTCGGCTATATGCTGCTTGCATTGACGATTAGCGCCTGTACTTCTTTATGGATTCGCTATCATTTAAAGCGAAATGACCTACATCCTCGTCGCGCAATTAAAAAAAGATATTTAATTTTAAAAAGACGTAGAAAAAGGCTTGACAGGAAGCGCCGACGCTATTAAAATACGCACCACTTCAGCATAAATGGTGAAAGCAGTTGAAGTGTTGTTACTAGTCCCCATCGTCTAGAGGCCTAGGACACCGCCCTTTCACGGCGGTAACGGGGGTTCGAATCCCCCTGGGGACGCCACTATTTGGCGTCACTTGTTAGCACTAATGCTTAGCATTAGATTAGACTAACAAGCGTACCACCAAAACCCAGTTCATAATTTATTATGAACTGGGTTTTTTTATGTCTCTCATTAAAAGCCAACTTATTCTTTTAAATAAAAAAGCCAGCATTCAATCGATGCTGGCTTTTTTATTTGGTTGTCTTATTAATTGTAAATATAGCTTGGCTCAATGGGTACTTTATTAGTATTTATCGATTACAGCAGCAACCATAGCAACGTAGCAACTATCATTAATCCCAATATCGTCTGGATCAAAAAGAACGCCTGATGCTGCCCTACAACTTTACTTAAAGTCACCCCTAGCGTACTGTATTTGACAGGAGGCGTATCAACGTTACCTGTTCTTCTTGTTTGCTCTTCATAGTAGCCTTGTAGCACGTCCAAGAACTTCTGCCACTCATTAGAATCCCACTCATACGGCTTAAATGGCATTAACTTTTTAAGCTCAGGCTCTTTAGTCATCCAACGTTCAAGGGTAATCGAACGTAATGACCAACCGGCAAAACGACGTTTGGTAATTTCAGAAAAATCTAAAATCTTCAATTCTTTATGTCGATCATCTACCAACAAACGATTTTTTAGATTGGTTAGTGCCTGCTCTGATCCCTCGACACACTGTAAAAAGTAGCCATTGCCATAGCAAAGAATACCCGTGACATTATCTATTTGATTGCGTTCAACCGCGGTCTCTGAGATATCATTAAGCGTGCTAGGACTTGAAAGACCAGTAGAGGTAATCCGGCTTATATATACAAGCTGGCAGAGATCTGTCGTTACTGGATTTGTTGAATCGTTGATTGTTGACAATCAGCTTCTCCCTATTATCAGGTAAATGTCGCTAAAACAATCATACTAACTTCAGAAAAAATATATAGACAACATAACTAATCGTAATGAATCGGTCTGATATATTATTGATTTTATAAGTTTTTATATTAATTGTATTAAGTTAGTTACATCATAGGTTAGTTTGGTCATTAAAGCAACCTATTACTGGACATAGGCCCGCTCAGACACAAAAAACATATGTAATAACCATATTATATTCCAAAGTAGATTATATATATTCTCGGTATAGGTTTTAGTAATAGATTATTTTTGAATTCATTAGTTTTTAAGAATAGTATAGAAAATTTTAACGAGGATATAGTGGCTACTGAAGCCATAGTTCTTATCATGGCCATTATTAAGCATAAAAGGAGTAAAACTGATGCTCGTTAGCGGAAGCAGAGTTGAAACTAAGACTGAAGCGCCATAATCGCTGTTAACAGTACTGCATCATCAGGATAGGTTAGTTTTATATTCTGGCGACTACCAGAGACTAAGCGTATTGGTAAACCTAGTTGTTCAAAAGCACTGGCTTCATCTGTGATGCTTAGCTGATGTTCAAACACATGATTTAGGACTTTTTTTAGCTGACCTAAGCGGAATACTTGCGGGGTTTGTGCTTGCCACATGTTGCTACGATCAATAGTAGATTTGGTATAAGAATGTGGACGACTCTCTTCTGCGGAGGTAGCTTGCTGATAGGAAGCTTTTAACGTATCGGCCACTGGTGTCGCTAGAATAGCGCCGTAAGGCTCCAGCATCGCTGCTTCAATCACTTGATCGATATCTACATTCGGTACAGCGGGACGTGCTGCATCGTGAATAAGCACCAAATCTGAATCATCAGCACCTGTCTGACTAATTGCTTCAACGCCTGCTTGTACTGACTGCCAACGCTCTGCTCCGCCGACTGCATAGCGTACAGGAAGTGCAAACTTTAGTTGTTGAGCCGTGCTGTCATCGGCTGATATGACCAATAGACAATTATCGATGTAATCGTTACAAGCAAGTCGTGCCACGCTATGCTGCAACAGCGTCTGACCTTCTAGCATTGTATATTGCTTGGCGATAGACGCACCAAAACGGCTGCCGCGACCAGCTGCGACGATCATGGCATGTATATTAGGGGTTGTATTCATAGTAGTGTACTCATGGTTTGAGCCCATGACAGTATATGTAAAGAGGAATAAAGCAGGTGTCAAGTATGATGAATGGTGTCAGATAACAACATTATGATGCTGCATCATGAAAATTAATTCATGTCGTAAAAGTTAGTATATCCGTGAAAGTTAGTGTATTTATAAAGCTAATAGTTGCTGTGCGTGGTTGGTGCGGTGGATACTTGGACAAAAGTCTCATTCGGTTTGATTAAACCTAAATCTAAGCGAGCATGCTCTTCTACGGCCTCAAGCCCCGTTTTCAAATCTTGAACATCGGTGCGTAATAGATTATTTGCCGCAACTTGATTGTCATTCAAACGTTGTTGCTCTTCGATTTGAGCTGTCAACTTATTGTGTTCAAAACGACCGTTTTCACCCAACCAATACTGATATTGCAATCCTAAAAGCACTGCAACGGCTAAAGCAAGTAGTATAAATTGGCTAAAATATTTCATAAGGTGATAACGCCAAACGGTATAAAAGAAGATAGTAAAATTTAAGCTGATTAGGCGATATACAAATGATTATATATCACCCAAATATTGACTTCAGCTAATGAGTCTAGGCTTTTCAACGTATATTACGCTAAAAAGCCAGTCAGAAGCTTAGCCACGTAGACCAATAAACTCTTCACGGCCACGGTAGCTTGCACGTACTTGCTGCTCGATACGTAGCAATTGGTTGTACTTCGCTACGCGGTCTGAACGGCATAGTGAGCCAGTTTTGATCTGGCCTGCCGCTGTACCAACTGCCAAGTCTGCAATGGTGCTGTCTTCAGTTTCACCTGAACGATGTGAAATGATAGTTGCATAGCCATTTTCCTTAGCCATATAAATCGCATCTAGCGTTTCTGACAAGGTGCCAATTTGATTAAATTTAATCAAAATAGCATTGGCAATGTGTTTATCGATACCTTCTTGCAAGATTGCAGGATTGGTTACGAACAAATCATCCCCAACCAATTGGACTTTATCGCCAATTTGTTCGGTCAGATACTTCCAACCATCCCAATCTGACTCATCAAGACCATCTTCGATAGAGATAATAGGATACTGACGTGCCAGCCCAACTAGGTAATCTGAGAACCCTTGGCTATCAAAGGCTTTATTACCTTCGCCTGCTAAGACGTATTGACCGTTTTTGTAAAATTCACTAGCTGCACAATCTAGCGCAAGATGAATATCTTCACCAGCTTTGTAGCCAACCTGCTCAATCGCTTGCATGATAACCGTGATGGCTTCTTCGTTGCTACGTAGGTTCGGTGCAAAACCACCTTCATCACCAACGGCAGTGTTTAAACCTTGTGATTTTAATACTGACTTTAAGCTATGGAAAATTTCTGTACCAGCACGTAGCGCTTCTGAAAAGCTAGTGAAGCCTACAGGCTCAATCATAAACTCTTGGATATCAACCGTGTTGTCCGCGTGCTCGCCCCCGTTCAAGATGTTCATCATCGGCACAGGCATGGTCAACGACGTTTGATTACGTAGATTGGCAATGTATTGATGCAATGGCAGATTCTGTGACTTGGCTGCCGCTTTGGCCGTCGCAAGTGACACAGCTAGCATGGCATTAGCACCCAAGCTTTCTTTGTTTTCTGTACCATCTAGCGCAATCATGGCATCATCAATAGCCTGTTGCTCAGTCACATCTTTGTCAATCAAGGCACTGCGAATTTGACTATTGACATTAGAAACGGCTTTTTTGACGCCTTTACCCATAAAGCGGGTCTTGTCGCCATCACGTAGCTCAAGCGCTTCACGTGAGCCTGTTGATGCGCCACTTGGAGCAGCAGCACGGCCGACAGTACCGTCAGCTAAAATAACATCAGCTTCGATAGTTGGGTTGCCGCGCGAGTCTAAAATTTCACGAGCGCGAATGTCTTTAATTGCGGTGACGTTGTTGGTTTCTTCAGCGTACATAATGTCTGTTAATTCCTTTGGTCATGCCAAGTTTGTGAGATAAATAACGGCAGCTAGCATACAAAAAAGATAAAGCAAAATATCATATAGCACGTAATCCTAAAAACCCTTTATACCTTTCTATCTTGTAGCTATCGTTACCTAGCAATTAGAGGGATATAAAGCATATTAATAGTCGGCTATAGTGCTTGGCATCATAGCATATATTTTACCAAACTTCCCTTATCTTACACCGACTTGCCGTCATAAAAACAATCTTATAGATACATATATGCGATGCCTGTCTGTTTTATATTTATAGAAGCTTAAAGCAAATATGATAGCTACCCTTTTGCTAAACGCTCT
Source organism: Psychrobacter sp. NPDC078501 (assembly GCF_044900935.1). Classification (NCBI taxonomy): domain Bacteria; kingdom Pseudomonadati; phylum Pseudomonadota; class Gammaproteobacteria; order Moraxellales; family Moraxellaceae; genus Psychrobacter; species Psychrobacter sp. NPDC078501. Next base: position 318,060 of record NZ_JBJDOS010000004.1, on the reverse strand, counting down.
TTATCCGTATGAGAGGTGGATACCGTATTATCTAACTCAACCTCTGTCTTAAACCGTGTCAATCGTAGTGCATTCATGAGTACTGAGATGGAGCTAAGCGCCATAGCAGCGGCAGCAATCATCGGATTCAAAAATCCAAATGCAGCAAGCGGAATACCAAGACAGTTATAAATAAAGGCAAAAAACAGATTTTGTTTAATATTGCGCAGCGTTGCTTGAGCGATTTTTTGTGCCGCATCGATATGCATGAGCGACTCACCCATTAGACGTGCAGAGGCACTATGCTGAGCGACATCAGTCCCCTCAAACATCGCAAAACTGGCATCGGCAGTAGCCATCGCTGGCGCATCGTTGACGCCGTCTCCTGCCATCGCCACCTTATGACCAGCAGTTTGCAATAGTGCAATTTGACTGGCCTTGTCACGCGGGCTCATATTGCCATAAGCCTTATCAATACCCAACTGCCCTGCTACATGATCGACAACGGACTGCTTATCACCACTCATCAAGATCACATTGATACCCGCATCTTGTAGTGCATTGATTGCTTGCGGGGTATCTGCTTTTAGATCATCTGCTAGGGCAAACGCGCCTAATGGCTCATCATTAATACTAATCGCAACGGTACTGGCAATTTGCCATACTTTTGGCATAAATCTTGGCAACGTCAAGTTCGCAAACTCTGCCGTACCCACTTTTACTAATCCAAGCCCTTCGATATTTGCTTGTATACCAGCACCTTTTATCACACTGATATCGGTCACATTAAATAGAGACAGTTGACGTTCTTTAGCCGTATTGACGAGAGCAGTTGCTAGTGGATGACTGGCATGCGCCTCGACACTGGCCGCAATCTGCAATACATCGTCCACAGCAAGCGACTTATCCACCATGACATGATCGACGATAGTAGGTTTACCAATAGTCAATGTACCTGTTTTATCGAGTACTACTGTATCGATATTACCTGCTGCCTCAAGACTTTGTGCATCCTTGAACCACACCCCATGACGCGCGGCAACGCCCATACCAGCCATGATGGCCGCTGGCGTGGCCAAACCAAGCGCGCAAGGACAAGCAATGACCAACACCGATACTGCGTGCATTAGTGCAGTATCAACCATACCTGTCAGCCACCATGTGACCCCAAAAGTAACCAACGCAATCGTTACCACTACGGGGACAAAAATAGCCGTTACTCGATCCGCGAGACGCGCTAGATTGGCTTTTGAACCTTGTGCATCACTCAATGCTTGCACCATATCACCCAGCTTAGTATCACTGCCCTTCGCACTGACACGGTATAGCAGACTGCCATTCTCTACCAAGGCACCTGCCAGCAATCCATCGCCTTGTTCTTTTTTGAGAGCTACCGACTCGCCAGTTAAATGACTCTCCACGCACCAGCCGCTGCCTTCTATGACGGTACCATCTGTAGCGACACGGCTGCCTTGTTTTGCACGTAGGACGTCACCTACTTGTACATCAGATAACGCAATATTATGAAATTCACCATTTGGCTGCTGCTGCTCTACTTCATCAGGTGTCAATGACAATAATAAATCAATACTGTTTAGGCTGTGCTTCTTGGTACGTTCCTCAAGATATTTACCTGTACGTACAAAGGCAATGACCATCACCCCTGCTTCAAAATATACGGCTGGGCTATTACTCGCACCGTGTTCGCCCAAATGCCCACTTTGCAATAGACTGTTTAAAGTACCATCGCCATGCGTGAGCCAAAGATAAGTCGAATACGCCCATATCGTCACTGTACCAATGACTACCAACACATCCATATTGGCAAGGCCGCCCTTTATAGATGCCCATGCGCTCTTATAAAATGGTAACGCTAAACCAAACTGTACTACAGTCGCTAAAATAAATTGAACCCAGACTGGCGGCATCCACGCCATGCCAAAACCCGTCAACATACCTGCCATACCCACCAAGAATGGCACCAAACAAACCCATAATCCGATCAAACGCCATGGGTATTGAGTGGCGGTATCTTCGTCAGTCTGAGCAAATAACCTATCGGCTGCCTGCACATTAGCCACAAAGCCCGTTTTATTCACCCACTCTGTCACCTGTTCAGGCGTCGTCTGGGTTGGATCATAATCAACATTGGCAGTCTCGCCAGCAAAACTCACACTCACTTCATACACCGAAGGCTTTTTATTCAGCACCTTTTCGATTCGTGAAGCACAGGCCTGACACGTCATGCCATCAATCGCCAACTGCAGATGCGCACGTTGCGGTGCAAGTGGCGTATTTGATTGAATGTCAGTCTCGACATCGTAGGATTCATCACTAGTGGTACGGGTAGTATCATTCATAAAAATAACTCTTTATAGCGTCTATATACTCATAGAAGCCATAATAAAATATCAGTGGATTGACAAAAAAATCAAATGAAACAAGTAAAACACGATAACAATCAGTATGAATACGCTGTTTAGGCTATCCAGTTAGTATAGACAGACATATTGCAATATATTCAGGTAGCGCCTATTAGATGGTCACAATCATCATCTATTCAAGTAAGCCTCAATCATTTAGTAAATAGCAGCAAACTAGGACAGCCATGTACGTAATCTATAATCAGAATTTTTAACCATTAAAAAACCAGCTATCATGCCAGTAATAACATGGTAGCTGGTTTTGTAGATAGATGACGACATTTATGAATTAGCGACAGTCGCCTCAAATCCAGCCTCATCAATGGCCGAAGCAATCGCTTCTGCACTGGTTTTGCTATCATCAAAGGTGACCGTCGCTAGATTGTCAGCTAGATCAACGGTGATCGTATCTAAACCGTCAATGTCGGCAGTAGCAGTATGTACACTTGCCACACAGCCGCCACAAGTCATGCCATCAATTTGAATAATACGTGTTTGGCTTGCCATGGTTGGCTCCTTATTTTTATTAGTGAAAAGTAGCCTTGATAGCTGTTCTTCAATATTTACTTCTCAAAACCTATCAAAGTACCACTAAACAAGCATAAGCCCTATTATCCTCGACAACAAGACCGTTTGGTTGTTGCTTTATTAACGAGATGCTATTAACGAAACAGTAACTTATTAATAAGAACATAAAAGAGCGCGTCGACAAATTTATAGCAATAGCTATTTGTAATTATAAATCGTTATGGTGCGGGTTCTGCGGTGAATCAATCGGAAATGGCTGAGTCACATAGTCAACCATACTAATCGCTGCTGTTAAGGCATGGATACTAGTATCTGTATCATCATAGCTTACCGTTGCGACATTATGCTTAGGATCCAAACTAATAGCCGTCACGCCTGAGATGTTTTTAAGAGCGGTCATCACACTATCTAAGCCTTCTGCATCATCGATATTTTCGATGCTTACTTGCGCCATTTGAATTGCCATTGTATAGCCCTCTTATTACGTACCGTATCAATGAGTATCCAATACTTCAAAACCTTTGACCAAATCATCAATTTGCTTAAGTTGACGTAAGAACGGCTCTAGTTGGCTCATACGCAGCGCACATGGACCATCACACTTTGCAGTTTCTGGGTTTGGATGCGCTTCTAAAAATAACCCTGCCAATCCTGTAGCCATACCTGCACGGGCAAGCGTTGTAATCTGCTCACGACGTCCACCAGCACTATCACTACGTGCACCTGGCTGTTGTAAGCTATGCGTCACGTCAAAGAATACCGGTATATCCATCTGCTTCATGGTATCAAAACCAAGCATATCGACGACCAAATTATTATAACCAAAAGCACTACCACGCTCACAAAGTATGAGCTTATCATTACCACCCTCTAAGCACTTATTGACGATATGACGCATCTCGTGAGGAGCTAAAAACTGCGCCTTTTTAATATTAATAATGGCATCTGTTTTTGCCATCGCATGCACTAGATCCGTCTGACGTGACAAAAATGCAGGTAGCTGAATAATGTCAGCCACTTCAGCGACTGGTGCTGCTTGATGTGGTTCATGCACATCCGTGATAATCGGTACTTGGAATTTTTCTTTGATCTGACCTAGCCAATCGATACCCTGCTCTAAACCAGGCCCACGATACGAATGCAGACTTGATCGGTTTGCTTTATCAAAGCTCGCTTTAAAAACATAGCCAATACCCAAGCGCTGGCAAATATCAACATACTGCTCAGCAATCTCAAATGCCAATTCTTTGGACTCTAAAACATTCATACCACCAAACAATACAAAAGGCTGGTCGTTACCAATTTTAATCGTATCGTTGTTAGGAGTGTTGAGCGTGATATGTGATTGTGCGGTCAATAGGTTTTCCATGAAGCCATTACCTCTTATTTTGTTATTAATATCTCTGTCCCATATTGTAACCGATAGGCCGATTAAAAAAAGTATGCAAGCGTAATTAGAGATTATTAATGAGGATATTGACTTGTTAATAACTACTAGCAGTTTGGATTAAGCAAAAAAAGACCAATCCGGAGATCAGTCTTTTTTATAATAAACGCTTTCACTTTGCACTACGTTGTAAGGAGTTACTTTATGATAAGAACTATTTTTTTTCGCTGTGGTTCTTAGCCGCTTTTACAAAGCTATTAAACAGTGGATGACCACCACGTGGTGAGCTAGTGAACTCTGGATGGAACTGTACAGCAACAAACCATGGATGCTCAGAAATCTCAACCGACTCTACCAAATGCTGCTTGGCAGAATAACCAGATATGGTCATACCTGCTTGCTCTAGCGGCTCGATATAACGGTTATTCATCTCATAGCGATGGCGATGACGCTCAGTGATATTGCTTGCACCATAAATTTGGCTTAGCTTACTACCAGAAACTAACTCTGCTTGCTGTGCGCCTAGACGCATCGTGCCACCAAGGTCTGAATCATCACTACGAATCTGTAGCTCGCCGCGCTCATCTAACCACTCAGTGATCAGACCAATGATAGGCTCAGCGGTCTTACGATCAAACTCAGAAGAGTTGGCGTTAATATTAAGTACATTACGTGCATACTCAATCACAGCCAACTGCATACCAAGACAAATGCCTAAATACGGAACGTTGTTTTCACGAGCATAAGTGATGGCTTTTATCTTGCCCATCGTACCGCGCTCACCGAAACCGCCTGGTACTAAGATAGCATCAGCATCATTTAGCTGCACAAGTAAAGTATCGTCATCTTCTAGACGTTCAGCATCGATGTAGTCAATCTTCACGTCGGCTTTATGAGTGATACCTGCGTGAAGCAATGCTTCGTTAATAGACTTATAAGCATCTGGTAGCTCAACATATTTGCCAACCATCGCAACAGTCACTGTTCCTTCTGGATTCAACTGTGCTTCAACCACTCTGTCCCAATCGCTTAAATCAGCTTCAGGCACATCAAGACCGAAACGCTCACAGATTAGATCATCAAGATCCTGCTCGTGTAATGTGCGCGGTATCTGATAGATACTTTGTGCATCTTCACACATAATGACCGCACGCTCTTCAACGTTAGTAAATAGCGCAATCTTGCGACGGTTGTCTTGTGAGATATGATGATCAGAGCGGCAGATTAAGATATCAGGCTGTAGGCCAATAGAGCGCAGCTCTTTTACGGAATGCTGCGTTGGCTTGGTTTTGGTCTCACCAGCACTAGCAATATAAGGCACTAAAGTAAGATGCATTAGCATGGCTCTATTACGACCAAGCTCTACTTGCATCTGACGTACGGCTTCCATAAACGGAAGTGATTCGATATCACCAACGGTACCGCCAATTTCGATAATAGCGATATCATACCCTTCGCCACTGGCAAGGATTTTGTTTTTGATTTCATCAGTAATATGCGGAATAACCTGTACAGTACCGCCTAGATATTCACCACGGCGTTCTTTATTCAAAACGTTCTGATAAATACGACCACTAGTAAAGTTATTACTCTTACTCATTTTTGAGTGACGCAAGAAGCGCTCGTAATAACCCAAATCTAGATCGGTCTCTGCGCCATCTTCAGTGACGAATACTTCACCATGCTGAAACGGGCTCATTGTACCTGGATCAACGTTAATATACGGATCCATTTTGGTCATCGTGACAGTCACGCCACGTGCTTCTAAGACCGCTGCAAGAGAAGCTGCGGTGATACCTTTTCCTAGTGAGGACACTACCCCACCGGTCACAAATATAAACTTGGTCATAGTACTCTGTCGGTAATTGGTAAAGAAGGATTTTACTAAAAATACGCCACAAAATATAGGGCAAAAGCGCAAACTCTTTAAAACACTCAGTTTTTAACGCTTAATTGTCATAAGTGCGTAATCATCGTAAATACGTAGCTATTATAACCCACTGCGGCTTTAAAAAGGTCACAACAAAAAAACTCACCCCGAAGGATGAGTTTTTTATAATACGTTTTCTAATGTTTAGATTAGAATTTGTATTCTAGACCAGCACCGACCACGAAGACGCTAGCATCACCACGCGCTCTGACAAGAATATCTTTATCACCGTCATCTTGACCAGCAATGAAAAGATCATTTTTTAAGTCTGCAGTGTTATTACCGACATAAGCATGTGCAATTATATTCTTTCTAAAGCTATATTTACCGCCTACGACGATTTGATCTGAATTATTTTCATTAATGCCTCTTAAGTTATCCGTTTTATTGTACTGTGCATATATTGAGGCTGGACGAGCGAGGTTACTTAGACCCATCTCAGCACTTAATATCAATCCTTTTTCAGTTTCATTAGTATCATCAAAATCAGCTTGTTGGTATAGAGCGCCCACTTTTACTGGATAAGCAACATAATTACTTAGATCGACAGTAGCCGTCCCACGGATCATATCGCCGCCCGTATTAGTACTACTGGGATTTTTAGTAGCCAGATCACTCTGATAAGCAACACCAGCCGTAAAGCCATTGCCTGGATTAAATAGTAATGAGGCACCATAGCCGCTGTCACGACTATTATCGTCAGATATAAAGTCTTCATCAGCACCATACTGCAACGCAAGCTCTAATGGTAACTCATTGTATTTAGGCGCTTTCCAGACGATAGAGTTATTAACTCGGTAACCATCAGCTAAGGTTAAAGCATTGGCTAGTGTATTTTTGCTTAAACTACTAGCACCCACATTGTCCCAGTAACCTTCATTGACCGTGACATTATCGATATAATCAACGACTGAGTAGTTACGACCAAAGCGGAATTCGCCAAGGTCTTTATTCTTTAGACCCAGATAAGTATCACGGCTTTTAAAACCGATGTTACTGCTGCCACTATCATCAACCTTGATTCCATACTCTAATTGGTAGATCACATCAGTATTGGCAGTCATGGCTTCAGAACCTTTGAAACCAATACGTGAAGATTTTGATGCGATTTCTACTGAACTGTTGTCTTCATTAATGCTTATACTACTATCGTCCATAGCTTCTCGTTCGAATGAAGCATTGACATAGTTGGCGGTAACAAATGCTTTGCCATAAACAGTCGGTGCCGCTTGAGCTGTAGATACTAATAGCATTGCGACTGATGAGGCTAAAAATAGTTTTTTCAAAAGACATCTCCACTTTACAATTTTTTTGATAAATTGGCTAAGATTGGCCGATATATATAATAGCAGGGTGACTACCCTATAGAACATTTATATATATGAGCTAGAAGCATTACTTAGACACAACTTTACCAACCAAATATTACAGTAAGGTGAAAAAACCAAAATTTACACAAATGTTATTATTAATTTTACGGATTCTGTTATTTAAGACACGCTGTTGTTCAAGACACAGTATTGATTACAAAACAAAAAAACCCACCCCGAAGGATGAGTTTTTTATTTAGATTCTAATGGTTAGATTAGAATAAGTATTCTAGACCGCCACCGATAGCGAGTACATCAATATCACCACGTAAGTCGATTTCATTAACATTGCCGTCTTCGTCTCTCGAACCAAAACGACCATTGTTTAATTCCGCTGAATTTAGACCAGCATAGGCATGAGCGATCATATTATTTTTAAACGCATATTTGCCACCTACAACGACTTGATTTGAGTCATTATTCTCAAGACCACTGATATTGTCGGTTTTGTCATACTGAATATAAACAGAGGCTGGACGGGCAAAATTCGAAAGACCCATTTCAGCACTCACCACTAAACCGTCCTCTGTTGCAGTAGTAGTACCGGCATAGTCAGCTTCTTGATATAGAACGCCTAACTTTACAGGAGCTGCGATATATTTACCTAAATCGACGCTAGCACTGCCACGGATAATATCACCACTAACACTCATGTCTTGCTCATAAGCAATACCAGCGGTAATGCCTGTACCTGGATCAAACATCAATGAGGCACCATAGCCTGCGTCACGATCACTCTCAGATATAAAGTCTTCATCAGCACCATACATCAGCGCAAGCGCTAATGGTAGGTCATTGTATTTAGGCGCTTTCCAAACGATTGAATTATTGATACGGTTACCAACGGTCGGGGTCAAAATATTAGCAAAGCTGTCGTTGTTGTTCAGAGTACTAGAGCCAAGATTATCCCAATAACCTTCATTAACTGATACGTTATTGATATAGTCAATGACTGTGTAGTTACGACCAAAGCGGAATTCACCGAAGTCTTTATTTTTTAAACCTAAATAAGTATCACGACTTTTGAAGCCAATGTTATCGCTACCACTATCATCAACTTTAACGCCGTACTCTAATTGGTAAATTACGTCAGTGTTGGCCGTTATCGCTTCAGAGCCTCTGAAGCCTAAACGTGAAATATTAGAATTAACTTGTAATGAACCGTTGTCTTCATTAATTCTGTTATTATTATCCATATTCTGACCATCAATTTCAGCATTAACGTAATCAGTAGTAACGAATACTTTACCATAAACGGTAGGTGCTGCCTGTGCTGCAGATACAGATAGGGCGGCGATTGCTGTCGCTAAAAGTAGTTTTTTCATGGGGTATCTCCACTTTACAATTGTAGTAATGAGCAAGCTATTATTAGCTGGCGCCCATAATGGTATCGTCACAAATCCTCAAAGATATAATGTGTAACTGGCTACCGAGATTAGTCAGAAACAAGTGTGGCGAATTTCTATTACAGTAAGGTAAAAAACCATGACACACATGACTGGGATTAAACAACGCAACTGCCATGTAACGTTTGGTCTTTATTGCTCCGTGCGTAACATCCGTTACCAAACTCATACTTCGAGTACAAGCATAACAACTTTGACATAATTTGCAACATATTTTTTTGCCTTTTCGATACATCTATTATCAAATAACAGATACTTTATTTTACTTGAACGATTGTTAAAAAACTTCCACTTACTCAATTAGATACAAATAATATTGGTTAATACAATTACTAATATTCTTAAATTTTTATAATAAACATCGAAAAATAGTCCAAAATAAAGCGCTATTTACTAAAAAATAAATAGCGCTAATTAAGAAGTTAATAATCCATTTGAGCAAATTTATCAGTTACAAATAAGCAAGACTGACTGGCATACTTGCTCATCAAGTATGCTCAAATACCTGTCATATTTAGTCTATTGTTCTAAGCGTTGGCTTTAAGATCCAAACGTGCTTGATGCAACAATGGTTCAGTATAACCACTAGGCTGCGCGCGTCCTTTGAATACTAGATCACAGGCGGCTTTGAATGCATAAGAGCTATCAAAGTTATCTGCCATTGATTGATAGTCATCATCGCCTGCATTTTGCTCATCAACGACCTTGGCCATGCGTTTCATCGTATCCATCACTTGCTGCTCACTAACCACGCCATGATGCAACCAATTAGCAATATGTTGGCTTGAGATACGCAAAGTAGCACGATCTTCCATGAGACCTACATCGTTGATATCAGGCACCTTGGAGCAACCAACGCCTTGATTTACCCAGCGTACGACATAACCCAAGATACCTTGAGCATTGTTTTCAAGCTCTTGCTGCTTTTCTTCATCAGTCCAATCGGTATTTTTCGCTAATGGAATGGTTAAGATGTCATCCAAGCTAGCACGCTCGCGTGATTTTAGCGTGTCTTGTACATCAGCTACGCTCACTTGATGATAGTGTATGCTATGCAAGGTAGCGCCCGTTGGTGATGGTACCCACGCGGTGCTAGCACCAGACTTAGGATGAGCAGCCTTAGTATCCATCATCTCTTTCATTTCATCAGGCTTGGCCCACATACCCTTACCGATTTGCGCACGACCTTGTAGGCCTGTCTCTAAGCCGATATCGACGTTCCACTGCTCGTAAGCAGGCTGCCATGCTTGCGACTTCATCTCGCCTTTTGGTACAAATGGACCTGCATTCATGCTGGTATGCATCTCATCACCAGTACGGTCTAAGAAACCTGTGTTAATAAAGATAACGCGCTCTTTGGCTTGGCGGATTGCTTCTTTTAAGTTGACCGTCATACGGCGCTCTTCATCCATGATGCCGATTTTGAGCGTATTGCGCTCTAGACCTAACAGGTCTTCAGATGCATTAAATAAGTCATTGGCCATTTTAACTTCTTCAGGACCATGCATTTTTGGCTTCACGATATACATTGAGCCTTGACGTGAGTTTGATAGCTCGTTTTTACCTTTAATATCATTAAGTGATAATAGTGGCGTGATTAGGCCATCCATTAAGCCTTCAAATATTTGCTCTTGACCATCACCTAGATCGACTAAGATGGCAGGGTTCTGCATTAAGTGACCGACGTTACGGATTAATAATAGTGAACGACCCGGCAAGATCAGCTTGCCACCGTCTGGTGTGTTATATTCACGATCTGGGTTTTGCTTACGTGTACGCGTCTTGCCACCTTTTTCAAAGGTTTCCTGTAGGTCGCTATTCATCAAGCCAAGCCAATTACGATAGACTTCGACTTTTTCTTCTGCATCTACCGCAGCGACTGAGTCTTCACAATCCTGAATGGCTGTCATGGCTGACTCAAGCAGTACGTCCTTGATGTTTGCTGGATCGTCTTTACCCACTGGATGATTACTATCGATTTGAATCTCAGCATGCAAGCCGTTGTTCTTTAACAGCACACCTGTAGGAGCTTCAGCGTCACCGACAAAGCCGACAAACTTAGCCGTATCTTTTAGCTCAGTACTGCTATCACCTTGTACGACTTCTAGCTTGCCATCGATTACTTTAAAACCAGTCACATCATTGTAAGAGCCTGATGCTAATGTAAAGTGCTTATCTAAGAACGCTTTAGCGTAAGCCACAACAGCAGCACCGCGAGTAGGATTATAGCTGCCACCCGCTTCTTGACCATTGTCACTGCTGATAACATCGGTGCCATACAAAGCATCGTATAAGCTACCCCAACGTGCGTTGGTCGCATTAAGCGCATAACGAGCATTACGAACTGGTACGACTAGCTGCGGCCCTGCGATGTGCGCGATTTCGTCATCGACGTTTTTGGTATCAACCGTGAATGCTTCGCCTTCAGGTAGCAAATAACCAATTTCTTGTAAAAATGTCTTATAAGCTGGATAATCGATTTCGCCATCTTTTGCAGGATTATCTAGATGCCATTGGTCAATCTGTGCTTGAATCTTGTCACGAGTTTCCAATAGTGCTTTATTGCGCGGGGTAAACTCTTTAATAACCTTTTCGAAACCTGACCAATAATCGTCTGAATCCACACCGACTTTCGGTAATACTTCGTTTTCAATAAAGTCATATAACTGCTGATCGATGGCAAGACTGCCTTTTTGAATACGATTGGTGTTAGAAGACTGGCTCATATTGTTATCCTTATCTGTTCGTGAGGGGTACTAATACTGAGTGGTGACAGTAACTGTTTAAGATTTTTTAATCTTGTGAGGTTTAAAAGTTCATATTTCATTCATTGTGGAATCTTTGATTCTCTAATTTTTCTACGAAGATATATTTACAAATTTAATGTTCTAATAAAAGGTAACTTATTAATGTCAGGTTTACTCTTTACTAATAGTGAATCATAAAAGTAAAACGAAATGCTTAAAGAGCAAAATCTCATCCTACTATCAAATAATAAAATTAACAAGGAAACACCATTCACTAAGTAAATACTTAGGCTGTTTAATAATGATAGTCTATAAGTGGCCTACTCTAGGAGCTATAATCATCATCTAGAAATTAGATGCAGCAAAATTAATATAAACAGTAAGTAATCATTGATACCTTTAATTATGCTTAACCGTTATCTATTAATAAATACCTATTGGTGACTGTCGGTTATTTAGCATCGTATCTAGGTCAGACTAACGATATAATTACTGGTATTACTATTCATAAATAAAGCTTCCTTAGACTATGACTATCAATCAACAAGACCTCACGACATTACAATCAACATCAAATACTATAAATAACGATAATATCGAGAAAAATTCTGTCGAAGAAAATATCTCTCAAACTGTAAATAATAGTGCTGAAGAAGAGCTGCCTGAAGAAGATAGCATCGATATTACGCATCTGCGCACTCCTATAAAGGTAGACTTATCTCCTGTTTACAACTTTTTAGGTGCTCGAACCACGCAAGCTTGGGTAGATGCCGCGATTAAAAACCTACCTATGATCATTCAAGATCATGCTAACTGCGAAAAAAAGGCCGCTGGCACCGCGATGAATTTGATATTTCGTTATGAGTTCTCGTATGACTTGCAGCGTAAACTCGCACAGCTGATACGTGAAGAGATGCTGCACTACGAGCAAGTACTGGGTATCATGAATGAGCGCGGTCAGGAATGGAAATACCTAAGTGCTGGGCGCTATGCTAAGGGGATGTTGAAGCACAAACGCACTTACGAGCCAGCAGCGATGGTTGATGTATTGATAATTGGGGCATTTATTGAGGCGCGCTCTTGTGAGCGTTTTGCCACTTTGGCCGAAGTCATCGATGATGAGCGTTTAGCAAAATATTATCGTTATCTACTCAAGTCAGAGAGCCGTCATTTCGAAGATTATCTTGCACTCGCTCAATCGTTATCAGATGAGAATATAGACGAGCGAGTCGCGTTCTTTAAAGAAGTAGAAGCTGAATTAATCAGTAGCCCAGATGCTGAGCTACGTTTTCATAGTGGCACACCTGCTTAAAGCCCATGCCTTACCTAAACCTATTACCTATTACCTATTACCTATTACCTATTACCTATTACCTATTACCTATTACCTATATAATGTAGAAAGTAAAAATGTAGGAAGCAAAAAAAGGCACTGTGTTTGATACGAGTTATATACTCTTACCAAACACAGTGCCTTTTTATCTATATACAAATGCCTAGTTATGTACAAATACTAATAGCTATTGATATAGTTAATTTTTACTTGTCATCTTCCATCAATGGACTGTCATACTGTTTGTTACTCTTAGCGACATTATGCGGATCATGATCTTCTGTAGCCTTTTCTGCTGCGGCTGGATTTGCTTTCTGTAATGCATCATCAGGAACAATACCATTATTGTCATCTGCATCTTTCAAATTATGATCGTTATTGACGCTTTCGTTATGTGAGTTATTCATTGGTACTCCCTACTATGATAATTACTCGTCTAACCCAAGAAACACTATATATCTTTTGAGATTTAAACCCATTTAGTCTTTCTCATCAGGATTTAAGATACGGGTTTGTGCGTTATCAATATTGGCATAACGATTTAAATCATTAATACCCTCACTCTTGGGTGCTGCACTACCGACAGTATCTTCATTGATATTGTCATCAAACGCGGTACTGCCCTCTTGATCACGGCGATCTGGTTGACGCGCTGGATTGTCATTATCATTTACATGTTCTGAGTCGACAACAGACTCATCAAAAGTATCAGTTCCTTTGTTCTCAGTAGTATTTCTTTCAATTGCACTATGATCATCAGATCCTAGTACCTTTGTCTTGTCTATTGCTGAGTCTTTGGCTTGCATTATCATATCCTCTTTTTATATTTATAATTTTGTCGATTTGGTTAGCCCGCTGTTAGCTATACTCCTTTACTCATTACCTTTTTGGCTCAAGTCGTAGGCACTTAATTCTGCTGCATTCTTGCCACCTGCTGGAAGATTTTCTTCTTTACGTGGATCAGCATAAACTTCGTCAGTCTCTTGCGAGTCTTGCTCAGGGCCATCAATTTCAGGCTTGTGCTTGCGCCCTGCGTAGCTATCTTTAGGGTTTTCTAACTCATTAGCAGCAGGGTCATCCACGATTACTTTTTCTTCTGTTTCCGTTGCTACTGGTGTTACTGGTTCTTGCATAGTCATGGCGTATCCCTCGCTTTATTATTAATTATTAGGACGATGTTCGATGTTATAGATTACTTATCAGTACGTAGATCATCATCAATAAAAGGCGTTTGCTCTTCTTCACTTAATGATTCAGGGGCGTCGACTTTTTTATTCTCTGCTAAGTTTTTCTCAACTTCCTGACCATTTACCTGTTCTGCAGCTTGTTTTATATCTGAATTGTCATCATTAGTAGTACTCATGGTTTATTTCCTATTATCATGATTTGATTACATGGTTTTAAAACATTAAATCGATATACGTTTTGAACTTGTCCCAACGCCCAAATGAGTAACCAATACTTATCAAGTAGCGTCAGAATTGATATTAATTATAGGTATGACCTTGGGTAATGCACCAGTGTACTGCCGTATCAATATGTGAATAATTGTGAGGTTGCAAGTCAGTTTGTAACTTTTGCAATTGGTGAGCAAAAAAAACCAAGCACCAGTATTTACCAGTGCTTGGTTAGATATATAATCGAATAGCTGATTATCGCCTAAAGGTATCTTTGCAAATTAGCTAGACTCTTCGACACGATTAATCGTTTTTAATAAATGCTCTTGTGCGACGTGTGGCTCCTCACCTGCTGCTGGCTGTAATTGCTGCCAAACGCCAGTGCCATCAAGTGTCCACGCTTGCGTATTATCCTGTAAGTAGTTAATTAAGCCATCCTGATAAATCTGCTTAAATAGCTTCTTGTTCTCAATCGGGAACGCCACTTCTACGCGATGGAACAGGTTACGATCCATCCAGTCTGCACTACCGCAGTATAGACGCTCATCGCCATCATTATAGAAATAATAAACGCGCGTATGCTCTAAAAACCGTCCGATAACAGAGCGTACCGTGATGTTTTCAGACAGTCCTTTTACTTGTGGACGTAAACAACACATAGACCGCAAAATAAGCTCGATCTTAACGCCTGCCTGCGAGGCATCATATAACTTATCAATGAGGCGGCGCTCAGTTAGCGCATTGGCTTTGATAATAATATGAGAACGTTTGCCCGCTTTGGCATGAGCGATTTCATCATCGATAAAGCTCATTAATTTCTCATGCAAAGTAAAGGGTGCATGTAGCAGTTTTTTGAGGTTGGCAGGCTTACCCATGCCGGTTAGCTCTTGGAATATCTTGTGAACATCTTCTGAGATATCAGGATCTGCACTAAACAGACCATAATCTGTGTAGACCTTGGCATTTGCCGCGTGATAGTTACCAGTACCCAGATGCACATAACGACGGATTCGGTCGTCCTCGCGGCGTACGATTAGCATGAGCTTGGCATGGGTTTTGTAACCGACGATACCGTAGACCACGACCGCGCCTGCTTCTTGTAGATAGTTGGCAACTGCGATATTAGACGCTTCATCAAAACGCGCACGCAGCTCGATGACGGCCGTGACTTCTTTACCATTACGAGCGGCGGCGGCAAGTGCTTTGACAATTTCTGAATTGGTGCCTGAACGATATAGCGTTTGTTTAATCGCCAATACTTTGGGATCGCTGGCAGCCTGCCAAAGTAAATTGATAATCGGAGAAAAGGCATGAAAAGGATGATGAACAAGCACATCGCTCTTACGCATGGCAGCGAACATACTGGTCGATTTATCTGACTTATCCATTTCTCGGCGAAATGCCTTTGGCACGACATGAGTAAATGGCTGGTAGCGTAGCGCAGGAATATTAAAGTCAAACAGCAAGCGCGTTAGGTTAACTGGACCATTGACACGGTATAGCTGATTGTCATGCAGCTCAAACTCATTGAGCAGATACTCACTGATGTGCGTTGGGCAATCGGTTGTGACCTCAAGACGTACTTTATCACCGAAGCGACGGTTTTCAAGCTCGCCTTCTAGTGCTTTGGCAATGTCTTCGACATCATCGGCCAAATCTAAATCGGCATTACGTGTCAGCCTAAATTGATGACAGCCTGTCACACTCATCCCAGGGAATAGCTCACCGATATGCTCATGAATAATAGCGGATAGCATCACATGATGCTCTTTACCACCAGTCAGTTCATCTGGCAGACGAATCACACGCGGTAGACTGCGTGGCGCAGGTACAATCGCCAAGTTGATATCGCGTCCAAAGGCGTCTTTACCTTCCAAGGTAGCGATAAAGTTTAAGCTTTTATTCACTAGACGCGGGAATGGATGCGCCGGATCAATACTAATCGGCGTCAATACGGGTACGACTTGCTCCGTAAAATAACGCTTCATCCATGCAGACTGCTCAGCGTTTAGCTCATCACGTTTGAGATAGCGAATATCTTCGAGCGCAAGCGCTGGCAAGATGTCCTCATTGAGAATACGGTACTGCTCACTGATTGCGGCATGAGTGATAATAGATATCTCGTTTAGCACTTCGCTAGGACGCATGCCATGAGCACTGGTCGATACATCACCGATGTTGAGCTTTTGCATGATGCCAGCGACACGAATCTCAAAAAACTCATCGAGATTGGATGAAAAAATAATCAAGAAAAACAAGCGTTCAAGCAGTGGGTGACGTGAACTAGATGCCTGCGCTAATACTCGCAGATGAAACTGTAATAAAGACAAATCACGATTGATATAACTGCTCGGTGAATAGCTGCCATCTGCTGAGCGTTGCCATTCAATTTCGGCCAAGTCATTCTGGCTATTATCTACACTAATCTCTTCACTAATATTGTCATTAGCGCCATCTTCAACATTATTAACGTCAATCATATCGTTAACATCACTACTGCCCTGATTACTAGTCATCTCTACCACGTCACTACTCCTTTTGCGTTATCGATACGCCATCATCTTTTATCGTTCTGTCTTTTCTAGGGCATGTCCTAGTCTTATTCGAAATAGCCGATCCTACAACATTCGATCCTATAATCTAGGGCGTGTCCTCAATTCAAACGAGTGTCCTCTAAATGGGCTAAAAACAGCTAAATTTTGCCAAACATCGTCAAATAGTTGGTCAATATCTCGATATTATCTGCACTATTTTCCTTGTTTGACGGCAATTTATCTCATTTTTATCACCATTTTTATCACCATTTTTAAAATGAGGACACGCCCTAGCCCAACCCTCATGCTCTATATTTATGAAGCTGCTTGCGGTAATACGGCATTTTTCATACGTTTTTTGATAATACGTTGCTTATTACGCAAACGCTTATCACCTTGATTGTCTTCGTAGTACTTTGGATTGGTAAGCATCGCAATCAGAAGTGCTGACTCATCTCGGTTTAGATTGGCCGCAGACTTATCGAAATAATGATGCGCTGCTGCATCAATACCATAGATACCATTACCAAACTCCGCCACATTTAGGTAAGCGGTCATAATGCGCTGCTTATCCCATAGCGTCTCAATCATCACAGTGATGACAGCCTCTTCCGCTTTACGCACATAAGAGCGATGCGAGGTGAGGAACAAGTTCTTTGCCAATTGCTGAGTAATCGTTGAACCGCCAGCAGACATTTTGCCTGTCTCTTCATTTTTCTTTTGTGCCGCTTTGATACCTTTAAAATCAAAACCACTGTGCTGACTAAACGTCGAGTCTTCACTCACAATCGCCGCTTGCTTGGCAGATTTGGCAATCGCATCATATTCAGCCCATGTCTGAGTGACTGTGCCGCCCGTTAGGCGATGCGTCAACATAAACATGCTGTTGTTAATTGGCTGTGTTTTCCAAATTAATAGTAGCCCAACGACCAATATATGGAATGCGACAACCAATAGCATAATTGCCAATAACAGACGTTTGATAAATGTGCCAAAACTTGCCATGCGCGATATCCGAGTGGTTAAAAAAGTAATAAGATAAGGTAGATACTCTATTAATGACTATGAGACATCAACTAAGAATCGATGATTATAAACGGGCCATTTATAGCCAATCATTAACTGCTGAGCATTCGTCATTAATAATGATCAATAGCAGGTCATCTTACCTAATCTCACAATCGCTGTCATTATTTACCCCACTTCTTTATGATGTAATGACCGTTAAAGTATTTTATGTTTTAAATAAGCGCGTGCTGAGCATCATCGCTTTGCAATCCGTATGAAGATAAGAGACTACCCATGCACGATGATAATATAGAAGTATTACGAGCGCGTGTTACTGCAGCAAATCCAAGCCTCAACACTGCTGAAAATAACAATCAATGGTGGCTACTAGGGACCTCTGGTTGTCATTTGTGTGATATCGCTGAGCAAATACTTGCACAGTTTCAGTCGGTACAGCCAATCACTTACCAAAATGTCGATATTGCAGAATTTGATGAGGCGCTTATGATGGATTTTGCCACGTCTATCCCTGTGATTTTGACTCCATCAAAACGATTAGACTATCCATTTTCAGTCATGGATTTACAGCAACTGTTAGCTCACAACTAACGGCACTTTGTTTTGATGTTATAGAGCTTTTAAATTTCTTATATTAGAATATCTACCGCTAATTTTAGCTAGTATGGTATTTCAATATTTGCTAGACTACTTTTATATTCTGTTTGGTAAATTGATTATACTAATGCTAATGATTTACTGATCAATAATCTCAACTCTCTAACCTTGCACTCTGTTAAATCATATACATACAATTCTCAGCGAAAGCACCTAAGAGCAACTATTAGGGCGTGTTTAACACGCCTTAATAAATATAGTTAGCTGAATGTAAAACTGTTATGGATTTAAACGCGCTACTGGTATAAATTTTACTTGCGTGCTGCGTTCCCAGAGGCTGCGCAAAATTCATCCCAGTATCGCTATGACATTTTTAGAGTGTATCGACTATAGTAATAACTTAGTATGACTTTAAAACCAGTAAAAAATAAGCTGGTATACACAACAATAAGGACTGTTAATAACAATAAGGACTGTTAATTATGTACACTTTCTTAGCCTTAGCGCCAATTCTCGTTGTATTCATACTACTCATAGTTATGCGCCTGCCAGCTAAGATATCTATGAGTATTGCCTATTTGGTGACAGCTCTGCTAGCCTTTTTCATTTGGCACGCTAGTGGTGCTCAGGTAGCGGCTGCTACTGTTAATGGGATTATTGTGGCACTTACTATTTTATTCATTGTATTCGCAGCTATTTTACTGCTGAATACGCTGAAAGAAAGCGGCGCTCTTGTCGCCATACGTAAGGGCTTTATGGATATTTCACCTGATAGGCGCGTCCAAGCGATCATTGTGGCATGGTTGTTCTGCTCTTTAGTAGAAGGTTCATCAGGATTCGGAACACCATCTGCAGTGGGTGCTCCGCTGTTGTTGGCTTTAGGCTTTCCAGCGATGGCATCGGTCATGGTTATTCTTATCATTCAATCTACACCCGTATCATTCGGTGCAGTTGGTACGCCTCTACTACTTGGCGTTTGGTCTGGTATTACTGATAAACAAGATTTAGCACAGTCCATTGCCCCTACTACTGCCGAAAATTATTTATTACAGATTACAGCTAACGTAGGCCTTGTACATGCGCTTATTGGGTTTTTGATACCTTTAATTTTAAGTGCTTTTTTGACAAGGTTCTTTGGTGAAAAACGCTCCTTCATAGAAGGGCTTAAAGTATGGCCATTTGCCATTTTTGCAGGTCTTTGCTTTACTATTCCTTATTTTTTGGTTGCTAAATTTCTAGGGCCTGAGTTCCCTTCACTCATTGGCGGTTTCATTGGGTTGTTAATTGTACTTCCCGCTGCTAAGCGTGGTTTTTTGATGCCTAAAGATACTTTTGATTTTGCCCCTCGCGCAAAATGGGACAAAGACTGGCTGGGTACTTTAGACGAGGTAAAATATGATGATTCAGCAACCCCAAAGTTCTCTTTAATTCGTGCATTTTCGCCCTATTTCATTGTGATTGCCTTATTGGTCATAACTCGAGTGATTGCACCACTCAAAGCTTTTCTGGTAGGGGATTTAACAACCATTAGCCTTACTAATCTTTTTGGTACAACAATCTCTAGTAAGATACAGCTCGCCTATTCTCCTGGTAGCATTCTAATTATTACTTCTTTATTATGTATTTTACTGTTCAAAATGAATAGCCAAGCGGTAAAGCGCAGTTGGAGTAACTCGGCAAAGACCATGGTTGCTGCCGCACCAGCTTTGCTATTCTCGGTGCCTATGGTACAAGTATTCATTAATTCAGGCTCAGCCGCTGAAGTCGCTACTGCGCTACCGGCTATGCCAATATTACTGGCTGAAAGTGCTGCCGATGCTTTTCAAAATGCGTGGCCGCTAGTGTCTCCATGGATTGGGGCAATGGGTGCTTTCATCGCCGGTTCAAATACTATTAGCAATATGATGTTTTCATATTTTCAATGGTCAACAGCCAATCAGATCGGACTCAATAGCGACCTTGCAGCACAAGTAATAGCCTTGCAAGCTGTGGGTGGTGCGGCTGGTAACATGATTTCGGTGCATAATGTGGTAGCTGCTTGCGCAGTAGTCGGCTTGGTGGATAAAGAAGGCTATGTGATTCGCAAAACACTGCTAGCGATGATTTATTATGTCGTGCAAGCAGGTTTGATCGGTATGGCTATCATCTTCGGTCAAATATGGTGGTGGGCTTTAGCCGTTCTCTGGCCCATAACATTCTTTGGACTGATGTCTTTTTGTGGCAAATTTTCCCGTAGAAAACTGAATGGACGATAATCAGGCAAGCTGACGCTATTAAACTAGATCTAGTAGCGTTAGGTTAAGGTTGCCTTCTAGTTAAAACATAACAGCAATAAGAGATAAACCTATGAAAGACTTAACTAAAATCACCGAAATCGAAGATCTGCGCCGCGTTGCTGAGCGTAAAGTGCCGCGTATGTTCTATGACTATGTCGATTCAGGCTCGTGGACTGAGACCACCTATCGTAATAACGAGACTGACTTTGACCGTATCAAGCTGCGCCAGCGCGTATTGGTCGATATGGATAACCGCAGTCTGGCAACGAGTATGATCGGTGAGCCAGTCAAGATGCCTGTAGCCATCGCCCCAACGGGTTTTACCGGCATGATGTGGGCAGATGGTGAGATACATGCCGCACGCGCCGCTGAAAAATTCGGCGTGCCCTTTTCACTATCGACCATGAGTATCTGCTCTATCGAAGATGTCGCCACTCATACTAGTAAGCCGTTTTGGTTTCAGCTGTACGTGATGCGTGATCAAGCATTTATGGCCAATCTGATTCGCCGTGCCAAAGAGGCCAATTGCTCAGCACTTATCTTGACCGCCGACTTACAAGTGCTTGGACAACGTCACAAAGACATTAAAAATGGTCTATCCGCACCGCCTAAGCCAACACTAACCAATATCATAAACCTCATGACCAAGCCGCAATGGTGTATGAATATGCTGGGCACCAAACGTCGCACGTTTGGTAATATCGTCGGTCATGCACAAAATGTTGAGGATCTGTCATCACTCTCTGCTTGGACGGCAGAGCAATTCGATCCGCGTCTGAGCTGGGACGATGTGGCGCGTATCAAAGACATGTGGGGCGGTAAACTTATCATAAAAGGTATCATGGAGCCTGAAGATGCTATTATGGCAGCTCGCAGTGGCGCGGATGCCTTAGTCGTCTCAAACCATGGCGGTCGTCAATTGGATGGCGCGTTATCTTCTATCTCTGCCCTCGCAGACATCGTACAGGCAGTACAAGCCGAAAACAGCGATATCGAGGTATGGCTAGACAGTGGCGTTCGCTCTGGTCAAGATGTACTAAAGGCTATCGCATTGGGCGCAAAAGGCACGATGATCGGTCGCGCTTTTCTCTACGGATTGGGAGCGTATGGTGAAGACGGGGTGCGCCGCGCGCTTGAGATTATCTATAAAGAGTGTGATATATCTATGGCATTCTGTGGTCATACCGATATCAATACTGTCACGGATAATATCTTGGTAAAAGGCACGTATGAAAACCTCAAAGTGGGTCGTTTTTAGAGCGGTTTAATGTCTAGCGATCGACGTTTAAAACTGGCTATACATAACATAATTTGCTCATACCCTTTATACTGTCTCTATAACTTTTTGATGACAGTTAGCCTTTATGACCATTCAACAATTATTAAAAACAGCGCCCGTCACTACCCTGCTATTAGCCAGCTTTATCGGGCTATTTGTCATGCAGCTAGTCACGGGCGTCGATGCCAATAATCCCTCAACGGAGTCCCTGCTAAACTGGGGCGCAAACGCTCTGCCTTACACCATGCAGGAACAGCCATGGCGATTGGTCAGCAGTGCGTTTTTGCACATTGGTCTCATGCATTTATTGTTTAATGGCTTTGCGATGTATTTTTTTGGGCAGATTGCCGAGCCGATGTTTGGCTCAGCCAAGTTCTTAGCGTTATTTTTATTGGCGGCAATCGGTGGTAATTTACTCAACAGTTATGTCACGTGGCAAGATATCATCGCAGGTACCGGGCAGCCTGGTATATCAGCTGGCGCGTCAGGCGGCATCATGGGTATTGGCGCGGCATTATTAATCGCGGCACTATTTAAGATATCGGTCAATGGCATGGTGCTCAATCTCAAAAGCCTGATATTTATCATGGGCATCAACCTCGTCTATGGCTTTGCCGTACCAGGGATTGATAATGCGGGTCATATCGGCGGCGCACTCACTGGGCTCGTGATTGCCTTGGCTTTTGCGATTGGTTACCGTCAGCGTCTAGCCGTTGCTCTGCAAAACGCGGCGATTCAGCAGCGTAATTTCAATCCTTATCAAACCAGCTATCAGTATAATAGTCAATATAGTGGCCAGTATAGCGATCAACTTAACAATCAAGGGCATTATGATGCCGAACATAATGACCAGTCGCCTCACCTTGGTACCAATTCAAGCGAGCAAGATACTGCGTTTAACGACCATGATCTGAATACTCCAAATACGCATCGTGATGCTGCCAACAGCGTGACTGACATCCATTCACCGTTAGATAATAGCGCATTGCATAATACGGCTATTGAACCCAAAGCACTGAAGAAAGCCTCCACTATTTGGCAGCTATTACCTTGGATGGCGATGCTGCTTATCAGCATTGGCTTTGTCTGGTGGTGGCAAGATATTCATCAGCAAATCCTACAAGTACTAAAAGCCATTGAGTAAATGCTCATAGTTATCTATCATTGCTATATAGCTGCCGAAAACCGCATACTGATTCGTTTTATTGCTTCCCATTTTAAACACGTTTTGTCCAATCGCACCACTCAGTTATTTATACTCACTTACGAGACCCAATTATGTTAAATCTTGCCGCTCTCCCTAACATCACTACACGTACTATGGTTAGTGCGTTAACCGCTACTGCTCTACTCAGTGTCGCTAGCTTGTCTAACGCTGCTATTTTTAATGAAAACTTACCGACTGACAAGGACGCTGAGTTCAGCGTTGGGGTCAATGTCATGGCGGTCAATTCAGCCTACGATCTCGAAGACAACACTGAAGTGCGTGTGCTGCCAGGGGCGTTTTATGACAACAATCGAGTGTATTTGCGCGGCGCGCAAGCAGGTGTCTATGCAATCAATGATGGCGTCAATCAGTTTTCGGCCTATGCCAAGCTAGCAGGTAGCGAGTTCGATCCTGATGATGCCAATGGCGCGCTTCAAGGGCTTGATGAACGTAAGGCATCAGCAGAGGCTGGTCTTAGCTATCAACGCCGCACCCCTATCGGCGGCTTTCGCGCGCAGTTCGGTACGGATGTGCTCGATCGTAGCGGTGGCAATACAGCTCGCTTGACGTATCTTGCTCGAATCACCAAAGACAAGCTCACCGTCTATCCAAGCATTGGTTTTGAGTATCATGATGCTGACTACAACGAATACTATTATGGCGTCAGTGAAGAAGAGTCAGCAGAGACAGGTGTTGCTGCTTATAAATCTAACTCAAGCTTGAACCCTTATGTGAACATCAGTGCCAACTATGATTTCAATGATCGCTTTGCAGGATTTGCCAATCAAAACCTAAGCTATGTGCCAAACGAGCAATACGATAGCCCAATGGTTGACTCACGTACTGAGTCAACAACGACACTTGGTTTGCTTTATAAGTTCTAATTGAGCTTGGCTTTTCATGAAAAAAAAGACCTTACCATGTAATGTGGTAAGGTCTTTTTTTGGCTGATCACTTTATTCAACGGGTGAGATAGATTATTACCTGCCCTACCTTATGACTCTGTAGCGATCTTACTTGAATTATTTTCAAGTTTATTAATGGCTAATTGAACCAAAGCACATAAAGCATAGTAATTCATTTTATTAGAAGCTCTGTTTGCAGGATGCCAATAGTCAATGTAAAGAACACCTTCTGATAAGTAAGCTCTATCAGAAATTTTATGGTGTGAAATTTTTGTCCTTATTAGAGACCAAGTATTTCCACAAATCACTATTTTCGGTTGAATTATTGCAATTTGTTCAGAAATTAAATCCCAATCTTCTTCCACATATCTTGCTAAGTTTTTGCTACTAGATTTTTTTGCACCACTACTTTTTTTGATGTTGATAATAGATGAGGATAATAAAGCAAGCTTTACATCGGCTCCATCTTCTTGAAAAGGTATAATCTCTTTATTTTTCATAAGACCATGAATACCATATACCCATTGCGCCATAGGTTTGAAAGTTCTGCCAGAAACCTTCTCACGACGTATCAATGTTGGCAAATCCCATGATCCTTCAACTCTTTTTGAGTCATAAGCTTCTTTAAGCAAAAATAATACTTTATTTTTAGACTTATTCCAAAGCTCCTTATCAATTACTCCATCTGTTATGAATAGTTTACCCTTATGCGACTCTCTATTTTTCCAATCACCAAATAGTACTTCCAAAAAATGTCTCCTCACAGTTATATAATATATAAAAAATACAGCATGCCTTATAAGACTGAATAACTCTTTTCTTAAAGTATACCTGTTAATAGGTTTAATGGATTTCTATATTGGCACGTTTAGTAGTCATCATTAGGATTTAAAGATATTCCCACTCTGTGTCCGATTGACTGAGCAAAATAGGAGATAAAATCAAAATAAGCTCCGAAAACAAAAAAGACCTTGCCACATTACATGACAAGGTCTTTTCACTATTCTAAGAAAGTATTAAATAACCTACTTAGAATTTACCATATCAGCAGAAACAACCCACTCATCAAACTGAGCTTCAGTTAATAGATTGCGATACGTTAAACGCGATCACTAGCTTATAGACGTTTAGCTCTAAAAATCAAGCGTACTCAATAAGCTCAATAGAATCTAAGCATTACTTTTTAGGTACTCTAACATAGTGTCTGCATCTGATACTTCAAATGGGTCTATTGGACAGTTGTCGCCAAAATCAGCTTCCTTAAACACTTTTTTAACTTCTTTATTGTCGACAACCATCGAATAACGCCATGAGCGCATACCAAAACCAACATTACTCTTATCAACAAGCATGCCCATTTTACGAGTGAACTCACCATTACCATCAGGAAGTAAGAAAACGTTTTCACGGTTTTGCTTTAGACCCCATTGGTACATCACGAACGCATCATTGACAGAAATGCAAACTATTTCATCTACGCCTAATGCCTTAAACTCATTATAAAGCGCTTCATAACGAGGGAGATGGCTGGTCGAACAAGTTGGCGTAAATGCACCTGGTAGAGAAAACACGACCACTTTTTTATTGGCAAATAACTCATCTGTGGTTAGATCATACCATGTGAACGGGTTGTCTCCTCCAATAGAGTCATCACGAACACGAGTTTTAAAAGTCATATCAGGTACATGGGTAATCATTGTCTACTCCAAGTTAAGTTATTGTCTTTTTTATTTATAAATTCTCAGTCGAACAAATATGACGCTGCTAACAGAAAGACGAGTGAAAATGGCACTTATCGTACATTAAGCGAGCCTAACGCCGTAGCAGGTCACTACTTGGTCTACTGCTTACTTAGGATGTACCATATCAGCAGGAATGACCCACTCATCGAACTGCGCTTCAGTTAATAGCTCTAGCTCAACCGCCACTTGCTTCAAAGTTTTGTTTTCTTTATAAGCAGTTTTAGCAATTTTTGCTGCATTTTCATAACCGACATGACGGTTCAATGACGTTACTAGCATCAATGAGTTGTGCAAGAAGTCATCGATTTTGTCTTTTACTGGCTCGATACCAACGGCACAGTTTTCGTTGAAGCTATTGCACGCATCGCCAAGCAGTTTGATAGACTGTAACAAGTTAAACGCGATAACTGGCTTATACACGTTTAGCTCAAAGTTACCTGATGCGCCAGCCATGCTGATAGTTGTGTCGTTACCCATAACCTGAGCGACAACCATGGTCATTGCTTCTGACTGCGTTGGGTTTACTTTGCCTGGCATGATAGAAGAGCCTGGCTCATTTTCAGGAATCGTCAACTCGCCCAGACCACAACGAGGACCTGAAGCCAACCAACGTACGTCGTTAGCGATTTTATTTAAGCTAGCTGCTAGCGTTTTTAGTGCGCCTGACGCAAATACTTCTGCATCACGAGCGGCCAGTGCTTCGAATTTGTTTGGTGACGTAACGAATGGTAAGCCAGTCAAAGTCGCTAGTTGCTCAGCTGATTTTACCGCATAATCAGGGTGGGCGTTTAGACCAGTACCAACCGCCGTACCGCCTAGTGGCAACTCATATAGACCTTGTAGCGCGTTGTCGATACGAGTCAATGAATGGTCAAGTTGGCTCACATAACCGCTGAACTCTTGGCCTAAAGTCAAAGGCGTCGCATCTTGTAAATGCGTACGACCGATTTTTACAATGCTATCAAACTCTTTTGCTTTTTTGTCCAACGTATCACGTAGTGCTTGTACCGCTGGGATAAGCAAGCTATTGATCTGACGCGCAGCAGCCACACGAATTGCCGTTGGGAAGCTGTCATTGGTAGACTGTGCATGGTTCACATGGTCATTTGGGTGAATTGGCGTGTAGCTGCCGCGCTCAGAACCAGCGATTTCGTTGGCACGGTTGGCCAATACTTCGTTCATGTTCATGTTTGACTGAGTGCCAGAACCTGTCTGCCATACGACCAATGGGAACTGATCGACCAGACCACCATTGATGATTTCGTCAGCAGCTTGTACGATGAGATCACGTTTGTCGCCTTCGATACGTTCTAGGCTTGCGTTGGTAATTGCAGCGGCTTTTTTGACCAGTGCCATCGCTTCAATCATTGGACGCGGCAAAGTCTCGCCACCGATTTTGAAGTTTTCGCGGCTACGCTGAGTTTGCGCACCCCAATAAGCATCAGCTGGGACTTCTACGTTGCCCATGGTGTCTTTTTCGGTACGAGTTGCCTGATTCTGTGTCGACATAACTACCCTCTTGTCTGGTTTGTTGTTGTGTGGCTGAGCCATAAAAAATGCAACATCCACTGCACTTAAAAGGAAAATACGATATAAAGTGGCGTTATGATAGCATGACTAGGACGTGTTGAATATTCACAAATCGCCTTGAGCGATGCCTAAAAACGAATGTCTAAAAACGCCTGTCATCACCAATCTGATACTTCATTGGATAAGATACCTATGCACTCTGAAACCATGCACCCTAAACCAATACGCCCTGAACCAAATAACCTTGATTCAAATAATTCGGACTTAAAAAACGCTGAAACATCTGAATCTGTCATCAGCAATCCGCCTAGACGACACTTTACTCGCCAACGCCGTCAGTTGAGCGATGGAGAACGTAGACAACTTGCTCAGTCTGCAAGCTTACATTTGACCAAACTACAGCAGCGACTGCCTACACATGCGCGTGTTGGACTGTACTATGATGGCTTTGGTGAGCTACCTACTCAGTCACTATTGGATTGGTGTCAACGCTTAGGCTATTTACCTTATTTACCTGTTGTCGGTTCACTTGGTCGTACTAGCAATGGCAATGATGATAAACGATTGCGCTTTGTGCCTGTTTATCATTCAAAATTGATCAACATACCGACGCGTATCCATCGGTTAGGTATGAAGCAAAACCATCATCGCCGTCTACTTTGGGCGTGCGAATTGGATGTCATTATCTGCCCACTGGTGTCGGTTGATCTAAATGGTAATCGTATGGGCATGGGTGGCGGGTTCTATGATACGACCCTTGGGAAAAGTTATCGCTCAGGGGCTTCAAGGCCGTTAAAGATAGGCTGGTGCTATGATTTTCAAGTGGTTGAACAATTAGCGCGTCAACCGTGGGATGTGCCACTAGATGGCTTAATTACGCCAAGCGGCATAAGGTGGTTTTGATGAAAGATGATGAACAATTTGAAAAAGACTCTAGCGCTGCTGATTCCAGTGCAGACAGTGTGGATGAGTATTTACAAACGTTAGGCAATGAGGACGCTAGGGAGCAACGCTACTACAGTCAAGAGCAACCCTTTAGCGCTGATGAAATGACACGGCTCGTCAATGAAGAACGCTTAAATGAATTGCTAGCGCAAAGCGATGCGTTTTTGAGTAGTTTAAGTGACGAGTTGAGAGATTTTGAGGACAACAGTCATTGATATTTATTTTCAATTAAACAGAACTATTGTTTAAATTCAGAGTCTATCTTACTATGGATAATAATGATAATTATTATTGAATAGGATAGCAACTCTAGTGACAACTCTCTCTGTTAAGAAGTCTAGATCGTTTTATGTACTGACAGCTGCCCTGTTTTTTTGGATAGGAGTAACAATGTTTGGTATTTACTTTTGGGAGTATGATGATTCTGAAAGCTTAATATCATTCCTTTACTTTCTCTCCGCTTGTATTTTATTTATTCTCGCTAGCTATAGAGAAAGACAGTTAGAAAAAAAGCGTATATATGATAATAACTTGTTATCCATCAATAGCTTTTCAGCGCAACTGAATGCAGAAAATGAGCAACTAACTTTGGTTTCCGATAAAAACTTTTTATGGTTATCAACTTTCACTTTTTACGCTATATTAATCCTACTAATACTTTCCGTAGGTTTGCTGTTATACGGTTATATAAATGGCGATCTAGAGTATGGCATCTTTGTCTTTATTTATCTTGAACTCTTCTTTATGCACTCTATTAATAAAAACAGTAAACAAATAAAGCAGCGTATCTACGATAAAAAAATATCGTAGATACGTAGAAATCGATCAACTCGCTATGCATATACGCTACCAATCACAACACCATCGCCGCAATCCAACCAAACGCCAGTAGCGGAATATTGTAATGCAAGAATGTCGGTATCACACTGTCTTTGATATGGTCATGCTGTCCATCAATGTTTAGACCAGAGGTTGGCCCCAATGTCGAGTCTGACGCAGGCGAACCGGCATCCCCAAGCGCGCCAGCCGTACCAATAATCGCAACCGTTGCTAATGGCGAAAACCCTAATGAAATACACAGCGGTACATAAATCGCGGCCAAAATAGGAATGGTCGAAAATGAAGAACCAATGCCCATGGTCACAATCAAACCAATCAATAGCATAATAAATGCCGCCATCGCTTTGTTACCAGCGAACAGTGATGCTGCTCCATCGACCAATGGCTGAATCTGCTCAGTGGCTTTCATCACTTCAGCGAAGCCCTGCGCGGTAATCATAATAAAACCAATCATCGCCATCAGCTTGATACCGTCATTAAAGACGCCATCAGCATCACGCCACTTCACTACGCCAGTTGCCATAAAGACACCGAAGCCAAACATTGAGCCAAGTAGTAGCGAATCAGTATATAACTGCACCACAAAAGCAGTCACGATAGCAGCCAGTGCAACCAGCGTCTTTAGCTTGCTTTGCGACTGTGCGCCAGCAGCCGTTTTGCTTAATGCATCACCTTCTACTACTGCATCATGCGCTTGCTGATCTAACGCAATCTGCTGATACGCACGTGGCTTACGGTAGCTGATAAATACAGCAACCAGCAAACCAATTAGCATGCCCAACGCAGGAATTGCCATGGCTTGCACCACAGAGATATTGGCAACATCAATACCCGCTTCACCCACGTTTTTTAGCATAATCTGATTGAGGTAGATATCACCAAACCCATAAGGGATGAACATATAGGTGGTGACCAGTCCGAAAGTAATCAGACAAGCAATCAAGCGTCTATCAATCTGCATGCGATTAAATGCTAACAATAGTGGCGGTACCAGTAGCGGAATAAAGGCAATATGAATAGGGATTAAGTTTTGGCTGAAGCAGCTCATGGTAATAAGGCCTGCAAACAGCATATACTTAATCATGCCACTCGTACCCGCAGCATCAATACGTTTGATGACCGCACCTGCCAATGACTGCGGCAAACCTGAATGAGCAATCGCTACCGCAAACGCTCCAAGCAGTGCATACGACAGCGCAATCTCTGCGCCATTACGGATGCCTTCTTGAAAAGCATTGAGCGTATCAGTAATACCAAGCCCTGCCAGCAGTCCACCTGCTAGCGCCCCGATTAATAAACTGAGCACCACGTGCACTCGCGAAAGTGACAGTCCTAGCATAATAATAACTGCTAGCAATACTGCATTGATGGCCATGTGTTGCCCCTTGTTCTTTATACTTTGGTCTTAGTGAGACCTATGAATATTGAAACTAATGAATATCGCTCTGTTGTCTAAAACGTCTCAATATGAGAGCCTGTTTTAGACGCGCGCCAGTTTACCTTATTTTGGGTATAAAGCCTACGCATAGAACCGATTAGACATCATCATAAGCAGCCAAATATCATTTACACATCTAAACCCTCTTCTCTAATTTCTGACTGTTTTTATCCTTCATAGACCAGTTATACCGTTGACGACATGTCATTGGTAACATTGATTGCATTAATAACTGGACGCTCAGACAACTATTTAACAAAGATAAGCAGGCGACTTCACCATTCAGCCTTGCAATTTTTTTCGTGAGCACCATTTATCTAAACATGAACCACGAACTTGACTTTACAAGTCTGGGGAACGAGGAAAAACATATGAGTGAACATAATATTGATAAAGACAACATCGACATCGATTTATCATCTGCCCTGAACACTGACACGACGTCTGATGTAAATACTGACACTGACGCTAATATCAGTGCTGACGCGAATAATGAGACAGAAAGCTCATCTACGGATGCGTCAAATGCCTCGTCTAACGCTGTCAAAGACAATGAAGATGAAAGCTATCTGCCACTGCTGGCATTACGTGACGTCGTCGTCTATCCACACATGCAGATTGCATTGTTTGTGGGACGTGCGCCATCGGTGAAAGCAGTTGAGCTGGCACAAGCTGAGTATGGCAACAAAGTATTGGTAGTCGCGCAAAAAGACTCACTGACCGAAGATATTGATCAAGATAACTTGTATCAGTACGGTACGGTGTGTCGCATCGTCAGCACTATGCCACATGACAGCGATGAGAACTGCATTAAAGTATTGATCGAAGGTCAATACCGCGCTCGTGTCGATAACATAGAAGGCCATGATGATTTATTGATGGCGAGATTTGAACGTGCCGACCTTGATGTCAGTATGGATGAGAGCCAACAGAAAAACACCATTCAAGCGTTAACTACACTATTCGAAAGCTATGCAGATGCGCGACTTCGCAATGTACGTGAGCTGACTCGTGTGGCTAAGCGTATCGACGACTTGCTTGAGTTGGTTTATTTCATCTCAACTCGTGTGTCGATGGATCTTGATATCAAGCAGTCTTTCCTAGAAGAAGACGATATCAAAACGCATATCAACACTTTGACTGAATATCTGGTCAAGCAAAGTGCTGAGCAAAACATCGAACAAGATATCCAAGATGCTGTCCGTCAGCAAATGGAAGACAATCAGCGCGAATACTTCTTGAACGAGAAGATGAAAGCCATCAAAAATGAGCTGTCAGATATGAATGACGGTGCGTTCGACGGTGAAGATGATGCGGCTGAGCTAGAGCAGCGTTTAGAAGATGCTGACTTGCCAGAAGATGTGCGCAAAAAAGCGGAACAAGAATTCAAAAAGCTCAAAATGATGCCACCTGCATCAAGCGAATCGTCAGTGGTGCGCAACTATATTGAATGGATTTTGGACACGCCGTGGAATGCGACGACCAAAGTATCTATCAATCTAGACAAAGCCAAAACAGTATTAGACGAAGACCATTATGGTTTGCAAGATGTAAAAGACCGCATCTTAGAGTACCTCGCCGTGCAATCACGCGTGAAGAAACTTCGTGGTCCAATTCTATGTCTCGTCGGTCCTCCAGGTGTTGGTAAAACTTCATTAGGCGAATCTATCGCCCGTGCCACGGGTCGCAAGTTTGTACGTATGGCGCTTGGCGGCGTACGTGATGAAGCCGAGATTCGTGGTCATCGCCGTACTTATATCGGTGCAATGCCAGGTAAAATTGTTCAGTCATTGGCAAAAGTAGAAGTCAAAAACCCACTATTCTTATTGGATGAAATCGATAAGATGGCGCAAGACTTCCGCGGTGATCCAGCGTCAGCATTGCTTGAAGTATTGGATCCATCACAGAACGATACGTTTAACGACCATTATTTAGACATGGACTTAGACTTGTCGCAAGTGATGTTCATCTGTACTGCCAACAGCATGGATATTCCAGCGGCGCTTCTTGATCGGATGGAAGTCATTCGTCTGCCGGGTTATACCGAAGAAGAAAAAGTTAATATCGCACAGAAATACCTAGTGCCAAAAGCGATTAAGCAAAACGGTCTCAAAGAAGGTGAAATTGAGATTGTTGAAGCAGCATTGCACAGCATCGTACGTAGCTATACTCGTGAAGCAGGTGTCCGTAACCTTGAGCGTGAAGTGAACAAAATCTGCCGTAAAGTGGTTCGCGGTTCGGTTGAAACTCATGGCGCGCGTGCTCCGAAAAAAGCAGAACGTCAGCTAGTGACCGTCGATGACAAAAATATCGATGACTATCTAGGTGTACATCAGTATGACTACGGTCTGGCTGAAGAAGAGCCTGAAATTGGTCGTATTACTGGTCTTGCATGGACTCAGGTCGGCGGTGAGCTATTGACCATCGAAGCGGTCGGTATGAAAGGTAAAGGCGAGCTTAGCTTTACCGGTTCACTAGGCGATGTAATGAAAGAGTCGATTCGCGCGGCTATGAGTGTGGTTCGTGCTCGCGGTGATAGCTTAGGTATCGACTACGAGACGTTTAAAACAACAGACGTCCATGTCCATATGCCAGAAGGCGCCACACCAAAAGACGGCCCGTCTGCTGGTGGTGCACTGACGACAGCGCTCGTCTCTGCATTGACAGGTATTGCTATCCGTCCAGATATTGCGATGACAGGTGAGATTACCTTACGCGGTAAGATATTACGTATTGGCGGTCTCAAAGAGAAGCTACTCGCAGCACATCGCGGCGGTATCAAGCACGTCTTAATCCCAGCGACCAATGAGCGAGATTTGGCTGACATCCCTGATAACGTGAAAGAAGGCTTAACCATTCAGCCAGTCGCCACGATTGAGGAAATCTTAAAGGTTGCTTTGGTCAGTATGCCAACACCAATCAAACCTGCCAAAGTGACCGTTGATAAAACTTCTGGCAAAGCACTGCACAATTAATTGAACCTTTATTAAACTCGTCCTATAGATTAGGAAGCCGCTCATCACAATGATGGGCGGCTTTTTTACGCTTGTTTATTATTCATTTGCTTGCAGTTCGTAGCTTTCTTAGTAGGTTTCTCACGCATTTAAAGCCATTTAATTTCAAGGGTTATTTATATTGTCTCGTTTTTCAAACCCATACGATACTTACATTTATTAACTGATTGTTTCGCATTTGATGAATAACTATAGAGTTAGCTTGGCTATACTGACTCCGATGTTAACGAATATTGACACCGATTTTCATAGAACAATAACGATAGATATTCGTGGCTTTAATGAAGATTAAAAATAACAACTCAAACAATTGGAGATAATAATGAATAAGACATTACTTGCAAGTACCCTATTATGCGGTTCAGCGTTAGCAATGACTGGTTGCCAGACCGTAGAGAGTCAAATGCAAACGGGTAATCCTTTAGCACAGCCGACGCTAAAATCAACCATACAAACAGTAGATGGTGAGAAGAAAGAAGTTGGTCAAGTTTTCTTACGTCCAGTCGATGGCGGCGTCCAAGTTTACGGTAA
The DNA here is from genome assembly GCF_044900935.1 of Psychrobacter sp. NPDC078501. NCBI lineage: Bacteria > Pseudomonadati > Pseudomonadota > Gammaproteobacteria > Moraxellales > Moraxellaceae > Psychrobacter > Psychrobacter sp. NPDC078501. Next base: position 283,696 of record NZ_JBJDOS010000004.1, on the reverse strand, counting down.
ACTTACTAACCTACAGCCAGGTAGAACTGTCTCATTACATATCCACGAAACAGGCAGCTGTGACGTTATGGGTAAAGCAGCAGGCGGTCACTTCAACCCAGATAACAAGCCACACTCTAATCCAGATGATATGAATGGCCATGCTGGTGACTTGCCAAACTTAACTGCTAATGAAGATGGTGTTGCTACTATTAACTATGTGAATAAGAAAATCGCAGCGACTGAAGCAGGTAAATATAGCGTAAATCGTTTGGCCTTTATCGTACATGCTGGCGTTGACGACTATACCAGTCAGCCTTCAGGTAATGCAGGCGATCGTATTGGTTGCGGTATCATCGTAAAAAACTAATATTGACCAAACCTATGGACTTAGGCTAAGTCTGCAAACGTAGACATGGCTTAAAAGAAATATTATAAGCAAAAAAAACCCTCTTAAATTATAAGAGGGTTTTTTATTGGAAGTAACTTTTGGGTTTGTTTAAGCCAATATAAAGCTAATACGAGAAAGACCAATGCAAATTGTACCTGTAGCACATTGAATGAGTCTGACGCTATAAAAGCATTATATTGGATTTAACTATAGTTACTCCTCTACCCATTCACCTTTACGCCAGTACACACCCCAACGTGTGGCCTTGCCGTTTTTCTCAGAGCCAATATACTGCTCTTTTTTCTTACGTGACCAGCGTAAGATCGTTGGGTTACCTTCAGGATCTTCATCTGGTCCTGCAAATAGATACTGGAACTTGTCTTCCATTTTATCTTTGATTTCTCGTAGCTCAGCCAGCTTTGGCGGACGTGTCTCGCGCACTTTTGGAAACTTAGACGCTGCTAAGAACATCCCAGCCGCCCCTTCACGCAAAATGAAATAATCGTCATGCTTGGTCGACTTTAGATCTGGCAGATGGATTGGATCCATACGCGGCGGCGCTGCTTCGCCTGTTTTTAGTACCTTGCGCGTGTTATCACAGTTCTGACAAGCAAAGTACGGACCAAAGCGTCCTGTTTTAAGCTCCATCTGCCCATCGCACTTGTTACAGTCAATGGTTGGTGCATCTGAGCCAGGAACTTCAAACTTGCCTTCTTCTAGGATATAACCATCGCAATCAGGGTTGTTACCGCAAATGTGTAGTTTGAGACCACCATCTACGATGTAACCATTCATCGCCGTGCCACATTTCGGACAGCGTTTTTTCTCCATCAAATCTTTAACTTCTGCCGCTTCGTCATCACCTTCCGCATCATCTAGATTGGCGAATGCTTCAACTGGCATTAGATTTTTGGTACCTTTACAACGTTCTTTCGGCGGTAGATTGTAGCCAGTACAGCCTAAAAATACACCTGTTGACCCTGTACGCAATTGCATCGGACGATCACAGATATCACAATGGACATCTGGCACATCAGTCGGATCGTTTGGACGCATGCCGTCTTTTTCTTTGGCACGCTCTAGAGTGGTTTTGAACTCACCATAGAAGTTATCAAGCACATCTTTCCAATCTTGATCACCTTCTGCCACATGATCGAGCTTGTCCTCTAACGCAGCAGTAAAGGTATAATCCATTAAGTCTGGGAAGCTAGCTGTCAATCTATCAGTGACGATATCACCCATTTTTTCGGCAAATAAACGCTTGTTTTCAAGCTTCACATAACCACGATCTTGAATGGTTGAGATAATTGAGGCATACGTCGATGGACGACCGATACCTTTTTTCTCAAGCTCTTTTACTAGGCTTGCTTCAGTATAGCGAGGCGCAGGCTTAGTAAAGTGTTGACTCGGATCTAACTTATCTAGATTTAACTTATCGCCTTTTTTGACATCAGGCAGTAACGTGTCGTCAGTCTTGGCCGGTGGCATCACTCTTGTGTAGCCATCAAACACCATGGTACGGCCACGGGCTTTTAGCTCGATATCATCTGCGCCTACAAACAGGTTCACTGACAGATACTTGGCAGGTAACATCTGACACGCCACAAATTGACGCCAGATTAGCTCGTATAGACGTATTGCATCACGCTCAACACCTTTGAGCTGCGTTGACTTCATATTGACATTAGAAGGACGAATCGCTTCATGCGCTTCTTGTGCGCCTTGCTTGTTACCATAGAAATTTGGTTTTTCTGGTACGTATTTTGCGCCATAGCTGTCTTCGATATGACCACGGACAGCAGCAAGCGCGTCGCCTGATAAAAATGTCGAATCGGTACGCATATAAGTAATATGACCCGCTTCGTATAGACGCTGCGCCAAAATCATGGTTTTCTTAACAGAGAATCCTAAGCGCGTGCTAGCAGCCTGTTGCAAGGTCGAAGTAATAAACGGTGCGCTTGGACGTGATTGCGTTGGTTTTTCTTCACGCTCTTTAACGATAAAGTCGCTTGCTTTGAGTACCTCTAAGACTTTATCGGTCTGCTCTTTATTACCAAGCTTTAAGGTTTTTCCACCTTGTTTGGTCGCCTCTAAACGTATACCGATTTGCTCGGCGTCTGAGGTTTTTTTGGCTTTGCCATTGGCGATGTGTGTATCAGCATGAATCTGCCAGTACTCTTCTGGAATGAACGCGCGAATTTCATGCTCACGCTCAACGACCAAGCGCATAGCGACTGACTGTACACGACCTGCCGACAGCCCTCGAGCAATCTTTTGCCATAATAATGGCGATACCATAAAGCCGACAACACGGTCCAAGAACCGACGCGCTTGCTGCGCGTTCACGCGGTCAATGTCTAATTTCGAAGGCTGCTTAAACGCACTTTGAATAGCTGACTTGGTAATCTCGTTAAAGACCACACGTTGATACTTGCTATCAGGGCCACCGATGACTTCTTTTAGATGCCAAGCAATCGCTTCCCCTTCTCTATCCATATCCGTTGCCAGATAGATTTTGTCAGCGTCTTTGGCTAATGCTTTAAGCTCTTTGATGACTTTGGTTTTGTTTGGTAGTACTTCATAGACTGCTGCCCAGTCATGCTCTGGATCTACACCCATGCGGCGTACCAGTGCTTGCTGCGCTTTTTCTTCTTTGGTCAGACTGTCATCTTTTTTAGCGGTCGTTGCTTTCTTTGCGCTTTTGCTCGCACTGACCGGCAAATCACGGACGTGACCGATACTTGAGCGCACAATAAAGTCATCACCAAGGTATTTATTAATCGTTTTTGCCTTGGCTGGTGATTCTACAATCACCAAAGACTTACCCTTTGGGCTGTCAGCAGCTGGTGCTGGACTTTTTTTGGTTGTGGTTTTTGCCATGTTTGACGACACCATAATATAAGTAAATTAAAAGTAAGATTAAATTCAGCAGCACGGCAATTTATGGAAGCTGATACTCATGGTTTGACCATGGTTCAGCTATTTATAGTAATAATCGCTGCTGATAAAAAAGGTTATAAAACAAATAATAACCATAAAATAAAGATATAGTTATAAAGACGTTACACTGCTAAGCGTTAAACTGTCAACTTTAAATAATTGGAATATGACAAACCGCTTGCATATTGCCCTTTAATGGAGACGAAAAAACGCTTTACTAGGTTTATGCTTTTTTTTGCATCTGTAGCGCCCACTTCTCAAGGTTTTGTTTGAGCACTAATAAGTCCGCTTCGATCCGTTTTTGATGATACGTAGGATTAGATGCTGGACGTACATAAGCAATATCTTCCCAATAAATAATAATGCTATTGGCCTTGGTCAATAGACCTTTAACAAACGGTTCGATACTTACTGGCAGCTCTAACGGCACTTGATCCAAGCTAAAATCAGTCTTTTTAACCGTCGGATTATTGCTGATTTGACTAGAACGAATCGCACTGGGAATAGTAAGCGTTTTATCATCTGTACTGGTATCAACAAAACTACTGTCTGGTCGCCACTGTCCATCAATCACTTGATAACGGGTATGCGGCAGTTTAGTGTTTTCAAATATCAGGCAGTACTGTCCAAGCATACCGCGGCCATACTCATTGTCACGGCCTTTGATCCAATCAGGGCACGAAACGAGCTTTGGATTGAGCTGTAAACGACGCGCGGTCATACGCAGCTTATCCAAACGCTGATCGATACCGTTCGGTTTGAGCGCCATCATACTCCCTAATACGAATAGTACAATGATAACGCCAATCAATGTTCCCATGATGGTCTGGCCTTTTGACTAAATGAAAAAGATACTAAGAGATATAGCGATAAATATCGCTAATGAACCGCTATTTATAAATAGTACATATAGTTTTGCGATTAGTACGATAATAAACAACGATATATAAGGGCTTATAATGAGCACGAACCGTTAAAAATCAAGCGTAGTCGTCCAATCGCGGTGCAACAAGTGCTTTTAAAGCATAAGATAATTTAGCAGGTTACGCTATTAAATCAGCTATTTAGCGTATATAAAATCACCGAACACAGCACGCTATAAAAACCAGATACGAAAAGTGGTCAGCCCAAAAAAGTGCTATGATAAACCATAATTTTAAACGCGCGCAGGTTTATTATGAATTATCTTATTGAGTCAAACTCATCGGGCGCTTATCACGCTCGCAAGCTGATGAGTAAAGTCATGAGCAAAACAGGCATGAGCCTATCGCTACTTGGCGCGGTCGTACTGACATTATCAGGCTGTGCCACGACTCAGAGCCTAACCCCGCAGCAGTGTCAAAGCAGCAACTGGCAAGAAGTCGGCTACGCTGATGGCTCACAAGGTCGTTCAGGTGCTTACTTCGGTCACTATACCAATAGTTGCGCCAGTGTCGGCGGTGCTAGCCCTAACCGTATCCAATGGGAGCAAGGCCGTCAACAGGGTCTCAAAAACTACTGTACTGAACTGAATGCTTATAAGCTCGGTCGCGAAGGCTATGACTGGCAACCTGTCTGTCCGTTAGAAGGTATTGAGAAGTTAGAAGAAGCTTACTCTCAAGGGCGCTACTACTATATCCGTCAGCGCGATCTCGACTACTTACGCTCACCTTACCCATTTGACTACAGACATGCAGGTTTCGGTTACGGCTATCGTCCATTTGGCTATGGCTGGTAAAAAAAGAAAACCTCACTAACGACTTAATTTGAGGTTTAAGTAGTTAATGAGGTTGGAGAAAATTTTATTATTTTAATTGTTTTTATTATAGCGGTGCTGGTTGTCTTACTGGTCGGGCTATTGATTTATCTAGCCAGTTTTCTCATATAAAGTTAAAGCTACTAGTACTAACTCACAGTGCTTAAACTATTCAATGCTTAAGTTATTCAGTATTTAGCGACTAAGCTACTCATTCACAAATGCGATTTTGGTCAGTCCAGCGTTACTTGCCGCTGCTAAGACTTGAGCAACCGTATCGTACTTGCCTTCTTTATCCGCACGTAACTGTACCGCTGGGTTCTTACCAGTCGCGCCTTGTTGCTGCAAGCGTGTCTCTAATTCTTCCATGCTGATTGGGTCACTATCCCAGAATATCCCCGCGTCTTTATCAATGCTGACTTGAATCGCTTCTGGCGGCGTTTCATTGAGCGCGGCACTAGTCTCTGGCAAATCTAAAGGCACTGTCGGATTCAACACGGTCGCTGTCAATAAAAATATAATCATCAATACCAGCATGATATCGATAAGCGGAATGAGGTTCATCTCATCCATGCTTCGTACGTCATCATCACCCAATTGAAATGCCATAGTTACTCTCAATGCTTTTGGTTATTTTCACACAGCCAAGCCGTTTTTTGACGGTTTGTCGACTTGTCGTTTGAGCCTTTACAGACCTAGCGCTTGCAGCCTTAATGTTTACAGACCTAACGTTTACAAAATCAGTATCTGTAGAACTAGTACTATCTATAGCTGCTTTGGCACAGAATTACTGTAGTTATTGGTATGCTGCGTCTCGCTCGTCGTTGAACGACTGCTTGTCGCAGCATGCACTTGTGAGGCGCTAACATGATTGCTCGCAGTTACCTTGGTAGTATCTACAAGACCCGTTGATTGCGCCAATAAATCGTGCGCTCTATCGTTGGCTTGATACATTATGCGGCGATTGATACGTACTGCAAGGTTATAAAACACCACAGCTGGAATCGCTACTGCAATACCAAGACCTGTCATAATTAGAGCTTCACCGACTGGCCCTGCAACCTGCCCCAATCCTGCCTGACCACTCATACCGATATTGTGCAAGGCATGGAAAATACCCCATACCGTACCAAACAAGCCGATGAACGGTGCAATCGCTGCCGTCGTACCAAGAATCGGCAGACCGCGCTCACTAGCAAAGCGATAGCGACCGATATGCTTGAGCAAAGTCTGCTCAGTCACCAAGCGGCGAGTGGCAGCATCAGTACCAGCCAAGTCAGACTGTTTGTCTTGTAATTGCTGACTCAAATCATCTGCTACATTGGTCGCCAGCTTACGGCTTTGCAATACGCGGACGATACCTGTCACCCAAGAGAGAATAGATAACGCAAGCAACAAAAAGAACAACGTTTTTGTCACCATGTCGCTGATTTGCCAGTATTGCATAAAGTCCATGTCAGACTCCTTAATGTGTAATGCCATTACATGATACTGAGGTAAATATCATGTTTAGTTTTATAATGAAAAATGATGAATAAATACGTTTTTATAAAGTATGAACCATCAAGGAACAGCGTAACTGATCGGTAAGGTCACATCACCTACCACGGGTACGCCATTCTTAGTAAAGGGTTTGAACTTGCCAGATCGAACTTGACGTCGGGCTTCTTTGTCTAGTAGCGGATTACCTGATGATTGAGCAACTCGCACGTTATCGATGCCGCCTTGTTTGTTGACTCGTAATACTAAGACAACGTTGAGCGTATCACCAGAACGGGCCCTACGTGCGGCGCGCTCAGGAAAACTAAAGTTTGGCGCAGATGCCCAGTTGGCTGAGCTGGCAGTAAAGCTCACAGGCTCATTACTCTGTGCTAAAGCAGCTGCTGCTTCTGCCTCAGCTCTTGCTTGTGCAGCGGCGGCCTCTGCGGCAGCCTTCGCTTGAGCGGCAGCTTTGGCATCGGCGACTCTTTTGGCTTCTTGCTCTGCCCTAGCTTGTGCTTCTTGCTCAGCTTTTCTAGCTTGTCGCTCTGATTCAGCTTGGGCAGCTGCTTGACGTTGTGCTTCGGCTGCTGAGTTATCAACCTTTGGTTTCGGTAGCGGCTCTTTTGGGGCTACTTTTTGACTGGTATCAGGACGAGGCTTTTCTGACGCTATCACAGGCGTCACTTTCGGCTCTGTATTTTTTACAACAGGCTCTTTTGGTTTTACGGGTGTCTCTGTTGGTTGTTTAACCGGCTCTTTAGGCTTAGGTTCAGGTTGCGGCGCTGGCTGAACTTGCACCTCAGGCTGTACTTCTTTTTTGGCTGTGACTGTTTGTTTTTCTACTTCAGTTGAGACCGTTTTTGCCGGTAATGACACAAACTTTATCTCAAGTGGTGACATCTCTTTTTTTGGCTCAGGTTTGAGTTCAGGCGTTTTTATTGCCACTAGTGCAATTGCGACAAGCACATGGAGTCCTAGTACTGCAACAATAGCTAGCAATAACGACTTAAGTGGTGGCGCGTCTAAATCCGTTGAACTCATAAAAGCCTAATGTTTATTACTCAGAGTAGAATGGCGTAGATAATAATGCAAACGATAATTATTATCAATAATAATTTACAATATTTTCGCTATTTAATACATCTCTGACACGTGATGTTGCTTAGTGGTTTTACCTATCACAACGCTCATTTTTATGAACGTTACCTACTTTTATACCTCACTACTATGAACCTTATCTTTTCATCAAATGATACGTAGCGTTTAATATAACAAGTACTGTTAATAAAAACCATTATCATTTATATTGATAATGAGTCTCAACTACTTTATTATAACGGCTGTGTTGTCTACTCATACTATTTTTATAAAAACTATTCGCATAAACAGTTAGTAATTGGTACTTAGTAGACTATTTATTTTATGCTTTTTATCTCAAGCATCTTTCAGACTTAATATTTTTAGCGTTATTCATTTGCAATTATTTTAGACAATTGCTTAAACATTTTTTGATAGACCGAGTTCATTATGCCGACACCTTTATTATCTAGCAGATCTACCGCCTCTTTTTTCAAACGTCCATTACTGACTGCTGCCATGACAGCGTTATTAGCTACGGTAGTGGCAGGATGTAGCTCGCCTGAATCTAATGACTCTGAGCCAGCAGACGCCAAAACCGAAAACCCAACGGCTGATGAATCACAGAACGTTGCTAATAACGACGCTGTATCTGCTGAGAAAATCATGGTCAATACTGTAAAAGGTGATGTTGAGCTGGCTATGAACCCATCGCCACTTGTCGTCTATGACATGACGTTGATGCAAGACTTGGCCGCGCTAGATGTGGCGGTCGATGGTATGCCTGGAGGTCTATTACTAAAGAACCTACACTCAGAGACGCAACCTGATCCAAAATCGGTAGGTACTGTGTTTGAGCCAGATCTTGAAGCGTTGAATGCGATGCAGCCGCAAGCTATTTTGGTCGGTTCACGCATGGCAGAAAAATACGACGAGCTATCAAGTATCGCGCCGACATTGGACATGAGTATTGATACAGCCAATATCTATGAGTCAAGCAAGCAGCGCCTGCATGATTTAGGTGCACTGTTTGGTAAAAGCGATCAAGCCGCAAAGTTACAACAGAACATCGATGGACTCATCACTGAGACCAAGAGTCTAACAAAAGAAAATAAAGGCACTGGCCTAGTCGTCATGGTCAATGGTAATAAAATGTCAGCCTATGGTGAAAAGTCTCGCTATGGTTTTATCCATACTGTGTTAGGTGTACCAATGGCAGATGACAAAATTGCCGATGCGCCTCATGGTCAGCCAATATCGTTTGAATACATCCAAAAAGCCAATCCAGATTGGTTATTTGTCATCGACCGTAGTGCCGCAATTGGTGAAGACGGTATTGGTGCCAAGGCTGTATTAGACAATCCATTGGTTGCCCAGAGCAATGCATGGAGCAAGCAGCAAGTGGTTTATTTGAGCCCAGATTCTTACTTAGCATTTGGCGGTTACTACCAGTGGATGCAGGATCTAACGACGATTAAAGATGCTTTTACTAACGCTAAGTAACGTCGTTGCTTATAAAAAATATTATTGCTCAAGTAGGTAATTATTACCGTTAACCCTGCTCATTTTTAAGCCAGTAGAGATTATGTCGTTATTTTCACACCGTACTCATGCTAGGCTCAAATCCAGTACTGCTACATCAGCGTCAAGTTGGCAGAGCGGTACTGGCAATGCGTTACATCGACGTACTGTCATACCACCGTGGTTCATCAATACAGCAAGCCTCATTCTTATGGGGCTTTTGGTGTTATTGAGCTTATCTATTGGGGTGGCTGACTTTTCGTGGTCAGGTATCTTGAAGAGTCTGCTGACTCAGAGTGCCAATTCCGATAGCTCGCTGCTATTGGTTAGCCGTATACCGCGTACCATCGCCATTATCTTGACTGGTATTGCGATGGCTGTGGCTGGCATGATTATCCAAGTGGTGCTAAAAAACCGCTTTGTAGAGCCATCCATGGTTGGTGCGACTCAAAGTGCTGCACTTGGTTTGCTGGTGGTCAGTCTGCTGTTCCCTGCCAGTGCGCTCATTGTCAAAATGGGCGTGGCAACCATCGCTGCCGTTTTTGGCATGATGCTATTTATGCTGATCATTCATCGCATTCCGCCTACTGATTTCTTGATGATTCCGCTGATTGGCATTGTCTTTGGTGGCATTATTGAAGCCGTCACTACCTTTATCGCCTATCAAACGGAATCATTACAGATGCTCAGTGTTTGGCAGTTTGGGGATTTCTCAGGCGTATTGGCAGGGCGCTATGAGCTATTGTGGCTCACGGGTGGACTGTGTGTGCTGGCTTATATTATTGCCGACAAGCTGACCATCGTCGGTTTGGGTGACAATATCGCCTTGAACTTGGGTATTAGTAAGCGTCAAGTCACTTGGATTGGCGTGGGTATGGTAGCCATGATGAGCGCTGTCGTGGTCGTGACTGTGGGCATGATTCCTTTTATTGGGCTGGTTGTGCCAAACATTGTGAGCCGCCTAATGGGAGATAAGTTGCGTCGCAGCTTGCCAGCAGTTGCCCTACTTGGTGCTTCAGCGGTGTTGCTGTGCGATATTATCGGGCGCTCTATTCGCTATCCATTTGAAGTGCCGGTCGCCACTATTTTTGGTGTGGTTGGTACGGTGCTGTTTTTATGGCTGTTATTACGTGCACCGGCTGAGCAGTAGCACTATGTTCACTAACTGTGTATTAATTTTCAGTACTCACTTACCGTCGTTCATTTTTTGCCTTATTAGATAAGCTTGGCACCATAGGATTTTTGTATGTTCTCATCAACTAAGCTTACTTCCACCAAGACTGATGCTACCAGAACCAGCACAGCGGTAAATAATTCATCTTCAGCAGATGGTCAGTATTCAGCCGCTGCACAAGGTCATTTGGCAAAGCTTTGGGCATGGATAGCTGCCCATCCAAAATCCATAGCAGCTATTATTCTACTTATCTCGATGAACTTGTTTATGACACTCAATGTCAATGGCTATTGGGACTTTGCACTACCATTACGCGGCAAAAAACTGTTGGCACTAATGGTGGTTGGCTATGCGATTGGCGTGTCGACGCTACTGTTTCAGACGTTGACTCACAATCCAATTCTAACGCCCTCCCTACTTGGGTTTGACTCACTCTATGTTCTGTTGCAGAGCTTACTGGTTTTCTTTTTAGGTGCGATTAGCTTTACCAGTCTCGATCCTATTGCCAAGTTCACGCTAGAGATTGTCCTGATGTTTGGGGCATCTTTATTATTGTTTAAGTTATTATTTTCTAAAAGCAGTCAGGATCTGACGCGGCTAATATTGGTGGGCGTTATCTTTGGCGTGTTATTTCGCAGTTTATCAGCACTCATTGCACGGCTGATTAACCCTGATGATTTTGTGGTCGTACAGTCTGCCAGCTACGCGCAGTTCAATACGGTCAACCCTCAGCTACTAGGTATCAGCTTATTTATCTGTGCCATCACCGCGATATTTGTATGGCGCTGGCGTTATCAGTGCGATGTATTGATGCTTGGACAAGCACAAGCCGTCAATCTTGGTATCAACTATCAACGTTTAGCATTTGGTCTATTAACTGTCATCGCTGTACTGGTTGCCACGGCTACTGCACTGGTCGGTCCAGTGACTTTCTTTGGTCTATTGGTTTGCGCATTGACCAATCGTATCGCGCGACATATGTATCACACTGAGCGGCTGATATTGGTCAGCTTGGTCGCTATGATTTGCTTAGTACTGGGTCAGACTATCTTTGAGCAAGTGCTAGATATGGCAGGCGTGTTGTCCGTCGTGATAGAGCTAGCAGGTGGATTGATGTTCTTAGCATTGATATTTATGTCTCAACGTCGTTCTTTATGATTACTTAGCCGACATTGTTTATTTAGCTGATTCTGTTGATAGAGAAAACCCTAAGACTTTTTAAATAAGACTGACTATGATTAAACTGAATAATATCTCTCACCATATTGGCAAACAACAAATCTTGCATGACATTACGTTGTCCCTACCAACGGCGCAGGTGATTGCTTTGATTGGGCCTAATGGTGCTGGAAAGTCTACGTTGTTTTCTGTTATGGCTCGCTTGCAACCGCTGCAATCTGGGCAGGTGAGCTTCGCTGTAGATAATGAGGAACGTGACATTGTCAGCTGTCAGGCGCGCACACTGGCCAAAACTGTCGCTATGCTTGGGCAAGACAATCATGTGCAAGGACGACTGCGCGTACATGAGCTACTGATGTTTGGTCGTTACCCTTATCATCAAGGGCAACCAACCGCAGACGATCAGCAAAAAGTACAGGAAATCCTCGAACGCTTTGAGCTTGAGCCACTTGCCGAGCGTTTCTTGTCAACGCTATCAGGTGGACAGCGTCAACGCGTGCTGATCGCTATGATTGTCTGCCAAGATACACCCTATCTATTGCTCGATGAGCCACTGAACAACCTAGATATGTATCATGCTGGTCGGCTGATGCGTGAGCTACGTCAGCTTAGCCACAATCAGCAAAAAACCGTGGTAATCGTCCTGCATGATATCAACCAAGCGGCACAGTTTGCGGATACTGTGGTTACGATGAAAGCAGGAGAAGTGACGGCTGTTGGTTGCCCTGCTGATGTTATTACTCAAGAGACGATGAAAGATTTATACAACGTCGATGTCACTGTCCTAAGTCATCAGGGTCGTCCAGTGATTGTTGATGCGGTTTAAGTACAGCATCTTGCAAACGAAAAAAGGAATTGTCGATGCATAAAGCTTTATTGAGTAATCGATGGATAAACTATAAAAATCTATCTCTACTAGTTTTAGTAATTAGCTTTTGCTTATTCATTTTTAATGCTTTAAATAAAGAGATATCAAATACCTTTTTTTGGTTAGGAATGACCTTATATGGTCTAAGATTAGTGGTTATTCCTATGGATTTCACTCAAGATATTTCTTCAGTAGATTACACAAAGAACTATGATGAAAATAATAGTTGGCATAGATGGGTCATGATAGGTGAGACGTTTGCTTTCTTCATTTTTACTGTCTCGATAGCATACACAATATTTTTGCAATTAAATTTATAACTAGGGCATGCTTTTGATTCAACAGATAGCTATCTAAATAAAAACATACCCTAGAAATATCACTATATTACCTACCCTTTTGCAACGCCTTCAATCGACTTTGACGCCCTTTCCACCACAGATAGACGCCAGTAACTGACAACATTGTCACAGCCAAACCTACCAGTGCTAAAAATATTTGATACAGTAAGTGGCCAATGCCATGGCCAATATGACCCATATGTAAAGTCATCAACCAATTGTTAGTTTTGCTACCAAATGATGAGTTTTGGTAGCCAAAGTTCACCTGTTCAACGCTACCCGTTTTTGCATTGACCGTGATGGATGATGCACCGCCTTTTTTACCAATGTCCTTATCTGTCTTAAAGCGCAGCTGCCATTGACCCTCATCCTCAATCCAGCGTATGCCTAAAAACTCCCGTACTAGCATACCCTTGCTTTGGGCAGCGATGTTTGCCTGCTTACTTAAATAAGAAATGCTATTGGCTGTGTTGACCACATCAACAGCTTCGACATCGACAACCTCATTGTTTACAGCCTCAACCCTAGTCCCTGTTTCTGCACCAGAAGCCTGTTCTGCTTTTTCTGATGGCTTTCTTGAGTTCTCCTGTCTTTCCTCTCTGCCTTCAAGACCTACGACAGTATGCATCACAGGTTGATAGACCTCTCTTAGGTTAAAACCAACACTCGACCACGCGATGACAAACAGTATGAGCCATAACCACAGCCCAAAGGCATGGTGTAGGTCATAGTTGAGCTTAAAGAGATTGGTTTTGCGGCGGATTTTCCACGCTGGTAACCAACGTTTAAAAAAGGAGGCACGTTTTTTAGGCGAGGTTTGATTCTGTGCTTTTTTCTTGAGCGCTCTAGGAAACGTTAAGTAAAAGCCAATAAAGCAATTAATCGTCCACACGAGCGCAACAATCCCTAGTAGCAATTTTCCAATATCACCCAGTAATAAATCGCGATGTAACCAAAACACTTTCCACATGGTGTTGTGCCATGCCCACTCATCTCTATCACGAGTACCAATGATATCGCCAGTATAAGGGTGGACATAAACTTGTTGAAACGGTGCTTTTGGTTGGTTTTGGGCGGCTTTTCCTCGCGCTCTATCTACCGAAAATACGGCTGACCTCTCTGCTGCTATCGAGGTTGGCATGCTAGAAAAAGCATATTGTGGATACGCACTGATGACCTTATCATGAAGCTCTGCAATAGGCAGATGTGATGCGTTTTGTTTCTCGACCTGAGCCAGTTTATGGTTGAAGATATCATCTAGCTCGTCATGAAATGCCAATAATGTGCCAGTAATACCAGTAATAATTAAAAAAGCTGCCATGGCAAGCCCAGTATAACGGTGAATCCAAAGACAGCTATAGCGAAAATTAAATGACATAAATAAATCTGCTGTTATATTGTGATAGTAAGTTATTGAATTATTAAAAATATTTACGGGGGCATGGGCTTATTTTGAAAATGAGAACCTGCCCTAACAACACAAAAGGTCTAAGCAAATAGCTCAGACCCTTTTCTAACTTAACAAACTCTGCGTCTACCTCCTAAAAATCAACGCTAACGTCGAACACATAAGTACGACCAGGTTCATTGAACGTACGTGCACCTGCGTTCGTAGCGGTACCCTCACGATAAACACCCTCATCAAATAAGTTTTTGATACCAGCACCAACGGTTATACCCTTAGTCAAATCATAGCGAGTGCTCACGTTGGCAATGGCATACGGTTCGCGATCAAGCAACGGGTCACCACTATCTTCTCCAGTCGTCACTGAAATCGTAGGGGCTTCAATCGTGCCGTAGTAGCTCACATCAAAGTCGGCATTCCAGCGAGGCGTAATATCCCAATCCACACCCGTGTTCACAGTGAACTTAGGAATGAGTGATAATGGCTCGCCATTGTCTTTTCGCTCTGAGCGGATGTTACTGGTGATATTGGTAGACCACGAAACATTGTCAGTGACTGGTACTTGTACAAAACCTTCTAAACCTTCGACAATTGCTTCACCTTGATTGTCCCATTGAAAAATAGAACGATTTGTCGCTGTATCTACCGCCACACGATCCGTACCAGCACCAATGCGGTTATCATAGGCATTGTGATAATAAGTCAAGCCTGCATTCAGTCCAGTACCATCATCATAAGTAAAGGTGATCTCTTTATTCCAAGATGTCTCATTTTCTAGGTCAGGGTTCCCTAATACGTGGCAACCTCTTTCATCAAGAGGTACCCAAGATGGACAACCATTGCCACCAGTATAGTAAATATAGTTTGGATCAAGCTGATATAACGATGGGGCTTTAAACGCACGACTGACGCCGCCTTTCACTGACCAATCAGGACTAAAGTGCCAAGTAGTATTGATACTAGGCGACCAATTACTACCAGCCTCGCTATGATAGTCGAAGCGTAGACCTGGAGTCACATACCAGTCAGGTGTGATCTCGTAGTTATCTTCTAGATATACACCAATAAGATAAGCATCTGAAGTTGGATCACGCTGTTCAGGATCGGTCTCTACATCACCAAAATCAAAACCATCTGCAAATGCCAAATCAGATACCACGGGGTTATCTAGCTTTTCGCCGCGAAACTCTGCACCAGCAGTCAAGGTATGACGATCAAAGTAAATATCCCATTCTGATTTGGCATTTAGCGTATCGTAAGTCGCCTCTGTCCACTCAAAATCTTCGCCATCGTCAGGTATGACAATCTGTCCTTCGCCACCACCCGCACTACCTTCACCCAAACGCTCATTAACTGTCCGAGTATACTCAATGAAACTGTTACTACTAGCGTCATCATACTCACCGCGATGTGTGATCGCCGCGCCATAGCGTTGCATTTTGCTCGTTGTTTCACCTTCTAACTCATCTATCAACGTTTCATTCACGGTTTGGAACAATGAATCACCCGCCCAGCGGTTTTCTTGACGGCTATAATTCACTTCAAAACCGACCGTATTCATCGCATCCATCGCGTATTCAAACACTTGGCGCACATCGATATTTTCGACACCTTCAGTACCTGCTGCTACTGAGTCATCTAGCGCTTCTGCTGCATTAATAGAAGGGTCATCAGCTTCACTATCATGATATCCAAGGGTCGTACGAGAGGACAGTTTATCCGTCAATGCACCTGCCATATTGATATTGGTACGCCAGCTACTGCCTTCTAGATCGCTCTCTGGTGCCTCATAGTGACCACTGATAGAAAACTCTGGCTCAGTCGGGCTCTTAGTAATGATATTTACCACGCCGCCCATACTACCAGAGCCATAACGGGCTGCTGCTGGACCACGCAATACTTCGATGCTTTCGATAGCACCTGGTGGTACCCACTGCGAGTCACCACGCGTGTCTTGCTCACTCCCACGACTAGGTCGTGAGGAATTGCGAGAAGTGACAGGACGACCGTCGATTAAGATAAGTGTATTGTTTGGCCCCATACCACGCAAATCAATTTGACGTTGGTTACCACGCTGACCTGACGTCGATGAACCCGACAAATTCACACCTGGCATCTTACGTACAATCTCTGAAATATCATTAGAAACTGATGCTTTTTCGATGGCTTCTTCACTAATAATAGACAGCCCTGCTGCTTGTTCTAGCTCGTCCCTTGCTGCCCGCACCACAATTGTATCCAATGTAGCTGTAGGCACAGCTTCTTGGTCGGTCGCCCCTTGCACAGCTACCTCATCACCCTCGGCAGCAAAAGCGGTACTACTAAGAATAGAAGTCACAGCGATACTTAGTAAAAGCTTACCAGTCACGACGCGTTGAAGTTTTTTTGGAGAAGTGATGACTGAGAAATCAGAGCAACCTGATTGGTTTGACATAAGTAATATTCCTTGAAGCGCACAATTTCGTTAATACCTGTTTATCTCATCGTCAGTGAATGGTTTTAGCCACTTTTTATGCAATGCTTCGGATGCATTCTCGGTGCAAGTACACATAAATAAACGTCTAAAATTGACATACGATTGTCGGATAGACGTGTCCGTAAATATATATGTTATAAAAACATGACTAAAATATCGCCAAGAGGCTTAGCTATTGAGAGTAAACGAATAAGGGTATGTACTGAGTAGGGTTAAAAGTTTGATGACGCTGTAACTGTCATTAGTCAACGAATTAAATATTTAGTTTAAAAAGTCTCTATAAATGGAATAGAGCAAAGAGCCATTAACTGTTCTGTAATGAACGAAACACACTTTAGCAAGATACATATAAGAATGCAAACATTAATGATAATAATTATCATTAATGTTTGCATTCTTATATGTGGTTCAGTTAACGGTTTAATGGATGCTCAATATATTTATAGAAATGCCTGTTAGTTTCAGTTGTATAAGCGCTACACTGTCAAACCTTATCGATATTTCCAATATGATAATTCGGCCAGTTAAAAACATTATGCGTCAGCTTCAGAATTTCGACGTTTGATTACTCTATGCCCGTATTCATTCACAATCATTTCCTGATAATTTGAGATATATAAATGAGCTTCGATGATAGCTCGCTGTTGTTTAGAGTATTGGCGTAGTGCTCGCATAAGATTTAACTCATATACTATTTATACGGTAGCCTCACCTTCTACCAAACGAGCAACTTAACATCTACTCTTAGATAAATCGCACTCTCAAAAATCTCGTAAAAAAAGCCAGCTCCCGTATAAGACAGCTGACTTTATAAGTACGATTAGACTGAAATTCGATAAGCTAGATTAGAACTGATAAGTCAAAGACGTTTTGATATTACGTCCCATTTCAAAATCAGTATAGTCATCATCAATAGAGTTACGTGACGCATGGCTTGCATAAGTCTCATCAAAGATGTTGTATACACCTAGTGTGGCTTTTAAACCTTCAATTTGAGTTGGCGTATAAGTCATAAAGATATCGTGTACGTCATAGCCTGGTTTTTCGTTGTCATCACCAGCGGTATTTGGTGTCACATCGGCCACATAAGTACTGCGCCAGCCAAGCTCAGTAGTATTGGTTGGAGCGTAACCTAAGTTGACCATGTACTTGTCGCCAGACTCAGATCCACTACCACTGACAGAAGAGATATTGTAACCCGTATCTTCGCCTTTGCTACGTGCACGAGCATAGCTTAGCCCCATGTTGAAGTTATCTGCTCGATAGTCGGCCGATAGCTCTACACCTTTGATTTTGAAATCTTCATCATTATTAATGACACCTTGGCAGGCTTCAGGGGCAGCACTTGTACCTAGTTGCCCAGTGGTACAATTCATGCCAGTTCTACTACCACCTGCACGTACAAACTCAATATAGTTTTCGATATTGGTTTCAAAGTACTTAGCACTCAGCTTTAAAGAGTCGTCAGCCATGGTCAAACCACGCAGCGTTGTCGCAATACCGACTTCTGCATTGTCACCTTCTTCTGCTTTTAGTTCATTGTTCACATAGGTATCAACACCGTCGGAATTAAAAATCGTTTGGCTAAGATCTGGACCATTAAATAACTGCGTATAGCTCGCAAATAGTTGAGTACGCGGTGCAATCTCATAGCTAGCAGCCAATGCGCCAACGACATTGTCATAAGTCTTGCCAGCAGATACATACTCTGGAGACTCATAACGGTCATAACGGACGCCTGGCGTTAAGCTAAGCTTACCCATTTGCCATTGGTCTTCTAGATAGACTGAGGTATTGGTTGCTTCATCGGTGCTCGCATTACCAAAGTCACGTGTCATCTCAGATTCTTTTTTGTAATGCTCAACTCCAGCGATGAACTTATGAACCCCTGGTACACCATTGATGATACTGCTATCGATGATACTGGTGTTTTGTACTTTTGCGCCTGTGGTTTGGACTTCTGCATCAAACTCAAACCCAGGTTCGCCATCAGAGTTACGCAAAATCTGCGTGCTGGTCTGATATACATTGGCGTCTACATTGACCAATTGGTTGGCAGGGTTGTAAGCATAGTCAAGCGCATAGGTATCACGTTTGACTTCCTGCGGGATGATTGGGTTCCAGCCACCAGCAGGAAAATCTGGACGTAATGGGAACTTGCCTTTGTTTTCGGTACGGCTAAAGCTAGCACCTACATGATGATCACTACCGACATAAGCACCCGCTTTTAATAGGATGTTTTCGCCTTCGCTGTTTTCCGTTTGGATTTTACGGCCTTTACCGTCTTCACCAGCGTCCGCATTGCGCTTACCATAATAAGCCAGTAAATCAACATTTTCTGTTGGCGCACCATACACAGTAGCTGAGGTTAGCAGTTCATCATTGTTACTAGCATAACCTGTATGCAGCTTAGCACCTACTTTTTGACCTGGCTTGAGTAAATCTGCCGCGTCGACTGTCTCAAAAGCAACCGCACCGCCGATAGCATCATTACCTAGCGTCACCGAGTTATTACCAACAGCGACTTCTGCTTGTTTTAGCAGATCTGGATCAATAGTGACGTCACCCATATGGTAGAACAACGCGCCTTCTTGACGTGCGCCATCAATCGTTACTTTTAGGTTGGTATCATCAAGACCACGTACACGAATACGTTGGTTGACCGATGAGGTACCACCCACGCTTACCCCTGGCACAACGTCCAGAAAATCGCTCAAATGGCTGGCTTGTGCAGCTGGGGTGTAGTCATCTATGTAGACAGAGTCTTCTTGTACAGCGTCACGTACTGAGCTATTTGCTGTTACAGTAATAGTCTGCAATGTCGTGTTTGGTATATCTGCTGCTGTTGCGGCACTGGCAGCTTGTGTCCACAATACAGCTGCGACACCGATAGACAATACTGTCAATTGACTAGATAACTTTACTTCGCGCATAACACATTTACTCACTTTGTTTACTGTCAGAAATTAGAATTTTTAAAAGTTGTCGTCAAATAACTCTTAAAATAGTGCCTACCAGAAGATGGAATGTCTTGAAAACGCTTAAAATCATCGTGCGAATAACATGATTAATGTTAATGATAATAATTAGCGTTTAAATAATGAGAGGCATAATAACTAAGTATTAACAATTTGGCAATAATTAATATTATACATTCTCAATTCTAGTGCTTAGTATGCCAAGGAAACACAGCAACGCTTGGTACCAACTATAAATATGCTATCAAATATGACAATGACTACGAGTTGAATCTGTATAAACAAGGCTTAAAAATCATCACTTCTACAGCAGCCTGCTATTAACTCAACTTATCACTTGTATTTCTTGTACTACTGTACTAGAATACTGAAACAAGATGGTTCTCAGCGAAAAATCGCTCAACAAGCGACCTATCTATTTTCTTTGGCTAAGATGACCTATTATGACTACCGATCCTTATCAGAGCTTAGTGAAACATTTGACCAACTGTACTGATAGCGCAGATATCGAAAAGCTGCTCAGTGCCTTGCTGACCGATAAAGAACAGCATGACATCGCCAATCGTATTCGCATTTTTGACTTGCTAGATCGTGGCATCACCCAACGTGATATCTCTGAGCAGCTAGGCGTTGGTATCGCCACTGTCTCTCGTGGTGCCAAGGCCAAGCAAAGCCATGATGTCAGCGCGTTACTGGCCACTCATAGAGACCGCTCTTAGCCTCTGACGACGATACTATCTAGCTTTTTACTGACGACTCCCACACTTATTAATCAACAATTATTAATCAACACATATTTGAACCATTTCGGACTTTGTTATGACCTCTAGTACTCGCACACAGACCAAGCCTGCTCCTATCGATATCCCGAGCAAACCACAACGTATCAAACTGACGCAAGATATCGATTTTTTTGCATTATTCAAGCGTATCGAAAGCGCGTTTGATACCTGCTATTTACTCGAATCATTGGGCGAAGACAGCCACATCTCGCGCCATCATGCGATCGGCTTTGACCCTGTGACGACTATCGCAGCCTTAGACCGCAACACGCTTGCTATTACCGATAATAAAACCGCTGAGACAAGCCATTATCAAACCGACAACCCTTATCAATTGCTGCGTGACATAACACCGCAGCATGTCATCGCCCGTGACCAAAGCGGCGGTCTGGTCGGGTATTTGGGTTATGACTGCGTGAACTTCTTTGAGCCTAGCCTTAATGCAAAAGCCAGCGAAGACTTTGAACCATTTAAGTTTGGCGTGTATCTAGATGGATTGACCCTAGATAAGATGACTGGGGAAATTTTCTATTTTTATTACCCAACTGCTCAGCAAGAAAACCGCATCGAGCAAATCAAAGCCCTACTCGATGAGCCAACGCCTAGTTATGAAGCGCCTAAAGTTGAGTTTTTAGGTGATGGTATGAGCCAAGAAGAGCATGCCAATGTCGTCATGCAAGTTAAAGAAGACATCATCGCTGGGCGTATCTTTCAGTGCGAGGTAGGCTTTAAGTCTAAGTATCGTATTGCCGGTGACAAGATGCCGATTTATGAAAAGCTGCGTGCCGTCAATCCATCGCCACACATGTATTTTATGAAATTTGCCCAGCAGTGCATCATCGGTGCGTCTCCTGAACTGCTATTTCGCTTGCGCCAAGGTGAAATGGAAACCTATCCGCTCGCAGGGACTGCCAAGCGCGGCGCCGATGTGATCGAAGACCGTAAGCTTGCCCGCGCCTTGCTCAACGATGACAAAGAAATTGCCGAGCACAATATGCTGGTCGATTTGCATCGCAATGATATTGGCCGTGTGGCACGATTTGGTACAGTAAAAGTCCGTAGCCTGATGGATATCAAACGCTTCTCTCACGTGCAGCATATTTCTTCTGAAATCGTTGGTATCTTGCATCCTAACGAAGATATGTTTAGTGCCCTTGCCAGTAACTTCCCTGCTGGGACGCTATCAGGCGCACCTAAAGTAGAAGCCATTAAGGTGATCAATGAGCTAGAGCCAGATGGTCGTGGTGCTTATGGCGGTGCATTAGGATCGTTCAATTTCAATGGTGATTGTATCTTTGCCATTCCTATTCGCAGTCTGTTTATCAATGGCGAGTCTGCTTACGCCCAAACTTGCGGTGGTAACGTTTACGACTCAAACCCAGCTGATGAGTACTTAGAGATTCAGCGTAAACTATCGGCGATGAAAGTCGTATTAGACAGCTTTATGCAATCATAATTGAAGCTAAACGTACTGAATAAATTGACCATATTTTACCTAGCACTATTTTTACAAAAGAGTTTATGACCCATGAATGTTTTAATTATCGATAACTACGACTCGTTTACCTTCAATCTCTACCAATATGTGGGTGAGATTTTGCAAACCTTAGACAGTGACAAAGAAGCCAGCGTCATCGTTAAACGCAATAACGAAATTACTTTAGCAGACGTAGAAGCGATGAATCTTGATAGAATCATCATCTCACCTGGCCCTGGCTCCCCTGATGATCCAGCGTACTTTGGCATCTGTAGCGAGGTCATTGAGAAACTAGGCAAAACTGTACCGCTATTAGGTGTCTGCTTGGGTATGCAAGGCATTGCTCATGTGTTTGGGGGTGACGTGGTACGCGCCAGTGTACCGATGCATGGCAAAGTCTCATCGATTCGCCATGATAACTCAGGTATCTATCAAGGCTTACCACAAGAGCTTGAGATCATGCGCTATCATTCACTGGTGGTAAAAGCCGACACCATCCCAAGCTGTCTGACAATTACCTCGGTAGTCGCTAATGACAGCCGTGCTGAATTGAGCTTTGCTGAGTCAGCATTGACTGGTGATGAGATTATGGGACTGGCGCACAAAGAGTATCCAATTCAAGGCGTACAGTTTCACCCTGAGTCGTTTGCCACTGAAGGCGCTAAGCGATTGCTGAGTAATTTCTTGCTGCAGGTATAAACCTATATGTCCGTCTCCATGTCTAGCTCAAGCCTAAATACTTCCAGCTTACTCAGACATACTGCGTTGCTCTTGAGCTTAATGCTAATGACGTCTGTCAGTTCGGCTGTAGCTCCTGTACAGGCAAACTTTACAATGGGCATGAACATCCAAGGTCAACGTCTTAACCTTTATGAGAGCTGTGCAGAAGGAAGCGTCACTTGCAACAATATGCTGCTAGTCGCTCCTGATTTAGGACGGCTATTGCAGACAACACAAGAACCTAGTAAGTCGCCCTATGCTGTCAAATACTACTCTGCGCAAACCAAGCATAGCTTATGTAAAGATGGCGTGACCCCGTGTCGATTTCAGGGTTATACCTTTGAAGGCGAAGGTTTTGACGGGTTTATAAATACATCAAACCATGAGATATCTATAAGAAGTAAATGGACAGTCGATACCTATAGTGCCACCTACAAAGAAAACGCGACTTATCTACCATTAGCTTCACAAGCTGCTCTGATTGATCAGATATATAACACGTCTGATAAAGCATTGAATGAAAGCTACAGAGTAACGCGAAATGAAGTCAGACGCCTGTACGGTGAAGATATGGCGGCTGATCTTAAAAAAGAGCAGACTCAGTGGATAAAACAGCGCTCAAAAAACTGCGGGGCTGATACGGATCATCTGCCAAGAACCCAAGTGGAAAAAGTGTGCTTTATTCAGCAAAATGCTCTCCGAGAGCAAACATTCTTTTTATGGATTGATTAACAAAGACTATAGAAATAAAAAAAATGGTGCGAACACGAATGTGATATTGGTTAATTATTCGATATTCTTTAGGTTATTTAGCAAACGCTAGCCATTTTTTAGCAATTTGAATAACTATTGATTGAATTTAGCACACGACCTAGTAGTCATTTATTATCTTTTAGTGATAGACTGAAAAGAACAAACAAAAGACAGCCTTTAATCAGGTTGTCTTTTCTTATTTCAGTATTGCTTGGAGAGATTGTATCAATAGCAATCTTACAACATCTTGTGTCACTTAGAGCGTAAGAAGAAAACAGTATGGCAAACATCGACAACGGAATGACGAACCACTCGCACCAATCATGGCTAGGCACCATTCAAATCATCACGGCTGCTATTTGTTGGGGTACGTTGGGTATATTCTCGACCTATCTCAACCAAATTGGGTTTAGTGGTTGGCAAGTAACCATATTACGCATCGTCACGGCAGCCTTTATCATCTTAGCCATGCTACCAACACTGTGGCCACACCTTATCAAATTACAGCCAAAACAGTGGCTTGGACTGGCGATGCAGTCGTTAATAGGTGTCCTTGGTATGTCGGTCTGCTATTTTTTTGCGGTCAGTTACGTTGGCGCTGGCCCTGCCGTTGCGTTGCTCTATACCGCGCCCGTATTTAGCTTATTGTTCTCAAAATTCTTACTGAGTGAGTCCATTACTCGTAAATCAGTGTTGCTAGCACTCATGGCGGTGTTTGGCGTAGGTTTAACGATGTTAGGTGAACAAGCAAAAGTTAACTGGGGCATTTTACTCGGCCTATCAGCGGGAATGTGTTATTCGTTATATGGCGTATTGGGCAAGCGCGCGATGCATTATGCTCACCCTGCCCCTCTGGTATTTTTCACTTCCATTATCATTAGTGCTGGCGTACTACTGCTCTTGCCTGAGACCTATAACACTTATGATCAGCTATTAGATCTGCCCTTGATGACTTGGGGCTATGTTTTAGGATTGTCACTGCTGGGAACTGTCGTGCCATTTGGGCTATATATGAAGGCATTAGAGAAGCTGCCTGCCACTCGTGCATCGGTATTTACGATTTTTGAGCCATTAACTGCGATTGCGCTCGCAATGCTGTTACTGCATCAATCTTTGTCTTGGATTCAATATCTGGGTGTGGCGCTTATTTTGCTGGCGGCTTTGTTAAATGCTGTATTAAATGGTACTGCTACTCGCGTACCTCGCTGGTTAAAGCAACGACAAAAAATATAGTTTACTGTCTATTATTTGAAATACGTCCTATTTATTGCGATAAAAAAAGCCCCAACCATTGCATCATGATTGGGGCCTTTTTGTTTTATTACTTACGCAAAAACAAACGTTTTTACTGCTCAATACGTTGCAAAAATGCCTGCGTACGAGGATGCTTTGAGTCTTCAAACAGCTGCTTGGCACTGCCTTCTTCAACCACATGACCGTCTTCAATCAGTACAACATGATCGGCAACATCGCGGGCAAAGTTGATTTCGTGAGTCACTACGACCATCGTCCAACCTTCAGAGGCGAGCTGTTTCATCGTCTCAAGCACATCCTGTACCAACTCTGGATCAAGCGCAGAGGTTGGCTCATCAAACAGTAATAATGACGGCTCAATAGCAAGCGCACGAGCAATACCAATACGCTGCTGCTGACCACCAGATAGCTGAAACGGATAGAGGTCCGCTTTGTCCGACAATCCAACTTTCTCAAGTAGTACCAATGCCTGCTCACGGGCTTGTGCTTTGCTCTGCCCTTGTACGACCGTAGGCCCAAGCATCAAGTTTTCAATGGCTGTCTTATGTGGAAACAAGTTATAAGACTGAAACACCATACCTGACTTACGCTGTAAGGCTAGTAGCGTTTTTTTGCTTGGCTTAGTCGCAAAGTCGACGCTCAAGCTATCGTCATCAAAAGCAATCACACCTTGATCAGGAATCTCTAGCGCATTTAAGCAACGCAAAAAGGTGGTTTTACCCGATCCTGAAGGTCCTAATATTACGACCACTTTGCCTTTATTAATGGTCAAGTCGATGCCTTTTAGCACCTGATTGCCACCGAAAGCTTTATGAATATTAGTGACTTTGATCATAAAAATTCCTGTTGTGCTAGGGCGTGTCTATTAAGCCATAATTTATTTTACTACGTAGCTTATTTTGCTACATAACGATCTAGTCTAGTTTCAAGCTTGCCTTGGATAAAGGTCAAAAACAGACAGATACCCCAGTAGATAATCGCGGCTTCGGTATAGACCAACATAAACTCATAGTTACGAGCTGTGATAATCTGCGCTTGTTTGAACAGCTCAGTGACCAGTACCAATGAGGCAAGCGAGGTATCTTTTACCAAACTAATGAAGGTATTAGACAATGGCGGAACTGACACTCTAAGCGCCTGCGGTAAAATCACATGGCGAAAAGTTTGTAGATACGTCAAGCCAACCGTTGAGCCTGCTTCCCACTGTCCTTTTGGTATTGACAAAATCGAAGCACGCACTGTCTCCGATGCATAAGCACCGATGTTCAGTGAAAATGCGATAATCGCTGAGGGAAAGGGATCAAGCTTCACCCCGACACTTGGCAGACCATAGAAAATAATAAACAGCTGAACCAGCATCGGTGTACCGCGAATGGCGGACACATAGACACGAGCGAGCCGATAGATGATTTCATGGAACCAAGTGGCACGCGGAATGATACGAATCAATGCCACTGTCAGTGCAATGGCCATACCAATCGCAAATGAGATCAATGCCAGCGGTATCGAATAATAGATACCGCCTTTGAGCATTGGCCAAAACGACGAGATGACAATCTGCGCTCGATCAGGACTCATAAATGGCAATACTGCCAATAAGTCCGCGAACCATGATGTAGACATTACAGAAGCTGACATGATAGAAACTGACATTATTTTTGTTGACTTATATCAGCACCAAAGAACTGTTCGCTAAGCTTAGTTAGCATACCTTCAGCCGCCAATTCAGCCATCGCTTCATCCAGTTTCGCTACAACTTCATCATCACCTTTGATAAGCACTAGGCCTGAACCAGTTTGTTCACTTGCAGGGGCAGTTAGTTTAATCTCAAGATCAGAATCTGGGAATTTTTTGAGATAATCTAATACCGCTAAATTGTCATTCATCGTAAAGTCAGCACGGTCTTGCTTAACCAATTGAATCGCTTGCGCCATACCATCGACAGGAACGATCTCTGCACCGTAACGCTCTGCAAGCTCACCATAGTTACTGCTAAGTGATTGCGCCGTACGTAGGCCTTTTAGACCTTCCCACGAGCTATAACGGTTGTCATCAGTAGGTGCCAATACGACCGCACCTGACCAGCTATAAGCCATTGCTTTGTCATACTTTGCTTTACGCTCAGGCGTGGTCAAACTAACTTGGTTAGCCACCATATCAAAGCGTTTTGAATCCAAACCTGCCAGCATCGCATCCCATTGGGTTTCTTTAAACTCAACGTCTACGCCTAGTTTATCCGCGACTGCACGCGTTACTTCGACATCATAACCCGTTAGTTTGCCACTCTCATCATGGTATGTGAACGGAGGATAAGTACCCTCTGTACCGACGTTGATAGTGCCGCCGTTATTGATACGTTGTAGCAAATCAGAACCGCCTGTTGCAGCGCTATCAGTCGCACTGGTATCGGTTTCGTTGGTAGTAGATTGACCACAAGCGGCAAGGAACAAGGTGCTGGCAGCAAGGGCTAAAAGAGTACGACGTTTCATAAGACGTCCTTATAAGAGTGAATGAATAAAGTAAAAACACATAATGCTAATAAGACACACAGCACTAATAAAATATACGGTGCTAATAAATAGGACAAGCCGACACAGAAGAACAATATGAGCTCCTCTATGATATTCGGCTTTGGTTGCCCGATTTGAGGCTATTCGGGCTATTTTTCAATACTGTTTCTATATTATATTTTAATTTTTAACGATTGTTCAAATATTCTGACGAGTTTAATTAACGCCAATTGCTATCTTATTAAATAGCAGCTTATGGATATAGTATCTCACTTTAGACAGAAAAACGTACACAATCAGTGAGCATACGTAAGCTATAGTCAGTTCAATATAATTTCGATACAAGGAAACCGAGTGCAAGTTATACATGAGTATGCTTAGCGAGGATGACGATGTAGAGGATTTATATAGGCTTGACTATATCTGCTACAACTCGCCTGAGAACTGATAGCGATCACCCGCATGCCACATTTTGACAAAGGTAACGACTTGGCCAGCTGAATAGGTCTGTCGACGCAACACAAGCGTTGGTGACTGCGGCGCAATTTGCAAAAATTCAGCTATTTCATCAGGGGCTGCCAATGCTCGGATGGTATAGCTACCACTCTCTAGAGGACTTTTGGCAATTAAGTAATCACTGGTATTGACCACACTAAAGTCCTGATCGATAAACTTCGGCACTTTTTTGGCATCGACCCAGCGTTCTTCAAACTGTATGGGCTGACCATCAGCAAAATGAATAATTTTTACTTCATACAGAACAGCTTCATCACTAGCATCTGTCTGAGCGCTTGTGTTAACAGGCACAGACTCTTCATTAATACCAAACTTACGACGCAATTCATTATCGAGCATATCAGCCGTAATAGCACGCTTACTCACGACCTGTGCCTCATAATCGCGATTGGCTGACTTTAGATCCTCAGCGATGTTGCGTACCTCAACAAACGTATGATTGAACTGCTGCTGCGCGACAAACGTGCCTGACCCTTGCCGACGCTCTAACACCCGCTCCTCGCTCAGCTCTTTTAGCGCACGGTTGACCGTCATTCGTGACACGCCGAACTTTTCAGCCAATGCCATTTCTGTCGAAATCGCGTTACCCGCTTGCCACTTACCAGAATGAATGTTGTCTAGTATGGCGTTTTTTATACGTTGATACGCCGGAATCGTCTTTGTCATATCCGCCTTGACCGTCAGTTTTGCTAATAGGAATGACCACATAATATCACGAGACCACCATGCAAGCCTTAGTCAAAATGTCTGAGCGTTTAGTCTCGACCGAGTAAATAACAAAAATAATGCGTCCATAAATAAAAAAACCTTGCATGAAAAAAGCATCTTTGATAATTTGTATATACAACTTTGCAGCAGTGCTAGAAAATTTGTTTTATCGATTCGATATTTCTATGAATTTAGATGAATGCTTAGTAGATAAATACTTAGACTGAC
This sequence comes from Psychrobacter sp. NPDC078501, assembly GCF_044900935.1. NCBI lineage: Bacteria > Pseudomonadati > Pseudomonadota > Gammaproteobacteria > Moraxellales > Moraxellaceae > Psychrobacter > Psychrobacter sp. NPDC078501. Next base: position 255,202 of record NZ_JBJDOS010000004.1, on the reverse strand, counting down.
TGTAAGACACTTACTTTAATGACTTTATCGCCCTATTCGCTATCACAAGGATATGATCATGACTACTGACAACGGAACCAACAAAGAGACTAAGCTGACTCGACGCGATGAGAGCCGTAATATTGCTGCGCCTACTGGCTCCACGTTACATTGCAAAAGCTGGCTAACCGAAGCCCCTTATCGCATGCTGCAAAACAACCTGCATCCTGATGTGGCGGAAAATCCAAAAAGCCTAGTCGTCTATGGTGGTATCGGACGCGCAGCCCGTAACTGGGAAAGCTATGATCAAATCTTAGAGTCATTAAAAGAATTAGAAGATGATGAGACGTTGCTAGTACAGTCTGGTAAGCCAGTCGGCGTGTTTCAAACACACGAAAATGCACCGCGCGTCTTAATCGCCAATTCAAACCTTGTGCCGCGCTGGGCAACGTGGGAGCACTTCAACGAGCTAGATCGCAAAGACTTAATGATGTATGGCCAAATGACCGCTGGTAGCTGGATTTATATCGGCACGCAAGGCATCGTCCAAGGTACTTATGAGACTTTCGTTGAAGCAGGTCGTCAGCACTATGATGGCAGCTGGGCGGGTCGTTGGATTCTGACCGCTGGTCTTGGCGGTATGGGCGGCGCGCAGCCACTAGCCGCTACTTTTGCAGGGGCAACTTCATTAAACATCGAGTGTCAGCAGTCTAGTATCGATTTCCGTTTGCGCACTGGTTATGTTGATAAACAAGCAGACGATCTTGACCATGCTTATGAGTTAATCAAACAACATACGGACGCGGGCGAAGCCGTCTCTATTGCTCTACTTGGTAATGCCGCAGATATCTTGCCTGAGATGGTCAAGCGTGCTAATGCTGGCGGTATGAAGCCTGACTTGGTCACCGATCAAACCTCAGCGCATGACTTGATCAATGGCTATCTACCAAGCGGCTGGACGGTAGAGGAATGGAAAGCCGCCCAAGAAGATTCAGAGCAACATGCAGCACTGATCAAAGCCGCTGCTCAATCTTGTGCGGTACATGTACAAGCGATTTTAGACTTGCAAGCGATGGACATTCCAGCGACTGATTACGGTAATAATATCCGTCAGGTCGCTTTCGATGAAGGGGTCAAAGATGCCTTCAACTTCCCAGGTTTTGTCCCTGCTTATATTCGTCCGCTATTTTGCCAAGGTAAAGGCCCATTCCGCTGGGTAGCGTTATCAGGTGATCCAGAAGACATCTATAAAACTGATCAAAAAATCAAAGAGCTATTCCCTGAAAATAAACATATTCATCGCTGGTTAGATATGGCAAAAGAGCGTATTCAATTCCAAGGCTTGCCTGCTCGTATCTGCTGGTTAGGGCTTGGTGAGCGAGATAAAGCGGGCTTAGCATTTAATGAAATGGTCAAAAACGGCGAGCTAAAGGGCCCAATCGTCATTGGTCGTGATCACTTAGACACGGGTTCTGTCGCTAGTCCAAACCGCGAAACAGAGAGTATGAAAGACGGCTCAGATGCGGTATCTGATTGGGCGCTATTGAACGGTATGCTAAATGTGGCTGGCGGCGCAACTTGGGTATCACTACATCATGGCGGCGGTGTCGGCATGGGCTATTCGCAGCATTCAGGTATGGTCATCGTAGCGGATGGCACGGACGCCGCGGCCAAACGCTTATCGCGAGTACTTGTCAATGATTGCGGCTCAGGCGTTATGCGTCACGCCGATGCAGGTTATGAGTTGGCGATTAAGACAGCGAAAGATTATGGTCTAAATCTGCCAATGATCAAATAGTTTGTCCCTTGTCTTTATACGCCGTAGCTGGGTATAAGGACATAATCGGCGTTTTATCAAGGAGGATAATATGATTGAACAAAATACAGCATCTGATCTGAACGATGAAAATGCAACGACATCGTCAAAAAAACTGCTATCAACCCCTATTGCTTTAATACAGCTGATCGTATTCAGTACGATCGGTTTAGTGATGTTTTTTGTGCCATTTACCATTGGTGAAAAAAGCACGATTTTGTTCGATCATGGCGCAACCTATCTAGTCACTCAGCAGCATACCTTGTCCGTGACGCTATTATTTTTACTCATCCTCTATGGAGTGAGTAAGCCATTTATCGATGGCTCATGGCGCAAAAATATCACCCATATGATTATGACGACTTTCAAGATCATCGGTCTGATGTTGGCAGTGATGTATGTGGCTGACATAGCGCCTACCTTTATGATGGAAAAGGACATGCTGCCGTTTCTGTTTGAAAAACTGGCCTTACCAGTCGGCATGATTGTACCGCTTGGGGCACTAATATTGGCCTTCTTGGTTGGCTTTGGCTTATTAGAAATGGTTGGTGTGCTCATGCAGCCGATTATGAAACCTATTTGGAAAACCCCAGGTTCATCAGCGATTGATGCTGTAGCTTCCTTTGTCGGTAGCTACTCCATTGGCTTACTCATCACCAATCGTGTGTACTTGCAAAAGCAATATTCAGCGCGTGAAGCCATTATCATTGCGACCGGGTTTTCGACTGTATCAGCGGCGTTTATGGTTATTGTTGCCAAAACGCTTGATCTGATGGAATTTTGGAATATGTTCTTTTGGTCTACGCTAGTGATTACCTTTATTGTTACTGCGATTACTGCTCGTATTCCGCCTATCAGGCTCTTTGATGATAGCGTTGAACGTCCCGCTTTAGATCATAAAGGTGGTACACGGCTAGCTGCAGCATTTGACTTGGGATTATCCACTTCGCGCCGTGCCACTGACCTCAAACAAATCTTGTGGTCTAACTTTCGTGATGGGCTGACGATGGCAGCCGCCATTGTGCCATCTATCATCGCGGTCGGCTTAACAGGATTACTATTAGCAAAATATACGCCCGTATTCGATGCATTGGGCTTGCTTCTCTATCCCTTTACATGGCTTGGCGGCCTACCAGAACCGCTAGTCGCTGCCAAAGGCATGTCAGCGGGATTGGCTGAGATGTTCTTGCCAGCATTACTACTAAGTGAGGCAGATATTCTGACACGCTATGTCGCAGGGGTCATCTCCATCAGCAGCGTGCTGTTCTTCTCAGCCATGATTCCGTGTGTGCTTGCGACCGAGATTCCTGTCTCCGTTGGCAAAATGGTCATCATTTGGTTCGAGCGCGTGGTACTTAGTATTTTATTGGCTGCGGCTTTCGGACATCTGGCTATGTACTTCAACTGGATTGGCTAAAAAATTCAAGCTCAATAATAAGTATTTCGCTGATTAAAAACCTTTCAACAACTTCATTTTGAAAAAGATACGAAACAAAAATAATATAACCCATATAGTCGATTCAATTTAAAAGTAGTACAAGGCAACCGAGTGTAGATGTATATGTGATACTTCAAGCGAGGTTAACGCTGTAATACTTTTATAGTGGAATGACTATATGACTTACAATACTAGGATTACCCCTATGAACGACATCAAACAACTAACCCTACATCCTCGCCAGCTTAGCTTTAAAATGCTACGTGATATCTACGAGCAGCCTGTCGTATTGACACTGCCTGAGAGTGCTTATGAAGCGATAGATGCCTCGCACGAAGATGTACGTACCATCATTGCACGAGACAAAAGCGCTTATGGTATTAATACTGGTTTTGGCCTATTGGCAAAGACGCGTATCAGTGACGACCAACTTGAGCTACTTCAGCGTAACCTAATCGTTTCTCACTCAGTGGGCACTGGTGAAGCACTTCCTGCCGGCGTAGTACGACTGATTATGGTAATGAAAGTTGCCAGTCTGGCGCAAGGTGTCTCTGGTGTACGCCGCGAGGTAGTTGATAGTTTACTTGGCTTAATCAACAATCAAATCACACCCAATATCCCAGCCAAAGGTTCAGTTGGCGCATCTGGTGACTTAGCGCCATTATCACATATGACGCTTGCGATGATGGGTGAAGGTGATGTGTTTGTCGCTGGCAAAAAAGTACCTGCAGCAAACGCGCTAGCCCAGCATGGACTTGAGCCAATTACCCTAGCAGCCAAAGAAGGCCTTGCACTGATTAATGGTACGCAGGTATCAACTGCACTGGCATTACGGGGTTATTTCTTAGCGCGTGATTTGCTTGAGACCGCCACCATTGTCGGCTCGATGTCGATTGATGCGGCCAAAGGATCAGACTCACCATTTGATGCCCGTATTCACGAAGTACGTGGCCATCATGGTCAAATCGAAATCGCCAAAGCACATCGTCAACTCATCAAAGGCAGTGCTATCCGTGCCTCACATGACAGCGAGCAAGACGATAGAGTGCAAGATCCTTACTGCTTACGCTGTCAGCCACAGGTCATGGGTGCCTGTCTTGATATCATCAACCAAGCAGGTAAAACGCTATTGATCGAATCCAATGCGGTAACTGACAACCCTCTTATCTTTAATAACGAAGATGGCCCTGTCGCCATATCAGGTGGTAACTTCCATGCTGAGCCAGTTGCTTTTGCCGCTGATATTTTAGCGTTGGCAATCGCCGAGATTGGCTCTATGTCTGAGCGCCGTGTGGCCTTGTTAATCGATGCGACGCTATCAGGTGGCTTACCGCCATTCTTGGTTGATAATGCCGGAGTCAACTCAGGCTTTATGATTGCTCATGTGACCGCCGCAGCACTGGCGTCAGAAAACAAATCTATCGCCCATCCTGGTAGCGTCGATAGCATCCCGACTTCTGCCAACCAAGAAGACCATGTGTCTATGGCGACCTATTGCGCACGCCGCCTATATGAGATGGCGCAAAACACTGCGACCATCATTGGCATTGAGTTATTAGCTGCTGGTCAAGGCATCGACTTCCATCGCGGACTAGATACGTCAGAGCCGCTGACTGTGGCACATCAGAAACTACGTGAGAAAGTGACTTTCTATGATAAAGATCGCTACCTAGCCCCTGATATCGAAGCAGCCAAGCAGTTAGTATTAGACGGTACGCTTGCTGAACATTGGCAGTCACTACGCAGCGATTGGTACGAGTCTAAATAAATATTGATGCGCGGAGAGCAGCGATGACTATAGCGATAACAACAGCACCGAATACCACAACCATTAGCCATACACCTGCTGATATGACCCAGTGGACAGGACGTGCAGAGCCATTTGAGACTACGCGTGCCCGCTATTGGTATCAGCTTGCTCAGCCTTACGAGGATCAAAACATTGGGCTAATTGGCTTTGCCTGTGATCAAGGAGTCAGACGCAACCAAGGCCGCGTGGGCGCAAGAGCCGCACCGCTATTGATTCGTCGAGCATTTGCTATGCTGCCAGTCATCGCTGATTTACAACAACGCTTTGATGGTCAATTATCAACCTTATTGGGTGATGCTGGTGACATTCATTGTGATGATAATGATGGCTTTGCTGCGCACACTCTTGAGCAAGCTCAGATCAAATATGCCGACGCAGTGAGCACTATCGTCAAGCAAGGTGGTCTACCCATCGGGCTTGGTGGCGGTCATGCCATTGCTTATGGTAGCTTTTTAGGATTATGGCAGACCTTAGAAAATACAAACGAAGCAACTATCAGCACAAACACAGCGCCTACTATCGGGATTGTTAATTTCGATGCCCATCTTGATATTCGTCAGTCGGATGTAGCAACCTCTGGTACACCGTTTCGCCAGATTGCCGAGCATCTTGACGCACATGGTCAGCCCTTTCATTATTGCTGTATTGGCGTCAGTCGCTTTTCTAATACTGCCGCACTCTTTGATCGCGCTGAACAATTGGGCGTACAGGTTATTAGTGATGAAGACTGTCATTATCAGCCTTGGGATACACTTGCTGAGCGGGTCAAAAGCTTTGTCAATCAGGTCGATATCGTATATTTAACCATCGATATGGACTGCTTGCCATCTAGTGTCGTTCCAGGTGTGAGCGCACCTGCCGCCTTTGGTATTGAGCTGGGTTTCGTTGAGCGTATGGTCAAAACCATCATGGCATCAGGCAAAGTAAAAATGGCAGATATTGCTGAAATCAACCCGACCTTTGATGTTGATAGTCGTAGCTGCAAAGTTGCTGCTCGACTGCTAGCCACTATTGTAGAGCAGCACTTACTTAGCGCTTAGATCTTGCCAATAAAGATCACTAACTTCACAAAAATCAGGAGCATATTATGAATGAATTAAAAAACTCCGTATCGAAAAATCCTACAGAACAGATGCTAGACGAGTCTACTATGACATCTTTTGATCACGTTATTATTAATGCCAATATCGCCACCTTTTCAGCGCAGCATGGTTTTGGTATGGAGACAAGTGATGATGAAAACGAAGATGCTGATAGCATCCCATATGGTCAGCTACACAATGCGGCTATCGGTATTAAAAGTGGCAAAGTCGCTTGGATTGGCACACAGAATCAAATCACTGCTCACTTGCCTAAATATCAAGCTAGCCAAATCACAGATGTAGATGGTAAATGGATAACCCCAGGGCTTATCGATTGCCATACGCATATCGTCTATGGCGGCAACCGTAGCAATGAGTTCGAAGCACGTTTGCAAGGTGTCAGTTATCAAGACATTGCAGCACAAGGCGGTGGTATTGTCGCGACGGTCAGTGCCACTCGCGCCGCCAGTATTGAATCGCTATTTGCCCAAAGTGAGAAACGTCTACTCGCGCTTATGAAAGAAGGCGTTACCAGTATCGAAATCAAGTCCGGTTACGGCTTAGACTTGGACACTGAGCGCAAAATGCTCACGGTCGCGCGCCAACTGGGCGAAAAATACGATATCCATGTAAGTACCACGTATCTAGCAGCGCATGCCCTACCTACTGAGTACAAAGACCGTGCGGACGATTATATCGTACAAGTCTGCAAGTGGCTGCCAATTCTGCATGCAGAAGGCTTAGTCGATGCGGTCGATGGTTTCTGTGAAAATATCGCTTTTAGTACTGAGCAAATCAGACGAGTGTTTGAAGTGGCTCGCTCATTGGATCTACCAGTCAAACTACACTCTGAGCAGCTGTCTGATATAGGTGGTAGTGCCTTAGTTGCTGAATATAAAGGACTATCGAGCGACCATCTAGAACACTTATCAGAAGAAGATATCAAAAAAATGGCGGCTAGCAATACGGTTGCCGTGATATTGCCAGGGGCGTTTTATACGCTACGTGACACCAAGTTGCCGCCGATTGACGCACTACGCAAACATCAAGTTCCCATGGCAATTTCAACCGACTGTAATCCTGGCACCTCACCGTTGACGTCACTTTTATTGACGATGAATATGGGCTGTACGCTATTTTACTTAACCACTGAAGAGGTTTTGGCAGGAGTTACTGTTCACGCAGCACAAGCTTTAGGACTACCGAATAAAGGTAAAATAGAAGTGGGCTGTGATGCTGATTTGGCACTATGGGATATCGCCCGTCCTGCTGACTTGCCCTATCAAATGGGACTAAACCCTATCCAAGGTATCATGGTACAAGGTAAATGGCGCGACACAATATAATCAACCTACCTTTGTTTATCTCAATTAAAAAAGCCCCAATCATTCAGTGACTGGGGCTTTTTTTGGTAGAGATGCTGCAAATTTTATGAAATTGAAGAAAAAAACCTTCATAACCTCACTTTAAATAGGGATTTACTATATCAATATTATTAGTAAGGATTTATAATACCCTTTTTTAAACAGGGTTATTTTTGACTAACTTCATTAGTACATAAATAAAAAACCAATCACTAGTACAGAGAAAGCGATATGCGTACAGATTCATTTCAGCAGATATTGGAAGACTTAAACAGTTCATCAGCAGATGTTGAAGCATCTGCGCTAATCTCTAACGATGGTCTTATGATTGCTTCAGCTCTACCAACTGGCGTAGATGAAGATCGCGTGGGTGCTATGTCAGCAGCATTATTATCATTGGGTGATCGTGCAGGACGCGAGTTGGCACGCGGTAGTATTGATCGCATTATGATTCAAGGCGAGAAAGGCTACGTCATCATGACCTCATCAGGCGATGAAGCAGTACTCACCATCATGGCAAAACCCAATGCCAAGCTTGGCTTGATATTCCTAGATATTAAGCGCGCCTCAGAAGCGTTGGCAAAGCTCATTTGATTGGCGACTGCTTATCGAATTTATTAGCTTTTAATTACTATAAACATAGTTGGTTCAATATAATTTGAATATAAGAAAACCGAGTGAAAGTACTACAAGTAGTAGGCTAAGCAAGGCTGACACCGTATCCAATTTATAGAGGATTGACGATATAACGATCAACGAAGGAGATGACCATGGGTTCTCCAATCCCTGATGCACACAAACCTGATATGCCTGCTGAGCAAATCACGATGACTTATCATGATGGCACGTCACGGACTGTCTATGATACTGGTATAGAGCGCCCCTACCCAGACGGTAAGCTGATTGTCTCGCGTACCAATCTCGACGGTATCATCACTCACGTCAACGACGCCTTTGTCGAAATCAGTGGCTATCATGTAGATGAATTAATTGGCCAACAGCACTATATTTTGCGGCATCCTGATATGCCAAAAGCCGCCTATAAAGACTTATGGAATACTGCCGAGTCTGGACAAAAATGGCATGGCTATGTCAAAAATTTATGCAAAGATGGCAGTCATTATTGGGTCTATGCCACTGTAGTGCCTAACGTGCGTCGCGGCGAAACCGTCGGCTACACCTCGGTACGACGCAAACCATCACGCAGCAAAATTGAAGCGGCGATGACTCAATATGCCCAAATGAAACAAAATGAGGAAGGCTAGGTCATGACGACACACAATATGTTAATCGCCCCTGATTTTTCGCCTGATCGCTTTGCAGGCTGGCACATGTTCAATACTTTGATTCAAAAACGTGCCAACTTAAACATGCATCTAAATATTCCTGCCTCTCACGCTGAGCAAGAGCAGGTCATTGATGCTGGTGACATTCAAATTATTTACGCCAACCCTTTTGATGCAGCCACTCTCATCCGAGAGCAAGGCTATCGAGCCATTGCCCGACCTATCGGCAAATCTGATGAAATGGTCATTGCAGCCGCAGCCAATAGCGCTATTAGCCGTTTAGAAGACATTCAAGCAGGGGCTACTGTCGCGATGGCTGACAACCGAGATGTTAAACTGATTGGTTTGCGATTGCTAGAAGCCGTCGATATAGAAGCCTCTGATCTCAACTGGGATGTGACCGAGACCTATCAAGCGGCTGCCCGCAAAGTCATTAAAGGTGAAGCCCAAGTCGCGTTTTTCCTGGCAGAGATATTTCATAGCTTTTCACGCTTGACCAAGAATCAGCTGTCAGTACTTATCGAAAGTGACTTGGCTGATATCAGTCATGTGTTACTAGTCAAAGAAGACTTTCCCGATGCGCAAATCTTCCTAGAGGCCATCCTCAATTTGCACAACGATGCAGATGGTAAAGAAGCATTGGCTGAGCTTGGCATGCCTCAAGGATTTGAGCCAATGAGCGAAGAAGATGCCGAATTTATGATTGATTTGATGCAAACATTATTGGATTAGTCGCTCAATCATTATATTGATATCAAGCGCTATTTCTCTGGATTACATCATCGCTTGTCGTATGACATCATTATCACTGAAGCAAGCACCGTCGTAATAATAGCGATGACAGGAGGGTATTATTATGTCTGATTCAGACCTTATCAAAGAAAATGAAAGAGTCGCACACCGAGTATTTCGGTTTTATTCTCGTAAAGTGTTCTTAGCTCCTAACAACCGTCACTTTCATGAGCAGCGCATCAATGCAGCTTTGTTATTGACGGAGAAAGAGCCGCTACAGGGTGCAGTGGCTGACTTTTTTTATGGTTGCTGGTTTGATATCCCCTACGATGTAAACAATCTATTTACTCGTATCAAAGATCGTTTGTATCCTCATGTCCAGCAAGGCTTTCGCGATTGCATTGATAAAAAAAGATACATCCAGCGCAATAGTATGTTGGCCACTCGTTGGAGTGTGCTGATATCTCCTTCTCTCAACGAGCAAAAGCAACGACTGCGTATCAGCAGCGACGATGCCCGAGAAATCGCTAAAGACATCACCACTGAGCTGATGCAAGCGCGTGAGGACGAAGACTGGGGTACGATTGAGCAAATCGAAAATGAGTTTTTTGCCCATTGTACTGCGCGCAATGATCGTCTCGCATTTTCACTGGTATGGTTTCGCTTGGGTAGAAGTGATTGGCAGTTCGATGCGCGTTGGGACAATTGCCAACAACATCTCGATCAAACTATAGTCAAATCCATATAAATCCGCTACATCGCCATCCTCTCTAAGCATACTAATGTATAACTTACGCTCGATTTCCTTGTATCGAAATTATTTGAACTCAACGATATGAAAGCCTAATTTGTCACTTATTAATCACTTTTATCATAATGGTAGTTACTATGTCTTCTTACTTAAATGCTGATAAAACCTATCTCACCCTGACGCCAGCTGGTATTTTTGAGGCGTTTTCACAGAACGAACCAACTGATGAGCAGTTGGCATTACAGGATTTGCTGTCTTATGATCAGACGTTGCTCGCTGCTGACTGGCTTCAGCGCTATTCTGAACAATGGCTACAGAGCTTTATAGAACAAGGTTGGATTGAAAAGCTGTCGCTACTTTTACCAGCACCTAACTTACCATTGGACCAGTTCTTGCCTTATGTCGTGGCGAGCTTATCTGGTAAACGCCGTGCCGCGATCGGCTCTGATGAAGGGTTTTGTTTGGCGCGAGTGGGCTATAGTCAAGAAGAGGCGGACATGCTCAGTGTCGCCGCCGCTGACTTTTCAGGATTTATGCTTCGCCAAAAGCAACGTGGGTGGGCAGTAGAGAGTCAGGCAATCTCGTTTTTTCAACAGGTCGACCTACTCATTCCTGAAACCAGCTTTGTATTTTTATGGATAGATAATGCCGGCTACGTTCTCATCATCGATGGTGAACCTTTGACCAACAGTCGTGCCTTTGTCGAGCTGGTATGGGCACTTAAAACGTCTGGATTGAGATTTCTTAACTAAGGAGATTTCTTAACTGATTTAACTCGCTTAATTCATTCCGTTGCATCGACTGATTTAAGACTCAAGTTCAACCTTTTACGTGAGCATAAGCAGTGTGCTTAGCTAAAATCAAGCGCACCGCTTATTCTCATATAAATCTTTTTCGTACCATTCTTACCTATACCACTCTTTGATATCAGCCAACTCTACGCAGCAATAACAATACTCTCAGAATTAACAATAACTTGTCAGAATTTAGGTCATACTCTTCTCATACACTTAGGTATTTTCTTGCCAAGACTTAAGTTGCCACAAACCTCTAACTGTTCAAACATCTATACCGCTTCCAATATTTTAACCATCTTTTCCAATGTTGTACCCTACCGAAATCGGCAACCCCTGCCAAACCTTGCATTCTTGCTTATTTTTTAGGACAGTTTATGACTTCGCTGACCACTGTGCGCGTGCGTTATCAAACGATTGAAATTGGCAATACCGACATTCATATTTGCACACTACGTGACAATCAACAATTTAGCGACCCTGATGACGAAGCGTTAAACCTTGGCATCTGCTCTGCTTCTTGGCCGATGTTTGGGGTGATATGGCCGTCAAGCTTGGTGCTAGCCAATCATATGCTCGATTACGATATTGCAGGTAAACGTATTTTGGAAGTTGGCTGCGGTATGGCGCTCTCTAGTCTGCTACTGAATCATAGACATGCGGACATCACAGCGACTGACTATCATCCAACGGTTGAGTATTTCCTTGATAAAAATACCACGCTGAATAATAACAAAGAGATTAATTTTGAGCGTTTAGACTGGGCAGAGGACAATAGCCATCTGGGCAAGTTTGATATGATTATTGGCAGTGACTTGCTCTATGAAGACCAACACATTGACATATTAGCCGAGTTCATTGACCGTCATGCTATGCCGACTTGCGAAGTCATCGTGGTTGATCCTGGTCGCGGTCGCAAAAACAAGCTAACCAACAAGATGACTGAATTTGGCTTTAGTAGTAAGCATGTAAAACCTGAAAATACGACTTACCTAGACTTGCCGTTTAAAGGGCATATTCTGACGTTTTCGCGTGATAATAGTAGCTAAACAGAGTAAAAGACAACCGTTAATGCAACTAAGTGAGCACAGCATCTTGCCACTGCTGCCGCGTAATTTTGTACAGCACATGCTCAGCGAGCCGATGATTAGAGTCAAGCATAGGGTGAAAAAAATCCTCCTGCGTATTGGTCATACCAAGGCGCTCCATAACCAATTGTGAGCGCTTATTGATAACCGCAGTAAAGGCAACGACTTCATCGAGTCCTAATGTGTCAAATGCAAAATTTATTGAAGCCCGTGCCGCCTCCGTCGCATACCCTAATCCCCAATAATCATTATGCAGGCGCCAAGCAATCTCGACAGCAGGAGAAAACGGCATCTCGGCATGCGCATGATTTAACCCAACCATACCGATAAAAGTATCTGTCTCTTTTAGACTCACCGCCCAAAAACCCCACCCATTATCATCAATCAGCGACTGGCATTTTTTGGCGATAGTATTACTCATCGAAGTAGTTAATAACTTAGGAAAGTATTCCATTACTCTAGAGTTAGCATTCATCTCAGCGAATGGTGCAAAGTCGCTCGCTTGCCACTGTCGTAGATACAGTCGTTCGGTTTCTATTGTATTTATAATTTTATTCTCTCGCATTTCGTTGTTCAAAATGAATACTATTCAAATTAAATTAATCAGGCTAACTATCAAGCCAGCCTTGTTGTTTGGCATAGGCTAGCTGCTCGGGCGTATCAATATCGTAGCTGAGTTGGTCATTATCGACCTCACCTATTTGATCAGCGGGCAACCCTCTAATGAGGTGACGAAGCCCTTTATCTCCTGTTAATCCTGACTGCCACTGTCTCAGCAGTTTATAGTCAATTACTAAAGGCAGACCTATGATATCAGATACCTTTTCAGCTTGATTTTGATGTGTTTCTAAACGTTGCCAACTGTGATAGCGACTGGCTACTACTGGCTGCTCGCCCGCTAGCAAAGCGGTTAAATGTGGCTCATCTAACAATACTTGATCGACCCCTATGATTAGCACTCGGTTGATTGAAGTCGTTTCAAAAGTAACAACTGCCTCAACACCCAGACTCAAACTATGCGCCATACCAGTATCAGCTTGTGAGTTCACCACTATTTGAACCGTTGGATATTGATTAGCCAACTCTATCATCGTACTAGCAATCAAACGATGGTTATCAGGGATGACAATGACAATAACTTGCGGATTGGTCGTTATTGCCAATCGAGTCATATAAGTAATTAATGGCTCGCCATTCTTAACGAGTAGCTGCTTAGGTTGACCGATACGCTGACTGAGGCCACTTGCCAAGATAATGACCGCATGGTTCTGGCTCTGCTGTTTAGTACTTTCTGTATGTTCAGCACCTTCTGTAAATGCACGCTTACTCATACGCCACTCTGGACAGTATTGGCATCCGTATCATTACTCACCGCTGGAATATTTGAAAAATCGTTATGCGAGCCGATTACTGGAGCGTCTTGATCGTGCATGACTGCATTAATCTCTGCCATGATGCCGAGCGCGAGTGCCTCAGGGCCATCTCCACCCAGCTTATAACCAATCGGATAATGTAATTTATGAATGCCAGCTGCTAACATAGCAGGATTGCTAAGGTTTATGCTAATTTCATTAATCAAGCGTTCGGTCCGATAGCGCGGCCCTAACTGTCCTAAGTATTTATAATTGTCTGAATGCTCGAGCAGTATTGCTAAGCGAGCGCGATCTTGACTTAAGCTGTGTGACATCAGAGCAACTGCTGTGTTATTACTGAGCTCAAGCAAAGTCTCACTGTCATCTAAAGGTAGCGACATCACAGCATCCGCTTGAGGAAACCGCATACGCGTCGCATATTGCGCGCGACTATCTATAACTGTTACATGCCAATCTTGTAGTTTAGCCATGGTCACCAGTGGCATCACATCGTTACCTGCCCCGCAAATCAATAGACGCAATTGTGGTTGCAGGCGTTGCACGAGCCACTCTGTTGTTACCTTGCCGTTTTCCACCGTCACATATTCGGCATTTTTATCAGACAGCTTATATTCTGCTAACTCTTCTACGGTATTGGCAAGTATGCTTGAAAACGCTGTTTTCCCTTGTGCAGAAATGCTTCCCAAATTGTAGTATTCATCTAAATTAACTCTCATCCCAGTGCGCAAATTATTACTGTTCTGTGATATAGAATCTTGGTGCTGATAGTCGTTAGTACGAATTAAAGTCGCTACAGTAATCGGCTGCTGAGTACGTCGAACATTACGGATTGTCTCTAGCAATGGCGTTGCTGTCGTTAGTCGCTCAAATAATACATGCACTCGCCCATTACAGCCCAATCCGAAATTTAGCTCATCAAAGTCTGCGTTGTCTAAACCGCCATCTAAGTCGCTATCTAAATCGCTATCTGGCTCATCATATATATCAGACTCAGTTTGCTTCACGCCTGCTTGCGCTTGGCCATCGTCAGCATATTTAATGTCATCACCCGTCTGATAAACTTGAACATTGGCACCGTTACGAGTAAGCCAAAAGGCACGTTTAATAATGTGCGGCTCCAAGCAGCCACCACTAATCATCCCAACTGAGCGACCATCCTCACAGATAAGCATCATCGCGCCAGCACGGCGATATGCTGAGCCTTCAGTACGTACGACCGTTGCCAATACAGCATCAATACCTTGTTGCTTAGCTTTGATTGCCAGATTAAGAATGTCAGCGACCTGATTCATAACGCCTCTTATTTGGTAGTTATTTTCTTGATAATGACGAAACATACTGCTGATTGAGTTATAAAAACCCGCTCATTAAGCGGGTTCCTGTCGTACATATGGCTTAAAAAATTACTCTGGCATCTCGTAAAGCAGCTTATCAAGCGTAATCGGAAAATCATAAACACGTACGCCGACGGCATTGTATACAGCGTTAGCAATCGCAGCGGCAGCACCAGCAATAGCTGTCTCACCAATACCCTTGATATGCATTGGGTTGGTATAAGGATCATCCTCTTCTACCAATATCACATCTAACTGTGGTACGTCGGCATTGACTGGCACATGATATTCAGCGAGATCATGGTTACATAGGCGACCGTCACGTTTATCATGAATGACTTCTTCCATTAACGCTGAACCAATACCAAATACCATGCCGCCATAGCATTGCGAGGTTGCTGTCTTATGGTTAAGAATACGACCTGCGGCAAATGCACCCGTCATACGTTTCACTCGAATCTCACCCGTCACCTTATGCACGGCTACTTCAGCAAAGTTCGCACCAAAAGAGGACTGACGATACTTCTTACCATTTTTACCTGGCTTTATCTGTCCTTTAGCACTGACTTTTTGCTCATCATAGCCCGCTACCACGTCAGCAAGTGCATATGACTCCGTATTGTCAAAATCATATTTTTCTGAATCTGACTGTTCTTCTAATACATTCTCTGAAAATGAGACTCCGGTCGTTTCAGATATTTTATCAATAGTGCTATCAGCAAACGCTTGACCATTCTCTTTGGCTGCCTCTACCGCTGTTAAGTCGTGCTTGCCTACTTGCTTAATTTGACCATTGTCTAGCTGAATCGTATCAGGGTATAGACCGACTTTTGCTGCTAGCATCTCACGCAACTGCTCACAAGCGAGATAGACGCCACTACCTGCACTCGCTGCGCCCCAGCTACCACCTGAACCTGATGCAGGTGGTAAGGCACTATCACCTAATTTCATCTCGATATGGTCGATAGGTAGTCCTAATAAATCTGCTGCTACCTGAGAAAACACTGTATAAGACCCTGTACCGATATCCGTCATATCTGTCTCGATAACTGCTTTGACACCAAGCGCTTTTGACTTATCGATTTGCAGCGTTGCGCGCGCTTCAGAAGACTGTAACTGATTACCACGTGCGGCAGCAGCCATGCCTGTGCCTATCCACCAGTCGCCTTCTAATTGGCTAGCAGGCTTTATGTTACGCTGACTCCAACCAAACTGCTCAGCACCTTGCTCCATACAGGCAATCAGCTGGCGCGTCGAAAATGGAATATCCTTACTAGGGTCTTTTTCGGGTTCATTACGGCGGCGCAGCTCTATAGGATCAAGGTCCAATTGCGCAGCCAATTCATCCATTGCACATTCAACAGCAATCATACCGACCGCTTCGCCAGGTGCGCGCATCGAGCCTGACAATACTTGGTTCATGTCGACCATTTCATAATTTACACGGCGGTTTTTACCACTGTATAGATAGTGCGTAGACAAGGCAGTTGGTTCAAAGAACGCCTCGTCTGGCAAATTACTAGAAATAGTATCGTGGATTAATGTATCAATAACGCCATCCTTGTCACAGCCAATCGCAATGCGCTGACGAGTGTTTGAGCGTCTAACTGTCGCTTCCATCACTTGTGGACGGGTCATGGTAATCAATATTGGACGACCAAGCTCTTTTGACGCAATGGCAGCAGCAATAGATTCAGGTGCAATACCGAGCTTGCTACCGAACCCGCCACCGACATAGTGCGCGATCAGCTGAACTTGATCTTTATTTAAGTCTAGCGCATCCATGACTTGTTGCTTGCAAGACGCCAGCATTTGATTGGCCGTGTAAAGAACGAGTTTCTCACCTTCCCAATGTGCCAATGTTGCATGTGGCTCCATCGCCGAGCTGTTTTGACTTGGCGTATAATAAAAGCGATCAAGTGTTACTTCAGCATCAGCCAATCCTTGCTCAGGATCGCCTTGGACATAATTTTTGTCAGAGCCTTTTTTCTCATCAACTTCATGGGCGTTAGACAACTCTTTGGTAAAATTCAATGCCGCTTGGTCAGTCTCATCTTTATAAGTGACTTTAAGCGCATTCGCTCCTTCCGTTGCTGCCTCAAAGGTTTCAGCGATGACCACCGCAATAGGCTGACCATGATAAAAAATCTCAGTCGCTCCCTGCTTCGGGGCTTTTTTCAATCCGCCTTGCTGAGAATTACGCAAGAAGTGCTTAGGATCTGTCACGACCTTGATAATATTAGGAATGCCGTCTAAAGAACTACTATCGATATTTTCGACTTGTCCTTTGGCAATGGTCGCACCGACCAAGACACCGTACGCTTTATTGTCTAAATGGATTTCAGCACTGTAAGGCGCTTGACCACTAACCTTCAGCGAGCCGTCAACACGGTTAATTGGCTTACCAACCAGTTTGCTCGCCGTTGTGCTAAACAAAGACTCAACAGGCTCATCCATAGTCATTTTTTTGGTCGGTTCTGACTGAGTGATTGATTCAAATAATGACATGATTATGCTCCCTCGCCCGCTAGTGCGCGCTGAATGACTTGTTTTAGTAGGCGACGCGTCAACGGTATCTTAAAGTCGTTTTGACCATTACCTTTAGCATCATTCAATAACAGATCGGCAGCTTGCGTGATGACATCAGTATTGCCATCGGTATCTGTTAATAGCGCCTCAACTTCCTCATTACGCCATGGCTCAGTACCGATACCACCAAATGCCAATCGTACCGTTTTCAGATTGCCGCTATCGTCAGCGTCTATTACTGCTGCACAGGATACGAGTGCAAATGCATAAGAGGCGCGATCGCGCACTTTGTCATAAGTATGCATACCCTTAATAGGCGCAGGTAATACAACGTGAGTAATTAACTCACCTGCTTCTAATACATTTTCGATATGCGGCGTATCTTTTGGCAGGCAATAAAAGTCTTTTACATTGATAGAACGAGTCGAGCCGTCCGCCTTAACTGTTTCGATAGTGGCATCCAACAAGCGCATGGCCACTGCCATATCAGATGGATGCTGAGCGATACAGGCATCGCTAGTACCTAAAATAGCCAGCGTACGGTTCTCGCCGTTAATAGCAGGACAACCTGTGCCCGGCTCACGCTTATTGCAAGCACTGTCTGTCTGATAAAAATAATAGCAACGAGTACGCTGTAAGAAATTGCCGCCAGTCGTTGCTTTATTACGCAGCTGTCCAGTCGCCCCTGCCAAAATCGCTCGGGATAATACGGGGTAATTTGCAATAACTTCAGGATGCGCCGCCAAATCACTATTGGTCACAAGCGTGCCAATACGCAGACCACCGTCGGCAGTGGTTTCAACTTGCTCTAATTCTAAACGGGTAATATCGACCAATTTAATTGGTGTCTCAATCTCCAATTTCATCAAGTCTAATAAGTTGGTACCGCCTGCGATAAAAGACGTATCTTTGGTACTGGCGGATATTGCCGCTTGCTCTGGTGCATCAGCACGACTATATTCAAAGCGTTTCATGAGCGGCCTCCTGTCATAGCAGTTGCTGTTTTATTCTTCGCTGAGGTCTTACCAAGTTGTGCCTCGCTCGGTGGCGGTGACCAGATACCTGTCACGCTTGAGTTTTGCACTGTATTGTCTGTTGTTTGAGTACTAGCTTCTTGTATTTGACTATCTGATACCTGACTTTCAAGCACTTGTGAAATGGCTTTGATAATATTTGGATAAGCTGAGCAGCGGCAGATGTTACCGCTCATGCGCTCAGCAATTTCTTGTACAAGGAGACCATCAGGATTTTTTAAGTCTGTGCTGACATAGCTTGGCCAGTTTTGCTTCACTTCTTCTATCAATGCGGTCGCTGAGCAAATCTGACCTGGCGTGCAATATCCGCACTGAAAAGCATCATTGTCTTTAAATGCTTGCTGCAATGCCGATAATGACTCTGGCATTCCAATGCCTTCGATCGTTGTGATGTCATCACCATCATGCATAACGGCGAGTGTCAGACAAGAATTAACCCGTCGTCCATTGATGAGCATGGTACATGCCCCGCATTGACCATGGTCGCAGCCTTTTTTGGGTCCAGTAATTTGTAGGTGCTGACGACAGACGTCGAGCAGTGTCGTACGGGCGTCAAGATTTTCAAGCTGATAATCTTGCTTATTGATTGTTAAGGTCAAAGTAGACATGCTGGCTTCTCGCTGGCAGATGAATATAATGGAATAATGAAATACGCTTCAAAATGACAGCGTCAATAAATTTATTATGACGTATGAAAACAGTTGTTTTGTTTTTACTTTGTAGGGATTCCAGTGTAGTTTCTAATCTGCGAGAGTATCGAAATGTTAGCGCTGCTAATAGGTGGTATATTTTTTATCCTCAGTTTTTAACGTTATTTCAAAGGAAATCCCTAAAAAAAAGCCTCATAAACAGTCAGCTTATGAGGCTCTTAAATAGACTTTTTACGTATAGTATTTAGTAGATATGTCTATTAAAAATGTTCTTTGCTTAGCTAATAACTGGCTAGGCTTTCGTGATAATCGTTTCTTCATCAAAACGTGATTTTGGCAGCTCAGCGTTAAAGTCCTCTTTACTACGATAACCAAGTGATACGACTGCCACAGCGGTGTAGCCTTTACTACGCAAATCAAACTCTTCATTAAGTGCTTTCAAATCCGCGCCTTCCATCGGCACCGCATCAATACCCAAAGTTGCAGCTCCTAGTAGCAAAGCGCCCATATTGAGATACAATTGCTCTATCAACCAATGTGGCTCGTCCTTTTGCTCATAACGACGAATGTCCAAAAACATTTTACGCGTCTGGTGCATTTGCTCTTTAAATTTTGGCTCTGCGAAACGACCATCTGCATCTTCTTTTTCTAAGATGTCATCCAAAAACTCATCATCTGCATAGACACGGCTACAGAATACAATGACGTGCGAGGCACCTTTTACTTTGGCATCGTTGAACTCATACATGCCCTCAGTGCCTTTTGCGATTCGGGCTTTACCAGCTTCATCATCAGCAATGACAAAATGCCAAGGCTGAATGTTGGTACTCGAAGGACTGAGGCGCAAAATATTCTTTAGACTCTGGAAATCTTCTGCTGAGATTTTCTTATTGGTAACAAATTCTTTAGTGCTGTAGCGCCAGTTCATTGCTTCAGTGATATTTTTCATCTATGACTCCGTTATTGATATTTGTTCTTCTTAGAATTTTTCTTCTTCGATTGCTATTTATCGAAGTCACTTTAAATAAAAAGCTATTTTATAACTATGCCTGCTTGGTTAAGTATTCGTAGGTTTTGTTATGACTGAGTCAGCGTATTGCAAAACGCCTACTTTCTTATTAGTAATGGTTACAATTACGCTACCGAATTGGCGACGCCGACTGCGCAGACTACATTGTAATCACTTAGTCATTCTCTTAGTATGAACTGACTTGATATATGGTAACTAGTTATAGTTGTCTGATAACTAGGTATATCTGCTTGATTCCAAATGATATGCCACTATATATACATCCCAAACAAAACATACATAATAATACCTGCGAGGACATATGAGCACATCAGAAAAACCACTTCGAATAGATATCGTCTCAGACGTCGTCTGCCCTTGGTGCGTTATCGGCTATCGTCAATTGGCAGCAGCGCTTGAGCAAACCAATACCGCTCACACTATCCACTGGCATCCGTTTGAGCTAAACCCAAATATGCCAAGCGAAGGTCAAAACCTACGTGAGCACATCATCGAGAAGTACGGCTCTACTAAACAAGAGTCAGATGCTAGTCGAGTCAGAATGACTGAAGCTGGACAGGAAGTTGGCTTTGAATTTAATTTCAATAATGACACACGTATGCACAACACCTTTAACTTGCATCAGCTGCTACATTTCGCTGATCAACAAGGCCGCATGCATGAGTTAAAGCAAGCCTTATTTGCCGCGCATTTCACCAATAACAGAGATATCTCCGATATCAATGTGCTTGCCGATATTGCAGCAGAAACTGGGCTTGATCGTAGTGAATCATTGGCAGTGTTAGAAGGTCAATTCTTTGCGAAAGAAGTACGAGCAGAAGAACAGCATTGGCAACAGCAAGGCATCCAAAGTGTACCAGCGATTATCTTTAATGAGCGTCATCTGGTCAGCGGTGCTCAAGGGGTCGAAAACTACATCAGTATTTTAGAGCAATTGGCCAACATGACTGAGTAAACCATACGACGTTATAAAAATGTCATTCTATAAAAGGATACTTTATGTCTTCTGAACGCTTTCCCTCGATCATTGTGTTCGACGTCAATGAAACATTGCTCGACATCGATACGCTAACGCCTTTATTCACCCGTGTCTTTGGCAAGCAAAGAGTACTGCGAGAATGGTTCGCTCAGCTGGTACTGTACTCGCAAACTATGACGTTGTCCGGCCTCTATACACCTTTTGGCGAGCTCGGGGTTGGTGCTCTGCGAATGGTTGCTGATATCAGACAAGTGACTTTGACAGATGCCGATATCAATGAGTTCAAAGAAAGAATGAGTTCGTTACCTGCCCATCCTGATGCTGCACCAGCACTGACTCGTTTGCGCGATGCAGGGTTTCGACTGGTCACGCTGACCAATTCAGCAAGCAGTGCGTCTCCAACGCCATTAGAAAAAGCTGGTCTCAGTCAATTCTTTGAGCAGCACTTTAGCATTGAGACTGTTGGCAAGTTCAAGCCAGCACCTGATACATACCAATTGGTGGCTGATACGCTAGCCGTTGACACATCAGACTTGTGTCTTGTTGCCTGTCATCTCTGGGATACTATAGGTGCGCAGGCAGCAGGTTGTCGCGGTGCATTTTTGACCCGTCCTTATAATGCGATGCTAAATGCGCCTAATGTACCAGTTCCTGATTTGACCGCATCAGATTTATCGACACTAGCGGATCAAATCATTAGTAAAAAGAATGCTTGATACATTTAACCTTTGAGCTATGTCTGCAAATAACATTAAAAAAGGCTGCTTCAATACTGAAGCAGCCTTTTTATTTTTAACAAAGCATTTCTAAGACAATAATGTCGTTACTGCCATCATTGATTACTCTGAGAAATGTACAACCGTACGGATACTTTCGCCTTTGTGCATCAAGTCAAACGCTTCGTTGACGTCTTCTATTGGCATCGTGTGGGTAATAAAGTCTTGTAAAGGAATCTCGCCCGCTAGATAACGCTCGACATAACCTGGTAGTTCTGTGCGACCTTTTACACCGCCAAATGCGGAACCTTTCCAGACTCGACCAGTCACTAACTGGAATGGACGGGTTGAGATTTCTTGTCCAGCGCCAGCCACACCGATAATGACCGACTCGCCCCAACCTTTGTGGCAGCACTCTAGCGCTGAACGCATAACATCGACATTACCGATACATTCAAACGAATAATCGACACCGCCATCGGTTAGCTCAACGATAACTTCCTGAATTGGTTTGTCGTAATCTTTCGGGTTAATACAGTCAGTTGCCCCTAGCTTTTTGGCTAGCTCAAACTTGCTTTCATTGATATCAATCGCGATGATACGGCTGGCTTTTGCCATAGCAGCACCAATCACTGCTGACAGTCCAATACCGCCCAGTCCAAAGATAGCGACTGTAGCGCCCTCTTCAACTTTTGCAGTATTCATGACCGCGCCCATGCCAGTAGTCACACCGCAACCAAGCAAGCAAACTTCTTCTAATGGTGCTTCTTTATTGACTTTAGCCAAAGAAATCTCTGGTAAAACCGTGTACTCAGAGAAAGTTGAGCAACCCATATAATGATAGATAGGCTCGCCGTCTTTATAAAAACGTGTAGTGCCATCTGGCATCAAGCCTTTGCCTTGAGTCTCGCGCACTGCCGAGCAAAGATTGGTTTTACCTGAGCGGCACATTTTACAGACGCCGCATTCTGCCGTGTATAACGGAATGACATGGTCACCGACCTGAACGCTGGTCACGCCTTCGCCAACTTGCTCAACGATACCGCCGCCTTCATGACCCAAAATCGCAGGGAATACGCCTTCTGGGTCTTCGCCAGATAAGGTAAAAGCATCTGTGTGACAGACACCACTGGCGACGATTTTTACCAATACTTCGCCTTTGCGCGGTAGCATGACGTCCACTTCTTCAATAGATAATGGCTGCTTTGGACCCCACGCGATGGCGGCTTTTGATTTGATAAATTTATCTGACATAAGAATCTCTCTTTTTAATTGATTGTTATTTATGGGTGATGACATGACAGTTTTACGATAAGTGCAAGCCATTCTAGTCACTTGCTAACGCATTTTATGGCTTCTGGCGTTTACTATATCTATAGTTAAAACAAATAAACATAGACTGAGCTTATCTTGCCTGCCCTACATAGGCAAGCATCGATGACAGTAAAACATCATCTGTTTACATTGATGCCAACCATTATATTTATTTCTGAGCGGATAACAATATGCTATATTTGCAAATATCTTTTACATATTGGTAATAATCATGCGCTGGGAAGGGATTAGTGAGTTTGTCTATGTCGCAGAATTCGAGAGCTTTACACGTGGTGCAAAAGAGCTGGGTATCTCGACTGCACAAGTAAGCCGGCAAATCAGCGCGTTAGAAAAACGCCTTAATATTAAACTCCTCTATCGTACGACACGCAAAGTATCATTAACAGAAGAAGGTCGCGTGTTCTATCAGCATTGCCGTAGTGTGCTCGATGGCTTGGATGCGGCTGAGCAGGCTGTCAGTAATTTGCAGTCAAAGCCCCAAGGCCGAATCAAACTGACAGCGCCCGTTACTTATGGTGAGCAGCAGTTATTACCACTCATCAATGATTTTATGATGCAGTATCACGATATCGAAGTGACTGCCTTTTTGAGTAACCAGAAAATCGACTTGATTGAAGGGGGTTATGATTTGGCCATTCGTATTGGCAAATTGCATGACTCGACGATGATGGCAAAGAAACTTAGCCTGCGTACTAACTTTGTCTGCGCGGCACCCTCTTATCTAAAAAAACACGGCATACCACATCATTTAAGTGATTTAAGTCAACATAACTGCCTATTGGGTACTCGTGACTACTGGCA
This sequence comes from Psychrobacter sp. NPDC078501, assembly GCF_044900935.1. Lineage (NCBI taxonomy): Bacteria > Pseudomonadati > Pseudomonadota > Gammaproteobacteria > Moraxellales > Moraxellaceae > Psychrobacter > Psychrobacter sp. NPDC078501. The sequence goes on along the minus strand of NZ_JBJDOS010000004.1, from coordinate 231,281 downwards.
CTTTATAGATACCACTAAAACAAAAGAGAACAGTCATACTCATGGTAAGACGGACAACCAACAAACGAGCGTAGAAAGGAACCTGCGTGTCTCTGGTACGGTGCAATATAATAGCGGCTATAGTCTGGTCGATGCTGCACTAAAAGGGCTGGGTATCGTACAGCTGCCTGATTATTATGTGCAAAAGTACTTAGCGTCTGGCGAGTTAGTCAGTTTACTTGATGACTATAGAGAGCCCGAAGAAAGCATTTGGGCCATTTATCCACATAACCGTCATTTATCACCAAAGATTAGGCTGCTCGTAGATTATTTGGCAGAACATTTGGTTTAACGTTCTGTTAAGACGTATTGCAATCACAAACCTGATTACGCACAATGAATATTCGATGTTGCTCATTATAGTTAAGACTGACCATACTACAGACAACTTATAGGTGTAATTATGATTAAAATCGTCTCTATCGCTGCACTAGCAGTAGCCGTTTCTTCTTGTGCCAGTATCGATACGCTGCTGGATAAAACCAATAGCACCGGTGCTATGACAGACACACCAACCTCTATCAATCCCGAAAAAGGCTTGGTAACTTTACAAAGCAATCACTCCGTCCAAGATACCGCAGACAAACTGGTCTCAGTTATCGAAAGCAAGGGTATGAAAGTATTTGCACGAGTCGATCATCAGAAAAATGCACAGAGTGCCGACTTATCATTGAGACCAACGCAAGTCGTTATGTTTGGTAACCCTAAAGCAGGTACGCCATTAATGAACTGTGAGCAAACCGTTGCCATTGATTTGCCGCAAAAAATCTTAATTAGCGAAGATGCCGATAAAAAAGTATGGCTGTCATACAACAACCCTGACTACCTCAAGACACGCCACAATATAAAAGGTTGCGATACCGAGATTGCTAATATCTCAAAAGCGCTTAACGCTATCAGTACTGCAGCAATAGCAAAATAATGCGCTCGGTATAGTTGAATAAATATACATTCGAGTAAATAAGTGAAATGTGGAGCGGAAGTATTACTTATTTACTTGAAAATCCCTCATATCAAGAATGACTAGATTGCTCTATCTGGTCATTCAACTCTACTTTTAATTTCTTTGCGCACTCGATAATCTTTTTTCTATCGGCAGGAATAGCACCTTGTGCAATAGCGATTTCACGCATTTGAACCGTGATATCATAATGAGGGTAGCTGGCATTACGATGAAATAGACGCGCATCCACACCAATAAACGCAGCAAAATCATGCAGCTCTTGCAAGCTATCGGCCAGCATATGACACCACTTATGGCCTTTGAATTTTATCTGCACAAAATCTACATATATCGCCATATAACCGCCTCTCTACTTATTCACTAATTCGCTTATCTATTTTTTAATTAGCTCAAAACAACTTAACAACTTAATAGCACTATCACCAAAAACCTTTATAACAATGCACGTACATCTTTTTTAAGTTGTTTGAGTCGTTCTTGATACTCGCTATGACTGCCATCAAATGTACTCAGTCGTCCATAGCGTAACTGACGGTAGTTTTGTCTAATTTCAATAAGCTTTGTCTGAATAACGATTGGGTCGCTACTATCTGTTAGCTGACTCGTAGCAGAGTGAGCATTGTTATCCTTACGGCTATCAATAGCTGATGCCAAACGTTCCAACCAAGCTAGCTGCCCTTCATTATCATTGCGAGCTAATAATTTATCATGTTTGGCAACACGTTTTGAGAGCTGAGCAAGAGGTAGGTCTGCTGGGTGCCAACGTTTGCGGCGGCGATACCAAATGACAAATATTAAGATAGCCATAACGGAAACCGCACTGGTGGCTAACCAAATGATTTGCTGCATGATTGAGCTGATATTGAACCATTTGAGTAGCGAGTCGGCCTGTTTGTCTTGGTCATAGCCGACTACGTCTTTTTGCCAGTAGTAGCTCGCTTGGTCTGATAATCGGCGTAGCGTTTGCAGCATTTGATACTGCTGATAGCTGATCTGTGCACTGGCACCATTGCCAAACATGGCTGCCCCCTGCTGCTGGGTCATCGTATTCATGCCTTGCTCTACTCGCTCAGGCGCCACAAAAGCTGTCGGATCTACACGTACCCAGCCTTGGCCCTCAAGCCAAACCTCAGTCCATGCGTGTGCATCCATTTGCCGCACTTCCCATACGTTGCCATTGCGACTCGGCTCACCGCCTTGATAGCCGGCTACTACTCGTGCAGGAATACCAGCGGCGCGTAGCATAAAGGTAAAGCTTGACGAATAATGCTCACAGAACCCTGCTTTGGTTTCAAATAAAAACTCGTCAATCCGATTGGTATTTAGCCGTGGTGGCGACAGCGTATAGCGAAACTCTGTTCGATTAATCCATTGCTCAATAGCAGCGATGTAGCGAACAGGGTCTGAACCTGATTGCTCAAATAATTGCTTAGCAAGCGCGCGTGCTTGAGGGTTACCTTCGTTAGGTAAGGCAAGGTTCTCACGTCTTGATGCCTCTGTCAGAACCGGATCAATACGCATCTGTGCAAACTGCAATACATCATAGCGAAGCTGCTGCGTAACAGGTTGATCCTTTGATAAGGTAAATTCAGAGGTAGTATTGATATCTGACTGCTGGGAGAACGGATAATCAAGACCAAATAGCCAGTTTTGCTGAGTAGGTTCTAAGATAACCTTGTAATTGACAGGTGCCGCCCTTGATTCATCAGGTACAGTAGCAAAGGCATTCTGAATCCATGCAGGTGCTTGCAATCTCGACGACCATTGACCCTTTTGGGAAGCCGGACGCCATGTAACACCATCGAAATCACTAAATACCAAACCGCGCCAATACAACTGCTGTTGCGGCGGGCGCTCATCAGCAAACTCTACGCGAAAGGCTAGCTCAGTTGACTGCCCTAAATTGGCAAAATCACCAGGAGACATGCTATCAGACACACCTGTAACGGCTTGCTGACCGGAGAGCTGTACGGACCACAGCGGTGGCAGTCTCGGAAAAAACAAAAATAGTACCACCAATAATGGCAATGCACCAACCCCTAACACGCCCAATGTACGCAAGCGTCCATCACCGTTAGCATTGCTATCATCATTAAGCGCAATGAATGCTAGCAATACAATGACTGCGCCAACGATCACTTCTAAAGTAGTCAGTAAACCTTGGTCCAGCAAAAACAATGCCGCAAGCACGAACAATGATAAATTCAACACCACATAGGCATCGCGGCACTTATACAGCTCCCATAGCTTACTAACTAGGCATAGCACCAAAAACGCCACGCCCATATCGAGCCCAAATGCTGTATTGTAAGTTAGCCACAGACCTAATAGCCCCAGCAGAAAGCCTAGCATTTGTACACTTTGATAAATACGCTTTAGGTGCGATATTTGTTTGAATTTAGCTTTGATATGAGGCAATTGAGCGGCGATACTGACGGCGGCAAATCCTATCAACCATAATGGTAAATGTGCGGCATGCGGTAACACAACGACGACTTGAGCAATTAATACCCAATAATAAGCTGGCAGTGCAAATAACTTACGATACCATTTAGCGCCATTTCGCTCAGGTCGAATTGAGACTTTTTGACCTAAAGCCAACTGCTCAAAGCTAGCCCTTTTTGTAGCATCGACCGCAGAATACTCTGTGGACAGTGTATCAACATCAGCAGAAGATGAGCGTTTAGAGTTGGTCATGGTGCTTTCGCAAGCCTTAGCAAGCATGCTTGCGCAAAGGATTCCCCGTTACCCATCTCCGCAGTAGCAGGAGTATCACTAGGTAAACGCATTTGAAACGGCACGCCTAGCTGACCCAGCGTCAATGCGCCATAAGCCAATTGTGCAAGTTTTTGCTCGTGATGTGCAGCTGGCATATCTGCATAATCAAGCGTTTGCTCATGACCGACCGGATCAGCGAAGTGCTTGGTCAGCATACCTTGTCCCCGCGCCACATGCCCCCAAGAGACTCGGGCCAATGACTCACCCTCGACATAGTTATCTAGTCGCTCAAAGTCGTCCTGACCCTGTCTATACTGCCCACCTGTTGGTAAATCCTCTAAGCTTGCGATTGCATATTTTGCTTGCCAATCAAAAACTTCAGGTTTTGGATATACCCAAGCTGTACGCGCAAAGTAAACATAAGACCATGCACGCATGATACCTAGAGGATAAACTGTTTTTATTTTTAACCGCGGCAGTTCAAGCTGACCACGAGTATTGGTTTGAATAGGCAGTCGAATGACTTTCTCACCTTGTAATCGCGTGATAAGCACTGAACTTTGCGCATTTATGCCATTTTTGGTTTTCTTATTGGCTAACTGCTCAAATTCAAATAGTAACTGACGCCGTGGTTGGCGACTATCACTATTCAACTGTAGCGTAATCCAAACAGGCAAGCCAGCTTCTGTCATAGTGACTTCTAGCAGACGCACTTGCAGACCAGATATATGAGCAAAAGTAACATGAAAACTAATTAGCCAAATACTGACCAGATAAAAGCACAAACCAAGCACCAAATTGTTGCCATAGTTGATACCCGCGATAAAGGTAATTACTAACAATACGGCGAATAGCATTCCTTCACGACTAAAGAAAATATAGACATTACGCAAATTAAGCGTAGCACTATCACTCTTAGGTGCGCGCGCGGCAAACCAGCGGCTCAGAGCTGATTTTATTGGTGCGGTTAAGGCCTTTGGTAACAAGCTCATGACTACCCTATTATTACCATCTGATTGACAATGCTGTTAGTATTTGTATTTATATCTGACTGACAAGCAAACTCACGAATAGAACGATATAATCGATTCAGAACCATTCAAATACGAGAAAAGCGGGTGAAAATACCATAAATAGTGAACTGAGTGACTTTGATATTTTTTTAAGTTATATAGATTTAACTATGTGTAGAACTATGGTTCACCGATGCAGTTAATCAATACGGTCAAACAGCATATCAGCCGCTAAGCGACGACTGACACTTCTGCTAGGATGCGTTGGGCGATGGTTTTTGTTGCTTGCCCACCAGTCACATGCGCGGGTACGAAACGCTGACCGAGACGATGATCAGTGACCGCAGCAAACACCGCTTGGATATCTTCAGGAGTTACTTCCATATATCCCGATACATAGGCATGCGCTTGGGCAGCACGTTGTAGCGACAATACGCCACGAGGGGATAAGCCATGATACTCTTGGCTTGCACGAGTTTTTGCAACCAGTCTTTGCAAGTAATCCAATACTGTATCTGCCACATAAACCTGCCTGACACCCTGCTGAGCCAATAGTACAGCTTCAGTATCAAGCACCGTATCCAAATCTTTGAGCAGCTCGCGACGATCTTTACCTTTTAGCAGCTCACGCTCTGCGGCAGGCGATGGATAACCCAATGACAAACATAACAAGAATCTGTCTAACTGCGACTCTGGGAGCGGATAGACACCTGCTTGTTGCAATGGATTTTGGGTAGCAATGACAAAAAACGGTTGCGGCAAAGGATAAGTCTGGCCATCTTGCGTGACTTGGCGCTCTTCCATCGCTTCAAGTAGCGCACTCTGCGTTTTGGGACTGGAACGGTTGATTTCATCAGCAAGTAATAACTGAGTGAAGACAGGGCCCGGACGAAACTCAAATTGCTGTTTACTTTGGTCGTAGATGCTCATACCTAAAATATCAGCAGGCAACATATCATTGGTAAATTGCACTCGGCTAAAGCTCAAACCTAATAACTGTGCCAAGCCCTGTGCCAAAGTCGTCTTACCCATACCAGGCAAGTCCTGCAATAACAAATGACCGCCTGCCAGGATACAACTGAGTGCTAGCCTAACTGCTTGCGGCTTGTCCAATACAATCTGATTTAATTGCGCTAACAGCTGTGCAATTTTCTGCTGATTGTGTTGAAAATCAGCCGTACTAGGTATGGGCTGGCTGAGCGGATTCGCTGTTCTCTGAGAGGTAGATAATGATATATCGTTAGCTGCATGGGTCATAGTAGGTTATTGGCTCATTTTTTAGATCATAACGATGATAAGTCAGTTCACATCATCTGTAACGGTTGGTGCAGCGGCACGGAGCGTAGATAAATAAGCAATGATATCGGCACGCTCTTTCGCATCTGGCATCGGGTCAGACAGCATTTTGGAGTCTGGCATGGCTTTTTGGGCATCTGCAATATATGGATTGAGTGTCTCTGCATCCCATACCCAACCTGAATCTTCTAGCCCTTTACTGTAGGTATAGTCTTTTAACTCGGCAGCCGGCGCACCGTATATATTCATTAATTGTGGGCCTTTTTTATTCAGACCTGCATTACGTTGATGGCATTGACCGCAAGCATCTTTATAAATTATCGAACCGTTGTCCGCATCTCCGTCGGTATATAAGGGCAGAGTCACAGGAGCACGGTGGTCAGGTGGCGTTTTCTCACAAGCTGCAAGCAACAAAACAGCAGCCAAAAGACTGCTCATTTGATATTTATTAATAAGTGTCATTTTTAGCAATCTTTGGTTGAGGAATATTATCGCCATGACATAAACGATATGACATATTGGCCCTTTAACTCGCTACCTTTATTGTGCTACTAGGCTCTTCTAAATAATACCCTTGTAAATAGCGCGCGCCCACGCTCCAAGCGACCGACATCGTTGCTGCATCTTCGATATAAGGCATGAGCACATCGACTTTGATGTCATTAGTACGCGTGATAAGAGACTTGACCGTCTCTAAATTCTCTGCTGCACCAATATCTTGGATATAGCTGCGCGCCAAGCGTACCATATCAGGCTGGACAAAATTGGCAATTTCAATAGATTTGACAGAGGAGCCAAAATTATTAATACCTATTTGACAGTCGACATCGTTGAGCGCGGAAAATTGAGATTTGGCGACGGTTAAGTGATCAGAGATATCTATTTCATTGAACTGTATTGTCAATACACCAGCTGCACCGCCTACTGCTTTTATTAATTGACTGGCCACTATTGGCAGTTTTTTATCAACCAATGAAGCATTGGTTAATTGTACTAATAACTTAGCCTCAGGATGAACTTTACGGACGTCATTAATTTTCTTACAGGCATTGATAAGCACCCATCGATCAATCTTTTCTAACAGTTGATGTTTTTTAGCCACCGCCATAAATTGATCAGGGGTTAATACCGTATTGTCAGCATCTGACAATGGGAGCCGCAAATACACCTCAAAAAAGTCGCTACGATCGTTGTTGATGTCATATATTGGCTGAAATGATAGATCAAAACGGTTATTAGTAATGGCATCCACTAATGACTCAGCAAGCGCATAATCATCGCTATTGGCATGTTCGCTTGGGTCATATATACGGTACGATCCACCACTATTAGAAGTCTCTACCATGATTTGGCTGATAGCATCCATGGCGCGTTCTAATATGATGACAGGCTCTACAGGATTTTTTTCAATCTTGACAACAGCAATGCTAACTGTTGTATTGGTTGTACGTTTATCAACTTCAATAAACATATCCTTTATTGACGAACCGATATGTTTAGCAATATTTTCAAGCTCATTCGTCGTCTTGTTTTTTACTAATATCGTGAATGCAGTATCGCTGAAACGGCTTACATGCCCATCAGGTACTAGCTCAGTCAACGTGTGGGCAACTTGTTTGACCGTTGCATCTATTCCTTGTAGACCTAAACTACTTCTTATTTTTCCTACATTATCAACCTGCACATATAGCAGGGCTGCGGTTATTAGTCCTTGGGACGCCTGCTGATGTATTGCTATCATCTGATCTTCAAAACCGCGACGATTATCTAGGCCAGTTAAATTATCTTTACGTTCAGCTTCAGCTAAACGCTTAGCAACCTCCGCACTATTATTACTATTCTGCTGAATAATAATCTGAATAACTGGCTCGCCCTCTAGCGTGGCTGATGCCAATTGTAGTTTCGCTTCAAAAGTACTACCATCTGTCCGTACACTTTCAAAATTAAACTCAACGTCTCGGCGACTACCTTTATCAAACTGACGTAAAAACTGTTTAAACCCTTGGACATTGTCTCTACCTGAAATCAGGTCAATAATAGGCACGCCTACCACTTCATTCATCGATTTAAAGCCGAATAGCTGAAGATAGGGATCATTAGCAAATATATGAATACCCTCATCTATATAAGCGACCGCGCTCTTAGAGTTCTTAATCAATACATTAGCACGCTGTTCTGCTTCAGAAAGCACTTGACGTAAGGTTTTTAGCTCACGGCGACTACGCAAACTGTTATGCTGCAGGCAGATGGCCATTACGACTGGCATTTCTTGATCCATTTTGAGCGCTTTGACCATCGTGCCACTAATCACAGTCGGTAGCTCATACTCATTGTAGGCAGTCGACGCTACCTCTTCATTCATTAAACAGATCATTGGCAGATCGATATTTTGCTCTTGTACGATGCTCACCACATCTGTAAAGCTCATATTATAAGCTTTACCAAATACCAGTACATCCCACGGTTGGCGCAGGAGTTTCAATAGCTCTTCTTTATCGTCCAAAAACCCCAAATTTACACTATCATAATAAGGGCTCAATAACTGCACAAGACGTTCAGCATAGAGCTGATCATCATTGATCACCAATAAATTTAGAAGAGATTGAGAGCGCATAAGGAGCCTTTTAGTCGTACGTATTATTATCTATTATTTGTTACTTTACATCTTTGTCTAAAACTAACCTAGCACATAAAAGACGCTAGCGTTAATATTCTATGAATCCTATCAGTATAGACTGAGTTTTCACTATGATAATTATTTTATAGTTAGAGATATCATAAAAGTCAGAGTAACAATATTTATCATTATAGACAATAATTAGACCAACTGCAGATTAACTTATGCCCTTTGTCGCCTACTATATTACTGGCAACAATCTGTATAAATTCTTCGTTATAGCCTAAAACACCTGTTATGTACGGATGTCCCTAAGTGCTATAACTGAGCCACCTCATATTGACTAAACTTATCAGTCATTATCAGCCTGCGTCCTAATCGTAGGGAGGTTTGTTTATTGCCAATACGCATGATAACTCTATCATCAGTTTGAAAGTACGAAGGTGGTACGATTAGCGTGCCAGTCGTCTGTAGCTGTTCATCCTTACCGAGAATAAATGCTGGTACAAAATGGTGACTTCGCGTTTTACTGCCTTCCAAACGTAATCCACATGCCACAATTTTGTGCCCGAGTATCTGCCATTCCACTTCTGGATTTTTAGTATCGACATTGAACCAGCGTACCACCCCTATTGACCAATTAGGTTGTTCTTTATTTTCAGAGCCATAGACCAAAATCAGGCTCATGATGTGTAAGGGCTGCGGTGCTGTCATAGAAAGGTTAGGGTCAGTTTTTTCTATACTAAGTCCTTCTTTATTGAGAATGCTTTCGTCAGCAACATTCTTATTGTGTTCACCAGCTTTTGGCAATAAATGCAGTCTGCGATATGCTGAGAAACTGTCATAGTCATCAAATGTTTCAATATTTATGACACTACTGCGGCCACGCTCGCTATCAAATGTATCGTATAAAGGCCTATCTTCTTCTCGTAAATGTTTAATAGCGATCAAATTGGCAAAAGTTTTTGAATGACCTACATGGTAGTGTATATCGTTAAAATTGGTGATTAACTTTGCCTGCTGCTTGCTAGTATACTTGGTTGCCAAGGTAAGTGGCGGCTGCAAATAGCGGTAGCTGATAGTCATCGAAATAGCATTAAGCAAACTATATTCTGCTGTGCTACCTTCTTCGATAAAGGCTTTTTTACGTGACTCAAAATATTCAACTATCGGTGTCAGTTCTATAAATAGACAGTCATGACGATCTTCATAGGGGTTGATATGAGAATTGACGGTCAGATAGCTTGGTGGATTACTACTATGAAGATCAACAAAAACCTTTGTCTCGGTAGCAGGCTCCATTGTCGCGACCATGTACTTAGCCCATTCAGGTAGTAGACGCTGTACGAGTAAGATATTCGGGCGCCTCATAGCACGCAAACTTAACAAGTGATGCAAACAGATTTGGCAATATAGCTGATGAATACTGTTTGTTTGATTCGTGACAGTATGTAGATTTAAATCAATATCAGCTACTTTTCTCTGATGAGCCAGATAATACAACCGATTAACTTTAGACCACAGGTAAGCTGATGGCTTTCGATAGCACAGTGTTTCTTCTGCTAATAGTTTTTGGTACCTTAATAGTGATTGATAAATCGCAATAGCAAGCGTGCTATCAGGTTTAGTTTCAGCACCAAAAAAACGCTGCCAACCTTTGCCAGAAGATTGGTTTAAGGAGGCTTCTGACAACTGCGTCTCGCGACGTATGACATTGTCGTAAACCATGACAATTAAATAATGTAGCGATTGCATTCGATCGATATAAGACATCTGATCTTGACTAAGCGCGCCTGTCTCATAGATATAGTGCTGCCTAAAATCTGCAATCAGTCGGTCTGAGGCATCAATGACTGTTGCCATCAATTTAAGACGCTGTTGTTCATCCATATTGGATTCACGTAATACTGTCAGTAAACTCTCTAAATGCTCTGTTTGCTGTTCTTGAGTAAGCGTAGGTAGCGTTGCCAACATCTTTAACAAGTAACGCTCTTGACCATTTACTGAGCGATTAGATAGTGGGGGTAATGGCTCTGTAGAATCTAAATGCTCTTGAAACATTGATAACGTTATCATCAGTATCTTTACTCTCTATTAGTCACTCTGAAGCAATCAGTAATATGCAGCAGTACAAATACATGTATGGCATAAAAAATATTTGTGAAGCTCGACTATAGAAAAGTGATGATATCTATTTATTGTGAGCCTGAAACTAGCAGTACGCTCTGACAATACCTGCATACTGGCAGAGTCTTGTAACTAGCGTTATATGCTTTTTAATTAACTGGTATCTTGACAGTATATATTCTGTTCCAATCATATATCTATTTGTACTTATAAAAAAGCATAAATCCTAGATTTTGGTTTTTAAAGATACTATCCGCATCTTTTTTAAGAGCCACTCTTTGTTTACTAATTTTCCAAAGCTAATATAGTGCCCTATATTAGCTATTGCTGTAAATATCAATCGGCACTTTAAAAGGTCTATTCGGCAACTCTCTGACCAACTTAGGGACGAGATAGCCTGGCAATGATGCTAATAACGCCCAATAAAGCTCAATCGCTGCTTGCTCACTACTATCAAAATGTGCTGCGCCAGCCACCTTATCCAACACATGTAAATAGTATGGTAGCACGCCAGAAGCAAACAAACGCTGACTAAGCTGCACTTGCGCGTCGAGAGTCTCGTTGACACCTTTTAACAACACGGCTTGGTTTAATAGCGTAATTCCCGCTGCTCTAGCACGTTGCAAATACTCAGCGGTTGGTGTATCTAGCTCATTGGCATGATTACAATGAATGACCATGACAATATGACAGCGGCTTTGAGATAACCTCTCTAACAATGCAGCGTCCAAGCGTGCAGGTATCACCAATGGCAGACGCGTATGCAGACGAATGGTAGTAATCTGCGGAAGAGACTCCAAAGTATCTAACCATGAAAACAATCGTCGATTGGTCACATTTAGTGGATCACCACCACTCAAAACTACCTCATTGACCTCAGGATTTGCATTAATATAATTGATGATATTTTCTTTTGCATCGGCAGTTGGCATGTTGGCACTATAGTCAAAATGCTGGCGAAAGCAGTAACGGCAGTGAATAGCACACGCACCCGTAATCGTTAACAATACTCTTGACTGATATTTATGCAGCAAGCCTTTTACAGGATTTTGAGTGTTTTCGCTTAGCGGATCTGCTACGTAGCCTGTGACGTTGATTTGCTCTTGCTGATCTGGCAACACTTGTTTAAGCAAGGGATCAGCACGGTCGCCAATAGCCATTTTTGTCACAAAGCCACGCGGCACACGCAGTTCAAAATGCTTAGGTACATAAACTTCTGCACGCATTGATTCAAGCTGTAGGATACTCAATAGCTCATCAACAGATGTAATAGCTTCCGATAATTGCGTTTGCCAGTTTTTTTGTGTGATTAAATGGTTTATCATGACAGCCTATTACCTGTGCCCAAAATCCGATATTATACGCCCTTAGTGTCTAGCCTATCAAAGTATCCTCGTTAATCCGTAAATACTTGGCATAACAGAAAATTTTGGTACAGTCAGCCCTATGTCTTACTATTATATTTACAACCCCTAGGAGTTTCTTGTGGCAAGTTTTTCTACTAATGAATTTAAAGCTGGTCTAAAAGTGATGCTTGATGGCAACCCTTGTGCCATTCTTGAAAACGAGTTTGTCAAACCTGGTAAAGGTCAAGCCTTTAACCGTGTTAAGTTGCGCAATCTTCGTAGTGGCAAAGTACTGGAACAAACTTTCAAATCAGGTGACAGCCTAGAAGCTGCTGATGTGATGGACACTGAAATGAACTATCTATACAACGATGGCGAGTTTTGGCATTTTATGCATCCTGAGAGCTTTGAGCAGATTCAAGCGGACAAAAACGCAATGAGTGACTCAATCAAGTGGTTAAAAGAAAACAGCAATGCTCTATGTACCATTACGTTATTTAATGGCGCTCCTCTGTCAGTCACGCCGCCTAACTTCGTTGAGTTAGAAATCACAGAAACAGATCCTGGCGTACGCGGCGATACTTCAGGCGGTGGTGGCAAACCTGCTAAATTAGAGACAGGTGCCGTTGTACGTGTACCATTATTCGTGCAACAAGGTGAAGTGGTACGTGTTGATACGCGTACTGGCGACTACCAAACTCGCGTGAACTAATATTTTTTAATACTTGATTGATAGTAGCTATTTATTTATATCTTTATCATCAATAAAAAAGCTTAACCACCATATAGGCGGTTAAGCTTTTTTTATATTTATCGATCATGGTTAATCGAAATGTTAATCAAGGGCACTGATACTAATATTTAGCAAATCACTCTTCTTCTAATGATTGCTTCTGTATTAACCAATACTGTACCAAGGCATTCAACTGCTCTTGCTTAAAAGGTTTGGTGCAATAGTCCTGCATACCAACTTTTAGGTATTTCTCACGCTCGCCGTCCATTGCATTGGCAGTCAGGGCAATAATAGGCGGCAACGCTTGAGGATCATATAATTCATGCAGTTTAATAGTTGCCTGTACACCGTCCATAATCGGCATATGATGATCCATCAATATCACATCATAACGGTCAGGGAATAAAGCAAAAGCCTCAATTGCTTGCTGGCCATCTGTAACATGAGTCACGGTATGACCACTGCTAGTTAGTGATTTTTTGGCTATAATCGCATTGACAGCATCATCTTCGACCAACAAGATATGGCCAGACCGCTCATGCGTAGGTTCAATCATGGTCGTATCGTTAGAGTCTTGCCATGTCTCATACTTGTCTTCATCAATAGTAGTCAACGGTAATAAGACACTAAATGTCGTACCGACTCCTACTTCACTATTTACGTAAATGTGACCACCCATCAAATCGACTAGAGACTTACAAACAGACAGTCCAAGTCCAGTACCACCGTAAATACGATGGGTAAATTTATTCGCTTGGTCATAAGCGTCAAATATCGCCTCTAACGACTCTTCTTTAATACCAACACCCGTATCTCTCACTTCTATACACAAAGTCATGTTCTGACCAGTTTCATCGCATTCTATTTTGCTTGCTTCTTTTTCTTGACTCGTACTCACGAATTTTTCATCAATGTTATCTGGACAATAGCAATTGTCCATATGTTTAACATCGATGCTTACCTGACCACCTTCACGCGTGAACTTAATCGCATTATTGACCAAGTTTGCAATAATCTGCTTTAGACGTACAGGATCGCCGTTTACATAAGGTGATAGTGTTTCAGTATAATGATAATCTAAGGTTACACCTCTTTGACGTGCCTTTATTGCAAACAAACTGACGACTTCATTGCATAAGCTAGATAAATTCAATGGAATAGAATCAATCGTCATTTTTCCAGACTCAACTTTCGATAAGTCCAAAATGCCATTAATGATAACCATCAAATGCTCATTGGAGACTTTAATGCTATCAACATACTCACGCTGTTCGCTACTGAGTTGGGTATTGCCTAACATCTCTACCATACCGATAATACCATTCATCGGTGTACGAATCTCATGACTCATATTGGCCAAAAAGCTCGATTTCATCTCATTAGCACGCTTAGCATCACGCTGTTTATCTTGTAGCTTCAACGCATCTGCCGCCATCATTGCAAACTGCGCCAATATCTTTTCTTGTTGACTGCTAAAACTCTGATGTGGCTCAGTATCCATAAGGCATAAGGTGCCTAGACGATACCTTTTGTTGTCTTCATTCAAAATAATAGGTGCACCAACATAAAATCGTAAATATGGAGCACCTGTGACCATGGGACTTTGGCTAAAACGGCTATCCTTAAAGGTGTCTAACACGATTAATACATCATCAGACAGTATCGTATAATTACAAAAAGCTGTGTTACGTGGTCCTTTGCTTACAGCCTTATCTTCACTACCGAATTGGCAGGCTGGCTTTAAATATTGAGTTTCCTCATCCATAAAAGTAATGGTGACTACAGGCACATCAAAAAACAGCTTTACGAGTTCAACAAGCCGATCAAACGCAGGCTCCTCATCTTCATTGAGTACCTGATATTTCTTTAGCTTGTTGATACGCTCTATTTCATCTACCGCGACAGGGTAGCTCTGCTGAGGTAAGTTAGATATAGACAAGGTAAACTCCGTTAAATAATATCAGACGTATTAGTTACGACTCGTCTGTCTTATTAATAATTGTAATGCTTCACTCACCATAATCATCGCCACCACTGACGTAACGACCACTGCTGAGCCATAACCACCACACTGCAGACCACCTGTCTGACAGCTCTTATCTACAATTGGCGGCTCTGTTGAATAGACACATTTGATACCAAATTTTTCTTTTAAAGCACTATTAATGCCTTTCTCGTGGCGTAACTTGTTGCGTAACTTTGCAAGTAGTGGGTCTTGATAACAGTCACGCAAATCACTTATTCTAATCTGACTTGGATCTATCTTACCACCTGCACCGCCCGCACAAACCAACTTCAGTTTATTAAATCGGCAGTGTAAAGCGATTGCTAGTTTCGCATTCATATCGTCTACACAGTCTAAAATAACAATCGGTCTACCCTGAGCAGTAGCGGATTTGACCGCTTCACGACTTGGCAGAAGTGTGGCGACATTATCTACTGTCAAAAAGTCATCGACTAAATTCAAGGTTACTGTAGGATTAATTTCTCTAATACGGGCTGCCATTGCGTCAATCTTACTTTGACCAAATGTACTGTCTAATGCAGGCAATTGCCGATTGACATTAGACGCAACCAATACATCCAAATCAATCAGCGTAATCGTTCCCACTGCTGTCCGAGCTAGCGCCTCTGCTGCCCAAGAGCCCACCCCTCCTACACCAATAATGTAGACATGAGCTGCCGAAAAAGTATCAACCGCAGAGGTACCATATAGTGTCCGTGTACCTTGAAAACGACGATCGTACTGCTCATCTTGTTGGCGCGATTCGTCTTGTGCAAGACTGTCTTCGACGGATTCTGGTTGTTCAAATTGTCGCGTGTCACTCATAACAGATCAAATTCTCTTTTCAAATATTTTGGTTGTCACTTATTTGGCTAGTACTTTTTAGCTTCTAATTACCGCTATGTTTTTCTTATAAATAGTATAGTTACGTTGAATAAGCCCAGTCTACTTTCAGAGCATCACAGCTATTTTGCCATAACTGCTTAGCAAGTTTATCATGTGGTATTTCTAATAGCTCACTCAAGCTTGCTAATACCCATGGCAGATTGGCTGGTACATTCCTATTATGTGAATGGGTGTCATCCGTTGTCTGACACATAATAGGTGTCATATCTGGACAATCCGTCTCAATGACCAAGCATTCGATACCATGACTCTCAACTGCTACTTGAATAGCACGGCGCAGTTTTTTGGCATTTGGGTTGGTAATCTGACCCGTAACACCAAGCTTAAACCCCAATTTTACAAAAGCCTTCGCCTCTTGTTCACCACCGCTAAAACTGTGGGCAATACCACCTAATTTATGCGCATCGTATTTATGCGCTTTTAATATTGCAAGTGCTTCAGCATGCGCTTTACGAATATGCAGCATCACTGGCAGTCGATGGGCCACTGCTATATCCAACTGCGCCGCAAAGAACCTTTTTTGTTTAGCAAATACATCAGGCTGCTTCATTGTATTGGTAAAGGTATCTAATCCAATCTCACCAATAGCTAATGGACGACGACCCATCACCATTTGTTCAAGTTGTATCAAATGATCATCGGTATGCTGCTCAATATAAAAAGGATGTAAACCGAGCGCGATATAGGCTGCGACATCGCACTTATCTTTATTATTCATCTTTGTCACAGACGATGGCGACATGTCATTGATGAAATCTTGAGTATCATACATTCGATCAAAATACTCATATAGATAACCTACTAGCACTAAATGATGGATACCTTGACTATAAGCCTGCTCTACCTGCTGCCTTCGGTCAGTATCGAATACTGGAGCATCAAAATGTGTATGCGTATCTATAAGAGGATAGACATTCTTTAAAACTTCTCTAGCATCTGTTCTCTCAGCCATAGTCGCTGATTCGTTGCCACACATTAATCAACTCCAAAACTAACTTTTTAAAACATAAAACTAAGTAATAAATGCTGAGCAATTCTTCCTATATAAGTGCTTGTATATATAAAAAGTGACTATAAACGCATTTTTAATCTTCTATTTTTTAATTACTAGCTTCTATTTACTAGCTGCATTCTCACGAGCATCGTCAATATCAATATTTTCAGTTACAGTATCATGGCTATTTACTGCCTTTATATCAGCCTTTCGACTACTACGCCTAGGGATGAGCAATAGCGCAGTTGCAGCCACACTCAGTAAAAGCCACTTTTTTGTATTCTTATAATCTGTCATCTTAGTTTCTGATTTACTGTGGTGAAAAGTAAGATACGTAACTCATTATTTTATTAGTAACTAATATACCTAAATATGAAAGTGGCTATGTTTATCTGTGTTATGAATACGCAAGCTAATGTACGATGTAACTAGTATCTATTACATCGTACATTAATTTATGCCAATTGAATCACATTAACCGTTATATATAGAGCTAATATTTTAACGATTAAGAGGATAGGTCGTGATACCACTATTAGGACTATCTACTCTCGTAAAACCTTGCGAAGTAGATTTTGGCGCTTGATCACGTTTAGGGATAAGGGGATTTAGCGGCATGAGCTCGTAATCCGCACTGACATTACCATTCCAACCTTCAGTGCCGCTCAATGGTAATTGCTTAATCGTACCGTTTTTATCAATGACCAGCTGCAACACTCGCATTTGATTGAATTTGCGTTCAGTCACACTCGCTACCGCCCCGCCATCACGTAAAATAGTCGGCTGTAAAAAGATAATCAAATTGCTCTTTTGGGTGCTGTCATTGTCAGAACGAAAGAGTCTACCGATGACTGGAACATTACCCAGTCCAGGAACTTTCTGTTGACGTGTGGTGGTGTTGTCACGCATCAGGCCGCCCAAGGCAATCGTCTGCTGATCATCCGCTAGAATGGTCGTATTAATAAGGCTTTTATTGGTAATTAGCCCACTGGCATTCCCCGTACTACCTGGTACCACTGACGAGACTTCTTGTGATACCTCTAAACGTACTGTGCCATTGTCACCAATATGGGGAATAACATTCAGATTAATACCAATGTCTTGGCGATCAATTGTCTGAAATGGGTTGTTTGAATTATTGCCACTAGTGGTAAAAGAACCTGTGACAAAAGGTACGTTTTGACCAACTAAGATACTGGCTTTTTCATTATCCAATGTCAAAATCGATGGCATGGATAGCAAGTTGGCACTGGTAGATGAGTCAAGCGCCTGTAGAATAGCGCCATAAAACTCTGTATTGCCCTGACTGTCTTTGCGACTATCTCCAATGCCTATCAGTGCACCCGCGATAGAGCTGGCAGCAGCACTAATACCTGCCGTACTCGTCCCTGCCAAAGCCGCCGCCGCAAGTGTCGTCGCGCTGGCTCCCACATTATTAAAATTGACCACTCCATAGCCACTATTGGCGTTACCTAACGCCCATTGAACGCCTAGCTGGGTGGCATCATCGCCTGACACTTCAACAATAGCCGCTTGAATCAATACTTGGGCACGGCGACTGTCTAATTGGTTGACCGCATCTTCAATCTCAAACATTAGCTCAGGTGCGGCATTGACGATAACGGCATTTTGAGTTTCATCAGCGATAATACTAAACGGACGACCGCCCACTCCTGTGCTTGTTCCGCTTGTGCTGCTAGTCGACACAGCGGCCGCACTGCTACTACCAAGGCTATCACTGGCTGCATTATTAATTGCGGCGCCTGTGCTACTTACATCATTTAGTGAGGCTGATTCTAATGTCGAGGTCGCGCCAGCACTATTAATAGATTGATTAGCAAGTAAGCCGCGTAACATATCGGCGATATGACCCGCACTAGCGTACTTTAATCGAAAGACACGTAGACCACTTAAACGTCTGGTCGGCGTGGTATCCAATTGATTGACCATTTCTTGGACTTTAGCAATCATTTCAGGACTGCCTTTGACTAGCAGTCTATCGCTTGACGTATCAGCAATCACCTTTAGCTGATTGTTACCACCTTGAGCTTGTCCACTACCCGCACTTGAGACTAAAGCGCTAATCAATTCCATCATACGTTCGGCATCGACGTGGCGTAGTGGTATCACTTGCAAGCTGTCATTCACATTGCTGTCTAAATCACGGATAAGGGCTGTCAGTTGGTTAAGGCTGTCTGCTCTATCGGACAATACTAGCGCGTTGACACCAGGTACAGCGGCCGCGTGAGCCGACTGCGGCATCAATGGGCGAATAACTCCTAATACTTCTGCAGCTTGGGTGTTGGTCAAATAAATAACTCGAGTGGCGAGCGATTCGCCAACACTATCACCGCGTAAATCAACCGCCACACCAGATTGCTTAGCAATATTATCTGGCACCAGTTTTGTCGTCGTTCCCGATTCAATCGCAGCGATACCATTCACTTGCATCACGCTCAGAAATAACTGATAAATCTCATCACGGGACAGGGCTTTATTGGAGATGACTGTAACATTGCCATTGATACGTGGATCAAGCACAAAGTTTTGATCTGTAATGGTCGCAACTTCATTGATAAAGGCTTTGATATCAGCATCTTGTAAATTGACTTTCCAGCTCTCAGCATTGGCAAGACCAACACCAGCAGCCCATAAAGGTACTGCTAGACAAAGTGGACGACACAGGCGCATCAAACGCTGCAGGCTACGGTACAAAGGCGTGGCTGAAAAATTCTGAAAACTTACCATATTGATGATTACCTACAGTGATATTGCTTACTATGTGCTGAGTTTTTAAAGAGCAATTTTGCTAAAAACCTACCTTGCTAGAACTGCTGGCGAATCGTAATAACTTGCTCACCACGTTGAACCTCTATCTGCGCTTCACCTGCTTGCTGTACTTGCTGAAGTACACCAGCATCTTGCGCAGGGTTATTACCTACACTTTGTCCGTTGACGGTCAGTACCTTATCGCCTGGCTCAAGCCCTAAACGATTACGTAGGCCAGCAGGCATCGCCGCTGTGACTTGGTAGCTTTCACCTGATGCCATCACCCCCATTCTACTTAAATAGCTGGCAGGGTTTTCTTGCAAGGCCGTAACCGCTTCTTCGATAGCTGATTGAGGACTACTTGGAGTGTCTGCGCCAGTTGTCCCTTCTACCTCAGGAACAGCGTTTTGTACTGGCTGGGGCGCTGTAGGCAACATGCTATTGTTTGGCAAACGCTGATTGGTTATTCCGCTTGCTAGCATATCACTTTGGTCTAATGGCATCGCATCTGGCATTTTAATAACGGTTTCTTTATCGTTAGCATCAGCGATGATAACTGAATTCCAGTCAACAGCCACGAGCGTATAATCGCTGTCTTTTAGCTCATCACCGATGCGGTAATTTTTGACTTCCCCATTGACATTCAATAAGGCGGAAGACATGCTCTCAGGTATGGCTAGTAGTACGCCTTTGAGCTCAATGTTGGGAGGTGGTTGTACGGCTGCAGTAATAGGATCGGGATCAGCAAAGATTGCAAACAAGCCACTATAATCATTGGTGGATTTGGCACTATTTTGTAGAGGCGTTAAAGGCAATGTAGGCGCTAAAGGTGCTGCTAGTAATAACCATAAGAGACGGGCGGCTGTCCAACATAGCCAAGCAATGGCTAACAATAATAGCCAACCTGAAAAACGATTGAGAGTATTGATAACAGGTTTTAGGCTTGCGGCGATATTAAACATTTAGTTCGCCCCCAAACCAGTTAGCAATGGCTGGCGCACACTGACAACTGGCGTATCTTGAGGGGCTTGTCCTTTATACTCAGGCATGTTCTCTAGCAAACGCTGCGTCAAACTAACATCGAGCATATTATCGCTATCGAGATACAGATCTCCCAAACGCTTATCTTGATTATTCAATAAATTAATATGCAGCAAATCTCTATCGTTTTTTTGCTCTGTACTAAGCTCGGCTCTTAGAGCGGGCATCGTAATATAAAAAACTTTGCCACCACTAGGATAGCCTACCTCACCACCAACCCAAGTCAATTGACCATCCGCTGCACTAAATCCGCCAGCGTCTTTAGCAGGCTCACTACTAGATGCGTCACTTTTACCAGACTGGCGCGTTAGCGATACATTATTTACTTGAATAGGGGTATTTGGCAGCTGCCAGTTGACCATACTCGCTAGCGTCTCAGGTGCAATTTTTCCACTCATGTTGTCAATTTGCCATGAGTTTAGCCCAAGTTTAACTTGCCCATTCAGGCGTGTCTGTGCTGAGTGAATGTTGACGTCCGCACCTAGCTTACCTATGAGTAACTGCCAAGGCTGCCATGACCATTCCGCCATACCTGTGAGCGAAGACGATGACATAGGCAATTGCCAAATAGCAGCACCTTGCCATACATTGCCGGATACATGCTGAACATAAGGCGTATCTGGCGCATATTTCTCAAGTAACCATGCTGCTGGCATTTGCAAAACAGCAAACAGCGCAAACAACACAAACCCAACTAGCCACCAGAGCTTACGGGGACGTTTATGAGAAAACTCAGATACTTGGGCCACAGTCGTACAACTCTTATATAAGACAAAAACGTCATTATCATAACAAACAATGGCATATAGATGACAGAAAAAAAGCCAGTATCTTTTTGCCAAAATACTGGCAGTAAAGATACTGGCTTTTATTTTCTCGAAAGCAGCTATGTCTGTCGCTAAATGGTTGTAAATACACCATTATAAATAGCAACTTCAAACTGGTTTACAGAAAGTAACTTTATAAGAAAACAGCTAATTAAATAGCAAAATCTTCGATATCACGACCTGCTGCTAGAGCTTCAACTAACCACGTTGGCTTACGACCACGGCCAGTCCAAGTTTCACTATGATCATCAGTATTACGATATTTAATACTGCGTTTTTTCTCTAACTTTTCACCAGCTTTCAGTATCTCTTCGATCGTTGCATTGCTATCTTCTGCAATCTGCTCGAACTGCATATAGGCATCATACAAACGTTGATGTTGTTTTTTGGCGATAAGTTGTTGAGCGTTTTCAGTGATAGCACGTAACTCATCTACGTTCAAATTTTCTAAATCGATTGCGTTATTTTTGCTCATAATAAATCCAACTATAAAATAAGAGTGTGGCCTCTATTGAGGTATTATTTTTCGTGAAAACATGCGGAGAACAAATCGTTCATTAGCCATTAAATCTATGTATAAAATACAATTAACTCTGAAGAATATTTAATTTCTAATAACAACCCGAACAACCCATTATAAATAGAAGATATATAGCGATAGATACTCATTATATCTACTTTAAATAAAATTAGTTTTAGATAAATCTAAACACACAAGTCATCATTCTTTATATATTGCTATATATAGCTTTGAAAGTATTTTCTAATAATAAAACAAAGCTTTGACATTTTAACTATTGCGAAAGTTCCATAGTAATATTTCAACAAAAATCTACTGTTAAAATAATAGAGTAGTATCTCTATGCACTATACTCTCAAATACTGCTAATCTTAAGGGTAGTCTTGCATTAACTCACTATGTCGTTCCTATAGTGCTTTCTGAAGAAGTTAACCATTTCATATAAAGACCTATTATCTAAATAGCTTTCGATTTATTTTATTTAAAAACGATCAATATATATTAACTATACGCCATATAAAGTTAGTATAGCAATTTTTAAAACCAAACGTCACTAATCATAATTATTTTTTGGTACAAACGGTCAATATAGAGTATAGAAGGTAGTAAGCATATTAACTAATGTAAAAATCAATAGCATTAAACCAATACTAAATAAACTTAAGTTTAACAATTTAAATATTAAGAGCTTACGAAATAAATTAAAAACTTCTTTAATAAAAAATTAGTTTAGCTACGTTAAAAAGCATCAACTGAATTATATTTTTGGATATAGCTAATCCTCTATAAAAGAGCTACAGCGTTAACCTCGCTTAAAGTATGACATATACATCTGCACTCAGTTGCCTTAGATCTTTTTTAAATTGAATCAACTATAGCAAGCATTAAAAAAGCCCCATTAACACGGGGCTCTGACGCACAAACATTACACTTTCTTTCTTATCATCCTCAGAACGGAATGTCATCATCTACAGGGCCATCTGGCATTGCTGTAGGCTTAGATTGTGCAGGTTTCTGTGCTGGCTGATTGAACTGATTTTGCTGAGCAGGCACTTGATTGTTAAAGCTATTCTGACCACCTTGAGCCGCTGGTTGATTGTAGCCACCTTGATGTGCCATTTGATTATTTGCTTGCTGACCAAAGTTGTTCTGGTTGTTTTGGCCACCTTGATTATTATAGCTGCCACTCTGACCTTGGTTTTGACCACCAAAGCTATCTCCACCTTGACCACCGCCAGTTTGACCATCAAGCATTTGCATTTGTTCAGCACGAATCTCAGTAATATAACGGTCTTGACCACTTTGGTCTTGGTATTTACGTGTACGTAAACTACCTTCGATATAGACTTTGCTGCCTTTGCGCAGGTATTGCGCTGCGATTTCACCTAGACGGTTAAAAAGTGCGATACGATGCCACTCTGTCGCTTCTCTTTTTTCGCCGCTTTGTTTGTCTGTCCACTGCTCTGATGTCGCAACCGAGATATTGGTTACGCTACCGCCATTGCTGAATTGGCGTGCCTCAGGATCTGCTCCGAGGTTACCGATGATGATAACTTTATTGACTCCGCGCATGATACCGTCCTTTTACTTATGAATAATTTAATAAATTGTTTTAATCGTTATCTGATAGCGTCATTTGATACTATCAATTGTATAATTTTACTTTAACCAATTTCTATCGAAATATCTATAGGCTACCTATGGTGCACGTCAGTCTATGTCGCTTAGATACTCTATCTTGATATACTAATCAATATTGTAGAGTCCAATAAATAATAGGTAATAGATAAATATGCTGCTATTTTGCCATTTTAAACTATTAAAGAACACCATCTACCTTTATCGATATTGCATAGCACCTAACTTATTATCAAGTAATTTATAGATTTCTAGTTAGCATCAGAAGGCTTACGATGCATGCTCAATGTCACGCTACCCAGCTCTACGCCAAATTTTTTCATCACTGAGCGATTGAGCATGACATCCTCATTGATAAGATACATCCAATCATCGAACGTTACTTTGTAGGTTTTGTCCTCGACAGGTAACTCTAATAAGTAATTCCAGTGCAACGTATTGCCAACCACTTGCCCTGTTGCCTCGCCAATGACATCACCTGCCACACCTTTCCAGCTGCCATCTGTCTGCTCAGTCAGACGCCATATACGCTGTGATTTCGTGCCATCTGCCCACGAGAATTTCTCGTTTAGGACAATGACATCATCTCCCTCATGGGTTGCATCAATATCGACATAAAAGCGCTTCTTGACTTCACCATTTCGACCTTGGAACATACCCCAACCATCGATTTGTCCCGAAAAAAACTCATGCATGTCGAGCGTTGGTGTGGTGTTCTGATACGCCTGAATATTTTGCGTAGCGCAACCAGAGGTCAGCAGCATGGCTGATAAACCAAGACCTACTGTTAACTTAGCTATTGAGCGATGCGCCTTCTTTTTACCCTCAATGATACTACCAGACAGCATCTTAAATTTACTCATATTAATTCCTTTTAAATAGAGATAAATAGTTAGTTTCTATTGATTGATATTGGTGGTTTATGAGATTGCTGTCTGTGCAATTTTTGCTATTTGGCTTTGTTTCTATATAAAAACATAAGCCTAAAGCTGTTATATATCGTATTAAATATCTAGCGGACTTTGCGCCAAACTCGATAGCTGCTGACGTGAATCATCCGTCAACTGTGTCTTATCTAACTTCAAATAAGCGACTTGCTCTTTTGCCATGACGACCAACTCATCAACACCATCTACTGCCAGCATTTGTCGTGACCAGTCTTGGATATTGATGTCTTTGGGAATAGTAACCGTCGTGCTCGATAGATAAGGTGGCTGAGAAATGGGAATAATAATAAGCAGTGCGGCACCCATAATAATAGCCAGTATGCCCCACGCCAACAAATTAGGCTGGCTTAATAACAGACCACCCATTGCCCCGCCTACAAATGCACCAAAGAACTGACTAGAAGAGTTAAGCCCCATCGCGGTCGCTTTATTGGCGACTGGTGCACGCTTAGATATCCATGAGGGAATCGTCGCCTCAAGCAGGTTAAAGCCCATAAAGTACAGCAGCAAACCAAATATAATACCAACACCGACCTGACTACCAAGCGCGAGTATTGCTAAAGCGGCGGTCATTAATGCAATCGCACCCAAAAAAACCTGACGCATTTTGCGTTTCTTTTCAGCGATGATAATAAACGGTATCGCGATGGCGAAGCCAATAAACAATAGCGGCAAATACACCATGCCTTGCTGACGTACTGACAAGCCAAGTACGTCACTAAGCTGGTGCGGCAATATCACAAATATCGCCGTCATCGTTAGATGTAGCGCAAAGATACCGATATGTAAGCGGTTAAGATCGCCAACCTTAAGGACAGTGGCTAACTGTTGACCGATGGTTTTGTTATCCAGATTATGCTTGAGCACGCGCATAGGCGTCGGTACTACCACTAATAGCAGCATCGCCAATATAGCAAATCCTGAAGTTAGCCAAAACAGCCCAGAGATACCGAGCGATCCGACTAATAATGGCCCAAAAGCGAAGGCGAGCATGATAGAGGTCGCAATCGTCAGACCCATCGTGGCCATCGCTTTGGTACGCATCTCTTCACGAGTCACATCAGCCAATAGTGCCATAAGCACAGCAGAGACCGCACCACTACCCGCCAGCGCCCGACCAATGATCACTTCGTAAATATCTGTCGCATTTGCCGCAATCATGCCGCCGACAGCGAATAGTATCAATCCCAAAAAGATAATAGGCTTACGCGGGAATTTATCAGCAGCCAAACTCATCGGTATCTGAAAGATGGCCTGCCCTAAGCCATAAATACCAACGGCCAAACCAATCAAAAACGGCGTCGCGTGTGCATAATTATCACCATAGACAGAAAATACTGGCACAATCATAAACAAGCCAATCATACGTAAGGCAAAGATGCCACCGACTCCGAGGATTGCCCGTTTCTCTACGCTATTCATACTTGCCTCACTGGTTGATCATTGCTGGTTGCTCATTGCTATCTTTCACGACTAACACTGTGCCATACCATGATTTATCACTACTGGTTTATCAAGGCATTGGCCTATAAATCAAGCCCCCTAGTATAAGACATTCGCCGTTTGGTTGCCGAGACTTTTGTCTTACTGATGCAGTAACGTATGCGCCCTCAACCCAAGCCATTCATATTACGAGATTATTTTGTTACCAACTGCGTCAGATGCGCAATCACACCTTGAATAATGCGGTCGCCATAACAATAAAGTAAGGCGTTGTAAACATTATTAGTCATTAGCTCGAACGACAGTTCAAACGACAAACTCCTCTACAAAATGACATTTTTGGTCAAAACCATAACAAACGATGCCTGTTACTTAACAGGGATTTGATTTAGATTTGCTTAGTCGAACAGACATCAATCGCATCAAAGACTGCAAAATAAGCAAACAGTAAATTGGCATGTATAGCCCTTACTTTACGAACGTACGAACACTTTATAAAAGCACTATTTATAATCATATTTTTTATAACAGAGCTATTTATAACAACATTATAAATTTAGAAATCATTCGCGTTTTTAACCAATAATTTTACTGATCTGTATTTACCTTTTCATTTGAGATATTTCCCAATACTCTTTTAGCAAATAGGAAACCCATAAACGATGGCACATGACCATATCGCAATACGCGGCGCACGTACTCATAATTTAAAAAACATTAATTTAGACATTCCACGAGACAAATTTGTGGTAATCACTGGCCTATCTGGCTCTGGTAAATCGTCACTGGCATTCGATACGCTATATGCCGAAGGACAACGCCGTTATGTCGAGAGCTTGTCGGCATATGCGCGTCAGTTCCTCTCCCAAATGGAAAAACCGGAAGTTGATAGCATCGAGGGTCTCTCCCCTGCGATTGCTATTGAGCAAAAATCGACCAACCATAACCCGCGCTCAACCGTCGGTACGATTACCGAGATTTATGACTATCTTCGTCTGCTCTACGCACGTATCGGTACGCCGTACTGCCCTGAGCATGGCGAGCCAATGGTCGCGCAGTCGGTCACCGAAATGGTCGATCAAGTCATGGCCTTGCCAGAAGATACCAAACTCATGATTTTGGCACCGGTGATTCGTGAGCGTAAAGGCGAGCATACCGTGTTACTTGAACAGCTGATTGGTCAAGGCTTTGTCCGCGTACGTGTCGATGGCGACGTATACGACACTGACGAGCTACCAACCCTCGATAAAAAGAAAAAACATACCATCGAAGTAGTAGTCGATCGCTTTAAGGTTCGTGATGACTTAGGCAACCGTGTCGCTGAGAGCTTAGAGACGGCGTTACGTTTGGGTCAAGGGCTGGTCACGCTACACTTTATGGATGGTAATCCAAAAGAAGGTGGTGACGATAATCAGGTCATGTCAGCCAAGCACTCCTGCCCTATCTGTGATCGTGCCGTGCCTGAGCTTGAACCGCGTATGTTTAGTTTTAACAACCCATATGGCGCGTGCCCAAGCTGTGACGGTCTGGGCAAACGTCAATATTTCGCGGCTGAAAAACTTATTACTCATCACGAGAAGTCACTTAACCAAGGCGCAATCAATGGCTGGGACAAGCGTCATGCGTACTACTTTGGTTTGCTTAGCACTGTCTGTAAGCATTTCAAAATCGACATGGATGCACCATGGCAAGATCTGTCAAAAGAGCAGCAAGACCTAATCATGCATGGCTCTGGCAAAGAAAAGCTCACCTTTAACTTTACCGATGAGCGCGGACGCAAAACCAATAAGACTGTACCATTTGAAGGTGTGCTTCCCTACCTAGAGCGTCGTTATGCCAAGACGCAAAGTAACCTTGTCCGTGACGAGTTAGCTAAATATCTGGCAGATACCACTTGTAACGTCTGTGACGGCGCGCGTCTGAATGAAATCTCACGCAATGTCCGTGTCGATGATCAGACCATTGCAGAAATCGTTAAGCTATCTATCGGTGATGCGGCTGACTATTATAAAACGCTAAAGATTGGCGGTCATAAAGGTGAAGTCGCCGAAAAAATCTTCAAAGAGATTAATGAGCGTTTAAACTTCCTCGTCAGCGTCGGGCTAGATTATTTGACCCTTGCCCGTTCTGCCGAGACATTATCGGGCGGTGAAGCACAGCGTATTCGTCTAGCCAGCCAAATCGGTGCAGGTCTGATGGGTGTCATGTACGTACTTGATGAGCCGTCAATCGGTCTGCATCAGCGTGACAATGATCGCCTGCTAAAAACCCTCACACGCTTGCGTGATTTGGGCAATACCGTGCTGGTCGTTGAGCATGATGAGGATGCGATTCGCCAAGCAGATCATGTGATTGATATCGGTATCGGTGCAGGCGTACATGGCGGTCATATTATCGCTCAAGGTACGGTCGATGACATCATGGCAAACAAAGAATCGCTGACTGGACAATATATGTCTGGTAAGAAGAAAATCGAGATTCCGACTGTTCGTCATAAAGCCAAAACCATTGATGTGGAAGTCAAGGGTAAAGCCAAAGCCAAAAAAGTACCGATGACCATCGAGCTAAAAGGCGCGTCAGGCAACAACCTACACGATGTAGATTTGACTATTCCTGTAGGTATTATGACTTGTGTGACGGGTGTCTCAGGTTCGGGTAAATCGACCTTGATTAACCGTACGCTTATGCCATTGGCAGCGACTCAGTTAAACAATGCCTCAACGCTAATTGCCGATAAGTTTGAAAGCATTAGCGGTCTTGAGCATTTGGACAAAATGGTCGACATCGATCAAAGCCCAATCGGTCGTACACCGCGCTCAAACCCAGCGACTTATACTGGCGTATTTACCCCGGTGCGTGAGATGTTTGCCCAGACCCAAGAAGCGCGCGCCCGTGGTTATAAGCCTGGCCGCTTTAGTTTCAACGTAAAAGGCGGACGCTGTGAGATGTGCCAAGGTGATGGTCTAATCAAAGTTGAGATGCATTTCCTACCAGACATGTATGTGCCATGTGATACCTGTGAAGGCAAACGCTACAACCGCGAGACGCTAGAGATTCACTACAAAGGCAAAACCATCGCTGACGTGCTTGATATGACCGTTGAAGATGCCGTTGAGTTCTTCTCAGCGATACCAGCCATCTATCGTCGTCTGCAAGCACTGATGGATGTCGGTCTGAGCTATATTCGCTTGGGTCAGTCTGCGCCAACACTATCAGGTGGTGAGGCGCAACGTGTCAAACTGGCGCGTGAGCTTGCCAAACGCGATACGGGACAGACGCTGTATATCTTGGATGAGCCAACCACTGGTTTGCATTTCCATGATATCGATAAGCTGCTCAATATCCTGCATGCCCTACGCGATAAAGGTAATACCATCGTGGTCATCGAACATAACTTAGATGTCATTAAGACAGCGGATTGGGTAATCGACCTAGGCCCTGAAGGCGGTAAAGGTGGCGGTATGATCATCGCTGAAGGTACGCCTGAGGAAGTGGCGGAAGTCAAAGAATCCTACACGGGTATATTCTTAAAGCCGATGCTTGAGCAAGGTATGAAAGAAGTCAGCTAATACCGTTAGTAATGATTGATAAAAGGCCACTCTTTATAGAGTGGCCTTTTTTGCTGGGTAGGATTTCGGGTTGCTGTTGAGAGTCGCCCTTTGTATTAAATGCCATCTAGCAAATCTAACCCTTCGCGATCAACCATGTGCCAGCCAATCCCATAAATGAAGACCCTACTCGATTAAATTTCTGACGCGCTTTAGGACTTTTTAGACGTTTTTGCGCATAGCTCGCCATGAAGGCATACATCATCATGGCAACAATGGCGCAGCTAAAAATCACTAGACATAGAATCGTAATATCTATCCCTGTCAGGCTGGTTACTGGAAAAAAGCTAGGTAATAAGCTTATGTAGAATAAAATGACTTTTGGATTGCTAATGGACACCAAAAAGCCTGACATCACACTTTTTAAACCCTCATTCTTATTCTTTAACGCTATATCTCCAGTGATAATTTCACTCGGCACCGTCGTCCACATCTTGTATGCCAAGTAAAATAAATAGCCTGCACCCACAAACTTAACGATAGTAAACAGTGTATTAAAATTACTTGCTAACGCGCTCAGTCCATAAGCTGAGAACACCATATAAATAGCATCCCCTGCAGCAAGCCCAATAATTAAGGGCAGCGCCGCCCAAGACCCTTGTGTCATGGCTTTGGCAATCGTGGCAAACACACCAGGACCCGGTGTCATGATAAATATGAATACAGCAATGATGAAAGTAAATAGCTGGATAGTGTTGATGGTCATGACAGTCCTTTATGTACCTACTAATCCTTAAGTATAATTGATTGAATAAACATATTTCTAGTTTAGTATGATTATTTTAGAATATTTATAGGCTCAAAGACGTAATCTAATATAAATTATTGAATGAGTGATAAAAGGCTACTCTTTATAGGGTGGCCTTTTTTTGGGTCTTTAATATATAAGTAAATCAATCGATCATGCTAACAAATTACTATATTTTCATAGCCTACATTTTTGATCAGCAATACTCGTTATCTAAACACTCCTCTTTATGAATATTTACTAAGTTCATCAACATAACCCTCTGTATTGTTAAGGGAGTAAATATCAGGTGCCTCAACGAATTCCAGCCAACCCTTCTTCATCCACATTTCAATTATATCCTTACCCATAACTGAGATGAGATTTGCAAGTTGTGCATGTGGTGAAGGAAAATAATAAATAATTAAATAAATTGAAGTATAACCACCTTTATTAAAAGAAAAAATCTCTTTGATATAGTCACTATCAGAAGAGTCAAGCGAATGGCCCCATATATATATTTCATACGGTTGAACATTCCAATAACTTGAACCTTTTTGGTGGGTTTTTTCAAGACTCTTTAAACCCTCATTTCCCGAAAGAAATTTGTAATTAGTATTATTTACTAGTTTTTGGTAGTATTTTACGAATCCATATGCTTTTTCATTAATTAGTAATTTATTTTCTAATTCTGATATTCCAAGTACAATATTACCCTCCCCTGCTTTGCCATGTAAAAAATTTCTATGATTTCTGTCATATAGCCTACTAGTCGTAGATGAATAGTTAAAACTATAGATACTATCTATATCGCTTAATACTCTAGGTATTTTTAAATCACTCCTTGGCACTAAACCTTCAATAAAATCAATATATATAGAAAAAATATCTATAAAAATTAGAAGGTCATTATTCATTTTTTTGATTACTTTGTATGTATGAATACCAATCGCTTCACCTTTGTACTTTTTTACATAATCATCGTTCAAACTTAACTCTTTAAATGCTGGACTTGGCCTACCAAATCCGGTAAGTGAATCATAACCATACTGGTTATCCATATCGTCAAACTCATTTTTATTGAGTTCTACAAAATTTTCTTCATCTTTATATCCATATATACTTCTTAAAATACCTAGTTTTAACAGAACATTGATATAATGATTTTTATTAGCATTAAAATATTCAAAAAACTCAGTTTCAATAATATTTAGTTAACCTTCATAATTCTTTACATCGATTATTTCATTTTTATCAGAATTTTTTTCTAATACAGAGCATACAATATCTAAAACAATTTTTATTTCGTTTTCAAAATCTATCCACGTATCTATACCGCTATCTAAGTAATCTTTGAAATACTGGAACCATCCATTACTAGATATTTTCTCTTTCAAAATTTTTAAATCTTCTACTATAATTTTTACTTCTTCAGTTTTATACATTTCCTTAGTTTTGCTTAGAAAAGAATCTCCATCTACTAAAAACTCATGGAAAATATTATCAAATGATAGAGGTTCACTCAGAGGAGCCCTTTCTACTGCGCACATTGCGGTAATAAAATGTTCATATTTTGTTGGTAAAAAATGAGCTAAGTCAAAGCCATTTCCTAATATCAATATTTTTTTTCTTTCACTCATTCATCTAGTCCTTTATTAATCGTAAATCTTTAAAGATATTATGGCTTTCTGCTCTAAAAAGCTATTTAGCTTCGGTTTTAGCAACTACTCATAAGCTTAGGGTAGCTAAGGTATGAGCTGAAATTAGACTTGTTTCTCTACAAGTATACCTAGTCTAAACAAACTCCCTCTCAATATTCATCACTCTTGCATCTACTGTACGCTCTATCTTTTCCTCAATTTGACTATATTGCGACTCGACCTCACGTTTAGATAGTCCAACGATCACAAACGTCCACTCACTGGCATCATGCCGATCACGCTCCCCGCTTTCACATACCGCGACACTTGGCGTATTACCAAAGCGCGCATGCAAGCCCCCCATACGGTGGCGTTTTTCTTTTAGCGAGCCACAACCGGGCAATGAGAACGTCAACGTCAAAATAGCGATATGCATTTTATGCTCCTTGCGATAGGGGTTTACGCTTTATAATAGTAGCATCAAACATAATATCCGATAATGGCTGCGCATCACCATTCAGACCCTTTATAATAGCGTATCAATACCAACCAACATGCGTATCTCACCCATGACCTCTATCAGCTACGTAAAGCAGCAGCGCATTACTCGACTATGCGTGCGCTGCGGATTACTCCTTATGCAGTATGGCGCTGAGTCTGCCGTGGTGGTGGACTTGTCCAAACGCTTGGGGCTTGCCTTGGGGATGAACAGCGTCGAATGTTCACTGAACTTTAATGCCATTACCTTGACGACTATCTGTGACGAGCGCTGTATCACTACTACCAGAGACACGATCAATCAGAGCATCAATGTCAATTTATTGGTCCAAATCCAGCAAATCGTTAATAAAACTGAAGCCACTGTCGATAGTACCGATTTGATTGACCGCACGACCCTTGCCTTTGATGAGTTGGATAAGACCGTGTATCCAACATGGCTCGTAAGTATATTTGTTGGTGCGTCTTGTGCCGCATTTGCTTACCTGAATGGCGGTAGCTGGTCGATTACGGCGGTGACATTCATCGCGGGTATGGTGGCGATGTTTACTCGTATATATCTATCCAAGCACCACTTTAACCCTTTTATCACCGTCATTGTGACGGCTTTTATTGCCTCGCTCATTGGCGCGACGACCTATTATTTTGATATTGGCAATAATGCGGATATCGCTGTTGCCTCCAGTGTACTGCTATTGGTACCTAGCTTTCCTTTGATTAACTCTTTGTCCGATATCCTAAAGGGCTATGTCAATATTGGCGTTGGGCGTGCGGTCTTTACCTATATGCTTACCTTATCCGCGTGCGTCGGTATCGTGATGGCACTGGTTTTACTTCGCATACAGCACTGGGGGTTTTAAGATGTGGTTTATTAAAACCGTCGTACTGTCTTGTATCATTACCCTTGGTTGGACGCTAATGTTTAGCGTACCCAAACGCTATATCTTGCCATGTTTACTGATGACCGCATTTGGCTTTGGATTAAAGACAGCACTCGTTTATCAGCACATTCATATCGTGGTTGCTAGCTTTTTTGGGGCGATGCTTGCCAGCTTTTTGGGCGTGTATTTTTCTAAGAAATATACTCTGCCACCCAAAGCGCTCATCTCGCCCAGTGTCATCTGTATGATGCCCGGTATCGCCGCTTATAAGGCGATGGTCAGCATGGTACAGATTGGTTACTTTGGCTTTTCAGACGAGTTATTTAGCCAAATGATGGTGTACTTATTTGAAGCGTTATTTGTCACCTCAGGATTGGTGCTCGGCTTGTCCATTCCGGGGCTGTTATTTTATAGACGTCGTCCTATTGTATAAGTGGTTATAGGTAGATTTAAATATCTAAATGTCGGGCTTTTCTTAATTAAATACCATTTGTAGTCAAGCGATTCAACACATCTTAACCATAAAAAACTTGTAAGATGGATGATAAGACCCATTACAGTAGAGTCGGAAACAGCACTAATAACAACTTAATAAAGAGACCGTATTATGACCAAACATTATGACTATATCTCTATTGGCGGCGGTAGCGGCGGCATCGCGTCACTCAACCGTGCAGCCAGCTATGGCAAAAAATGCGCCATTATCGAAGCCAACCAACTGGGCGGCACTTGTGTGAATTTGGGCTGTGTTCCCAAAAAAGTAATGTGGTATGGCGCGCAAGTAGCCGAAGCCATCCACAAATATGCACCAGACTATGGTTTTGATGTTGAGTTAAAAAGTTTTGACTTCCAAAAGCTGGTACAGAGCCGCCAACAATACATCGAAAACATTCACCGCGCTTATGACAATAACTTGGCAAAAAACGGCGTAGAAGTGATCAAAGGCTTTGCCAAATTCGTCGATACCAATACCGTAGAAGTAAATGGCGAGCTGATTACCGCTGACCATATTTTGATTGCTACGGGCGGTCATCCTATTCAGCCAGATATCAAAGGTGCAGAATACGGCATCGATTCTGATGGCTTCTTTGCCTTAAACCATCTACCAAAACGTGTGGCGATTGTAGGTGCTGGCTATATCGCTGTCGAGATCGCAGGCGTGTTAAACAGTCTGGGTGCCGAAGTGCATTTATATGTACGTAAACACTCGCCACTACGTACGTTTGACCATACTATCGTAGAGACTTTGCTGATAGAAATGGAACAAGCCGGCATTAAGTTGCACACCAACACGGTAATCAGTGAAGTCAGTAAAAATGACGATGATAGTCTCGATTTAACCACCAATGATGGCGGCGAAGACTGTATCGACACTGTCGACTGCTTGATTTGGGCGATTGGTCGCGCGCCATCGACTGATGGAATCAATCTGCAAGTGACAGGGGTCGAGACAACCGAGACGGGTAAAATCAAAGTCGATCAGTTCCAAAACACCAATGTCGATGGTATTTATGCAGTCGGTGATATTATCGAGAATAGCGTAGATCTAACGCCTGTAGCGATTGCCGCAGGTCGCCGCTTATCTGAGCGTCTGTTTAACAATAAGCCCAATGAGCACTTAGACTATACGTTGATACCGACGGTGATTTTTACCCATCCAGCTATCGGTACAATTGGCCTGTCTGAGATCGACGCGGTAGAACGCTATGGCAAAGAAAACATCAAGTGTTATACCTCAAGCTTTACCGATATGTATAGCGCGGTGACTCAGCATCGCCAAAAATGCACCATGAAGCTAGTATGCTTGGGCGATGATGAAAAAGTCATTGGCTTGCATGGTATTGGTTTTGGCGTCGATGAAATGATTCAAGGCTTTGCCGTCGCTATCAAAATGGGCGCAACTAAAGCTGACTTTGATAATACTGTTGCCATTCATCCAACTGGTTCGGAAGAGTTTGTGACGATGCGTTAAGCTCACTGTTTAACGTTTCTCTTATTCTTAGCTATTATAAAAAAGGACGCCATTTGAGCGTCCTTTTTTATTGTCAGTCTTGACGCAAGCATATATTCTCGCATACCTAAAACGTCTTATAACTTTTATATCGCCCTGATGATTACTGTAATTTCTATAATTTATTCGCTTTGAAAAATTTAAAGCAAGGCATACTGACAGCGCAATCCCGATGCTGCTATGATGCGATTAATACTGACCGTTGAGAGATGACTGTGTGGCAGGTGTATCTATTTATATTACCAATTGGGCTTGGCATCATGACCTTGGCAGCAAGCCTATTGTTTTTGTTCGCTTATCTAATGTCGGATGATAATGCCACGCGCTTGCCAGCATTTAACTGGTTCAAGCGCCTAATCATTGTGGCATTTATGCTGCTGAGTATTGGTCTGTTTATGACCTTTGGACATTTTTGGGGTTGAGCTAGATAGAATATTTTTTAATGCTTTTTACTGGGCCAAGTTGATTAGCTGACGATTTTTTCAAGTTCTAATAGCTCCAAATCATCACGCTTTGGCTCGCCATTATTGCCATCGTTTGGAAACGGCATTTTATTACCATTGAACTGATAACCGCGGCGCTGATAGTACGCTAAAAGCTCAGGACGATGACTTAGTATAGACATAGTCAGACGGCTAGGCTGATTCAGTGACTGTAAATGACGATCTGCAAAGGTCTCAGCCGCTTGTAAAATCACATTGCCAACACCCTTCCCTTGTAGCACAGGATGTACCGCAAACATGCCGATATAGGCTTTTTTGTTCGAGTCAGCATCAGTTTTGATATCGACAGCGATACAGCCAAGTATTTCACCCGTTTCTTCTCCATCACGGTCGCCTGTTGTTGTTTTTGGATAAACGAAATAATAGTGCTTAGGATCATTGATTACAGCAGCAAGCTCCGCTGGTGTGGTTCGAATACCACCGATCAAATCAGCCTCATTAGTCCAACCTGCTGTCTCGCGATAGCAGCAGTTCAATAACTGCTCAAGTGCGCCAATATCCTCTAGTGTCGCTTCACGCAAAAATACCGACTCTTTATCAAAATGGTCTGTTTTTATATTGCTGTTATTTATATTATTTTCGCTCATATTATAATTTTTCCTTTTCTGTCTATGTATAGTTGCATTCAAATAGTTTCGATACAAGAAAACCGAATGCAAGTGATACATTAGTATACTTAACAAGGATGACGATGTAGCGGATCTATATAGATTTAACTATAAAAAACTGACTTAGATCACTAAGCCAGTCTAGGGGTATGTCATTAATTAGATTATGAGGCTTAAAATGAGAAAAATTGTAGATAAACGAGGAAAAAATTGCCGTTAATATGAACATATTTGCAAGATTTCTGACGATGTTTAGCAAAATTTAGCCATTTTAAGACCACTAAATGTACTGATGTGCTAATTGATAACATACCCCAGATACTAATACTTATTGCTTAATAGTACTAGCGCGATAATGCATGCGCTTGCTCAATAATATCGAGCCCTGCATTAAGCTGCGCGCGCGTCGGTGCATGACCACGGCGTAATAGCTCAGAGAAGGCAACCAGCTCTGTATCACGTCCAAGCGTACTTGCCGCACTAGCCCGTGTATCTTCGCCTTCATCATCAAAATAGTATTCGATATAATCATGCGTATCTGGCGTACCGAGTAGGATATTGTGATCTGGTGTCTCGGCATGACCGCTATAGCGTAGGCTCTTGCCATATTGCATGGTCCAAAAGAAAGGAATACGCGCTTCCAGTGAGTCAACACTGTCGTCATTTAATATCGCAGCTGCTGTGACCATGCCATGCTGCAATGCCACGCGCCAATGCTCGATACGCATGCGACCCATTTGATTGGTGGCTTTTGCAATATCACCTAGCGCATAGACGCCATCGCGCAGCTGTAGATGAGCGTCGACTTGTACGCCATCTGGTTCGTTAACTGCGCTCAATATCTCTGTACGTGGAGACACGCCAGTACCCAATATCACGATATCAGCATCAATATGCTCGCCATTCGCCAGCGTGACACCGCCTACATTTGAGAAAGACTGGTTATTGTTATCTCCATCCTTATCTACTTGACGGTCAACCTTAGTAATTTCATTGACGGTTGCGTCAAACACAAAGTTAATGCCCTTCTCTTCATGTAACTTAATTAAGGCGTTACTCACCGTTTCAGAGACAATATTGCCCATCACGCGGCTACCTTGACCAATCACTGTAATAGAAGCTGTCGTACCAGCTTGTGCTAATGCCGAAGCGGTCTCCATACCGATAAAACCTGTACCGATGATCACCACACGCTGATCATGACTGGCCGCTTTAATTAGTTTGGCATCATTCATGCTGCGTAGCGTATATACGCCATCTATCTCAGCACCTTTGATAGGTGGTAAGTTTGGTTCAGCACCAGTGGCGACGACCAAGAAGTCTGCGGTTTGTCGTTCGCTGTTGCCATCATTATCCTCTATAACGACGGTCGCTTCATTGGGTAGCACTTCGCTAACCGTTTGATTAAGGCGTAACTCAATATTGTTGTTATCCGCCCAGTCAACACCGCCCAAGAGCAGCTTATTCTCGTCCATCTTGCCTGCCAAAAACGCTTTGGATAATAAAGGACGATTGTAAGGAGCCTTATCCTCTTTACTAATCAACGTAATCTTGCCGCCATAGCCACCCTGACGCAACTGGTCGGCCGTCATAAATCCTGCACCACCACCACCAACGATAATGGTATGAGTGTCAGTTAATTTATCATTTTCGACTTGCCCCGTTACCTGAGCTGAGGTGTCGACTGTCAAATTATCACCATCATGAGTCAGCTCATACTGGGTCAAACCCTTTGTCGCTATCGGCTCTAATAGTGAGCCATCGCGACTATCAAAAGTCGCATGATGCCAAGGACAAACTACCCGATTACCACATCGTAATCCATTACCCAAATCTGCGCCCGCATGTGGGCACTTACCATCGAATGCACGGAACTCATCGTCATCGCGAGTGATTAAAATGATACTATCGTCTTCTTGCTTATACGACTTCATACCACCGCTTGGGATATCCGCTTTACTGATGGTGACTGTGTTGATCGTTGCGTCGGTCATAATGCTTCCTTAACAGTTATAATGATGTCTAATGACAGCAGGTTGAAAATGACCGTAACCAACCAGACAAATTCAACTTATCCTATTATTTTTAATATGCTATGCATTGATAGTAGCAAGAGCGCCTCGCACACGATGTTTCTTTGTATGTTTGCTGCGTTGCAAAACGTAATTATGCGACTTTATTTTCCGCACTCTTTTTACTTCTAATCATTATTAATAAACAAAATAAAAGACGACCTTATGACTTCTCAAGACAACCAAAACGAAATAACTATTACTTCTCAAGATAGTTTAGATAGCCAAGCTGCTACTCTTGATCGAACAACTGTTGCTCAAAACGTTAATAAACGAACAGCCAGTGAGCAAATTGACCTAGCTCATATGGATATTGCCACTATTACAGATACTGCAAATTTGCCACAGCCAAGTTTGCAGTCGATACAGCAAGCGACTTATAAAGCCAATGCGACTGATTTTATTGTTAATGAGCTATTGCCATTAGACTTCACTGGTGAAGGTGAGCATTTATGGTTGCATATTGAAAAATCAGGCATGAATACTGCTTATCTGGCGAAACTACTGTCAGAGTGGGCAGACATTCCATTACGTGATGTTGGCTACTCAGGCTTGAAAGACCGTCACGCGTTGACGACTCAGTGGTTTAGCCTTCGCATACCAAAAAAACAATTACCGCCTACTGAGTTTACACCAGTTGACATTGGCGAAAATGAGTCTGTCACTATCCTTGCGCAGCACTGGCACAATAAAAAACTCAATCGCGGTACGCACCGTGCCAATCAGTTTGTTATTACTTTACGTGATATCCAATTTTCGAGCGCTAGTGACGAAAATGTTGATGACGAAAATAACGTATCACCCGAGCAACTACTATCTGCAAAAGAGGCAGTCGAGCAGCATCTAACGCGCATTGGTGAAAATGGTGTACCCAATTATTTTGGTCCACAGCGTTTTGGTCGTCAGGGTAATAACGTCAGAGAAGCTTTATCACTGTTTGCTCGTCCACCGCGAGAGCCTCGCCCGCAACCAAAAAAGAGCAAACGTAAGCGTGCCCCGCGCGAGCAAAATACGATGGAATTGTCTGCTGCACGTAGCTTGATATTTAATGAGATATTGGCAGCACGGGTACGTAATGGCAGCTGGAATACTGGCCTAGCAGGTGAAGTGTTTAATTTAGAGGGCTCAGGATCGATATTCACTAGTGAGACACTAGATGATACGTTGCATGCTCGTATTGACAGTGGAGATATTCACCCAACGGCTGTGCTATGGGGCACAGGTAACGATAAAGTTACTGGTAGCGCTGCAGATTTAGAGACCGAGGTAGTACAACACAGCCCCCTACTTATGCAACTAGCAACTGGATTAGAGCAGCGTGATATTAAGGCGCAAAGACGAGCGCTACGTCTACCGATTGAGGCGTTAAGCTGGGAATGGTCGGACGATCAGACGCTAGTATTAAACTTTACTTTAACTACAGGTAGCTTTGCCACAAGTGTGCTCGCAAGCTTGGTACAGCAGTTGATATCTTGATTGGATGGATGAATGAATGAAACTGGCATCTAAATTGGACTAAACAATAGAATATCAGCCATACCGATAATACTTACACGGTCTTAGTGGCGTGGCTGATCGTTAATAAATTAATGGCTAGCGGCTCTTATAAAGCGATTGTTTACCGCCTTCTTTTTCGGCCCACATCTCATTTGCACTGACAACTTGATTGCGACCACGGTGCTTAGCTTCATATAAGGCTTTATCCGCTATGCTAATAAGTCGTTGGCAGATAT
Organism: Psychrobacter sp. NPDC078501; assembly: GCF_044900935.1. Taxonomy (NCBI): domain Bacteria; kingdom Pseudomonadati; phylum Pseudomonadota; class Gammaproteobacteria; order Moraxellales; family Moraxellaceae; genus Psychrobacter; species Psychrobacter sp. NPDC078501. Next base: position 191,057 of record NZ_JBJDOS010000004.1, on the reverse strand, counting down.
CACTAGGCAGCTTTTGCATTGAGGCGATTTTGCTTTCCGCGCGCTGAGTAGCAATTGGCTTGATAAGAGGTGACGTTTGAGCGACAGTCTTTTGCTGTGTGATCGTTTTGTAGCCTTGCGCGATACAATCTCGCTCTTCATGAGTTAAGGTATACAACCCAAAGCTTGCTGTCACATTAAAATCAGCCAGACCTTCAATCTTCATGACATGCTCAGCAATATTTAGCCGTAATTGCTCAGCTATCACCATAGCACTATCATGCTTCGTGTCTGGCAGTACAACCAAAAACTCTTCGCCGCCATAGCGACTGATAATAGTCTTATCTGTTAACGACTGCGATAGCGTCTGCGAGATTTCAATCAAAACCTGATCACCTACATCGTGACCATAATTATCGTTAATCTGTTTGAACCAGTCCAAATCTAACAGCATGACGCTTAAGTCTTGATATTCTCGCACAGTAGCCAAGGCATACTTCATCTTTTTCAGACCGTAGCGGCGATTTTTAAGCTGAGTAAGCTCGTCCTGATTGGCATGTAGAAGGGTCTCAAACCGACTATCATCTAATACCAACAGTAAGGCACGGAATATATAGACGATAAAAATCGCTTTTGGTAGCGCTAAATATAAATGCGTCGACCGCCAAAAAAAGGCCGATGAACGCTGTAACTCGCTGATACTATCCCAATTTAAGACATTATTTTCAAAAGCTAACGCAGCCACCGCATTTTCAGCAGCCATAATCTCGTTGTAAGTTAGATAGTTATGACTTTCAAGCATGGGATGAATGACGGTTAACTGGCGTAAATTAGGCAGACTGATACCAAAGTAAGGTGACATAATCGCTAATAGCATCAAGATAATATGCAACCAAAACATACGCCAAGCATAGCGGCGCTTAATCAGCATCATGCCAAGCATAGCGCCGCCGACGAGCGACACGCCTGCAAACAAACTGCTATACCCTATCATCACAATAACAGTAGAAATGTAAGCAGTGTAAACCAAAACCAAAGCTATTTGCCATCTGCTTAAGACAATGTCGTTGTCATTGCTCGAATGAAATAAGCCTTTGACCATGCACAAAAAGAACAAACCGACAAAGCTAATTCCAAGCCATAATGGATATAAATAATGTATGTTTACATAGGTGTTTAACGCATCTTGCTGCCACCAGACATACAAGCACCAGAACCAATGCAATGACACTTCTAACACGATAAATAAGGCCATCAGCGATGTTCGGTCAGCAGCCTGCCACTCAAAAATCATTTGAGAGATTTTGTTGTAACCTAGATGGGATATCGATACAGCCATAGAGGGGCTACCGCAGAGAGTGTAAATACATTAAAAGGTATAAATGCGTTGAATACATAAGCGCTAAAATCAAAGCCAAAGCATATTATTCGCTCTGAAATTTTCATATCAAGTGTTACAAGTTCTGGCCTTATTATCAATCTATTTTACGCATTTATTTCCCAATAATTTCTCTATGAATGTAATTTTGTTTACTTGCCCATTTTTAGCCTTATTCATCATGATAAATAAGGCCCTATCGCTACTGAAAATAACCTTATTAGAAGTAACTGTAAAAAGGTAAATCCTACTCACTAAGCAAGCGTTGCAAAAGACTCCCAAACCCCTTGCTGATCATCATTCAAAATAGGAACGTCGCCCAAACGTCGCCAAGGCATGTTACTACCATGAAAATCACTACCAATAGATGCCGCAAGACCATGCTCAGCGAGGCTACGATCAACCATTCTGCGGGTACTAATCGGCTCGCTAGTGGCTGGCAGTTCACAAGCATCTCCGCCAAGCTGCGCAAACTCTTCGATCAGTTTACGCACGCGTGTCGCTGATAGTTGATATCGCGTAGGATGTGCGAGCACCGCTTTGCCGCCGCAAGCATGAATCAGTTCGATACCATGCTGCATCGTCAACGCCTCAATTGCTACATAAGCAGGTTTATTATCTGCTAGATACTTGTCAAAGGCTTTTTGAACAGTTTTGACTTCACCGCGCTCAAACAATACCTGTCCAATATGGGCGCGCCCGACTGCTTGTGGGTTGCCGCCTGCTTTATCGAGCACTGCTTGCCATAGCTCATCATAATTAATATCTAATAGCTCACTCAATTTTTCAGCGATACGTTGACCACGAGTGGCTCGACTGTCTTGCAGTTGCTGCAGCGTTGCGTGCATTTTTTCGCGATCAGTAAAGTCCAGTCCAAGTACGTGAATAATTTTATTGGTAGACTTATTCTTTCCGTAACCACCGCTTAATGTATGTTCACAGCTGATTTCAACGCCATTAATAATTTGCATATCACAGGCACTGGCAGCGACCCTTGCCTCGTCAATCCCTGCTAGCGTGTCATGGTCAGTCAATGCCAATACGTTGATGCCCGCTGCATGGGCACGCTGTATGACCTCGGTCGGTGCATAGGTACCATCTGAACAAGTACTGTGGCAATGTAAGTCGATTTTCATAAGCTGAGCCTTAAAGTGTTAGATAAAATAGAAGTAGAATAAAAGCTAGTGAGCAGACAGTCATTGTTACTATCATGAGTATTGTGATTTGTCTTGATGATTCTGTAGATTTAGCAGTTATCGGTGCTGTATTCGTGTTTATATTTGGCCAGTGGCATGGTCATCAGGCGCAATAAGAAAGTATTACTCTGTAGGTTGCGTATATCGCATGATTATCGTGTTGATTGCTTTTTTTTGGTGCGGTAGACGTGTAAACTACCCCATACGTTTTTGTTGGACATACCCTTTGCTATGAAAGCATTATTAGACTTTATTCCCTTAATTGCCTTTTTTATCGCGGCGCGTTATAACGGTATTTTAGCAGCGGCAGGGGCTTTGCTCATCGCCACTATTATCGTTTACGCCATTCATTTTATTCGTCAAAAAGGTAAGTTTGATAAGCAGCAATGGGTTGTCTTATTATTAACGATTTTATTCTGCGGTGGCACATTACTGCTGCGTGATGATATTTATCTGCGTTGGAAATCGCCCATTATCAATGGTATTTTTGCATTGACTCTATTCGTCAGTGCCGCTATTAATAAGCCATTGATGCAGCTTGCTATGAAAGAGGTATTTACCCTGACGCTTAGCGGCTGGAAAAAGCTGACCGTTGCTTGGGCATTGTTTTTCGCCCTAATGGCTGTACTACATTATATCACAGCGTTCACAATGTCAGATGAAGCATGGATCAACTTTAAGACCTATGGCTGGATTCCAATTATGCTGGTGTTTGTCGTGGCTCAATTTGCCGTGTTGAAAAAGCATCTCAACCCTGCCCTAACTGACAAAGCTACTAAATAGTTTCTGTTGCCTTGTCATAGCAGCAACCCCTTTATTGCTATGACGTTTATACTAAGCCCACATAAGCTCATCATTACTTTTTTATTATTCACTAAGGAAGTCTCATGTCTTTATTTGCAATCATTGGTCATGACGTGGCTAATAGCAGTGCACAACGTCTGATTACTCGTACTGAACATATTGAACGCTTAAAAGCACTGCACCAAGAGGGACGCCTCGTTATCGCAGGGCCAACGCCTATCGAACATGGCAAGAGTGATATGTCAGGCAGCTTAATCATTGCAGACTTTGACTCTATGGAAGCGGCTCAGGCTTGGGCAAACGATGAGCCTTATTTACGTGATGGCGTGTATAGTCATGTCGATATCAAACCATTTATTCAAGCATTGCCAGCGCCAACTGACAGTAATAATCAAGTAGCTGCATCGTGATTCAGAAAGTCTCTTTTTCACCTACCTGCTTCTACAAAAGTGCCCTGATTGGTCTCATGCTAGTGACAGCCGTTTCGGCGCAGACTGCACCTGCTGCGCCCATAACACCTGCTGTCGATGCAACCGATCCGGCAGCAGTGCTGCCGTTGACTGGGCCAGTAGCGGCGCGCGCTTTGCCAACGAAAAACTCAGCGCTAGATATCAATGATACCTTGGCGGCACAGTTACAACCATCTACTAAAGCATTGTCAGCTGCCAATCAAGAACTGCTTAGTCGTAATGCACAATTACAGCGCCAAGTGAACGATTTACAGACTCAAGTAAATGTTTTGGTTTACGAAAGTAAAGGACAGTTATTTCTATACGGTGCGTTTACCGTTTTGATCAGTCTATTAGTCGGCATTTTTGTTTCATGGTTAGTATTTGTCCGTCGTGAGCGCTGGTAGCATATGCTGTGCTCGCACTGACCAAATGTCGATATCATTGATCCGTCACAGCTGATCGTTTAGCTACCGTTATTGATATTCCTAAGAAGTGTCTCATGTCTACCGCTAATCATCAAAACCCTGAACATTTAAACGTTATCACGCCTGCCAAGATTGACTGGCAAACGGATGATACTGGCAATATGGTGCCAGTATCAGGTGAGTTTGGGGATGTTTACTTTTCTCATGCAGATGGTTTGGCAGAGACGCGTCACGTGTTTCTAGAGCACAATCAGTTACCAGAACGTTTAGCACACATTGCACCAAAGCAATGCTTTACGATTGCTGAGCTAGGCTTCGGAACTGGGCTTAATCTACTAGCAACGTGGCAATTGTGGCGCCAACTGCGTGACACCAATCCGCAATTAGCAACGGCTCGTCTGCACTTTATTACTACTGAAAAGTTCCCTATACCACTAGCAGATTTGACCCAGATACTTGCGTTATGGGGTCAGCGCGCGCCTGAGCTAATGGCATTTATTAAGCCACTTTTGGCTGCATATCCGCCCCTGATTTCAGGCTGTCATCGTTTAAGTTTTTCTTATGATAACTTAACCGTCGATATGTGGCTTGGTGATGCAGCAGAAAGTCTAAGCAAACTGGCATTAGATCACTCCAATCAGTATACCCCTTACATTGATGCTTGGTTTTTGGATGGTTTTGCGCCTTCTTGCAATAGCACCTTGTGGGCTGACAGTATCTTTGCCCAAATGCAGCGCCTATCACGCCCTCATACGACTGCCGCTACTTATAGCTGTGCAGGTATCGTCAAGCGCGGACTAAGAGAGCATGGCTTTCAAATTAAAAAAGTCAGAGGTTTTGGTCGAAAGCGGGAAATGCTAACAGCCATTATGACCAATGCAGAAAGTAGTGACCTTACTGACGATAATAACAGTCACGAGGCGAAGCAAGAAACGACTTATAGCACATTTGATCACACTGTCGTTATTGGTACAGGTGTCTCAGGGTTGCTCACAGCTTGGTCGCTTGCCAGTCGCGGTATCAACGTCATTTTATTAGATAAATCAGCACCCTTAGCGGGCGCATCGGGCAATCCTAGAGCATTACTTGCGCCCAAAATGACGCCGATTCACCATGTTGACGAGCATCTGCATACCATCGGCTATCTCCATAGCAGCAGGCTATATCGAGGCCTTAATCAAACAGCCGTACAGCTTAATACAGCACCGGTACTTGAACTGACTGGCGCCCTTGATTTACTCATAAAAGCCAATATCGGTACGGAACAAATTGCCGACTATCCTGACGAGATGGCAACCACCCTATCGCATGAGCAAGCACAGATTACTAGCGGCCTAAAAGAGCAAGATTTATCAGAGAACTTGTGCTTACCGCAGTCTGGTCTGGTCAATCCGCAAGCATTAAAAAACATCATACTGACTCATCCACTCATTCACTTTCAGCAGTTAGAAGTGAATAAAATCAACGAGACTGAGCAGCAAGTTCGTATTGAAGGTATTGATGGAAACCATAACACTGTCACTATGACTACTGATAATATCGTCATTTGCGCGGCTTATGAAAGTCATAAATTGGATCAGCGTGTTTTTGATTGCCGTAAAATTCGTGGGCAGCTGTCTTGGTTTACCCCCTCGACGGAGCAACTAACAAAGCTACCTAAAATACCGCTTAAATATAGTGGTTACTGTGCACGGTTCAACGCACAAACTGGAGATGACGAATTAAATACCCTGGTCGCTAGCGAGCCATATTTATTGCTTGGCGCAAGTTTTATCCGCAATGACACAAGTACTGACATACGTCCTGAAGAGCATCAAATTAGCCGAGATAAGCTAATTACCGCCATTCCTGAGATGGCATCGATTATTCCGGCAGATACGAGTCTGTGGCAGGGACGAGCTGGCATTCGCACTCAAACGCCTGATTACCACCCTATCGTTGGACAATTGATAAATAGTCAGCGAATATGGACGATGAGTGCGATGGGCGCAAAAGGTTATGCATTGGCACCTATTTGTGCTGAAGCATTAGCAGATATGATGCTAGGCTCATTCGCACCACTGTCAGAGACGATGCTCGCACGTTTATCACCCAATCGTACACGGCTACAGACGCCGCTTGTTTAAGAATAAATGGCTCTTGTGTAAATAACAGCAATGATTTTCATAGTTCATACTGTCTTATGATATCTTGATTTAATGTCGACTCTAATAATGAGATATACCCCATGAGCTATCACCAAACCACCCTTACTCTACCCGCCTATGCGCGCGGCATTCATATCATTACTCCGAAGGTTGAAGAAGCTATTTCGCAGCTGTTACCTCACTCTGCCAAGGTAGGGTTGGTTCATCTGTTTTTGCTGCATACGTCAGCCAGTCTTGCGATCAATGAAAATGCTGATCCAGATGTCAGACTAGATACAGAAGATTGGCTTAATAAAATCGCACCGGAAGAGCAGCCAGAGTATCGCCATACTTTAGAAGGATCAGACGACTTGCCAGCGCATTTCAAAAGCATGATGTTTGGAGTAAGCTTGACTATACCGCTTGTCGATGGTGGATTAGGTCTAGGCATGTGGCAAGGTATTTACTTATGTGAGCATAGAAACCTGCAAGAATATGGCGGACAGCGTAAGCTGGTGATTACGGTAAATACGTAATAATATACTGTCAATAAATAGCAGATTGACCCTTGCAAATTACCACATTTACGTAGAGCGCCATTAACGGATAAAGCTGATTATGAATACTTCTCTTCCAAAAGTACTGAACTTACGAAAATCTAAATTGCTTTATCGTACGGCTCCTGCTATTTTCTTCAGTCTGTTGCTATTGACTGCTTGTCAAAAAGATCCAGAACCTGAAGCAACTGATATAACTACAGCTGAGACCTCAACGCAAACCACGCCAGTAACGACCAATATCAATGTAGATGCAGCTGAAGATAGCAATGCAGATGACGCTAAAAATGTAGCGCAGACCGATACTGATTCAGAACGTGATATGAGCTTAACGGAGTTAGATAAAGATCTTGGTGATACTACGTCTACGGCAAATGATAGCGCTGAAAAACCCAATCCAGAGCAAGCTATCAAAGGTGCACAAATCACTGATGTCCGTTATAAAAGCGCAGCAGGTGAGAATTTGTCCGTAGTCTTTGAGACGTCGGCAGCTGGTATGCTTAACGCTATCATTACTCGTCCCAACCAGCCAAAAATGATATTGAGCGCACCTGAAGGCCAAGGCAATAATCCTACCTATCAATCAGCTGACGGTAGCATCCAACTCGTCAGTCATGCTGGTGGCGGCACGATCGACCTTATCCGAAACAATAAAGTCACTAGCTTTGATGCCGTCAGTGCTGAAGCAGAAGTCATCACTGAATAAAACCCGCTTTACCTTCTGTTTCAACACTCTATTTAAACCATAAAAAAGGCGGCAAACGTTATTATCGTTGCCGCCTTTTTCCTTTCTTTGTATTACTCTCTACTGACTTGTCTCTACTAAGCTATCTGATGAGTGATTGTATTCACCCAAACCCAGTCGATTGCCCAAAAAGTCCGACCAACCAACTTATCAATGTCCATATCCCCCAGCCGACAAATACAATGACTAGCAGTCCAAGAAAATCAGGGATATGCAGATATAACCAAGCAACGATTGGATTGCGCCAAAAAAACCCAAAACGGCTTTGCTTCTGCTTGTCTTCTAATGATTGGTGCAGAAACGGTCGATCCATATGCATGGTTTCGGTAATACCATACTCATGATGTAGATGCTCGTGCACGATACCCAGTGTCTTACGGCTAGGACGGATAAAAATATCTAATAGCGTACCAATGCCAGGTACGATACCAACGACCATATCAATAAGTGCCAATCTCACCGCTGGCGTCATTTTATGAGCGGGCACACCTAACTGATGCCCTAATATAAATGCATAACTGGTCAATGCCAATCCTGCCAAGTCTCCTGCTAGTGGAATGGTCGAAAGTGCGGCATCCGCACCCATTCCTTGCTTAGTAAAAGGCACTCGCACTAGTGAATCCATAGTATTGGCAAACTTTGCCAGTTTACGCTCAGTTGCGATAACTTGCTCACGAGTCAGACCATGTTCGGCAAGTTTCGCTTGATAGTCTATGACTGACGCATTCGTATCAGACGGTTTCTTTGATTTAAATCTCGGCAATTTATCGAACTTATCCATTGAGCGTCGTCCATATGCAAGTGACTGCGATGAGCGCAAAGACATAGCGCCCTACCCAGATATTGGCCAAGAACGCCTGAAAGCAAGCCAAAGGATTGCGACTGGCACAAGCGCTGTTTTGTTTGGCAAACATCATCGCAACAAGCGCCAACCCAAATACTGGCGTTACACCTAATGTGGTCGGAGCAAAGTAATGCCACATAACCACGCCCATCATTAGCAAAAATAGCATCTGTAGTATCGAAATGATAATCACATCATAACGACCGAATAGTATCGCCGTTGATTTCACGCCAATTTTTAAGTCATCCTCACGGTCAGCCATGGCGTACTGGGTATCGTAGGCCACTGTCCAACACATATAAGCTAAGAATAGCAGCCAACACCAAATATCGGGAGCGCCTTGCACTGCCACATAGGACATCGGTATCGCCCACCCAAAAGCAGCTGCTAAAAATACTTGCGGCAGGTGCGTATAGCGTTTCATAAATGGATAAATAAACGCCAATATAACGGCACCAAGCGACCAGTAAAATACAGCTATAGGCAGGAAAAATAGCAGACTAGCACTTAACAGCACCAGCACTAAGAATGCAGCGATAGCTTCTTTACCAGATAAGCGTCCATCTGCTAATGGGCGACCTTTAGTGCGAGTCACATGACCATCTACTTTTCGATCGGCAAAGTCGTTAATCGCACAACCAGCCGCTCGCATAAATATTGCACCAAGGGCAAATATCGCGAATACCTTGATACTTGGCAACGCTGCCGTCATTCCTTGTTGCTGCGCCTGACCCATTGCAGCGAGTAGTACGCCCCATAATGTTGGCCATAAAAGCAGCTCAATGCCGACTGGCTTATCAAAACGGGTTAGTTGGATGTAGGCTTGTAGCTTGTCTTTAAATGTCATGGCTTTTTATTATCATTGTTTGAATAATTTTTATGTGCGCTTATATATTTCGCTCAGAACAACTGAATTAATTTTTGAAGGGGTTGGTTACTGAGTTTTAATAGACTAATTACTAAGTTTAATGGTCTGGCTACTGAATTTGTTGCCATAATTTATTCGCTTCGATCAGTGATAGCTCAGGATACTGCTTGCGTAATGCTTTCAGCGCTGGGACTTTGTCTTTCTGTTTCGCTTGTTGACGCAAAAATGCCAGTTGCTCTTGTGGATTGCTCAGCTCTTTTAACCGTGCCTCAAGCCGAAGAATTCGAGTACGCAGCATGATATTAATCAACAGTAAAACTGCACCCATAACCCAAATGATTAACGCTGACATTCCTTGCTCCTAAATCCATTAATTCTGAACACACAAACTGCTTAATTGCGTACATTTGCACTCGTACATTCATTATCGCAAACAGCAGCTGTCAGACAAAATAACCATCAAAGCGCACGGCTTCATTGTGCCAGCTTTCACTAGCAGGCTCATCAGCAAGCAGCGGTGCAAACTGTGGACGCTTTACGACCACGCGACCTTGGCCTTGCGTACTTTGTTTAACAACGGCCTGCGCACTACTTAGAAGCTGTCGCTCTTCATCTAACGTTGGTGGACGAGCCAATTGATGAAGAGCTTGCATATGCTTACCGACTTTTGCCCCTTTGCCTGTTTTGCTATCTTGATAGCTATCTTCTGGAAACATCGGATCCAAATAGATGACATCGATTGTCGTAGTATTATCTATTACAGTACTTACTTCTAAATTCGCAAAATAACTGAGTGCATCAGTGTTAATAATCTGTAGACGGCTCATGAGCTTTTGCCAATTGGGTAGCACACTCATACGCTGCTGCTCTACAAGTAACAGCAATGCCATCAACGGCTGCTGCTCAAGCATAGTGACTTGGGCACCAGTACTGGCCAATATCAAACTATCATGCCCAAAGCCAGCGGTTGCATCAATAACATGACTATCTGATGTGATTTTGGCCGCTTGTAATAGCAGCTCAGACTTACGGCCAGCACTCACTACACGGCGCTGCAACTTGTCCCACTCAGGTGCCACACTAAGCCCATCACTTAGCCATGATAGCTTGTCTTTATCATCTAATAATAAAATAGGCTGAGTAGATGCTTGGCTCAATTGCTGACGGCGCTTTTGAGTTAATTTCTCTGTAGCGACTTCGATATCTAAGATAATTGGTAATGTATGCTCAGCTATCAACGACTGTAGGCTCTCAACCTGTGCTTGCTGGCTGTCATTGACGTAGAATAGCTGACAATGTACAACAGCACCTGTCTCGTCATACGTTTGGGGCACATCGGTCATAACCATCATCCTATTTGCTGCTTATTTTCACTATAAATTACTGGCGTGTTAAATCATAACGCAAATCTAGCCAGCCATTTGATAACCAAAGCCCCAAGCGGCGACCAACACGATAACACCCGTGATAATGCGTAACCAAGCAAAAATAGTAAAGTCACGGCGACTTACCCATGCCACAAGTAAGCGGATACAAAGTAGCGCCACCACAAATGATACGATGGTTCCAATACCTAGCACCAGCCAGTCTTCACTGTTGGTCAGTACGTCACCATGTTTGACTAAATCCAACAGTGCTGCCCCTACAATAACCGGAATACCTAAAAAGAAAGAAAATTCAGCAGAAGCCTTACGTGAGACACCTAACCACAGCGCACCAATAATCGTAGCACCTGAGCGTGACGTCCCGGGTATAAGAGCTAAACATTGAAATAGTCCAATCATCAACGCAGTTTTTATGCTGACATCTTCCGCCTCTTCTGCAATGACCGCTTTAGGACGCTTTTCCACGTAAAATATCAGCAGACCGCCAATGATGAGCATAATGGCAACGACGATAGGATTAAACAAATAAGCTTTGATTTCATCGGCAAAAGTAAAACCAACAATCATCACAGGGATAGTAGAGACAATCAGACTCAGTCCTAGCTGTCTAGGATTGGTCATGCCCTCTGCTTTACCAGTCAGCAAGCCCATCAGCGCTTGCCATAACCTACCCCAATAGTCATAAATCACTGCTAAAATAGCGCCAAGCTGTACCACCACGACAAATAAATCGACTTTTTCTTTAGTCCAGAAACCCATCACATCTGCTGATAAAATCAAATATCCCGTACTAGAGATGGGTAAAAACTCAGTGATACCTTCAACGATACCCATGATGACAGCTTGAACGAATAAAACTATATCCACAGTGACTTTCCTAGAAACAGACTGGCCTAAAAAACTGGCCTAAAAACAGACCGATTGGCTGTCCTATATTAACGTTGATTTTATATTGGTATGCGCTTGCTAAACACTAAAAAGCTGGCTGCTATCAATTGAGTTAAACTGGTTATGGTTAAAGTATTTATCATAACCAGTGACAGCAAGCGACGCTGCAAAAAGCATATTTTATAAAGCTATGCTTTACCTTGCTCTTTAAGTGTTTTCCAAGCTTGGTTGCGTAGATATTTTGGCAATGCCTGCGATGCTTCCGTACCACCATCATTTGCAAACTGAGCAATACCAAGCTGCCCAATGACAACAGCATCTGGCCAAACATCTTCATGGCAGTCTTGCTGATCATGTCGTGTTAATAGCGGCGCGCCATTACCCGCGATAGGTAGGTTGAGTGCTGTTTGGCTATCATAATCTAATAGCTGCTCAGTGCTATCGCTATTATTAACCAAGACTGGCTGCATGATGCTATGACCTGATTTGTCATCAGTTGCCAACTCATACTGCCCAAAGTAGACTTGCTGCATACGAGCATCAAGAGCGCTATATAAGTGTGTTAGCCTGTATTTCTGATACGCGCATTGTGCGATTGCTTGTAGGCTTGAGACGCCAACGCAAGGCAAATCATGCGCTACAGACAGAGCCTGTACCACTGCCGTATTGATACGGATACCACTAAACGCACCCGGCCCGCGATTGAATATTAAAGCCTGTATATCAGCAAGACGCAACTGCGCCTCAGACAATGCAGCATCAATCATCGGTAAAATCTGTTGAGTCTGCTGACGCTTACCTGTTTCGGTATGGCTCGACAATACCTGTCCGCTCGAATCTAAAATCGCGATCGAACACTGGTCGAACACGGTATCCATTGCTAAAAACATCACAACCTCGGCTTTTACTTTTGGCGTTCTAAATTGATTTGTCAGATTTTAATAATTTTTAATAACGATCTATCATTCATTCACTATAAGAATACTGACAGAATGAAGCAGCGCCTATCATAGCATTTAGGGTACACGAATTTTATTAATTTCTATATTTTTCACACTTTATCCATCAGTGTTTATCTGCAACTGATAACGATAAAAAGCCCCAAAGCTTTATTGGCCTCGGGGCTTTGTTCAAACGTCTTAAAAATAACTAATCGTTATCTAAAAGCGGGTTTTGAACTTCTTTGGTGCTTGGTTTTGCATTTCTTGCATTTGCTTTTGCATCTCTTCGGTGCTTGGCATGTTGTTTGGATCCAGTCCCATCTGCTTGGCCATCTGTTCTGGATTCACGTCTTTAGCGCCACCTTGCTGACCGCCACCGCCAAACAATGGACCGCCGCCACCTGCTCCACCGCCACCCATGAGGCCTTGCATAGACTTCATCATTTTGCTGATGCCTTCAGGCTTTGAGATCATTTTCATCATTTTTGCCATTTGCTTGTGCTGCTTGAGCAAGCGGTTAACATCTTGAATCTCACGGCCTGAACCTGCAGCGATACGGCGCTTACGACTTGGATTAATCTTGTCAGGGTTTTTACGCTCAAATGGCGTCATTGAGTTGATCAATGCTTCCATCTCACGTACTTTTTCTTCTGGCTTGGCGTCTTCGACAGCTTTTTGCATATCTGAGCCGCCCATACCAGGCATTTTGTCTAAAAAGCCTGCCATACCGCCCATGCTCTTCATCTGCTGGAACTGGGTCAATAGATCCTCAAGGTCGAAGTCACCGCCCTTTTGCATCTTTTTCGCCATTTTTTCGGCTTTATCACGGTCAATTTTCTGCTCAACTTCTTCGACCAAACTCAGTACGTCACCCATACCAAGGATACGCTGCGCGATACGCTCAGGGTGGAACAGCTCTAGCTCGTCTAGTTTTTCACCGCGACCCAAGAATTTGATTGGCTTACCGGTGATAGCGCGTACAGAAAGCGCCGCACCACCGCGAGCATCACCGTCAGTTTTAGTTAAAATAACACCTGTTAATGGCAACGCATCATTAAAGGCTTTTGCGGTATTGGCGGCATCTTGACCCGTCATTGCATCGACGACAAATAGCGTCTCAGATGGGTTAACCGCAGCAGTTAGCGCCTTAATCTCATCCATCATGGTATCGTCGATATGTAGACGACCAGCGGTATCAATGATCAGGATATCTTGATATTGGATTTTGGCTTCTTCAATCGCACGCTTTGCGATATCAATTGGATTCTCATCTGTACTTGAGTTCACAAACTTAGCATTCACTTGACCGGCTACTTGCTCAAGCTGCTTGATAGCCGCTGGACGATAAACGTCGGCAGAGACTAGCATGACTTTTTTCTTTTGGCGCTCTTGTAAATATTTTGCCAACTTACCAGCTGTAGTCGTTTTACCCGCACCTTGTAGACCTGCTAGCAAATAAACAACAGGCGGCTTACCTGTCATCTCTAACTGCTGATTGGCGCTGCCCATCATTTCGGTCAGCTCGTCGTGTACGATTTTGACAAAGGCTTGACCTGGCGCTAACTCTTTTAGCACTTCAGCACCAAGCGCTTGTTCTTTTACACGTTTTACAAAATCACGAGTGACAGGCAACGCCACATCAGCTTCTAACAACGCCATACGCACTTCACGTAGCGTGTCTTTGATATTGTCTTCGGTCAACTGTCCGGTACCGACGATGTTACGTAGGCTCGACGACAAGCGTTCTGTTAAGGTATCAAACATAAATAACTCTCAATTAAAATGGTTTTCAATTAAATAATACGCAATTAAAATAACTCTAAATCAAACCATTAAAATGGTTCATAAATAATATTAGGATACGCTATAAGATATTAGGATATTGCATGACAAGGGACATGATAAAAGAATTATATTATCAATACTATAGCATTAACATGGCTCAAAACTTATAGTCGTTTCGCAAAGGACACAGCGCTTATAATTGTAGTTAACTTTTTACAGATGACATATTTTACGTTTTGCGCTATGCAGCACTGCCGATCATTTATAAGTTATAAGCAAGATGGTGCTCAATTGGCACCCATTTTATGATAAATTGGACGATTATTCTAATCATTCTGATAATACCACTTTAGCGACACATTGAGCGGCAGTTTATGCTCAGTATAAGATGAGGCTTTTTATCTGTGCACTTTGCATTCTTACTTGCTAGCATGGCTTATATCTTAGTCAGCATCCATATTGGTTGGGCGCTGGCTCAGGACAAACCTATCCACAAAAGCCTCAGTTTGGGCTTATTGCTGGTTGGCATGGCTGCACATGCGGCACTGCTATATCCATACGTTGTGACGCTGTATGGTTTAAATTTCAACTTATTTAATATAATCAGTCTGACCAGTTTATTTTTCTTATTCTTTTATCTATTGTTCTGTTTATATCGTCCTATTCTTAGTCTTGGTATTTTGGCTGCACCTACTGCGATAATAGGTATGACGGTCGGTTATGTCGGCCGCGCCCCTTATCAACCGCTCACTGACGTCAGTATCGGGCTTGAAATCCATATCATATTATCATTAGCTGCCTATTGTGTGCTGTTGATGGCGGCTGTACAAGCGCTATTTCTACGTCTACAAATACGTGAGCTTAAGCATCATACCATTCACCGCTTTTGGGTCAACAAGCTACCCTCCTTGCAAAGTATGGAGAGTTTATTATTCGATATGCTGTTGGTCGGGTTTGTATTGCTCAGTATCGCACTGGGGATTGGGTTTATCTATGTACAAGACTTGATGGCACAGCATATCGTGCATAAGACTGTTTTTAGTCTACTATCGTGGTTGTTATTTGGTGTACTACTATTCGGTAACTGGCGTGCAGGCTGGCGAGGCAAACGTGCAGCCAATATCACTATTTATGCCTTTATCCTATTAGCCATTGGCTTTGTTGGTAGCAAGTTCGTCTTAGAAATGCTTCTATAGAATATATTTTCAGAAAAAAGCGGTCAGCAACACTAGTTACTGACCGCCTTTTTATATTCTTAGCAGACTCACTACTGATTTTTCTTAGTTAAATACGACTGTCTTATTACCCGCCACAATCACACGGTTTTGCACATGCCAGTTTACAGCACGTGCTAATACGTTGCGTTCGATATCACGGCCGATAGCACGCAATTCTGTCACTCCTTGGCGATGCGTCACACGGTGTACGTCTTGCTCAATGATAGGCCCTTGATCAAGCTCAGCTGTGACATAGTGCGCAGTTGCGCCGATAAGCTTAACGCCTTTGTCATAAGCCTGACGATAAGGATCTGCACCCACAAACGCCGGCAAGAATGAATGATGAATATTGATAATCTGCATCGGCCAACGTTTGACAAAATCTGATGACAATATCTGCATATAGCGCGCCAATACTAGCAAGTCGTTACCTGCCATCAACTTATGAATCTGCTCTTCTGCATCGAACTTATTGTTTTTGGTCACTGGCACATGATGAAAAGTAATGCCAAAATTCTGTACTGCTTGCTTTAAGTCAGGATGGTTGCTGACCACACAAGTAATCTCACAATCGAGCAATCCACGCTGATGTCGCCATAATAAATCTAACAACGCATGATCAAACTTAGATACCAAAATACCGACTTTGGTCTTCGTTGCATTATTATGTAGACGCCAATCCATGTCGTGACGCTTAGCAACAGTATGTGCAAAGCTGGCTTCAAAATTCTCGATAATATCGCTTAATCCTGCCAAGGCAAACTCTAAACGCATAAAATATTGACCGCCTTCATGCGCCGTTGAATACTGATCAAGCGTAATGATATTAGCGCCATAACGATGAATAAATTCAGAGACTGCCTGTACGATACCTGCCTGATCTTTGCATTTGATGAGCAGAGTAGCTGTATCAATAGTGCTAGGAATCTGTTTGCTCTGAGAAGCTATGGTCGATAATGAAACCGTTTTAGTGTTGTCTGACATAATTCGCCCAATATAAAAAATGATGACTTATCGCTGAAAAATTGCTGACAGCGTAGTAAACCGGTTATTTTAATCTTTTTTGCAATACTTTGCTGAGCGAGTTGGTTGTTTTTGGTTATTTAAGGTGATTTGGTTATTTTAAAGGACAAACTAAAAACCCCCAACGTAGGGTTGGGGGCACCTTTAATCATGTAATAAAAAGAAGCAACTCATTCTAATTAGGATTACTACAACTAGGATTAGTACCGAATGGACTCACCCAGTTTGGACGTGTGGGAACACTAATATCAACATCGTCTATCAGGACTGGAAAACTAATTAAGCGAGACTGTTGTGACTCACTACCATCTACATTTGTATTAACAGTAACTTTGGCCTGGTACCATTCTGCATATTCTTTCGGATAGCGTATTGAAAAATCAACTTTACCAGCACCATCTGTTATAAAATTAAAGTTTTGGCTAGAACCAACCTCGTTGCCATCCTTGTCAAGTACTGCCACGACGTTAATTGGGTCTAACTGGCCATTCCCATTCACATCTTCACCTAAGTCTAAAATACCATTATTGTTTGTATCTTCACTAGGACAGCTTATATATGGGACACGATCCCATACATTTGTGTCAAGAGTAATATTTCTAAATACGCCCCACTGACCTTTACCGTAACTGCTAGGGTTTAAATTAATAGATACTGGTTGATTGATTGCTGGCTTACCTGTACTGTTTAATACGCTAATGGAGCCTTTTTGGAAATAATAAACTTCACGGTCACCAGCAGATATCTTATCCGCAAAGGAAAAACTGATAAATGTTGCTCTAGTCTGTATCGAAATCTTCGCTTCTACAGGACTAATATTTACTGGCTTTTCTGTACCATCTGGCAGCTCAATTAGTCGCACTTCAGCTGCAATGACAACGCCTTCTGTTTTTGTTGGGTTCTGCCCAGCATTGTAAACTACTTTCGCTAAACCACTACTATCAGTATAAGCGACACCTTGACCTAGACTACCCCCAGATGCATCCTTAGTAGTCGTAAACTGGACAATTGCATTTTTCACCGGTGCATCATCGCTATCTAATACGCGAGCGATCACTTGCGTTGACCCGCCAACACTTAGTACTGAACGCTCAGTCTGTAGAAGCAACTTGGTGGGGCTAACAGAGACGAAGCTCAATACCGTTTCTTTAATACTGTCTGGTTGGTTTGTTCTTCTATGTGTAGCAGTGATAGTAGCGCTATCAGGAACACTTGATTCAATATAGAACTCTAATTTCTTATTTAACACTGTAAATACACGGCGTGAACTGCCCTGTTCTTGATTTTCATTTTCATTTTGATAGATTTTGCCTTTGTTTGTGACAAGAATAACAGAATCACCATCATCAGCATCGGGAACACTTAATATTACTTTCTTTCTAGTATCCACCTCTATATCATTTGTTCGTTCAAAGTTCATACTTGATTTGATAGCCGATCCTACAGTTAATATATCAGAAATACGTTGAGTATTTTCAGCACCTTTAATTTCAATACTAAATACATAACTATCATTATTTGAAACATTTAAATCAGCTGTATTTAAGTCAAATCTAAAGTTACCATTACTGTCAGTGCTGCTACTTCCTACTTCTACATTGTTATTATACAATAACACAGTTGCACGATTGATAGGCTCTGCTGCACCATCCATTATCTGCCCAGATACAGTAAAGCTTTCCCCACTACTCACCATGTTTTTAGAAGAAATAACATTACTTGCTCGCGTACCAGAAACTATAATAGGGAAATTTTGCTCAACAATGCTATTTTCTTCGTCATTAACTAATACTGTTAGTAGACTTTCATGGTTTATTTGTGAATCAACATTCGCTCTGCTTTGTATCAGCTTTACTGTAATCAACCCTTCTGCATTAGTAACTTGATTAGAAGAACCATCTAAAGATAAACCATATAATGCAGCATCAGTAATGCCGATAACTACAGGGACACCTGCGACAATACCGCCCTTCTTATCAGTTACTCTAATATTTATCGTTGCCGTGTCTGCACCAGTTAGCAATTCGGTTTTATCAGAGGCAATAAACACATCATAAACATCATCTTTTTGTGTGTTCGTATTACCTTCTACTCCAAATAGTGTAAGAGATTGTTGAACACCATCAACACTGACTCTTACTGTTACACCGTTCTTAATAAGAAAATCACGCTGTGCTGCAGTTAACGTGTTTGTTGCTTGCAACTCAATGACTGCTTTCCCTTTTTCATCAGTAGTTATTCTAGAGCTAGAAGTGCTGAATAACCCAGTTGCTTTAGGGTCAGTGATTGCAAAGGTAACCGTCTTATCATTTACCACTCCGTTTTTATCATCTAATACTAGAGCCTCTATTTTTATAGAAGCATCTTTCGCCATATCCACATTAATACTAGTATAATTAGACAGTATATATATTTCACTTGCCTGAATATCTGACTCTTCCTCACTACCTGATTCTTGATTACTTGGAACTACTGTAACCAATCCAATATCTGGCTTTGGCGCGATAGTATCGGTACCATCACCGCCTCCACCACAACCTGCTAATGCTAATGCGCAAGTCAAAGAAGTGAGCTGAAACAACTTAGAAGTAAGGGGTAGAGAGCTGTATGACATGTTTTGACTCCGCATGAGCAGTAATTTATCTGAGCAAATAAGCAAAAAATCATTACCCAGAATCAAAATAGATTGGTAATGATACATAGATTTACAGTAATACTGACGTATTAACAGATTGTATTAAATATATAACAGCAACTTTACTGACTTTTGTTATAACTTACAACTAAAAATTAATCTTTACTATTAAACAATCAACAACATAGAGCGCTCATTTCAGGGTATAATAGCCCTCCTTTAATTCGACAGTTATTGTAAAAATATTTGAGTATTCATCTGTTTTATGGTATAAATGTCGGCTTTAAAATTTTCTGAATTGGTCAGCCTGTTATTTGCCTTTAGATAGCAGCAAAACCAGCTCAACCTTCATATAGTTTTGTTTGGTGCAAAGCTGCCGCTTGCTGTGTCCATGCCGCAAAAACGTGCAACTTGCCCAGACTGGTATGAGAAAAACTCATACCTCATAGATTAGGAGTTCGCCATGTCTCGAGTTTGCCAAGTGACTGGAAAGCGCCCTATGGTGGGTAATAATGTTTCGCATGCAAACAACAAAACCCGTCGTCGCTTTCTACCAAACCTTCACAACCATCGTTTTTGGGTAGAGTCTGAAAACCGCTTTGTACGTCTACGTGTGTCTACCAAAGGTATGCGCATCATTGACAAACTTGGTATCGATAAAGTGTTAGCGGATCTACGCGCACAAGGTCAAAAAGTTTAAGTTAAAAATAGCAGCTGGATGATGACTCTCATCATTTAGGCTGCTGTTTTGCTACATTAATTGTGGCAACTCACTCTTTGAGACACGTACCTATCGTTTGAAGACCCCTCATTTACAGGAAAGCTATCATGAGAGATAAAATTAAATTAGTATCAACAGCTGGTACTGGGTATTACTACACCACTACTAAAAACAAGCGCACTATGCCTGGCAAAATGGAAATCAAAAAGTTTGATCCAAAAGTACGCCAGCATGTGATCTTCAAAGAAGCTAAAATCAAATAATCTCCATTTTATAAATGGTACTATTTGAACAAAAAAAGGGCTTATCAATTGATAAACCCTTTTTTTTATGGCTGTAGTTTCATGTTGCTAAGCTACGTCTTCAATTATTCGCTTTAATTAGTGCTCAGAAACAACTAAAAATTAGCTGTAGTGTGTTGGTTCTTTATCATATACATGCGCATGCCACTTACTCATTTGCTTTTGCATAATGACCTGAATCGCAGCATGAATCATGTGTTGACCAATGGCTTGAGTATCGCTACCAAGTAGTTCTTTTAGCTTGTCAGAAAAATCAATAGTCATCAGCGGCGCTTCGTCTTGTTCAGCATCACGCAATAACAACCTACCATCATCTGCTTCCACTAACTCTAACGTGGTTTCTTTGGCAAATCCTGCAAACTGATCGCTACTCTCGTTATCTACTTCTATATCATTATCGATATCGTATGGCATTAATGTGTTCCTTATTATCCCGTTTAGTACTGGTAGAGAAACTAGTCATTGCAAAGCAGTCATTTTCTAAAAATACACTCATTCAGCAAATCTATCGTCTTACAGTAACGCGGGTAAATCTGTCTTACTCATACAATGGACGCTTTAACATTGAAATTCAAGGGCTGTCGCATAAGTCTTCGCTATAAAAGCAAACTTGAATGCTATGTCATTTGTATATACTAGTGCCAATAACGCAACTTTCCTAATGTAAATAAGAAGGCCACAAACATTCCAAGATAATAAACCAGCTTTAGCTCAAGGCTAGGATCACGATACTTAAATGGTAGTGCAACGGTGGCCGTCGCAGTGGG
This sequence comes from Psychrobacter sp. NPDC078501, assembly GCF_044900935.1. Taxonomy (NCBI): domain Bacteria; kingdom Pseudomonadati; phylum Pseudomonadota; class Gammaproteobacteria; order Moraxellales; family Moraxellaceae; genus Psychrobacter; species Psychrobacter sp. NPDC078501. Next base: position 170,019 of record NZ_JBJDOS010000004.1, on the reverse strand, counting down.
CAATATCAGCAGCATAAGCAGCCAGTTTTCAATGACATTTAGCCAACCTTGTAAATCAGTTCCGTGACGTAGTGATGCCAACCCCATTAACAAACAAGCGATAATTAAGCTGGTAAATAAGCCATTTGGTAAGTCTTTAGGATAGATAATTTTAGCAATACTGGCTGGTACGATTCTCATATAAAATTCCAGTCATGCTTGTAGAACATGGCTTAATGATTAAAAAATATAAAATATTACGACATTATATAAGCACGAATAAACAATATAGGTGCAAATAAACGATACAGACGCGAAAAAGCATTATATCTGCAGCTAAACAACTTAACTGTAAGTACCCATCAACCATAGCATCGATATACAAGAGGTCAAATAACCCAAACTAATCGCATTCCAACTCTCGATATGCAAGCCCTTAACTTTATTGAGTATGCGAGAGCCTACCCAAAAGAACAGCGGTATACCTAGCATAAATGCAGGCACAATGACCGTAGCATGACGCAGCACTGTTTCAACGTCATCGCCCACCATCAGGCGAAAGCCATAACCTGCCAAACTAAGTACAAGTGCAAACATCGCTAAGCCAATGGTAATACCTCTAGGCACCAAGCTGCGCTGCGGTGTTTCACTTTCAAGTGATTGCTTAGCCTGCTGATTCAACGTTTCATGAGAGTTTACTTGCACAGAAGGCTCTGTTGAACTGCTAGAATTGTTTGTGTCCATATTTCACCTTTACGCGACTGACCATTATATATAGCTGACTCAATTTAAAAGAGGTACAAGGCAACTGAGTGCAGATGTAACTGTGATACTTCAAGCGCGGTTAACGCTGTCGCTCTTTTATATGGAATTAACTATATAGTCATAAGTTATACAGCACATCTTAATATTATTATTGTATGGCTAATAGCGTTTATTAACCATATAACACTCACTAGCTATTGTTGGCTAATAGCAACTCTGCGCGCATCTCATCGATAGCCGCTTTATAATCTTCTTGATTGAAAATTGCAGAACCAGCAACGAACATATCAGCGCCCGCTTCAGCAATCGCACGTATATTACTGGCTTTGATACCACCATCAACTTCCAATCGAATATCTCGGCCACTGGTAATAATACGCTGACGTACCTGACGGACTTTATCTAAAGTACTATCGATAAACGACTGTCCACCGTAGCCTGGGTTCACACTCATTAATAAAATCTGATCTACTTTATCCATAACATAATCAAGATAATGTAATGGTGTCGCTGGGTTTAATACCAAGCCACACTCCGCGCCGCCATCTTTGATAAGTTGAAGTGAGCGATCGATATGAGCGCTAGCTTCAGGATGGAAGGTAATGATACTAGCACCCGCTTCCAAGAACTGCTCAATCATACTATCGACAGGTGAAACCATCAGATGCACATCAATTGGCGCTTCAACACCATAGTCACGCAACGCCTTACAAATCATGCTACCAAACGTCAAATTGGGTACGTAATGATTGTCCATTACATCAAAATGAATCACATCGGCACCCGACTCTAGTACCTTCTCCACTTCTTCGCCCAACCGCGCGAAATCAGCTGAGAGTATCGACGGTGCAATAAGATAAGGTTTAGCAGGACTGTTCATAATTGAGCTACCTAATTCATGTTTATATAAGATATTAATAAATTAAAAAGGAAATTATAATTGGCTCACATATGCTGAGAGCCTTTTATATATTGATGCTAAATACTTAATGGTTTAGCGCTGCTTATATTGAGTTTTGCAATAAGCGCGGCCAACTTCGAAAGAGCGCTTTGCCTCATGTTTGGTAGCACGATTGCTTACTCTCTGACGCCATAAGCGAAAAGATGACGGCTTTAGCTCTTGGCGCATGAGTTTGATAACCCCAGTCTCATCGAGACCATAGCTATGCTCTATAGCCCCAAATGGCGTTCTATCTTCCCATGCCATCTCTATCACGCGAGATATTTGTACATCATCAAGTACTCTATCGCCAGCGTCGTTGACGGTTTTTGCAATCAGCTCGTCTGACTTAGCTTGAGACACTTCATCATTATAATCATTGCTACGTTGTTTTTTTTGTAGAGCAGCATCCATATCAGCTTGCATAGTCGCTTTTGTAGAGCTCGTATCTGCTGACTTACTCTTTGAATTAGAAGCTGTCAAATCTTGATAACTTGCCATAAAAATCACCTGTTGAGCATGAATGGAATAGCGAAAAATGTATCACGGTCATCTGAATGACAACTTAGCTCATTTGAGCCATGTGCCAATGATGTTCGATATGATCATTAATCACCGTTTGGATAAAATAATAGCTGTGGTCATGACCTGCCTGATAACGTAATGTTAAGGGCTGTTTGGCTTTTTCACAAGCAGCTTGTAGGGTAGACGTTTGCAACTGACCTTCTGCTAAAAAGTTATCAGCCGCGCCTTGATCGACCAAAATGCTCGAATACTGCTGACCGACTTTTTCGATCATCTGTGAGGCATCCGCTTGCGCCCATAGAGACTTATCATCACCGAAGTACTCTGTATAAGCGGCTTGCCCCCATGCCGACTCACTGGCCGCACATACTGGCGATAAGGCCGATACACTGACAAACTTACTTGGGAACTTAAACCCTAGCAATAACGCGCCATGACCACCCATTGAATGTCCTGTGACACCGATACTGTGGATGGGAAACTCTGAACGTAGTAAGTCATATAACTCATCGACAATATAGCTTTGCATGTTGAAGTTGTCTGACCAAGGCGCTTGGGTCGCGTCAACATAATAGCTTGCACCTTGACCGACAAAATAGCGATCGTCGTTTGGTACATCGCTGTCTTCACTACTTCTAGGCGAAGTATCAGGTGCGATAAGTATCATACCAAGCTCGCTACATTTTTGCTGAAAATGCGCTTTATGAGTGACATTATCAGCATTACACGTCAGACCTGATAGGTACAGTATCGCAGGACAACGTCGTCCAGCCAAGGCTTCGTCAGGTAAATAAATACTAAACGTCATAGAGGTTTTGGTAGACGTCGACTCGTGACTATAATAATGCTGCTCACCGTTAAAGCAACGATTCACACTTTTTTGGGTAAGCTGTTTATTGGTAGATAAACTATGACTATAGGAATTTTGCATGAGTGATATCCTTTTATTCAAAATAGAACCAATGACGATGTTTAATAAATGCTCATCATCTAATAGTAAATCTGATATTGGCATTTATTAAATGCGAAATCATACTTTGTATTTATTCAGCTATTCAGCAGCTATCTCTACTTCGTCTACCGACTGATTAGTAGCACTGTCAGGTAAAATATTAACTGTTGTAGAAGTAGTATTATTTGTAATACTAGCAACGGATGGGCGCGCCTTATCAAACAATACTTGCTCAAACGCAGGCAATGCCGTCTCCATTAAACTACCAATGACCATTTGCGGCTCTGATGGCTCAAAGCCCATTGCGCTCTCACGCTCATTGACCCGTATACTGGCATCTTTAAAAGCCGACTCAAAACTGGTATTCCCTCGTAGACTTTCAGCAAAAAACGCTTGGCCAAAATAGGTCATCTCAGCTGTATTCGTGCAGCCAAACGATGCTTTGTCGGCAGCTGATGCAGTAATCACTACCGTGGTTGGCGATGCCAACTCGTCAATAAACGAACCTGAGTAGCAGGCAGACACCACGATCACACGCCAGCGGATACCAGATGCGTCTAGCGCGTCACGCAACCATGTGGCATCTAAATTATCCATCGCAAGCGGCGGATTTGCCAATTGGACGATATCCTGATTACCATGTGAAGACAACGTCAGGAACAACACATCTTCATCAGCGTTCATCTGCTGACCAATTTTCTTTAGACCGCGCAAAATGCTGGTCTTAGTAGCGATTGGTTCATCTAGCCAACTATAAGTATTATTAATCAGCGATAGTGAATGCCCGCTGGTACCAAAGCGTACATCAAACAGCTCGCGCACCCTATTAATCTCAGAGCGAAAAACGTTTTGATCAGAGAATCCTGCCACTCCCATAAAGTACCAGTCGGTTTTGCCATCGATACTCGGGTCTATACTATCCAATGCTTGCTGTAATAGACGTGGCTGCTGATACAGTGCCGCCTCTTCTAATACAGGCTCTATAGGTATTTGCTTAAAGATCGGCTGGTCTGCGACATTACGCTGCCAGATAGTCAGCAACGCTACCGCACCGACCAATACAATGATTCGCTCCCACCATGGTATACGCAGGCGACGGGAGAAAATCCACAATAGAGCTAGTGTCTGCCATAAGAACAATACTAAAAAAAGTACTGGTAAGAACGAATAACTCCAATTTGGCAACCAACCATAGCTACCAAAAAACTGCACCAAGCTCTGTAATAGGGCTGACAATGTATCAGCAACCAACCATAGTACTACTGGTACAAATACCAATGCTTGGTTGCTGGCTCGCCGAGCCAAAATGATACCACCAAGCAAAATGATCATCGGCCAGATTAAATAACTGACCAATCCTTGCTCATTAAATATGCTGCCACTTTCAGCAGCTAACCATGAAAATAAGACATTACTACCAAGCGCCAATAGCGCAAATACGGCAAACTGTACAAAAGTGGGTTTAACCCAAGAAAAAGCCCGTGTTGAACCCACTAGCATCCACAAGGTTGCAATAATATTGGCAGCGAAATTGAGCGAAAAACGCTGAAGCGAGACGGTTTTTAACGACGTAAGTGACAAAGACTTAGACCTCTAGCCAGTCGAGAAAAATAAAATGACTCAATGATAATTATCTTAATGTAACAGCCGCGCGGTGCAATCAGTTGACGATCTTTGTACAGCATGCAGACATCGATTTATATTGAATTCACGATGGAGTGATTATAGAAGATGACTAGCACTGCCTAATATTTTAGCTCGCTAATCTATCGCGATTGTAACGGATTGTCGGTTAAGAGGATAAGGCTGATTTGTAAAATTCACTCAAATTTGGCTAAAGATTCAAATAAAAAAGGAGGCCTCTTATATAAAGCCTCCTTTTTTGCTAATTACTAAACATTATCTCATCAATAGCTCATTGACGCGTTTTAGGTAAGCGGCTGGATCGTCTAGCTGACCACCATCTGCCAATAATGCTTGATCAAAGATTACTTGCGCCAAATCATCAAACTGCTCACTGCTCTCAAGCTTCTTAATGAGTGGATGATCAGGGTTTACTTCTAGCGTTGGCTTACTTGCTGGTACGTCCTGACCCATTTGCTGTAGCATCTGAATCATTTGTGGTGATAGCTCACCTTCACCAACGACCAAGCAAGCTGGACTATCGACTAAACGCGTCGATACTTTGACGTCTTTAGCACGCTCGCCCAATGCAGCCTTTAGCTTATCGACTACTGGCTTTAGCGTTTCTTGTGCTTTCTCTGCTTCCGCTTTTTCTGCTTCATCTTGCAAGTCGCCTAAATCTACTGCGCCTTTGGCGATGTTTTGCAGCGGTGTCTCATCGAATGAGGTCAAGAAGTTCATTGCCCATTCATCAACACGGCTGGTCATCAAGATAACTTCGATGCCTTTTTTCTTGAATAGCTCAAGTTGCGGGCTGTTTTTCGCAGCGGCTAGGTTATCAGCGGTGAGGTAGTAGATGGCTTTTTGGCCATCTTTCATACGACCTTTATAATCTTCGAAGCTTGTTACCAAACCGTCTTGGGTGCTGGTAGCATAACGCAATAGCTTAGCAATACGTTCTTGATTGCCTGCGTCTTCGCCTAAACCTTCTTTGATGACATCACCGAACTCTGCATAGAACTGGGCAAACTTCTCTTGCTTATCACTGTCTTCGCTATTCGCAAGGCTTGCGAGTAAGGTTAAGATACGGCGAGCGTTACCATCACGGATAGATTTTACATCACGTGACTCTTGTAGTAGCTCACGGCTCACGTTCAATGGCAAATCTGCTGAATCAATCACACCTTTCACGAAACGCAAATACATCGGTAGCAATTGCTCAGCTTCGTCCATGATAAAGACGCGCTTCACATATAGCTTTAGACCATGCTGCTGCTCACGAGTGTATAGATCGACTGGCGCTTTTTTAGGGATATATAGTAGCTGCGTATACTGTACGCGACCCTCTACACGGTTATGCGTCCAAGTAAGCGGCGCATCCATGTCATAAGAAATATTCTTATAAAAATCGACATACTCATCATCTTCAATTTCAGAGCTTGAGCGCGTCCATAGTGCACTGGCTTTATTGATTGTTTCCCACTCATCAGTGAGTACCATCTGGCCACTAGCAGGCGTGTCATCGTTCTCGTCTTCTTTTACATCTTCTTGCCAGATCTCTTTACGCATCTGAATTGGCAAGCTGATATGGTCAGAGTACTTATTAACCAAGCGCTTGATTTTGCTGCGATCTAAGTAGTTATCTTCGCCCTCGCTATATTCTTCTTTTAGATGCAAAGTAATCGCCGTACCGCGCGTGTCTTTGGTAATAGGCTCAACAGTAAAGCTACCAGTACCATCTGATACCCAGCGCACGCCTTTATCCGCAGGCTCGCCCGCTTTACGTGATTCGACACTGATGGTATCAGCCACGATAAAACCTGAGTAAAAACCAACACCGAACTGACCAATCAACTGTCCGTCTTGCTTTTGTGATTCAGACAATTTGTCTAAAAATGCCTTGGTGCCTGATTTAGCAATCGTACCTAAGTTTTCGATTGCATCGGCTTCGTTCATACCAATACCATTGTCGGTAAAGGTAATAGTTTTGGCGGCTTCATCGACAGCGATGCGGATTTTTAATTCGCCATCATCTTCATAAAGGCTATCATCATTTGTACCTTCAAAGCGCAACTTATCACAAGCATCCGACGCATTAGATACCAACTCGCGGACAAAAATATCAGCGTTAGAATATAGTGAATGCGTTACCAAATGCAGTAACTGCGCCACTTCCGCTTCAAACGTATGTTTTTTTAATTCTGGATTCAGACCTTCAGCTTGAGTTGCTTCACTCATAAAAACTCCTTTAAATTCTATGAAAGACCTATTATCAGATAACGATATACTCACTAAAGCCGTTCTCATAATGTTAGAGAACTTGCCGTATGCAATACCGTTAAACTGTCTATACTAATAGGGGCATTGAGAAAAAATTCAAGCTCAAAAGCCCTATTCAACAAAAAACACCGCGCTGGTTTACCAAGGCGGTGTTCTGGTATCAGTTATTTGTTTGCTTGGTTTTTACTTGCTTCGTCATTTAATTGCTTAGTCATTTTCTGATATAGCAACCAAAGCGCAAACGACAGCAACTATTCTGAATATGCTTCTATCAATATATCCCAGAGAGTCGTCAGCTTTTTTGAAAATTGCGTATGGGTTTTCATAGTAACCTCTATGTCGATTAACATCGGCTTGTTAGTAATATTGTCTTGTTAGCTACTATTAAAACCATTTCTCTATTATTTGTATAATTAATTGATTACAACGTATTATTTTATTTTACAAAACTATAAACTGGCTGACTCTTAGTCTTTAACGTGGCATCGGACGAATAGTAAGGATTTGCTCACTACGACCAAAAGGCCCATGTACATCGTGCAATACTGCACTTGTCAGTCCGATACCATCATCGCCATATTGTTGTACAGCCTCGATACCGAGCCAGCGACCTTTTGGCGAGCGATGCATATGGATTTGCAAATCAGTATTAGGAAACATCCACTCTAACTTAGATAAACCAAGACCCAATCTTGGTACAACACCATTGGCAGTATCGACCATACCTAACAGATGCACTAAGTCATCAGTCGGCTCGCCTTCAATCATGTCGAGATCATTGGTAATCCATACCATACCGCGACCAGAGCGACGGTCTTCTGTCGCTACTAGACGTACGCTCTCGATAAAGCCGCCCGGCCAGCCTTTCATGCCTTCCCAAACTGGCAACTCTTCAGGTTTGTATTCTGCTGGTTGATCTTCAAGTCCAGCAATCTCACTGGTATCTTGAGTAATAAGTCGCCATGCTCTTGCAATGATAGCATCGCGGCCACGGCTACTCATGACCGCTTCGACCAGCTCAATAGTCTTGCCTGGTCGGATACAGCGCGTAGTAATAGTAAAATCGTCAAGCGGTATTAACCCCAAGATATCAAGGCTCACACGTGCGATACGGGTATTAGGCTGCGGCGCAAAGCTATTGATCTCAGCTGTCAGTAGGCCTGTTGCTGGCGCCATGTGCTGCTCATGCTCATTCCAAGCACCTTGAGCATGCTTGGTTGGCTGATAATGCGCCACACTGACACCGTCTTCTTGTAGTTCTCGTTTAATAAATTTGTAATAAGCAGTCATAGCTATCCTATATTTGGCACTTTCATCTGTATTTTTTATTTATGCTTGTACTTTCTATTTATGGATAAGCTCTTGTTTTCTTAGCGTGAGAATACGGCGAGCTTTTTGTAAGAAGAATAATAAACAGATCATAACTACTGCGAGCATCGCGTAGAAAAAGCTTTTTTCTGCCATAAACTTCATGATATTCATAAACAATACGAAAACCACTGCTGCCATCACTAGCATATTGAGTTTTAGTTGCTTGTTGACTTCAGCGAGCGTGGCCTCTGCCAATATAAATCTGGCTTTTGGTTCTTTCATGCGATCTTATCCATATCAATGATGGTTCATACAAATATAAATACAAACACGAATATTAGTTACTTACCAACCTGAGTAACAGGTATCCGCAACGCTTTTGGCAGACTAAACGTCACATTTTCTTCAATACCAGATAGTTCACTAGGTAGATCGCCACCCCAGTCTTGCAGCTGTTGCAATACTTCTTGGATCAACACTTCGGGCGCGGATGCACCAGCGGTCACGCCTATACTCTGCACACCATCTAACCAACGCTTGTCCATCTCACTGGCATTATCAATTAAATACGCACGGCAATTCATACGCTCAGCCAGCTCACGTAAGCGATTAGAGTTTGATGAGTTTGGCGAACCAACTACCAAGACTACTTCACAGCGACTGGCCAAATCTTTTACCGCATCTTGGCGGTTTTGAGTAGCATAGCAAATGTCGTCTTTGCGAGGACCTTGGATACTAGGAAATTTCTCACGCAGCGCATCGATGACGCGCGCAGTATCATCCATCGACAAAGTTGTCTGAGTCACAAATGCCAAGCGTTCGGCGTCTTGTACAGTTAATGCAGCCACATCACCTTCATCTTCGACCAGATGAATCTGCCCACCATGGCGACGATTGAAACGCCCCATAGTGCCTTCGACTTCTGGGTGTCCTGCATGTCCAATTAACACTGCATCCATACCATCTTGCGCGAACTTTGCCACTTCGATATGTACTTTAGTTACCAACGGGCATGTCGCATCGAACACTGTCAAATCACGACGCTCAGCCTCATCTTCGACTGCTTTGGAGACCCCATGAGCGGAGAAAATAACGATGGAGCCGTCTGGCACTTCGTGAAGCTCTTCAACGAATACCGCACCACGATTGGCCAAGTCTGACACCACAAACTTATTATGCACAACTTCATGACGGACATAAATAGGCGGCTCGAAACGTGTCAATGCTTCATTAACAATCGCAATTGCACGGTCCACACCAGCACAAAATCCACGGGGATTGGCAAGATAAATTTGCATAAAAAGGCCTATCATTGGATAATTTATAGTTAAAACGTATTTTTGAATTTTTTATTCAAAAGTTGGGGCGAAATCAATGCTCTACTTTAGCATAATTTGCTTTTATCGCTCTCTAAAATAGCTGTCTACTCATAGCAATATTTTATAGGCAAACCTCAGCATACTCACGACATATTGCAAAACCAGCTTTAACTTGTATAAAAGCAGTTTATAATAATGCATCTATTATAATTTCTATCGCCATACATGATGGCGTTTTTTATTTTTTCCAGTCTTTGTTTTTAACTGAGGCACTGCTTAACTTTTTATCAACACGCATTTATTACGATACATTTTACGAGTTACTAAGACACCTTCTATTAGGATAAATTGTATGACAGGTTCATTATTCATTGTTACTGCCGCTTCAGGTACTGGCAAGACCTCACTGGTCAAGCAGTTGCTTGCGACCACCAACGACTTGACTGTCAGCGTCTCACATACGACTCGCGCACCACGCCCGGGCGAGATTGATGGTCAGCACTATCATTTCACAGATACCGATAGTTTTACCAATGGTATCAATGCGGGTCTATTTCTAGAGCATGCTGAAGTATTTGGTAATTATTATGGCACGTCAGAGGAAAGTGTACGTACTCAGCTAGCGGCGGGTATTGACGTTATTTTGGAGATTGACTGGCAAGGCGCGACGCAAATCAGAAATATCTTCCCCGATGCCATTATGGTTTTTATTCTACCACCTAGCATTGCGACATTACGTCAACGTCTCTCAACCCGCGCGCAGGATTCTGTAGAAGTTATAGAGCGCCGTCTAGCTGGGGCGGTCACCGAAATGGCACAATATGTGAATGCTGACTATGTAGTGATCAATGATAATTTTGACGTAGCCTTAGCTGAGTTAAAAGCCATTATCGTGGCCGACAGACAGACGCTTGGTCGTCAGCAGCAGCGCTATCATCGCACGATTAGCAACTTGCTAAACACTCAGGTAGAAGAGTAAACTAAGCACAAGCAGCTAATCTCGTAAGTAGATATAAAAAGCAACTACGCGGCTTGGCAAAAAATGCTATAATATTTAGCTATCCCCCTTTATATTTTTGATATTATTTTTATTGAGTGGCGGGCAAGGTCCGTTACTAATAGAAACAACCGAGGTAGCTATTTATGGCACGAGTGACGATTGAAGATTGTTTGGATAATGTTGATAATCGCTTTGAGCTAATTTTGGTCGCAAGCAAACGCGCCCGTCAATTGGCCAAAGGTATTGCCGAGCCGTTGGTTGACGTTGATAACGACAAGCCTACAGTATTGGCACTACGTGAAATTGCCGCTGGCAAAATCACACGCGACATCCTAAATCAGCCAGAGCATAATTTTGCTACTAGCTCATTAGATTTAGCATTGTCAGGCGACCACAGCTTCTAATAAGCTGTTTTGATAAGATGTATTTTATAAAGCCAATAGCGTTTTTATAAAATAAATACACATCTTGATCAACTATAGAGACCACAGCATAGGCTGTGGTTTTTTGGTTGTAATAATAATGTATTGGCTATTTTGGTCACCATTTATCCCCAAAATAGACCACTGAGTGAAATTTTTTCATCGCCCACACGCTTATCAGTTGACATTGAAAGCGATTTGCGATTAATTAGAGAATGGCGTACTCATCCTTAAGTTTTGTATGGTAGGTCATTATTTAGCTTCCATTTGCTTAGGTAAGTGGCCCAACAAGTAGGTCATGGAAAATAGGATCATTATTTTATGAGTCAAACCCTACCCAAACTCAGTCATCACCTCGTCGATGATGCTCAATATAATTTACTACGTTCGGTAGGTTATCTCACTGCTGCTGAGCGCCGTGATATTGTTGATGCTTGTGAGTTCGGAGATATTGCGCACATTAAAGACAAGCGCAAATCAGGGGAACCTTATATCACGCATCCAATCGCTGTCGCTGAGATACTAGCGGGCTTTCGCTTAGATCGAGATACCATCATTGCAGCAATTTTGCATGATACGGTCGAAGACACCGAAGTTAGTGATGAGCAAATCAAGCAGCGTTATGGTGAAATTGTATCAAGACTGGTCGATGGTGTGACTAAGCTAAAGTCATCTTCACATAACAAGCAGCAGAATAAAGCAGCCACCTTTCATAAAATTCTGACCGCCACCCTCGCTGACCCGCGTGTACTCATTATCAAGCTTGCTGACCGTCTACATAATATGTCTACGCTTGACGCAGTACGTCCTGAGAAGCAGCGCACTACAGCTCAAGAAACCTTGGATTTTTATGTGCCATTTGCCCGATTAATGGGTCTGAATGATATTGCTGACTATATCGAAGTATTGTGTTATCGCAATTTAGACTCTGATATGTACAACAAGCTGTCTGACAAACTGCTACAGCATGGGCTTGGACGAAACTTTCAAAGAGAGTCCATTCATCGCTATTTGAGTATCGTGCTAAATAACTTGGATCTCAATGGTCTGGTCAAAGTGTTAGACAATCGCGTGGTGATATATCGTCAGTTTTTCCGCAATCGCGGTGAGATTAATGCGCTACTGCGTCATTATGCGTTTGAAATCGTCCTCGACAATATCGAAGCCTGTGACAAGCTGGCCTATTATTTGATAAAAAAATATCAGATTGATGATACCCATATTGCGGATAATATTCGTCGTCCGCTACCAGGCGGTAACCAGTCCCTCACCCTTATCTATGAGCGTGATAATGATGTGGTAAAGGTCACTATATTAACTAAGCAAATGCAGAGCGCTGCCAGACTTGGGGTCATCGGCGCAGAGCACGCATCTGATGTCAGTCAGTCGGTTATCCAAGCATCATTACGTAACATGAAAGATTTGGTCGATGAAGATAATCTGAATGAAAACAGTCCTGATTTCTCAGCAGCAGTCTCTACCATTAATGAGCTGATGGATTATCTGCACTCTAGTAAAATCATTTGCTACAGCCCTCAAGGGCGTGCTTACGAGCTTCCACAGGGTGCAACGGCGCTAGATTTTGCCTACGCGGTCGGGCCTATGATTGGTAACGTTGCCGTTGGTGCAAATATCGAGGGCAAAACTGCAAAGCTCGGAACTGTAGTAAAAAATGGACAGTCCGTTGAAATAGAAGTGAATAGTCACTCAGAACCAAAAGCGGAGTGGTTAGGATTTGTAGTGACTAACAAAGCCCGTGAAGAGATTTTACGTTGGTTTAAAGATTTATCTGTCGCTGACAAACAACACCATGGTAGACAGGCATTGGATCGTGCGCTCCGAACGCATCAGAAAAGTTTTGATGACTTGACAGATGCTGACTGGAAAGACCTGACTGAATGGCGCGGCCTAACAGAAAAAGATGCGTTATTTGAACAAATAAGCTCAGGTACGCTACTTCCTCAGTTAGTTGTGACACGTTTGTTTAGCGATGAGCTGAGCGATCTACAGGCAAAAGTACATAGCGACGACATGACCCAACCGCAACAGCTGATCGCTAATGCTGCTGGCGTCGAGCTTGATTTTGCTAATTGCTGTCATCCAATATATGGCGACCCTATCGTAGGACATTTATCGCGTCATGGTTTGGTCGTTCATCGTCATAAGTGCTTCTCACTGGATGATATCCGCAAAGACAATCCTTATCAGGTCATTCAATTACGTTGGCGCAATGACAATGCAGTCAAACAAGGTGATATCGGCGAGCATGACTTAAAAAACAGTGGCAAGATTCGTTTTCCTGCTTACTTAAAGCTCTCTATTGCGCTTAGTGACGAGCAAATCAGTGAAGTTATCTATCACTTACGCCAGCTCAATATGGGTGTTGAAACCGTTGATGTTCGCAATACTGATACCATCATTCATATTGTAGTACGTAGTCGCAACCACTTAGCACAAGGTATCCGTGAACTACGCTCGTTGCTAGGTTTCCCTAACATTATACGGTTATATCAATTATAATAAGCGCATTTGCATTACTGCTATAGTCTTGATGCAAATAACTAAAATAGAACTGCTATTCTAGTAGCAATGAATCACTTACATAAAATATAAAAGGGATATTCCATGACTCGTCAAACCATCCAAACTGATAAAGCACCTGCAGCGGTCGGCACTTATTCACAAGCTGTAAAAGTCGGCAATACTGTTTATATCTCAGGTCAGCTTGGTTTTGATCCTGACACGATGGAACTAAGAGAAGGTTTTAAAGCACAAGCTGAGCAAGTATTTGAAAACATCAAAGCTATCTGTGAAGCAGCTGGTGGCAGTCTAAATGACGTGGTTAAATTCAATGTATCTTTGACTGACTTGAGTGATTTTGCTGTCTTGAACGAAGTGTTTGTCGCCAATCTAAGCGAGCCATACCCTGCCCGCGCTGCCGTCCAAGTAGCTGCTCTACCTAAAGGTGGTGTGGTAGAAATTGAGTCTATTCTTTATATCGAATAAGATGATATTTGATGCTTAGTATTAGGTGCTAGTTGTTGAGCGCTCATTATTAATTGCTAATTTTAGCAACAGCCTATAAGTCATATCACCATAAGCTTAGCGTCATGCTAAGCTTATTGGTCTCTGTTCTATTATTCTGATCTCATATTCACCTAATAAGACTGCGAAGCCGTTTATGTTGGTACAAGTTGCTCTGCCCGTTCCCCTTTATCGGGTGTTTGACTATAGCCTACCAGATGATATGCTTGCTTTACCAGACAGTACAATACCGACAATCGGCAGCCGTGTCGAAGTTTCGTTTGGTCGTCAGACTCTGATTGGCATTGTGATTGCTCATATTTCGCAAGATGATAGCAGCGTACCTGTTAACAAGATCAAACCTATTAATAAATGTCTAGATGCTGAGCCTATTTTGGACGCTGGCATGCTCAAGCTTGCCTATTGGTTGGCGCGCTATTACCATTATCCACTTGGCGACGTGTTAGCAGTTATTCTGCCAAGCCTTGTCCGTCAAGGCAAACCATTAGATTTACTGATTACCCATTGGCGAATTTTGCCTCATATCACTGATGATGATTTTCGAGCCAATGCTAAGAAACAAAAGCAGCAGTTCGATATGCTAAAGCTACATGGTCAGCACGGCGCCAGTGAAGATGTATTGCTATTAGAAGGGATGCAACGAGCCTTTTTAAAGACGCTAGAAGATAAAGGGTTAGTCGAGCGCTATATTCAGCCAAAACAAGCACCTACTCCAGTTAAACTGGCAAAAATGCCACTTGATCTCAATGATGAGCAGAAACTTGCTGTCGACGCTATTATTGCTGCCCATGAGTCCGATACTTATACTGGTTTTCTACTCAACGGCATTACTGGTAGTGGTAAAACCGAAGTTTATCTGCAAACGATGCAAGTCGTACTAGAGGCTGGTAAACAGGTTCTTATTTTAGTACCAGAGATTGGCCTTACACCGCAAACGCGGGCAAGATTTGCCAGTCGGTTCGCCGCCCACATTGTGCTATTACATTCTGGCATGACCAACACTCATCGCTTACAAGGTTGGCAAGACTGCCGCACGGGGCATGCACAAATCGTGATCGGTACACGTTCGGCTGTGCTATATCCTTTCGCAGATTTAGGCCTGATTGTCGTTGATGAAGCGCATGATGGCTCGTATAAGCAGCAAGACACATTGCGTTATCATGCAGCTGATGTCGCTCTCTATCGAGGTTTACAGTACAAAATCCCAGTCATACTCGGTACTGCCACACCTTCTCTTGAGCATTTAAAACTGGTCGATGATGGCAAACTATCAGAATACCAACTGCTTACTCGTCCAGGTAATGCCAAGCCTGCAACCATGCAACTGATCGATGCTCGCTTGCAAAGCACTCATCAACAAGCACAAGATGACGGTGCACGCTATGATACAGGGCTGACGGATGCCATGATTGGAGCGATACGGCAAACGCTAGAAGCTGGTGATCAGGTGTTAATATTTTTGAATCGTCGTGGCTATGCGCCTGTTCTATTGTGCGAGGCTTGTGGCTGGCAGGCAGATTGTCCGCGCTGTGACGCTCACCTAACCGTTCACTATAATAGCCAAGCTCAGCGAAACAGTCATTCAAGCAACTCTTATTTGAAATGTCATCATTGCGATTGGCAAGCCTATATCCCTACCGTATGCCCTGATTGTGGTAGTCAAAACCTAGATGCCAAAGGTATGGGAACGACAAGGCTTAGCGAAAATCTACACGCAATCTTTGCCAATCCCCAAACTAGCAAAGAGCTCTATCCGATTATTCAAATAGACCGTGATACCACAAGACGCAAAGACAGCTGGGAAAATATTTACGAGCAAATCAATAAAGGTAACCCAGCTATATTGGTCGGAACACAGATGGTTGCCAAAGGTCATCACTTCCCCAATGTCACGCTGGTTTGCTTACCCAATGCCGATCGAGGATTTTTATCAGCAGACTTTCGCTCACCAGAGCATACCGCACAGCTCATGATTCAGGTAGCTGGCCGTGCTGGTCGAGGTGACAAAGCTGGCCGCGTCTTGATTCAAACGTTGCAACCTGATAACGAGTTACTATTAAAACTGGTCAAAGACGGCTACTTGTCATTTGCACGCGAGCTACTGCAAGAGCGTCAAATGATGGGCTTGCCTCCTCATAAACATGCTGCATTGATACGCTGTGAAGGCAAAACTTTGGCAGCTACTACTCAAGCGCTCAAAGATGCTATTGCGCATTTGCCGAATGCTCATAACCTCGCTGTTCTCGGTCCTATTGATGCGCCCATGAGTAAAAAGAACAGCCGCTACCATGCACAGCTTTTGCTATTGGCTAAAGACCGCCGTCAATTGCACCATGTGTTAGGACAGTGGTGGAAGCCAGTGCTTGCCCTACCAAGCGCTAAATACCTTAAGCTTACTTTGGACATTGATCCTGTCGGTTGGTAGTTCTCATTCAGCTCTCAACAAATGGGTACATATCTTTCTGCTTCTCTTCTCATCATGTTTACTTCGTCGTTACAGCTTCTTATGCTTGGCTATGTTAAATTTATAATTATCAAATGGTATACGATCAAGGCTCTACGCCTACTCTACCCATAGCAAGCATCATTTATTAG
This sequence comes from Psychrobacter sp. NPDC078501, assembly GCF_044900935.1. Lineage (NCBI taxonomy): Bacteria > Pseudomonadati > Pseudomonadota > Gammaproteobacteria > Moraxellales > Moraxellaceae > Psychrobacter > Psychrobacter sp. NPDC078501. The sequence goes on along the minus strand of NZ_JBJDOS010000004.1, from coordinate 153,263 downwards.
TAAACGTCACTTATCAATAAGCATCATCTACCGAACGCAACTATCAGCGAATTTGAGTATTATTATGAGTTCAAATAATCCAAACTCTGACGAGCACAATCATAGCCAACAGCATGATAATACGAATGTGCCTAAGTACGTTCGCGAAGATGAAGAAAATAACTACACTCAAGAAAACCAAGGCCATCACGATCATGATGAGCATCTAGAACAAACAACCACAGCACGAGATACCAAAGGCTATCAGCGTACGTTGTTGTTCAGCTTTATTATCATTACTGGTTATATGTTTATCGAAGCCATTGGTGGCTGGCTCACTGGTAGTTTAGCCTTGTTATCTGATGCAGGGCATATGCTAAGCGATGCGATAGCGCTCGGTGCCACTTTGGTCGCATTTAAAATCGGCGAAAAAGCGGCCACTCACCAGAAAACTTTTGGTTACAAGCGTTTTGAGATATTAGTTGCTACGGTAAATGGCGCTACCCTTGTGATAATCGCTTTGATGATTTTTTATGAAGCGATCAAACGTTTTAACTCACCGCCAGAAATTGCCACCCAAGGCATGCTTATCGTGGCCACTATCGGTATGCTGATCAATATTCTAGTCGCTTGGCTAATGCACCGAGGTAGTCAAGGTGGCGAGTCACACGGCCATAATCATAGTCATGGTACGGATGATGCCCAAATCACAGAGCAGAAACCTAGTAATACAGAATCCGTTAACCTCAATATGCAAAGCGCCTATTTGCACGTATTGAGCGATTTATTAGGGTCAGTAGCTGCGATTATCGCTGCACTATTTATGATGGGTTTTGGTTGGGTATGGGCAGATGCAGTGGCATCAGTAATCGTTGCTGTGCTTATTTTAATCAGTGGCTACCGCGTCGTACGTGATTCTGTGCATATATTGATGGAAGGAACGCCTGCCAATATATCGCTAGTCGATGTGGAGCAAAAATTACTCGAAGACGCTCAAGTACAAAAAGTACATGACCTACATGTTTGGAGTATTACTAGCGGTCTCAATGCACTCTCTTGTCACGTGGTGGTCGATGGTGAAATGAGTATCCATGAATCAAATATTCTAATTGCCAGTCTCGAGCAAAGACTGCTGGAGCTTGGTATTCACCATGCTACTATTCAGGTCGAAAGCTCGTTTCACCCGCAGAATATCGCACATAGCGATGCATTGGTCTGTGATATTGCAGGACAGCTACCTGATGGTAATAGTCATATTGGTCATAACCATTGACGATACATTTTCAGCTAAGTGTCTGAATAGATAAGGCAGTAATTCGAACCCTAATCTAGCAAATATAGGCATGGTCAGCTCATATTGGCTTGTACTAAACGTTACTTGGAATTAGAAATCGAACTTTGGTCAAATTAGAGCAGTTATGATTTGCGACAATCTTTTACTTTATTCAACTTAAAAAAATTAAGTCCGAATCGGCTTATGTGGTTATAATAACTATTATAAAGTTTTGTTTAGCACCCCAGTTAATTTTTATAATCATACTTTTTGGTATTTTCACTCTATCTATTGATGATACAACACTATGTCTAGACGCTCAGCACCCTTTGTCGCCCCAGACTATATCGATGATCCTGCATCAAAAGATGGCAAAAAACACGCCAAAGTTTTGTTATCAACGCTGCAAGAAGACATTGCAAACTTTCGTAATGAACAGTTTCCACCTGATATTTTGCGCCAAATTCGTGATATGCCTATTTATGAAGGCAACTTAGCCGAAGTCCAAACCTATCAACAACGTTGGCAAAATCTGCTTGAGCGTGCAAAGGATTTTTATCCAGCGGCCAACATGCCACCTGATTACTTACCGCTCCCAGCCAGCCTTGAAATACCGCAATTCATCTATCACGTTCAGCGTCTACACTTAACTAAGACACGTGCTAAAGAGTCCAAAAGTTTTGGGTCAGTAGGCGCCCTGACTGATAAATGTGGTCAATATACGGATGATGAAATTGAGCGCATGACAACGGTGCTAGATAACGACGAGGAAGCGCGACTGGTAGCGCATCGTGAGTTTATCGATCTGCGTGCTTATGTTTTTTGTCGTGATAGTAAGGGCGAGATGCTAGAGCCTGAGCGGGTACGCTTTTATCGTACTGGTCTGATTGTACATGCCCTGCCTGACTTTAAGATTGTTGATAGTCGCCAGACACCGCGTAAACGCCGCAACGATGCTTATAATAATCCGCTTGCAGACAATGGGGTGTGGAAAATTTATCGCAAAAAATAATAGATACTAGCGCGATATCGTTTTAGCCATACTGATTTTAGTCACGTCCATTTTATATTGTGTATTTTATTCAAATTTTTAAGGAGCCCAGATGTTTGCTGCCGCCGCCGGCTCACCAAATCTCATGTTGCAAGCCACTATCTTTTTGGGAGCAGCATTGCTCTTTGTCCCTCTCGGTAAACGCTTCGGCATTGCAACGGTTTTAGGCTACCTCATCACTGGACTCATATTGGGCCCCAGTGGGTTGGATGTGGCAGGCGACGCTGAAAGTCTATTGCACTTTTCAGAGTTTGGCGTGGTCATGCTGCTGTTTATTATCGGGCTTGAACTCCAGCCTTCGCGGCTCTGGGCATTGCGCCGCTCTATATTTGTATTGGGTGGTTTGCAGGTCGGCTTAACTGGTACGCTACTGATGTGGCTATTACATCAGTTTTTCTCCTTACAACTAGATACCGCCTTTATCGTTGGTTTTGGTTTAGCGCTATCCTCTACCGCGTTTGTACTACAGATACTGACTGAAAAACAGCAGCTTTCGAGCACGCATGGTCGAGAAGCCTTCACTATCTTACTATTCCAAGATATTGCGGTCATTCCGTTGTTAGCAGTCATTCCGTTCTTATCAGGGGTGCGTGAGCAAAGCTACGATTTAATTTATTTTGGGAAAGTATTTGCTGTCTTTGCCGGTCTGATTTTCGCCAGCCGTTATGTGGTTCGACCCTTCTTTAAATTTGTGGCTTCCAGTGGTGCATCAGAACTACTGACAGCGGTCGCCCTATTTATCGTGATGGGCGTATCTATCTTGATGGGTCAAATCGGTTTATCAATGGCATTGGGTGCATTTTTGACAGGTGTGTTGTTAGCAGATTCTGAGTATCGTCACGAGTTAGAAGCCAGTATCGAACCTTTTAAAGGATTGCTACTAGGTCTATTCTTTATGTCGGTCGGTATGCTTACCGACGTCAAACTTATTTTAGCAGAGCCCATCTTTATTATTGGCTGTGCGCTTGCCTTGATGTTTATCAAGTTTGCGGTGATTGCAGGTATTGCAAAAGTATCGGGCAATCGCTGGCCGACCAGTATCCGATTGGGCGTAACCTTGGCCCAAGGTGGTGAGTTTGCCTTTGTCCTGTTTAGTGTCGCCACTGCTCAAAACGTCTTGCGTCCCGAGCTTGCTAATACTCTTAACTTAGTCGTTACTATTTCGATGGCGCTAACACCTCTGGCATTCTTATTGTTAGAAAAAGTAGGTGAGCCGCTATTTGCCAAGAGCAAACCGAGCCGCGAATACGATACCATTCCCGATCATGAGCATCAGGTCATTATTGCAGGCTTCGGCCGCGTTGGTCAGATTATTGGCCGTGTACTGCGCATGCATAATATCGAATTTACCGCCATTGAACGCTCTGCAAATCGAGTAGATTTCGTAAGAAAATTCGGTAACCAAGTCTATTATGGCGACCCGAAAAACCCTGAGATTTTACGAGCGGCAGGTATTCAAAAAGCGCGAGTGTTTATTCTTGCTATCGATGACTTAGAGCGCTCTATCACCACCGCTCAGTATCTTCGTAAGAATTATCCTGAACTGATTGTATTAGCAAGAGCGCGCGATCGTCAGCATTATTATCGTTTGCGTGAGGTTGGCGTGCGACACATCTGGCGTGAGACTTATTTGTCGTCTTTGGACATGTCACGCGAATCACTACAGTTATTAGGTATCTCACCAGAAAAAGCGCGAGAAACAGTAAAAACATTCCGTGATTATGATGATGACTTGATCGAACGCCAACAAGCTATCTACGATGATGAAGCTAGCATGATTGAATCCGCGCAATCAGCAATGGCTGAGCTTGAAAGCTTGTTTGATGAAGACATTGGTAAAGCACGTAAAATGGATTTGACCGATTTTTATGAGGCGTTAAAGAGCCAAGCAACACCAGTTGAGGAAAAGGGTGATACTACAACGGACTCTAAGCATTAGCAACATCTACAAGCACTCGTGAAATACAGCCCCTAATCAGCTATGCAGTTTTTAGGGGCTTGTTTTTTATTCAGTGAGCTTATGCAATCCCAGTTATCACTGTCTGGTATATGATAAAAGACCAGCGTCTGCTCGTTTAAATAGCGTATCGGAAACGTCACGTTCTGAATCGTTGCCACTACTGCACAGTCGGTTTCTGTTACGCCAGCAGCCTGAATATTGACATGCATACGTATTTGCTGCTGTTCGGTACTCAGGGGCAGGTTTACTGGACACTGCCCTGTCTGCTGATAAATCAACGCCACTCGATTTTGGGCATTCTTTGCAATATCATAAGCGTCAAACAACACTTCGTTTGCTTTTGGCTTGGCAATAATCGGTAAAAACTGCACCTTAATTACCAATAACGAAAACGCAAAAAAACTAAACCCTAATGCCAGTCCGAACAAGCTAACGCCACCTTCTCTTTGCAGATGCGCCTTCTGTGCTGCCTCATCTCGCGGATGATCATTTATCGCATCAGCGATCTCACGCCTTGCCATACGGTAGTAATATGCATCAGTCCAGCGTGCCACCATAAACGACCAAAATAGCCAAATAACGGCAGCAATGCCGATACGTATTGCCATCTGATAGGCATCTGGCACATAGGACATCGCTACAAACTCAAAAGCGACTAGCACCAGCGCGACATTAAGCTGAATAAAAGACCACCCTGCGACACTATAGACAATCGCATCCATATAGCGCTTGCGATATAGCAGCCAAGGAAAAGTGATAAAAAACGCAGCCCAATGCCATTTTGGCGACAGATAACCTTGCTGATCAAACTGCTCAAAGCGTTTGAGATAATAACGCTGGGTACGATTGCCTATGAACCACTTGTCTAACTGCTTACGTTTAGCAGGTGTTAACGATTCTTGATAAAACGGTGGCGGTGAATCTGTCTCGATAAATAACATGGCAACACGCTCTACTTGCTGACTCTTAGAAAAAGCATTTAAAAGATACCATTATATGATAACGCTAAAACCCGTGTGTAACATAGAGAAACCACAGCACCGACTAGCAAATACGCGAAAATAGGATTGTCCGTTCACAGTTGTATGGATTTGACTTATAATAAGCAAACATCACCCACCTAATTAAGCCTTACGAATCCTATGAGTCAACATTCTGATATCAATGACAACGTCAATAGTACCGATACTACTGATGAGCAAACCCTTAATAGCACAAGCGAGCCTATCGATATCGATAACAGCACCAACCAAGAGATAGAACCGACCTCTGACAAGCATATCCGCATCGTCAATACGTTTATGAAGCGCCGTACGCACATGAACAAAAACGCTGAGCTTGCACTAACTGCTCCAGAATTTTCTGAGTATTTGGTCAATAACAGCTTTGGTGATGGCGATCTTACCGGTATTGACAACTTACGTACGTTATTCGCCGATAGACCTAACGGCCCAGATGCACTGCTTACGGTAGAGATTGGTTTTGGCTTGGGTGATTCGTTTATTGAAATGGCGGCCGCTGACCCTACTCGTAATTTTGTCGGTGTAGAAGTGCATGAGCCTGGTATTGGTAAATGTGCGTATATGGCAGGCACCCAAGATTTGAGCAACGTAAAAATCATCAACGGTGATGCCATTCAATTGCTCAAGCAGCTACCAGAAAACCATATCGACCGTATTCAGCTATACTTCCCTGACCCATGGCAAAAGAAGCGTCACTATAAGCGTCGTTTTGTCAGTCCTGAACGTATGACCATCGTTACGCGCAGCTTAAAACAAGGCGGCTGGTTCCATACAGCAACTGACTGGGAGCATTATGCATTTTGGATGGTTGAAGTATTGGATGGTTTCGCTGGATTGACCAACAAAGCAGGTACAGGTAATTTCACTGAGCGTCCTGACTTTCGTCCAATGACTAAGTTTGAGCGTCGTGGCCTCGATCGTGGGCATGGCGTCTGGGATTTGATCTATATCAAAGACTGATTAATACAGCTCTACTTTTAAGTGTTTTGACAAAGCGGCTATCTGATGTAGCCGCTTTTTTTTGGCCTTCTATAGGCTGTAGAAAATATCTCTAAAAATACTAGACATCCTATGCATAACTATGTCTACTGACATCTTAGATGTATATCTTGAGTCATACTCCTGACTTTTAATGCCTATAGTATGATTATGCATAAAAAAAGATAAATTTATAATTTGTGAAACATAGCGCTCATAGCGTTGTTTGTAGACAAAACTGCTTCTCTAAAGTGATTAGAAACGAAATATAGAATCCATTCCTAATAATAATAATCTACGTAAACTTATGTATTATAAGGCTTTACAGAGTTCTCCCCATAAGCTGTGGATAACCCTGTGCATAAGTCACTACTTGACAACTTTATAGCTAAGCAACTTAAAGGATAAGGTAAAATCGTTCATTTTTTGTACAATTTATAAAACCTTTAAAATCAGTTACTTACATTAAATTTATACACATAAAAAATTATTTTAAATAATTTCTAAAATAATTTAATTCTTCATAATGTTTCACAATCAGCGAAAATAAGCCTTTTATTTGTTGTGGACAACTCCCAGATCTATTGACAAGCACAGTCATTATCAGGTTCAAAACCACAGCGACCTATCGCATTATTTCCGTAGATTTTAGCTTCATACCATACGACAGATAGTGTCGTCTAGCATCTCTCAACGCTCATTATAGTGCTTTGCTTTTGTTATAATTACCTTATCAAATCAACAGTGTTAAAAAGTTGAGTCGAGTAATCAGCATGCCAAGTCTGACTTAAAAACAACGATAACGACAGTGTATTACGGACTTATTTTTACTTCTCTCGCTATTTAATTTTACTGTATAGTAGAACGATACATTCGATACTACTATCTATACCAGTCACGTGACAACCTATTTTTCGATAAAACAGCCAAACAATTATTACCGACTTCATAACAGTCAGTATGCGTTTGTCAAAAGTTTTAACAGTACCAATATTTTATTTATAGCATCAACTTAACTACCGAAAACAAGGAATCCAATATGGACGACAATAAAGCCAAAGCCCTCAAAGCGGCATTAGGTCAAATCGAAAAGCAATTTGGTAAAAACACCATCATGCATCTAGGCGATGACTCGGCCATTATGGATGTCGATGTGGTCTCTACAGGCTCTCTAGGATTAGACATTGCGCTTGGCATTGGCGGTCTACCAAAAGGCCGTATCGTTGAAATTTACGGCCCAGAAAGCTCAGGTAAGACGACGATGACCCTGCAAGCTATTGCAGAATGTCAAAAGCAAGGCGGTACTTGTGCCTTTATCGATGCCGAGCATGCGCTTGACCCTGTTTATGCACGCAAGCTTGGGGTAAACACTGATGACTTATTGCTCTCGCAGCCTGACAATGGCGAGCAAGCACTTGAAATTACCGATATGTTGGTACGCTCAGGCGCAATCGATATGATCGTGATTGACTCAGTAGCCGCCTTGACGCCACGTGCCGAGATTGAAGGTGAAATGGGCGACTCACACATGGGTCTGCAAGCGCGCCTTATGAGCCAAGCCCTACGTAAAATCACTGGTAACGCCAAACGCTCTAACTGTATGGTGGTGTTTATTAACCAGATTCGTATGAAAATCGGTGTTATGTTCGGTAGCCCTGAGACTACGACTGGTGGTAACGCGCTGAAATTCTACGCCTCTGTACGTATGGATATTCGCCGTATTGGTGCTGTTAAAAACGGTGATGAAATCATTGGTAACCAGACCCGTGTCAAAGTTATCAAAAATAAAATGGCACCACCTTTCCGCCAAGCTGAGTTCGAAATTACTTACGGTGAAGGTACTAACCACTTAGCCGAAGTTATTGATTTAGGTGTGGAGATTGGATCGGTTGGTAAAGCAGGATCTTGGTACAGCTATGGCGACGAAAAAATCGGTCAAGGTAAAGCCAACTCTGTGCTTTTCTTAAAAGAGAATCCTGCCATTGCTCAAGAAATCGAAGACAAAATTCGTGACGAAAAGCTTGGTACGAAGAAAAATAGCAAAGCCGACGAAACTGAAGAAGCAGAACAGGCTTCTGAACCTGTACAATAATGGTTTAACGATTAACCGTTGTCAGTAACTATGATTCATTATGAAAATTAAAACCTTAGCTGAAATTCTAGCTGAGTCGGGTGCCGACTCAGCTAGTTCTGTTGATAGCAAACCAAAAAAACCATCCAAGAACTCTCATACGAAAGAGCCTAAAAAACTAGAGAAACCTAGTAAACAGATTATCCGTTCAAGTAAAGATAATTCAGTCACGAATGACGCTACTATTGATACAGCGTTTTTTGAAGACTCCTCTCCTAAGTCAAAGAAAACTTCTAAATCTAAAAAACGTAAAAAGCGTTTTCATCCAGCGGCTAATTTTACCGCTGAGCCTAGTGACACCCCTATATATCAACCACCTGAAGCGCAAACCATCAAAGAGATGCTGGCAGAAGTCAAACTCGACATTCAGAATGACGAAATTGACAATAGCTTAGCAACAGATAAGGGTCGTAGCACTGAGCCATTTCCGAAAAACTCAGAAAATGAAGCTGAGCTTTTTGCTATCAATGATAGTGAAACAGACAGCCAAAACGATAATATACCAGCTGCGCTCAAAGCCTACTTACGAACTCCTGAACAAAAACAAGCAGAGGTCGATGCGATTAAAGCAGAAAGTCGATTGCGTTGGCTCGCATTTTATTATTTATCACGCCGCGAATACGGTAAGGCTGAGCTAAAGCAAAAGCTGATCGACAAAGAACAAGACCCAGAGAAAATTGATGCCCTGCTCGATGAGTTTGAAGAAAAAGGTTATCAAAGTGATTACCGCACTACCCTAATGCTGATACGTGAGAATATCCGTAAAGGTCGCGGACGTGGTCGGATCAAACAAGAATTCTATCGTAAGAAGATTGCTATGCCAGGTAATATCGATGAGCTAATCGATATGGCAAATACTGAGTCTGATGAATTTAGTGAGTTTGTAGATGATGATGCAGATAACCTAGTCGATGGTGTGGATTGGCTGAAACTGGCGGTGATAGCACGTACCAAAAAATACGGTAATGAGATACCAGTTGAGCAAAAGGAAAAAGCCAAGCAGCTACGTTTTTTACAGTATAGAGGGTTTAACACCGATATCTGCTTTGCAGCACTTAATCATACTACAGAGACCCTAGACGAACGATTCTAAGGGCTTACTATCGCTATCACTGTCCCTGCCAAACGGTATTTATCGACAATCATACTATTATGACAAGTATAAAAAAGAGCACGTTATATAACGTGCCCTTTAATCAATGCTGCCAGAATCAGTACTGCCAGTCATTTTAATTGATACGGCTTTAAAGTATACAATTAGAAGTCTTCGAATTTTAAGCTATCAAACTACTTGCACAAACTATTTAAGGTTGCCAAGACGACTAGATAGCTGGCTAATGATTTGATCTATCTCTTCATTGGCTTCAGACTCATTATCCAGATTGCCATTAGGCGTTAGCTGATTCATGACCTCAGGCAACAGCTCAGCGAGTCCTTGTCTTACCTCAGTTTCATTAGCACCAGTATGAGCGGCTACTTGCTGAATTTCGTTTTCGTCAAATAAACGGTTAATTTCGTTTGGATCTAAATTATCATTTGCTTCGTTATTACTCATCCAAGAGCGTGCTTGACCTTCGTAGCCCATACCAGTGATTTTTGACAACGCCCCACTCAAACCACCATTACGTTTGATCCAGCTAAGTACCATAGGCATCAATGCAGCGACGAGCATACCTTTACCACCAAACCCACTATTAGTACGCTGACCACCTAATACACTACCTAAAATATCACCTAGTCCGCCAGCACCTGAACTCATACCGCCGCGCTGACTACCGCCCGTGAGACCACCAATGATGTCATCTAAGCCAAAACCATTATCTGCTTGACGGCTATTTTGTTGAGGGCTATAACCACCTGCCTGACTGCCACCGCCCAACACACTACCTAAAATATCACCTAGTCCGCCAGTCTGCCGTGTTTCAGTACGTTGGTTAACTGGATTGCGCTGAGCGTCGTCTGGATTCATTGCACTACGTGCCACTTGGCTCACTAAATTCCCTAATAAGCTCATTATCTACTCCTCTTCTTATCCTATTGTTTAATATAAAAATACTGCTAAAAACTGTGAAACTTCATATCTGTCTACATGTTTTTTAATAACAGGACAGCAGAATTACGAGTTTTATTTTCTATTTTTAATATAACAGATTTTAATATAACAAACCTCTTTGTCCTTTGAGATAGCTATTTTGTTATGACGTGTAGAGATTTTTCATCGTAAAAGGAGAAGTCTAAGACCAGTAGATAACCAGTTATCTAGCATTACCCTTACTGGTATTGGCTAAAATATTTAACTGTCGCCATTGCTCGTGATTTACTTGGTCGCGGAATATAGTAGTCGAAAACGATCTTTGATAAGGCTCAACGATATTGAACTCGATACTTATCGCCCACTGGTAGCAATTTATATCGATTAACTCTGCTTGCCATAACTCATCGCCGCGTCCCGTTCGTATCAGTAATTGCCATTCTTTATCAACACGCTGACTGAACTCTGGCTGACTAATATGTAATAGTATCGGTCTCGATATAATCAGATAACTTGCAACTGCTGCCGAAAATATTAAGATTAGTAAATCCTGCCACAAAGTCAAAGATGCAAACCATGCCAATATCATCATAACGCCAGTCAAGCCTACATATAGCAGCGCGCGTAAATAACTGGCAGGCTTGATAGCTGTATCAATACGTAGCGAGGTTACTAGCGTCATATAAGCGTACCATGGGAAACGTTAGATATTGTACTGACCCGTTCCTTAAGACCTAAACCAAGTCTTTAGTATGGCGCCATGTTTTAATCTTATTGACCAATGCCCAGATGTCGTCCTCTTCTGGACGATTTTGATTGGTAAAATAGTCTAGCAAGTCTGGGTCTTCATGAGTCAGCATTTCTGCAAATGTTGCTTGTTCAGTAGCATCTGCTGTCAGGTACAGCTCCTTGACGTAAGGATCAATATAAAAATCCAATTCTTTTAATCCGCGGCGAGCTTGATAAATGATACGGCGTTGTTCATTGGTCGGTTCTGGCTGAGTTGTACTAGTCATAGATTTACTCTTATTAATTGAGATAGTTTTGTTGGTTTAGATAGTTTAAAAATAGACGTTAAGCATAGCGTATAGAATATTTATAGTCTTGAAATCTCACTATACATTCGGACATGTAGAATGAAATTAACAACGATATGCTGACAGTTGACTCCATAAGGCCACTGCTTGCTGCATCATCGCCACATTATGTGTACGAATGATACTTGCGCCTTGCTGTAAGGCCAATAGTCCAGCTGCGGTTCCTGCCGAATCACGCTCTACCGCTTGCGTCGTACTTACAGCTTCAGACCCACTTTTGGTCAATACTTCTGCTAAAAACCGCTTACGAGAAATGCCAAACATCATTGGCAGCCCTAATGTTTGCAAGCTGCTCAGCTGACTTAATAACGCGCAATGATGCTCATAGTTCTTAGCAAAACCAAAGCCTGGATCGATAATGATATTGCTTTGTTTGACGCCGATGCTCACTACTTCGTTAATACGGTCGAGCAGCTCCGTACGCACCTCATTGATCACATCGTCATACTCTGCCAGATTATTCATTGTCGTTGGCTCACCGCGCATATGCATTAGCATAACAGGTATATCGAGCTTAGCTGCCAGCTCTGCCGCACCAGTACGTTTCAGTGCTCGTACATCGTTCCAAATGTCAGCACCTTCATTAAATGCTGCCTGCATGACTTCAGGACTACTAGTATCAATCGATAACCAAATAGCATCACCACAATGCTGACGAATGGCTCGAACCACGGGTACAACTCGCTGAATCTCATCATCAGTCGCCACAGTTTGCGCATTTGGACGAGTAGATTCACCACCGATATCAATAATAGTAGCGCCTTCATTTATCATCTGCTGACAATGAGCGACGGCTTTATCTACTGCGTTAAATTGCCCACCGTCTGAAAATGAATCTGGCGTTACGTTTAAGATGCCCATGACATGTGGCTGCGACAAATCTAATGTTTTATCACGGCTAGACATTTGATAGTTGGGTAAAGGTTGAAAAAATGACATGAATAATCCATCACAAGTAAAATTTATAATGCAGCTTTAGTTATTGTTATCTATGCTTATGATACCAGTAAATCTTATAGGGTTCTAAACCCTTCATAAAATGATGACAATAAAAAAGCCCTTTATCATAAAGGGCTTCTTATTAAACATGAATCAGTTAGAGCCTACATCGCTGGTAATGGTGGCGGTGTAGCACCCGCTGTTTTAACGTCATTTTTTGATAAGTTTACTTCGTTATGCTGGTAAACTCTCGGTGGACGTGGCTCTTCACCTGCTAGAATATCTTGCAGTTGATCACGATCAATGGTTTCCCAGTTCATAAGCGCATCAACCATCGCATGCATTTTGTCTTGGTTGGCTTCAATCAATTCACGAGCGATATCATACTGCTCTTCTAGCATACGACGCACTTCTTCATCGACCTTCTGCTGCGTAGCTTCAGAGATAGTACGACCGCCACCGCCGAAATATCCTTGCGAGTTGTCGTCATCTTCGTACACCATGATACCAAGTGCATCAGACATACCGTACTTCGTGACCATTGCACGTGCCATTTTGGTAGCACGTTCAAAGTCGTTCGAAGCACCCGTTGACATTTGATTGATAAACACCTCTTCAGCGATACGACCACCGAACAAGATAGCAATGTCGCTTAGCATCTTAGACTTGTACATACTGGTCTGATCATGCTCAGGCAACTGCCAAGTAACACCAAGGGCAAAGCCACGCGGCATAATAGTGACCTTATGCACCGGATCTGTACCTGGCAATAGCTCAGCTACTAACGCATGACCCGCTTCGTGATATGCAGTTGCACGGCGCTCTTCTTCGCGGATTACCATTGATTTACGTTCAGGACCCATATATAGCTTGTCTTTTGCATCTTCGAAGTCATTCATATCGACGCTAGTCTTGTTACGACGCGCGGCGAACAATGCGGCCTCGTTTACAAGGTTGGCAAGCTGTGCACCACTGAATCCAGGCGTACCACGAGCAAGAGAACTTGCATCTACACTGATTGTGTTTGGTAGTTTCTTCAAATGGACTTTCAAGATTTGCTCACGGCCTTTGATATCCGGCAAGCCTACTTGTACCTGACGGTCAAAACGACCTGGACGAAGTAACGCTTTATCAAGCACGTCAGCACGGTTGGTTGCGGCAATAACAATAACGCCTTCATTACCTTCAAAACCATCCATCTCAACCAATAGTTGGTTCAATGTCTGCTCACGCTCATCATTACCGCCGCCCATACCGGAACCACGATGACGACCGACTGCATCAATCTCATCAATAAAGATAATACAAGGAGCGCTTTTCTTCGCCTGTTCGAACATATCACGGACACGTGATGCACCAACACCGACGAACATTTCAACAAAATCAGAACCTGAAATTGAGAAGAAAGGCACTTTAGCTTCACCAGCAATAGCTCTCGCTAGCAAGGTTTTACCTGTACCTGGAGGACCTACCATCAAGATGCCACGAGGAATCGTTGCACCCAGTTTGGTAAATTTGTCTGGATCACGTAAGAACTCAACCACTTCAACAACTTCTTCTTTGGCTTCTTCACAACCGGCCACATCTTCGAAGTTAACGTTGATTTGATCTTCGGTCAGCATTTTCGCTTTCGATTTACCAAAGCTCATTGGGCCGCCGCCTTTACCGCCAGCGCCGCCCTGCATATTACGCATAAAGAATAAGAACAGACCAATAATCAATAGAATTGGGAAGCTGGCTATCAGTAGTTGCATCAATACGCTTTGGCGCTTTGGTGCAGTTCCTTGAACTTCGACTTGGTTCTCACGTAGCATTGGCATGAGCTGGTCATCTGACACAGCTGGTCTAATGGTCTCAAAAGATGAGCCATTTTTCTTTTCGCCGGTGATCTGTTCGCCGTCGATCTCGACACTGGCTACTTGATTTTCTGACACTGCGGTCACAAACTCAGAGTAGTTAAGGTTATCCGGCTCAGAAGATTGATCAAAGCCGCTAAACACCAGCACCAAAACGCCGATTACCACCAGCCACAATAAGGTATTTTTTACCATGTCGCTCACTAGTTATTCCCATCCCTTACTTATTGGTGTGTTTATTAAACACGTGACGTCTATAAACGTATTGCTCATTTTTAACGAATATCCCGATAATAAAAAGCTGCTAAATTAAACTTATATGATTTATAGGTAGCATAAAAATTGTTTTTATAAATAATCAGTATGAGATAAACATAGATATACGATCATTGAGCTTGTAAAACGCTTATTATCAGACGACTTTGCCTAAAACGTATGCTAAAAACAAAGGTAATATACCATGATATGTGGTGCTAACCCGCATAATTCAAGCAGGTTTCACGATTATTCATTTAACAATTGACGCAGCTTTTATATCGCGATAATAACACTTTATGGTGGTTTACCTTCACGCTTACAAGAGCAGCAACCTATTGATGTTAAAACTATTTAATCGCTATCCAAAACATCTCTTTTGAGCGTGGTCGTGACGCACCTGGCTTTATACTACGAATCTTACTAAAATCCTGCTGCATCTGCTTGCGTAATTCTTGTGTACCCTCGCCTTGAAACACTTTCATAATAAGTGCGCCACCTTCTGGTAAGGTTGCAAGCGCGAAGTCCACTGCTAGCTCACATAAGTACATCATACGTGGCTGATCGATAGCACTGTTCCCAGCGGTATTGGGTGCCATGTCAGACAATACGACATCGACTTGTCTATCACCTACTTCTGCCATAATAGCGTCAAACACTTCAGCTTCACGAAAATCGCCCTGAATGAAGGTCACATCAGGCAAGGTATCCATGGCCAAAATATCAGAGGCAATCAAGATACCATCGTCACCTACCAATCGACCAGCGACTTGTGACCAGCTACCAGGCGCACTGCCCAAGTCCACGACCGTCATGCCTTTTTTGATTAGGTTGGTTTTTTCATTAATCTCTAATAATTTATAAGCGGCACGGGCACGGTAGCCATCTTTTTGAGCTTTTTGCACATAATGATCGTCAATATGCTCTTTCATCCAAGCACTGCTGCTCTTTGATAGTTTTTTGTTTTCGATACGCGTGGCCAAAATACCTGCTCCTATTGCTTTACTAAATCTAGCTGCTTTAATTGCTCTATCACTTACAAACTGATATTAATCCGTTGCGGATTATTCTAAATACGGTGTTAATCAGATTTTTTATTCATGGTTGGTTGCAAACTGACCAAATTCTATTGGTTAAATAACTGTTTTATAAGGCAGTAGCGTTTATAATGTACCAAACATTCAGTTTAACATTTTCGTCACGTAAAATCGTGCAAAATCCTGCTGATCTCATGCAAGATGGTCACAGATTATCTATAATGATCAATAACTGTTTTTGACAGTACCATTTTTATTTTTACCAACACTTAGGAATTCTATGCAACTCGATAACGCTACCATCAAACGTCTAAAAGGCATCGGTCACGAGCTAAAGCCTATCGTTATGATCGGCAACAAGGGTATTACTCCAACCATCACTGAAGAAATCGATCGCGCGCTAACAGATCATGAGCTTATCAAAGTGAAATTGCCTGCTGGCACGAAAGAAGAGCGTGACATCGTTGGCGCTGAACTTGCTAAAGCGGCTAATGCGTCTTTGGTTCATTCTATTGGTCGTATGGCATTATTACTACGCAAAAACCCAAATGCCAACCCAAAACTGTCTAACCTAGCACGTCACGCGCAGTAATATGTCATGATAGACTGGCATTAAGTGACTGGGTTTTATGTTCACTTATATCATAGCCAAACGATAATGAAATACAAAGGCCGCGACGCATCTTGCTCGCGGCTTTTATGTTCTCCGATAGTCTCGGTTATACTTAACATATAGTATTAGTTCCCTGAATCAGTATAATTTCTCTTGTCACTATCACCTCTTTATTATTACCGTCGAGATGTACTTATAATGAAACAAGCTTTTAACCTCCGTCTAGCCACCGAGACGATAGCGAAAGATGCTCAGCAATTAGGTGTGTCTATAGAAGAGCTTGAGAATATCTCTATCAAAGTAAGTGCAGAGATCATCCAGCAACCAGCTTTGCAACTAGTGCTGACCTATCAAGTGACTCTGCCTAGTCAAATTCTAGCCAATCAATTCAATTGGCCAACATGGCAACAAACTCAAGTAAATTTCACTGATTACCTATGGGAAGAAACCTGCCTTGAATGTTTTATTGCTGGCAGTGAGATTGATAACGAAGACATCGTAGCAATTCACCATCCAGAACCTCACAAGATACCACTTCAGCAAACAACCGCTTATATAGAGATTAATGCTAGCCCTGACGGCCGCTATGCACTCTATCAATTTGAGAGCTATCGTAACCCTGCGACACTACCGCCATTACCGTTGTATGAGACCGACGGAACCACATGCGCATTTATTAATTGGCGTAACTGTAAAGAGCTAGCAGATATATCAGGGGAGAACCCGTTATCTAGCACTCCAACGGCAGTGCAGACAGCCTTTCGTTATGAGCGCAGCTTTAGCCTACCTATAACGCAACTACCGAATCAACAATACGCTGTTGCTAATATGCTGATTGAACAAATACATCCTTGTGTCATCTTATGGTTTGGCAAAACTGACTTATACTTTGCCTCGGGCCATGCCTCCCCGCCTGATTTTCACAGTCGCGACTATTGGCCAAAATTTGAGCTTTGATTTGTTTATATGAGCTGAACTCATTTAAATACAGCTATTCTTAGATATAATTATTCAAAGCACAAAAAAAACCCAGTAATGTCATAAAGAGCATTACTGAGTTTGGAGAAAACCTTAGTTCTATTTAACTGATGCTTACTTCATTTAACCGATGTTTATTTGTCAGCCATCGCAAGGTAGATACCACGATCTGATGCATCATCAACATACTGCGAATCACGCCATGTCGTATAGCTGTATGTACCGCTATAAGGGCTAATGCTGTTTTGACGGAAATCAGATACCCAGTCATTGCCATCAAAAATCTGGATATGACCATGTGGACGGCTTGACGTGCGGTTATAGACAACGACATCACCAACTTGTGGTGCCATGTCGTTACTAATCTTGGTAAAGCCAGCTTGGGCTAGCGTGCCACGAGAGGCATACTGATAGGCTGAAGGGTTAGGCGTAAACTCATAACCTGCTGATTGTAATGCTTTACGCACATAGCGAGCACAGTAGCCAGAGCTTCTAGATAGTGCGACTCGTGATGCATTTGCTGCAGCAATAGCAGGAGCAGAGTTGCGGTCAGGTACACGGCTTGCTTGCTGCTGACGCTGTTCGTAAGACAAACGACTGGTCAGTGAAGCGAGTTGATATTCTTTTTGCTTAGCATGAGCGCTTAGGTTGTCAATTGCTTGACTGATCTCATCGTTGCTATATACATGGGCACCACTGTTGGTGCTATAGATGTTGCGACTAGAACCATAGTTCGCAGAAGTAGAAATATTTGTGATGGTATGACTCAAGGTATTATTTGGTTGAAAGGTTGTTTCGGCAGCACCACTCGTCTGTGCGATACCCATTCCCAATACTGACAAAATTAATAAAGCTTGTTTCATAAATTTACTACCTATTGTTAATACAAGTCTGCTCGTCATCCGTAACGAAGCATCAATTAATTTAGAGGATATAATCATCAAATAGACGTGATAAAATCCCTATTACAACGGTTCATTCTTTTCAAATAGTGACTAGTGCCAGTAGTACTTCCCACCTAGTCAACTATCTTATAAGCCATCTGCTATATATTGCTTTTAGCATGTCTGTTATGAGTATCGAGTTTGTCACCTATTAGATGAGTACTTACGATGTCAAAAAAACAGCCTAATCGGCTTGCCCAGCTTATAGATCATCAAGCATTTGCTGGTAGCGCGCTACCTCAAACCCTTGCTAACAACATGCGACTATATATAGAAGCAACCAACGAGATAAAAGAGCTATTGATAGACTGTCTGCCTGAAGAAATACTCAATACCTGTTGGGTTGTAGGCTTATCACCTGAGCAGTTGATATTAAGTGTTAGCTCAATGACAGCAGCAAATCATATTCGCTATTTACATAGCTCGTATTTGCAAATACTAACAGAGCAGTCAATTACATTTAAACAACTCAAGCAAATTCGCGTCGTTGTGGCTAAAAGCTCTGCCGATAATTATTCATCTAAACAATCGTCAACATCATCACTGCACTTGCCAAATTCTCGTAAAGCCAATGAAAATCAGGCGCTTAGCCAGAACACAAAACGGACTATATCACAGGCCGCAGAGCATGTCACCACTGATGAAAATCTCAAAAAAGCTCTTTTGCGTTTGATTAATCATTAAAAATACTGAGCGCTAAATGTAAAGTTATGTAAATAAGAGCAGGTGATGGCATTGATAAAGATGGATTTTTGTAATGTATCAGATAAAAAAAATCCTTCGTTAGTTACATCCAGATTATGGATATAGCTAACGAAGGATTTAAAAACCAACTACAGCTTTTGTATTATATGCCTTAACAGAAAATTCATATAATCATATAGATAATATATTCAAAATATAGCATATTATATAAATGTAATTATGGGCTTTCTATGTAATATTGCGTAAATGTTTCGATACTTCCTGTATATTCCTGTATTTATCCTTCAATAACCAAATCATTGAGCGGTAAATACTCGATAGGACAGGTTACATTGTCATCAAAAGTTACAATTTCAAAGTTATCTTCGTCAGACAGTATTTCACGTACTAATAAATTATTTAGAGCATGACCAGACTTATAGGCGTTAAAACGACCTAAAATTGGGTAGCCAATCAGATGCAAATCTCCCAAAGCATCTAAAATTTTATGACGGACAAATTCATCGTTAAAACGTAAGCCTTCTGCATTAAGTATGTTGGCATCATCGATAACGATGGCGTTTTCCATACTGCCACCTAATGCTAGGTTATTTTGACGTAGCGCTTCTATATCACGTAAAAATCCAAAAGTACGCGCAGTGCTTAATTGTTCGATAAAGTTCTGTGTAGAGAACTGCAACTGTGCATGCTGAAAGTTCTTATCAAATGCAGGATGATCAAAATCAATTTCGAAATTTAATTCATACCCTTCATAAGGACGTAGCTCTGCCCACTTATCTTCTAGCTTTACTCGTACTGGACGTATAATTTTAATAAACTTTTTGGCCGCTTCTTGCTCACAAAATCCTGCATCTAGTAAGAGCGCAACGAAAGGCGCAGCGCTACCATCCATAATTGGTATCTCTGAAGCAGAGACCCGAACTAACAGATTGTCTACTCCTAGACCAGCGATGGCACTAAGCAGATGCTCAACCGTGCCCACTCGCGTACCACCAAACACTAAGTTCGATGACATCATCGTGTCTTGTACTAAAAACGCACTCGCTGGAATTGGTTGACTACCTTCTATATCAGAGCGCTCGAAAACAATACCAGTGTCAATCGGCTGTGGATGAAACTCCAAGTCAACAGGCTGACCACTATGTAGACCAGTACCCGTAACGGCTATTGCTGTTTTTATGGTTCTTTGGTTCATGGTTGTCTTCTCACATATTTTGTTACAATTGACATAGTGTACCATTACCGACCCCTTATTCGCTATATATAAAAAGCGCTAATTTTCTTATCTCCTTGATTGATAACACTTATCGTCAATATCCTATTGCTGATTTTTACTTTATATAGCCTATTTAATGCTATAAAACAACGAGGCTCATATAAGTTTCGACAGTCATATACATATAGATTACATAGAAAACTGTTATGAATTTTCTTATAGAAAACGTTTCATTTTTCCTTAAACACAAAAAAGCCAACGTTAAGACGCTGGCTTTTTCTTACTCACAGTAAATTAGAATTACTATTTATTCTGTTGACGCTTTAAATAGTCTTGAATACTGTTTGTTTTAGTCTTAGGCTGCTCTTGAGGCGCACTTGCGCTAGGACGTGCAACGCTATCTTGATACTGCTGAGCTTGCGACTGCTTCTGACTGTTTAAAGCGCTGGTATGCACATTAGGATCAACAGGTTGCGTGCTATTAACAGAAGGTACTGGCTGCTCTACTACTTCTGGCTCTTGTCCAGCATTTTCGTCTAACGTTAAACCAGTTGCGATAACGGTTACATGTAAGTCGTCACCCATTTTTTCATCAATCACAGAACCGTAGAAAATGTGAGCGTCGTCGATGTCAGTAATTTCTTCGACTATTGCACTGATTTTGCTCATTTCATCTAGTGACAATGACTCTGAAGAAATAACGTTAACCAGTAGACCTTTTGCATTTTCTAAACGCAAATCATCAAGTAGTGGTGATCTGATGGCTTTTTCAGTCGCTTGACGTGCACGATCATCACCGCTGGCACGACCAATACCCATCATCGCATGACCTTTCGCAGTCATCGCCGTACGGATATCGTTAAAGTCAATATTGATCATACCTTCGCTAGCGATGGTTTCCGCAATACCTTGAACAGCATGCAGCAATACATCATCTGCTTTTTTGAAAGCATCTTGCATAGAGATGTTGCCGTATACACTCATCAACTTATCATTCGGAATCGTGATAATTGAGTCGACAAAGTTGGTAAGCTGCTCAATACCTGCTTTAGCAGCTTTGATACGCTTACCACCTTCGAATTTGAATGGCGTAGTCACAACCGCAACTGTCAGCACTTCCATTTCTTTAGCAATACGAGCAACAACTGGCGCTGCGCCTGTACCAGTACCGCCGCCCATACCAGCAGTGATAAATACCATATCTGAGTGCTCAAGCAATGCGCGAATCGCTTCTTCTTCGCTCTCTGCTGCTTCACGACCCACTTCTGGATTTGCGCCTGCCCCTAGACCACGGTTCGTTTTTGCACCCAGTTGCAGTTTATGCGGTGCAGTAAGACGATCTAGCGCTTGTTTATCTGTATTGGCACAAACGAACGTTACACCTCTGATGCCTTGCTGTACCATATGTTCAACTGCATTACCGCCGCCGCCACCAACACCGAATACAGTGAAGCTTGCTTGGCCATTGTTTTGAAGCTGATTATCATCTGGCATGGTGTATTTTGACATAAAAAAGATTCTCCAGTTGCAGATAGCGTGTAAGTCGATACATAGTAACGCACTCATGTGGCGCGCTATCGACATACTATATATAAATGTATTTAAATAAAACAGGGTATGGCTAAAATCGATCAGTATAGACAATAATATGTCATTATTACTTAATACTTTATTTTTAAAACTAATTTATTCGCAATGTTACTCTATTTTTTGCTTAACCAACTTAGAGACATTCCATAATGTATAGATGCTCTAGATATGAGGTTAAACAGATCTATAATATTTTCTTTAAAACATTTGCAAACCGTTGACCCGCACTTCGAAATACGCCTGATACTCGATTGTTTTGAATCGCTTCAGGTTCGCTTTTTTCACTACGGCGGAATTGCTCACTTTGACTGTATAGCAATGTGCCAAAAGCTGTCTGATAAGCACGGTCATTCACTTGACTATTTAATAGCTTAAATGACTCATCATTATCAAAATGATTATAAGCACTGATAGCAGGATGGGTGTTTGTTAGTACGACAGGCATTTTTAGTAGCTTTTTGGCAAAAGGTATCATACCTTTAATCGTACTACCGCCGCCAGTCAACACAATCCCTTTATCGATATAGCCTATCAAACCTGCTTCGTGTAATTGACGCGCTACTTCAGTAAATATCTGAACGTAACGAGCCTCAATGATGCGTGCCAAGTTATAGATGCCAATATTGATTTCGTCGCCCGATCCTTGAGGTTTGAATAAAAAGAATGCGCTTGGATCGACACTATTAACATCAGCGGTCCCATGAGACTTCTTCAGCTTTTCAGCTTCAATCATGGAAATACCAAAATCAGCTGAAATATCCATTGTCACTTCATGACTGCCCGTTGCTATACAATGTGTAAAAATCAACTTATTCTCTTTATACACACAAATGCTGGTCGTACTGGCACCGATATCTACTAAACAAACGCCTTGCTGGCGTTCCTCAGTCATCAAACTATACTCAGCACTGGTCACTGCATCGAAAACAATATGATCAATACCGACATCACAACTTTGTAATAGCTTTTGGATATTCTGACGGCTGGCAACAGGCATCATCATCATGTGGTACATCACGGTGATATTATGTGCCATCATCTCGATGACATCATCCACCATAAAGTCTTGCTCATCGACATAAATACCTTGCTGACAGCAATGCATCAAATAATAGTCAGATGATAAATCACGCGATTTTGCATTGGCCAATGCTTGTACCATGTCTTTAGCACGTACAACTTCATCTTCTACTTTGACCTCTCCAGCACTGTTTTTGCTAGATAGCTCAGGGGTCGCAAGGGTTAACCAAACACTATGCACACGGCAGTTAGCGGTGTCTTCTGCTTCTTGAATGGCTTGCTTGATAGCACCTTGCAGACGTTCACGATGCTTTATTTGACCTTGATAAAAATCGCTGTTTTTAACTTGTCCTACGCCCAAAATACGAATGTCTTTTGCAGAGACAACATTGCCTATGACGACATATACTGCCGTGGCACTTAGATGGACAACAACCAGATTTTCATTATTTTTCATGGTACCAGACAAATTATCGCTAAATAGAAGAGCAAGTAATGCTCTTCTATTGAATCATTAAAAAAAGCGTTACTAATACGCTATGATGTTGTACATGTTTTCTTCAAACTAAATAAACCGTATTAGCTCACATCGGTTATGTATAGATGTAATGCTTACTTAGGCTATTCTGATTCAGCACTCTGTGTCACGTTCCAAGCGATGGTAAAGCCATTTTTGTATCGTAAATCTACAGACTGCATGTCATCTCGACGCGTCCTTAACTGATTGCCAAGCAGTTGGCTTAGATTCAGTAGTTTTTGCGCCGTATTTTCATTGTCGACAATCACACGTAATCCATTGTCAAAGCGGATTAGCCAAGTCATTCTCGGTGACAGAATGATATCTTCGACCTGTATACCAAGCGGTGCATACCAATCATTAACTTGCTGCATCTGTTGCATAATAACTGGCGCTTGAGACATCTCACCCTGTAAGGTCGCAAAACGCTCTTGTGTTAAATCTCTACTATCAGCAGGAACAAATACCGCCCCTTTTGCATCGACCAAACGTTCTGTACCAAAATTGGCAACTGCCTGTTTGGGTAATGCGTTGACGACGATGCCACGTTGCCAATCACGAGAGATACTCACTTGGTCTACCCAAGCTAAACCCATCGTGATGTCTCGCAATGCTTGCAAATCAGAAGTAAAAAAGCTACTTACTTGTTGTTGTTCCATCACATCTTGTAATGAGCGATACTGAGCAGCAGACAAACCTTGATTACTGACATAAATATTTGCTGGCGGCGCATCACGCAGCGCTTTGCCGCCCATCATTAATATTAGCACTAGCAAACCTAAGACAAGTACCATAAATAGATACTTTACCGTTGCCGGTATTTGGATCTTAGATTTTGGGCGACCGGCTTTATCACTCATCAAGTCAGTTACCTCGTTGACAGTTTGAGCCATAACGACCTTTGTCCCTATATTTGCATAAAACTGATCATGCTATTTATTGATATAAATCTGCGTATTTTTGGCAGAAGCTTATTAAGTCGATATGTTATCAAATTTTATTAAAAATATAGCTTATATACAGAGATTACGTTGATTTAAACGTAACATTTTTCTTAAATTATGAATAAGTTATCAGTTGTATTCACAAAACAACATAAATATCACCGAAATAGACCTATTCTTACAATATTAACGTATTTTATGGTTAAACAATAGCCAAACACCAACTAGCAGCAGCGAATTTACACAAGTTTACACGAAGCTGTGGTATAGCAGCTCTAGTGACACAAAGAGTCATCACTATCTACTCAATTTAGTTGATTTGGTAATTATAGTGTTTGCGCCAAAATGTGCCAGCATAGTGCATCAAAATCTAGTCCGCGAGCTTTGGCCGCCATCGGAACCAAACTGTGACTGGTCATACCTGGTACGGTATTGATTTCAAGCAACCAAAAATTGCCTGCTTCATCTTGCATGGCATCGATACGCCCCCAGCCTTTTGCATCTACTGCACGAAATGCTGCAAGGCTTAAATCTTGCAGGTGCTTTTCATCAGCCGCGCTCAATCCACAGGGGATATAGTAACTGGTATCGTTACGATTATACTTGGCTTCAAAATCATAGAAGTTAGTAATGTCAGCAGGCTCAAGGCGAATAACTGGATAGGCTTCGTCATCGATAATCACAATCGTAAATTCGCGACCTGTAATCCAACGTTCAGCCATCACTGCATCACCACACTCCACTGCAGTTGCATAAGCGGCAGGTAGCTCGTCAAGGTGATTGACCTTAGTCATGCCAATGCTTGAACCTTCATGAACTGGTTTAATGATAAGTGGCAAACCTAGCATGTTAACCACTTGCTGCCAGTCAGTATCAGCCGTCAATAATGAAAATGGTGCAGTTGAAAGGCCGCAACCTTGCCACAGTTGTTTGGTACGTACTTTGTCCATACCTAGTGCAGAAGCTAGAATCCCTGAACCAGTTTGCGGTATATCAAACCACTGTAATACGCCTTGCAGCAGGCCATCTTCGCCGCCGCGACCATGCAAAACATTAAACACGCGGTCAAATTTGCGTAGCTCAGTAATGTCTTGATGCTTTGGATCAAAGTGAGTGGCATCAACGCCTTGGTTTTGAAGCGCTTGCAATACTGCCGCACCACTATCCAAAGACACGCTACGCTCATTGCTACTGCCGCCATAAATAACGGCTACTTTGCCAAACTGACTGGCGTCTTTTGCATGAGTCGTCGTGTCTAAAGGTGTATCATTGATAGCTGCATTTTGAGTGCTATTATTGTCTTTATTATCAGTTGTCATGAGGATCGTCCCTAAATTTTAGCTTACTTAATATAAAGGTTATTGGCAGCCAAATCGATAGCAATTTGCCCAACATTACCAGCACCTTGGGTAATCAGCATGTCGTTGGCTTTTAGCAAACGCTGCATAACAGGGGCTAGATTGTCTTTATCAATAATAGTCGGTTCAACTTCACCGCGCAAACGGATACTACGCGCTAATGACTTTGTATCAGCGCCCGTAATCGGACTCTCACCTGCTGAATATACATCCAATAATAGTAGCTCATCAACACTTGATAGCACTTCCACAAAATCATCGTAGCAATCACGGGTACGGCTGTAACGATGCGGCTGAAATAGCATCACTAAACGACGATCAGGGAAGCTTTGGCGTGCGGCTTTAATGGTCGCATCGACTTCTTTTGGATGATGACCATAATCATCAATCAATAAGACATTGCCATCATCGATATCAACAGAAGCATGCTGCTCAAAACGACGACCCACGCCTTCAAATTTCTGCAAGGCACGCTCAATCGCTGCATCATCAACGCCTTCATCGGTCGCCATCGTGATGGCAGCAAGAGCGTTATAGACGTTATGTGTACCAGGAATGTTCAGCGTCAGGCGTAATGGCTCACGGTCACGGCGCAATACGGTAAAGTGAGTCTTAGTCCCTTCTGTCACCAAGTCTACAGCTTGTACGTCATTGAACGGCTCAAGACCAAAGGTCAATACCGGACGACCGATATCATCGATCATTGCATACAGTTCAGGGTCATCACCGCAGACCACTGCTAAACCGTAAAACGGCATATTTTGTAGAAACTGGATATAAGCAGCTTTTAATTTATCAAAGCTGTTTTCGTAGGTTTCCATATGGTCTTGGTCAATGTTGGTCACAATCGCAGCCATCGGATGCAATGACAAGAATGATGCATCCGATTCATCAGCTTCTGCTACCAAGAAACGGCTGCTACCTAATGCTGCATTTTTGCCTGACGCATTTAACTTACCGCCGATGACATAAGTAGGATCTAGCTGTCCTTCTGCCATCATCGTGGTTAGTAAACTCGTCGTTGTCGTTTTACCATGTGCGCCAGCAACTGCGATACCATGACGATAGCGCATTAGCTCACCAAGCATATCGGCGCGGCGTACTACCGGCAGACGAGCTTCAAGCGCTGCTTTTACCTCAGGATTGCTACGATCAATCGCTGATGAGACAACGATAACATCGGCATTGGCAATGTTTTTAGAGTCATGGCCAATCGATATCTCAATACCGATTTGCTGTAGACGCTTAGTCACCAAGCTTTCTGCGATGTCAGAACCACTGACTTGATAGCCTTGATTGTTCATCACCTCAGCGATACCGCACATGCCTGAGCCACCAATACCGATGAAATGCAAATGCTGAATACGGCGCATTTCTGGTATTTCAATCAAACGCTTAGGTAGAGCTTTCGCAGAGGTAGGCATAAGGATCTCTCTTTATTAAAGGTCAATAAAACTTAGTAAATTCAAATAAGGGGTATAAACGACAGACTATAGCGCTTGCCAAATGATGTCAGCAACTTGCTTACTCGCACTACGGTTGGCCAATGCATGGCCTTTTTTTGCCATCGTTAAGCACTTCTCTCGATTGAGTACGCCAAGCTCGTCACTTAGACTTTTGGCAGTTAGCTCTGACTGTGGCAGTAGAATTGCAGCATCATGTGAGGTCAACGTGTGCGCATTAGCCGTCTGATGGTCATCCACTGCATGCGGTAGCGGTACAAAAATAGCGGCGATGCCGACGTTTTGGATTTCGGTCACGGTCAATGCACCTGCGCGGCAAACGATGATATCTGCCCAGTTATAAGCTGCAGCCATATCATTAATAAAAGGCTGTACAGTAAACTGATGGTTATTTAGATTTTGCTCGCTATAAGCCGCTTGCGTGGCTGCTTCATTGTTGCGTCCACACTGGTGTAGGACTTCAAATGGTTGATCTAGTAATGCTAATGCTTTTGGTACTGTATCATTTAATACCTGAGCACCAAGTGAACCGCCTACTACCAACAGTTTAAGCGGTGAACTGTCATTTACATCGTAGCGTACCGTTGGCTCTGCGACACCAGTAATGGCGTTACGCACAGGATTGCCCACTGTCTCAAGCTTGGTATCTTGCTGACTATTGGCAAAGGTGTTCTCAAACGCTTGTAACGTTTTGGTCGATAGCTTAGATAAGTAGCGATTACTCATGCCAGCAATGGCATTTTGCTCATGGATAATCAATGGGGTGTTAGTCATGCGCGCAGCGATACCGCCAGGTGCACTCACATAACCGCCGAACCCAACGACCACATCGATCTGATTACTACGAATCACTTTCACGGCAGCCATCGTTGCGGATAGCAGAGTCATTGGTAGCTTCAATAGTCGACCAACGCCTTTGCCACGAAGTCCTTGCATATTAATAGCATGAAAAGGATAACCTGTGGGCTCAACCAAACCGTTTTCCATACCGTTTGGCGTTCCCAACCAATGAATCACCGCACCGCGTTGGCTCAGCTCGTCGCTCACTGCCAGCGCTGGAAAAACATGCCCGCCCGTACCAGCTGCCATCATCAATATATGCGGTGTTTTCATGAACGCCTGCCTATCTTTACTTTATTTATATGAAGGGTTTATCTCACTGCTGGGGTGGCAATTATGAAAAATAATGACCTAGCCAAAGCCCGCATAGTATAGAGGAAATCATTGTCTTATATACAGTACTTTATGCAGCAAAAATAACAAAAATCCAAGCCATGATTGGTCACAGCTTGGCGTCGTGTAATACTAGTAAACGGTAAGAAAATCCAATAACTAACAATGCCTCAAAATATGGGTTTTACGTAGTCAGAATACTCCTGAACTCAAAGCATTCCTGAACATAGCGAAAGCTACGCAGTAAATTTATTCTCAATCGCCATGATAAAGTCGGTCGCGATATCTGTACCGCATTGATCATCAATCTCACGTACGCACGTTGGGCTAGTAACGTTAATCTCAGTGATACGTCCACCGATCAAGTCTAGACCAACGAACATTAGGCCTTTTTCTTTGACGATTGGTGCCACAACTTCTGCTACTTGGCGTTCGATATCAGTCAATGGCATTGCAACACCGCTACCACCAGCTGCTAGATTACCACGGGTCTCGCCTTTGATTGGAATACGAGCCAAACTATAATCTACCACGACTCCATCGACGATCAATACGCGCTTATCGCCTTCTTTAATTTCTGGCAAATAACGCTGCGCCATGATGGGCAGAGTCTCAAGCTCAGTCAGTATCTCTAACGTCACTCCGATGTTTGGGCTATCAGCAGTTAAACGAAAAATACCAGTGCCGCCCATACCATCTAATGGCTTGACGATGACGTCCTGCTGTTCAGCGATGAACTTACGAATGTGTGCTTGTTTGCTGGTCACAATCGTTGGGCTCATATAATCGCTAAACCACGTCGCAAACAACTTCTCATTACAGTCGCGAATCGCTTGTGGATCATTGACCACGAGCACGCCTGCTGCTTTGGCATGGTCAAGCATATAAGTGGCATAAATAAAGCGCATATCAAACGGTGGATCTTTGCGCATCAAAATCACGTCATAGTCGCCGACTGGCCCTGTGCTTTTATCACCCAATGTATAGAAATCTGCAGGATCACGCTTTACTGTAAGCGGCTGCGTATCAACCATCAACTGACCACGGTCCAACCACAGGTCATGAATCTGACAATAACCAAGCTGATGGCCACGGTCTTGAGCGGCCCACATCATAGCGAGACTAGTGTCTTTTTTATAATTAACCCGTTCGATAGGATCCATAATAACGAGTATTTTTAGCGATTTTTCTTGTTTATGTTGGCTCATGATAAGACTCACTTACGTTATATTATTAATATGAAACAAACTTATTAAACAACATCAGTGCCCAACTATACGCCGTACTGCTCACGGTAGTGTTGCATTTTGGCTAACTGGGTCGCGTCTTTATGTTGGCCGTTTTGTGCACCATGGTCATCGGCCAAATAACTGATCAAATCATCGATATCGACCAATGCACGTACGGGCACTTCTAGTGTCGCGGTAAGCTCTTGAATAGCAGAGTGCTCTGCTTGACCTTTTTCTTTACGATCAAGTGCGACGAGAATACCAGCAACGCTTGCGCCTGCTTGCTCTAGAATCTCGACCACTTCGCGCATGGCTGTACCCGCTGTGATGACGTCGTCAAGTACCCAAACAGCCTTGCCAGTTACGTCAGCACCGACCAAATTGCCGCCTTCGCCGTGAGTTTTTGCCTCTTTACGATTATAGCCCCACTTGGCGTTAATGCCATGATGTAGCCATAACGCTTGCGCCGTCGCTGCAACAAAAGGAATACCTTTGTAAGCCGCACCAAAGATGACCAGCTCTTGCTCATTACCGCCATTATTTGCTGCACTCATCTGTTCAGCCAAGGCATCTGCATAACCACGTGCTAATAACGACAACATCTCACCAGTCGCAAGCAAGCCTGCATTAAAAAAGTATGGACTGATACGACCAGACTTGAGGACAAACTCACCAAACTTAAGCACTTGGTTGTCTAGAGCCAGCTGAATAAATTGATGAGATGAAAATGTAGGGTCTTGAGGGCGTGTTACATGAGACATTATGACATTCCTATCAGCAAAAAGAGGGGGCAAAAAATTTGCATTATTGTACGCATTATTGATCAGCTTGACCAACCATTGATCTCATAATCCTGCATATTGGCATAGCGAGTCAACAAACCACTACGCGACGAGATATTAAAATAGCTCTGTCCATCTGCTCGGACTTGTATCTCCCAGCCCAAATGATAAGCGGCAACAATAATATGACCAGCAAATAGTCGAATCTGACGATATGCGTGGCGCTGCGACGGCTCACAAACGATCTGACTCAGCAAATAGCTACGCATATGCTGGCAAATTTCTGCGGCGCTATAACTATGATTGATACTCTTACGGGTACTAGATTGCTTTAGCGCATGGACGGCCACGCTACATGCCATGATATCTGTGGCCAAACTGCCCTCACCTGTATCAAACTGCTGCGGTTGTAGTATCACTTGCCAATCGTCAGCATACAGACTATTGAGTAGCTCATCAGGATTATAGCGTTTGGTCAATGCGCGCATAGATAATGCAGAATTTTGAGCCTTGCTGTCATTATTTGAATCGTTATCTGACTCAACCACTGTAGAACTATCGGTAGGCAAAAACCCGTAACGGTTCAGTTTTGGATAAGCCCGAATCGCCTGCTGAATATCCGACATATCTAATAATGTCATATCTGATAATGTCGATATTAGTGGTTGCTCACTATGATTCTGATAAAAGCTATCCGGCAATTCAATAAGCTGTGCTGCATTTAGTAACGATAAATGCTCAGCCAGTGCTTCTGAAGCAATCAGCGACCATTTCGATAAGCTGTCTGCATTGGGCTGATAGAACCGAGTCGAGTTACCGTAGAGCCTGCGCAGTTGACCATTCAGGCGACGAGCAGGCTCAGGAATATCACTCAATGGTCTGGCAGGGTCAAGAGGAGATTGTTTGGGATCAAAGTTAGGATGTACGATCGCAGGTTGCTGTGAATCAGCTAATATAGACGATTGCTCAGCCTTTTTTTGGACGTGACCTTCTGCCAGCTGCCCACCTTCTGCTGCCAGATTAGCATGGGATAAACGGTCATCAGAAGTAGAAGGCTGGGACATGAAATCTCCATAGACTATAAAATAAATAAGAACGATTACACCAAGGGCTATTTTGCTCTGTAGGGCTTAACTCTAAAGGCTTACTCTTGATGATTTAAAATATCTCGGTAGCCTGTCTGCCAATCAGCATAATCAAGCCAAGCTAACGGAATGTTGCTGTGCAAGCGTTTTCCTGTCACTGAGGTTTTTGTATTATCAATAGTAGGAGGTGTCTCGCCAACCTGTTCACTAAGCCAGACCCCTAGTTCAAACGTAGTAACAGGTCGATAGTCCGTCGCTAGATAGACAGACTTTGGCGTCTCTATCGTCAACACTTTGGCGATGATATTGACCAAGTCGCGATCCATAATACGGTTGCTCCAATGCTCAGCTGGCACTGGATCTTTATTTGGCTCACGAGCCTTGCGTAGTCGCATTAAACGCTCGCGACCGTAGATACCACTAGGACGGATGACCACTGCTTTATCACCGAAGCCTTGTTGCAGCGCTTGTTCTGCTTGCAATATAACCTTTGAGGCTTCACGCGCAGGCGTAACAGGTGCAGTATGCTCATCAATCCACTCACCATTATCCTGACCATAGACACCAGTAGAAGAAATGAATACCACACGTTCAAGTTTAATAAGTTGTGGAGCAAGCGTTGCCAAATGCTGACTAATCGCTAGATAACTGGCGTGATAGCCGCTGGTCGAATACTCGTCAGGGGTGACGATAATTGCAATATGAGTAAACGCTTGCAGTTGCTCAGCCGTCAAAGTCAACGCATCAGCCTGCAAAAAATCTGCACTATCTATCAAATCATAATGGTGGCGCTCACTACGAGCAAGCCCAGTCACACAATAGCCATCTTGGGCGAGTTTATTGGTAACTGATAGGCCAATATCACCTTGTCCGATAATTAGTAAATTTTGCATATTCATAAAGCATTTTTTCCTTTATACAACCATTACAGCGCTTAGAAGCCATTTTGTCTAAATGAATGACTAAATCAGTGCCTAAAAATACCGTCTGTACGATAGCTGTATATCATCATTGGCATCGATACGTTCTTGCCATTCGTAATTGGCATTGATACGTAGTGCTTGTTTTTTATCAATGTCGTATTGCAGTCCTAAGCTTGAGACTGGTTGCCAATAATGGCCACGGACGTTGGTTTCATCGCTGCTGCCATGATACCAATATGGCAATTGCAATTCAGCTTGTGCGCGTAACTGATTGTTAATCTGATAACGGCAGCCCGCATTGATACCTGCGCCTAGACGAAAGCCTTTATTGATACCGCGTCCTACTTGCCCCGTACCTGCCAAAAACGTATAGCACAGTTGCGGCGGCATCTCACCAGTACCTGCGGCTGGTGTACCAAATGCCCATGACCAGCCTTTTTCGTAACCCACGCTACCGACCAGATGATCCGTACCTGCCTCTTGCGAGCCATCATTTACTCGCGTCGCCTCGATATTGGCGCCCCAAGTCTTGCCTTTTTTGGCAGCATTGACAGGGTTAAAAGAGCGGCCACGAATCAAAGTGACATTTTGCAAGACCACACTGTCTGGCTGATTGGCCTTATTATCATCTGTGTCATACAGTCGTAATGTCGCAGCCAGCCCTTCTAAATTAAAAAACTGTGGATACCCCGATGCGTGGTCAAGCGTATCATGAAACCCCGCTCGGAACCCAATATCCATATAGTCATCGTCGCCACGCTGCCCTATACCTATCGTGCCCAATTGTAGCGGATGCCTGTCTATTGGATTATTATCCGATACGTCGATTTGACGCTTGAGCAATGTTTGCCCATCATCTGACATGCTCGATACAGGGTTGAGCTGCGCAGACCTGATCTCATTCACGGTTTGTTCGGCGCTATTATGATAGCCCAACTGCGCGCGCTGTTGTTTTTTCTCATTGATCTGAGCTTGACGTAAGGTATTATCAGCAGGCGTATAAATGGTACTTGCCAGCAACTGCTCATCATTTAATAACTGAATCACATCAGAAGGCACGACTGCGTAAGACAATTGGCTCAGTAAGTTTTGCTGCGGACGGACCACATCAATAAGACGCAGAATCTCGGAAGCACAATTGTCCGTGGTGAAGTAATACGGCATCTTCAATGCTTTGATTTCCCAAACGTGGCGCATAATCTGCTGAACTTCCGCTGGCGTCAGACTCAACTGATATGTCCACGTATCACGTTCATCATCTTGCAGGTATTTCGCTAGCATCTCTGGATAATGGTCAATTTCGATAGCGCTGTTGTAGCTACCAATCATTGACTTAGTAGCATAGATCGGGAAACTGTCGTTTGGATCACCGTCTACCGTATAATTCAGCGCATAAGCCTTATCGATTTGGTTTGGATCGGCGATGCTTGCTTTTGAGTCAATGCGTAGCAGCGTATGAGCAAACGCAGAGAGCGGATTGTCCAAGTACTCCTGCGCAAACATGATAGATAGCTGTTCAGGCGCTAATGTCGACATCCACTCATCCAGCTCTGGACACTCAGCAGATAGACTTGCAGCATCGATCGCTAGCACCTCTGCTAGCCATGCCACTCGCGCTGGAAAACGGCATAAGACAGAATTGTTATTGGTATCAGTCTTGGCTTCGTCGTTATCAGTCGCTGATGATGACACCAACTCTTGTGCAAGTGCCGCGAGCATCGCATCTAACTCTGCACCTGAATCTCGTTGACCATTTTTACTTAAAAAAAAGCTCGGATCGTCAACCAAACTCTCGGTTTTCTTTTTACTCAATACACTGTTTTTATCATCGTAAAAATATAATAAACGTCGCCATGTTGTATGCTGTGCCAACTTGTCTGTTTTTACTTGCTGACGCCATGTTGATAGTAGCTGCTCTGTCGCTAAACTTGATTCAGATAAAGTACTATTTTTAATATTAGGTTCAGCAATACTGATATTACCCGACTCAGATAATGCATCCGAATTAGAATAAGTAGGTGCTGTGCTAGTAGGTGCTGTGCTAGTAGGTGCTATGCTAGATGCGTCAGGTGACAATACATCTGATTCAAGGACAGACAGCGGCGTTGGTAAAAACGCCTGTGTTTGAGCCGAGAGCAATAACCCTGCTATAGCCAATGGCAGACGTGCTCGCAGGCCAATGGTCATTAGCGTACAATCGATAGGTATGGACGTCAGTTTTATAGACATGAAGTAGAATCTCGCACGTTATTATTCATACGCTATCAGCGTTATTAAAGTTGCTGGGTCAAAAAATCAAACACGTCGCCCACTATCGTTTAGCTATTTAGATAGATTGTCTATCACACCATTATCAATACTAGTATAAAAAGAGAGTATTATGCCCGTATTATCACCAAACTCATCATCTGCGTCGTCAATGTCCATCAAAGATGGTCTACTATCAGCAGCCACTTGGTTGGCCTCGCCCAATTACAATGTAAGGCCAAAAGGTTTAAGTATTGACGCCATCGTCGTACATAATATCAGTCTACCACCGAATGAATTTGGTGCCTGCGACACTAGTGGCAGACATTATGTGAAAGCATTATTTACTAATCAATTGGACTGGGATGCTCATCCTTACTTTCAAACAATCAAAGGCGCGGAAGTATCAGCGCACTTGTTTATAGAACGTGATGGTGCTATCACTCAGTTTGTCAATTTCAACGAACGGGCATGGCATGCTGGGCGGTCTAGCTACTTGGGTCGACCTGAATGTAATGATTATAGCATTGGCATCGAGCTTGAAGGGTCGGATTTTGTGTCCTTCACCTCTGCTCAATATGAGCAGCTAGCCGAAGTAATTGCTGCCATCTATAAGGCCTATCCCAAAACACGTCGCCACTTGACGGGCCATAGCGATATCGCACCTGGGCGTAAGACTGATCCTGGTGATTATTTTGAATGGGCAAGATTGCGCCAGTTAGTTGCTGATGCAATGAAAAACGATGCACCATCACATAAGTGATTTCCACACTCAATCCATTTATCTCAATGGTGAAAGTGATATAATTCGTCAGTTTTTTATCCATATTACATCAGCACATAACTCAATATGCAACTTAGCAAGATAGGTTCTCATGGCAAAAAGTCGGTTATTTCGTTCAACCATGGTGGTCAGCAGTATGACCATGTTATCGCGTATTTTAGGTCTGGTACGTGATGTTGTATTGCTAGGGGTTTTTGGTGCAGGTGGTTTGATGGATGCCTTTTTGGTCGCCTTCAAAATCCCAAACTTCTTACGACGATTGTTTGCAGAAGGCGCGTTTAGCCAAGCTTTCGTGCCAGTACTGTCCGAATACAAAGAAAAGTACAGCTTGCAACAAGTACAGATTTTGGTCAGTCGAACCTCGGGTGCATTATTGCTAGTGTTATCGATGCTGACAGTGGTGGTTATCTTAATCGCACCCTGGGTGGTAACGTTGTTTGCCCCTGGGTTTGCCGATCAGCCTGATAAGTTTGCTATTACTGCTGAGTTATTGCGTCTTACCTTTCCGTATTTGCTATTTATCTCTATGACAGCTTTTGCGAGTGGTATTCTACAAAGCTACGGTCGTTTCGCCGCACCTGCTTTTGCACCAGTTCTATTGAACCTGTGCATGATTGGTGGGGCGCTGATTTTTGCGCCGATGTTTGATACGCCCATTATGGCGCTTGGCTATGCCGTTGCTATCGCAGGTTTGCTACAATTCTTGATTCAACTGCCGCAGCTTTGGCAACAAAAGCTGCTTGTCGCACCAAAGATTGACTTCCAGCACGAAGGTGTTCGTCGGATTTTGAAACTGATGTTACCTGCTATCTTTGGTGTGTCTGTTACTCAGATTAATTTACTATTGAACACTATCTTTGCCTCATTAATGATTGGCGGTTCCGTCTCTTGGCTCTATGCAGCTGAACGTATGAGCGAGCTACCATTAGGTCTGATTGGCGTAGCGATTGGTACCGTCATATTACCAAGTCTGTCAAAAAGTGAAGCTCAAAAAGACGACGTCAGTTTCAAAAAAACCATCGACTGGGCAGCACGTCTTATCATCTTGGTCGGTGTTCCCGCCTCGGCTGCCCTATTTGTACTGGCAGATGTATTGATGCAAGCACTGTTCTTACGCGGTGAGTTTACCTTACGTGATGCCCAGATGAGCTCACTGGCCCTACGTAGTATGGCAGGTGGTATCTTAGGATTTATGCTTATTAAGATATTTGCCCCTGCATTCTTTGCGCGTCAAGACACCAGAACCCCCGTCAAAATCGGCATCATATCTGTCATCGCTAATATGATTTTTAGTGTTATTTTTATCGGGATATTTTACTTCTTAGAGATACCACTACATGGTGGTCTAGCATTAGCTACGACTGGTGCTGCTTTTGTAAACGCAGGCTTGCTATATTACTTCTTGCACAAGCGTGATATTTTCCGTTTCGGTCCGCATTGGAAAAAGCTGTTTACGCAGTTTGCTATCTCGACTGGCTCTATGATTGGCGTGCTTTATTTTATGCTACCTTATTTTCCTACCGATGAGGCTCAGTGGCAACGTATCGTCGCGCTGATTATTATGTGTGCTGTCGGAGCGCTGGTTTACGGTGTGGTATTGCTAGCGACTGGTTTCCGTCCGCGTCAGCTAAAGCACGGTTAGGACGAAGTATAAGCAAACTTATGGCAGGCTTACGAAACCAAAACAAGCCTGTTATGAGAAATGACAATGCGCGCTGCTAATAATTGTCATAATAGATCACTAATG
Source organism: Psychrobacter sp. NPDC078501 (assembly GCF_044900935.1). Taxonomy (NCBI): domain Bacteria; kingdom Pseudomonadati; phylum Pseudomonadota; class Gammaproteobacteria; order Moraxellales; family Moraxellaceae; genus Psychrobacter; species Psychrobacter sp. NPDC078501. The sequence goes on along the minus strand of NZ_JBJDOS010000004.1, from coordinate 116,335 downwards.
AATAAATGACATTTGAGGTTTGATATGACAACGAAACAGCCAATCTTTCAGCGCTTACCAATTTTGCTAGCAACTGGTGTACTAAGCACTGGACTACTTATTAGCGGCTGTAGCAATAATGAATCGGCTGAAGCTGCTACCGAGAATGAAGATGTGGCAGCGACCGTTGATACCTCAGAAGACGTCACATTGGACGATGATACGACTGACCAAACGACGACCGATGATAGTGCTAGCGAAGCAGGTGAAATTACAGATGGCACTGAAGACAAGACAGCGATTGATAGTGATAATATTAATCCAGTCACCGATGCGACCAAACAGAAAAGCCTAGTGACCAATCCGACTCAAGCCGGTACGCCAGAGGATACTGTCAAGCAAGCACTGAACAGCTTATATTATGGTGACGTGAAGGATGCCGCGTCATATTACCAAGTCGATATGGCAAATTTTGAAAAAGAGCTTGCCAATACTCAGTCTGCGTTTCAGCAAACGGTGGATGGCGTTACGATTACTGATACCAAATATAATGATGACAAAACTCGTGCCACTATCACTGGTGAGCTGATGCTAAAAGGACAGAGCGAACCTGCACCACTGACCTACCAGCTACAGAAGATAGAAGGTCAATGGAAGATTTTGGGTTAGAGCATTTTAAGTTAAATTGTTTCAGACGCTTTATCTAAAATATCGTCTGACGTGACTGCTTTGCCAAGCATCACAACATCAGCGATAAACCCTTCCATATCGCAAACTTCGGGCATATAACCCCATTGTTCAAAGCCAAGCTTACGAAATAATCCTAAGCTTGGATGGTTATGAGCAAAGACAAGGGCAATGACATTTCGAATACCTAGGCGTGGTGCTTGCGTCAACATCCAACGGGTCAGCAAACTGCCTAACCCTTTGCGCTGATAATCTTGATTTAGATAGATGCTAATCTCGGTACTGATATGATAGGCCGTACGTGCGTACAAATCGCTAAAGCTGCCCCATGCGACTATCGGTGTTTTTGTTTGATCTACATCATCTGATAGTAATGCCTTGACTACATATATCGGTCTGGTTGCGCTATCCAAATGCTCATCAAACCAAACAGCACGCTCCTCTAGCGTAACCAATGCAAGATTGGCTGTTGCTTGTTTGCCCGGTATGCTTTGATTATAAATGGCTAAGACTTCTGCTAAATCTTCTTTACTTGCACGCTGCACAACGAACTGATCGGTGAGCTGATATGTCGATAATTCGGTTGGTATAGTATTTAAGGCAGCAGCAGACATAAGATCTCCATCGTTGTTGAGATTGTTGTTAGGATTGGTATTAGCATCATTGGCAATAAAGAATAGCTACCCTACGTGCCATACTTGCATTACACATAGACTATAGGATGTTAGTGTGGCTATTTTACTTTATAATGGCTGGTTTTAGACACATCAATTTTAAGCATAGATGTGTTTTTTCGTTTTTTATTTGGTCTCATCATAGCTGAAAACTTATGAAAACCTATTTTCTTGAGCAACTGATTTCGTCGCCACACACTTCATCTACGGACACTGTCCCAGTAGAGTTGGCATCTTGCGTGCTCACTATCGGCAATTTCGACGGTGTGCACCTTGGTCACCAAGCCATGCTAGCCCAAGTTCGTGAGATTGCACATACCCAAAACTTGGGTGCGGCGGTCATGATCTTTGAGCCGCAGCCACGCGAATTTTTTGCACCTGCTAAAGCGCCTGCGCGTCTGACGAATCTGGCAGAGAAGCAAGCACTGCTAGCAGAATATGGCGTTGAGGCGTTGATCGTAGCAGGTTTTGATACAGAATTTCGCTCGCTATCAGCACAAGCGTTTGCCGATATATTAGCCAAGCGTTTGAACGTAAAAGCATTGGTGCTGGGCGATGACTTTCGCTTCGGCCATGATCGTACTGGCGACAGTCAGTTTTTGCGTAGTTATGGTTTGGATGTGACCAACCTGCATACGGTTACTGATAGCGACAGTATTGATACGACCGATAACGACGCTGCCCGTATCAGCTCTACTCGTGTTCGTGACTTACTATTGGCAGGTGACCTTCAGGCGGCCAACAGATTACTTGGTCGTGACTATGCAATCACAGGAGTGGTTGTGCGCGGCGACCAGATAGGACGAACAATAGACTTCCCTACCGCAAATATCGATTTGCAACGTATAAAGCCTGCCCTGCATGGTATTTTTGCAGTCGATGTGGTGAGCTTAGATGATAATGGTAATATGATCGCTAATGGTTTGACTGCGCTTGCCACCGATGGTCATACAGGTGTTGCCGGATTGCGTCCGCATAGTTTGTTCGGCACGGCTAATATTGGCAAAAGACCTTCTGTTGATAAAGGTGATGACTGGCGACTAGAAGTCCACTTTCCACAGTTACAAGCTGACTTATACGGATTGAACTTACACGTACGTTTCCTACACTTTTTGCATGGTGAGCGTCGCTATGATGGAATAGAAGCATTAAAAGCAGGTATTCATCAAGATGTCGCAGATTTACTTGAGTGGCGCGAAAAGCAAATTTGATGTTTAGTGTTAGTCCAGACATAAAAAACCCCGCGATATTAAGACTATCGCGGGGTTTTTTATAATATCGTTATAAACTTCTATGCGTCAGGATGTAAACGGACATTTAGCTCATCGATGGTTTCTACCCATGCTGCATCTTTTTGCCATTCTTCCTGCAGGAACATACGCTGATTATCCGTCCAAATACTAGCCTCTGTTAGTTTTTCTTCGCTAGCTAATTGGTTTGCTGCGATAAAATTATCAATTGCTTCATCAGAGCTGTCGAGGCCTAACTGAGCAAATAACTCATTCATACTGTATTCTGGTTCACCCAACATAATTTTTCTCCTTAAATGGTACGAATATAGTCGTACTTATTGTTTAATGTGCTTATTATTCAAATTGACATATTCATTGTAACAAGCTTTATTTTAATAGCTGTTAATCAACGTTTATCTAACGTTATCAATTGTATTAACGGTAAATCGCTTTTACCAGTTTAAGAAAGAAACATAGGTTATTTTCACTTGCCTACTTCTCATAGACACAAAAAAGCCCTCATATTTCAGAGGGCTTTTTTATACTACTTATCTTTACTACTTAAATCATAGCTTACTGGATAGCAGCTTAGATTTACGGTAGTAAATGTGCTACTGCATCACGCTCTTCACTAAGCTCTTGCTCAGTGGCAGCCATTTTCTCTTTTGAGAAATCTGATGATACATCAACGCCGTCTACGATAGACCAGTCGCCGTTAGTGCATGTGCATGGGAATGAGTAGATCAAACCTTCAGCAATACCGTATTCGCCGTTTGAGTAAACGCCCATAGATACCCAATCGTTCTCATCAGTACCTAGTGCCCACGTACGCATGTGTGCGATAGCAGCGTTGGCAGCAGAAGCGGCAGATGATGCACCGCGAGCTTTAATGATCGCAGCACCGCGCTGTTGTACTTCTGGGATATAAGTCGCTTCGTACCATTCGCGATCAACTAAATCTAGCGCAGGCTTACCGTTTACTGTACAAGCGGTTAGATCTGGATACTGAGTTGACGAATGGTTGCCCCAGATGATCATTTTTTTCACGTCATTTACAGTGCTGTCAGTCTTGCCAGCCAACTGTGCCATAGCACGGTTGTGGTCTAAACGAGTCATTGCTGTGAAGTTGCGTGGATCAAGATCTGGTGCATTGCGCTGAGCGATAAGTGCATTGGTGTTGGCAGGGTTACCGACTACCAATACTTTTACATCACGGCTAGCGACTTCGTTCAATGCTTTACCTTGTGCTGAGAAGATCGCAGCGTTGGCTTCTAGCAAATCTTTACGCTCCATACCTGGGCCACGAGGACGTGCACCAACCAGTAAAGCATAATCGATATCTTTGAATGCGACATTAGCATCGTCAGTTTGGACGATACCAGCCAACAATGGGAATGCACAGTCTTCTAGTTCCATGACCACACCCTTTAGGGCGTCAAGAGCTGGCGTAATTTCAAGTAATTGCAAAATAACTGGCTGATCTTTACCTAGCATCTCGCCAGATGCAATACGAAATAGCATCGCGTAGCTGATATTACCAGCGGCACCAGTGACGGCAACACGTAAAGGCTGTTTCATTGACATTGAATACTCCCTAATTAATTATTAGATAATTCTAATGAACGATTATCATTTTAGATATCGACTTGTTTGCCGCATAGCAGCATGTATAAACCGAGAGCTAGTGTAGCACTTCATCGCAGTGACCGTCTAGATACAGTCATAGACCCGTCAGGGATTATATTGTTACATTTTATACGAGAGGAGATCTATAGAGGCTAAGCGCTTATGGATAAGGCGCTAGAGGGTTTTAGTACACGATAACTAAAGTACATTTTCACTGTGCTATACGTAGATATAATAGTCAAAATAGGCAATTTTCACTATTAGATTCGATTAAGCGAAATGAAAAATGGTATCAAAAAAGAGGTTTAAGCAGATAACTAAGTAAAGGTTATCGTCCACCTGAAATGATAAATTTACTGCCACAGCTGTCTACAACGTCATGACAAGTCCCAAAATCACTACCCTCATAACACACATGTATATCAGTGAGTATCGATTGGCGACGGCTACCTTCTTGACAAATGAGGTCCACACTATTGGAAGACATACCACTATTGAGACGGGTCATTTGACTGATAAATCGTGATTTGGAAACGGTATAACTATTACCCGTATTTAACTCGTTCGGTAATTTTAATCCACCTGCATAGTTAGTAATCTGGCGGAAGTAACTGCTGGCGCTAAGCGGACTACAGGCTCCATAGCGTTGCCACGTTTGGCTACGTACCGTTGTGTCAGGCATGATGCGGTTGACGACTTTTAGTTGTAGCGGTGTGAGACGTGGCTCACTACCACGACCGCAGCGCTCGCCATATCCCATATCCAGTCCAGATACGGTTAACGAATACCCTTCTAAACACTGACGCATACGTGCCCGCGTTGGCTGCATATTACATAGTGCTGGAGTCATCTCAATCATCAATACGCGCTGACCAGTCTTAACCGTGCTAGCCGCCTGTGCTGGTAGCAGTATAACGCCTTGTATAAGCAGTAAAGCGCCGAAGCTCATCGTCGCTTTAATACTACCTACACGGTGTTTGCTAGCCAAATCTGCACGCAATCGCATCATAGAGTTAGCAGCCTTATTGCTCAGGTCTGTATCCGTCTTTGTATTTGCCTTCGATAAAGAGCATATCCGATTAGATAACGAATATTTGGTTTTTGGCGACGTAGACAGACTAAAATATTTTTTGATCATAGGACTGAAGGCAGTTAGTTAGCAATGATAAGACATAGGCTATAACTTAAATCATTAGACGCGATACATGAAACACGCATTGACCTAAGAACAAGACTGAAAAATAGGGTTTCCCATTAAGGCAATGGTAACAAAACGTTTTTTTTAATCTATAGCAAAAACGTAAACGTTGACGACATCGTCAGGAAGCTCGATAAATGTTGATAAAGCACTGAAGTATAAATAATATGAAACTTACCTTAGCCAGATGAGTGCTGCTTGGGCAAATCAGAGTTGATTAATTGACAAAGCAAATTAGCAGATAAAAATAAACCACTAATAATAAATCATTAGTGGTTTATCAAATACCAGTTCAGTGATTAAAATCCAGCTGGCACCGTACCCATACGCTGAGTAATCGGCTGACCACGACCCAACAGACTGCTATAAATAGTGGCGTTTTCCATCACGTGTTTGACATAGTTACGTGTCTCAGGGAATGCAATCGACTCTACATATTGATCTGCGGCAAGTGAGCCATAAACTGGCTGCCAGCGTTTGGCGTTATTGGGACCAGCATTATAGCCTGCGGTTGCCAATACTGGCTGATAATTAAGTTTACCCAAGATATCACCCATATACCACGTACCATAGCGAATATTGGTATCGCCGCTGTTGGCACGGCTCGCACTATACGTCTCACCTAGATTACGAGCGATATATTTTGCGGTATCAGGCATAACTTGCATCAGTCCACTCGCGCCCACGTTTGAGCGCGCAGAAGATACAAAACGGCTTTCTTGACGCATAATACCGTACGCCCATGCTGGATCAATACCTGCTGACTCACTATAACGTACGACTGCGCTTTGATGCGGCATCGGATGCGAGAGTGCGAGACTATCCACCCTATCAGTATTATCAACTGCATAAATCGCTCGATCGAGCCAGCCCATATCATAGGCTTGACGAGCAGCGGCAATGATTAAATTGTCATCACGATTGTCACGAGCTTGCTTAACCGCCCAGTTCCACTCGCGATTGGCATAAGCACGACTAGCCTCAGAGTTGTACAACGCAAATGCACGAGCAAAGTTGGCATCTTGCATGACGCGCGCGCGATCAGCGGTACTGACATTAGGCAAATTACTACCGCCTAGGCGGCTAGCATCAAAACGCTGCCCTATTTTATCTTTTGCCATTAGACCATAGTAGTCATTACTTTTTGCTAAGTTCTGATACATTTTTTTGGACGTATTGCGCTTGCTACTATCGCTTGACTGCTCATACGCACGAGCTAGCCAATACTGCCACTGGGCTTCTTTTTGGATTTCGCCATCCATTTTTGAGATAGCCTCTACCACATCATCCCAACGACCGAAGCGAATCGCTGCCATAGCGTAATCTTCAGCTTCTTCAAAATTAAAGTCATTGTCTAAACTGTTGCGGAACCAATCGACTGCTTCAGCGTTAAAGCCATCGTCAGTGTTGTGATTCATACGCTGTACGCCAAGCGTACGATAAGCATAGCGTCGGGTTTCGTCATTCAACAATTTGACCGCGCGCTGATTGTCTTGTTTGATATCAAAGTCTAACTGTAGCGCCGCCTCACGATAAGACTTGTCAGCCATACGGCCGATTGCGTACATATATAGGTATTGATTAGTTTGGCTAGCAGGCTCACGACCAAAACGGCTAAAGAAAGAAGATGGGTTTAGCTGAATTTCACTGAGCGCCGAATAAGCAATTGGCGTACCAAGGCGTGATGACAATGCCATAATATCGCCAGTCTTGCCTTTGCGTAACATACGCTTGAGACGAGCCGCACGATCTTGATTACTAATCAGCGCGTTGTTGTTCATCTCCATCGCTAGCTGATCGCACAATGCTGGCTGCTTTTGGGTGGTCAGCCAAACATCAGATTTGGCTGCCATGGCACGCATGGTGTCACCACCATTATTAAACCCAAGCGCAACGGCACAGCGCTCACTGGCATCCGCATTGGTAATTAAATTCGCGACTTGACGTACTGATGCATAATCATTTGACCCCGCTTTGGTCTCCGCAAAATCCGCAACCAATTTCTCAGCCATAACCGTATCTGGATACTGACGCACAAACTGCGAGACCGCCGCTGAACTCTGTGAATTAAGATCTAGATTCATACGCCAATAAGTCGGATACATCGCAAACAAGCCGCCGCTCATGACTTGCTCATAGTTATAGAGCGCGCTCACATCACCGCGATCTGCGGCGATAGCAGCTGCCATAAATGAGTCAATACTACTGTCTTGCTGATAATCTTGTTGATAGTTACTTTCTTGTTGGTAGCTTTCCTCATCGCCCCACGTCAACTCGGCACAAGCGACTTGTGACACACCAAGTGCACTTACCGCTGTTGCCACGCTCAACGCGCTCAGCCGTAGCGTCCCTACTGTGATTCGCTTTGACGCGTGTTTTTGACTGATAGACTCTTCATCCTTGATGCTATGCGCAACACGCAACTTTGTCATACTGACTCTCTTTATGATATCTCTACAAATATGTGAATAACGGTTCGCTAAGTACCGCCAAGGGTATAGCAATCATCATACTATACTCATTGTGCTTTCAACTATCTCCTTTACCTTTTGTTAATAAATAGGACAGCACGGTGTAACATAGAAGTGATAACGAGCCGCAGTTTTTATGAATAGTAATATGAACGACAGTAAATAATTGATACTGCTATGAATTATTTATCATATTGACACCCTATCGCTCGTGCTAATTTTTCACATTGGCACAGGGTTGTGATAAAATACGCCACCTGTTAATCGGCTACTCCGCTATATTTTTGGTCAATCATGGACTTATCCTTATGAGTGTTACTGTATTCAATCCCCGCATCGATGACGATGCTGTTGCTGAGACGACTGTCACCGCACGTGCTGTCACTGCACTCAAAGAAGCAAGTTCAGCCCAAGCGCCCGTCGAAAAAGCAGCGACAAAAAAGGTCTTTGTCACGACTCAAGGCTGTCAGATGAATGTCTATGACTCTGGCAAAATGCTAGACGTGCTAGGCGACTCACATGGTATGGAGGTGACTCATGATATCGATGAGGCCGATGTACTACTGATGAACACCTGCTCTATCCGCGAAAAAGCGCAAGAAAAAGTCTTTTCGGAATTGGGTCGCTGGCGCAAACTAAAAGAAAAACGCCCTGATCTTGTCATTGGCGTCGGTGGCTGCGTCGCTTCACAAGAAGGCGATAATATTCAAAAGCGCGCGCCTTATGTCGATATGGTATTTGGCCCGCAAACCTTGCATCGCCTACCAGAGCTATATGACCAATCAAATGAGCAACGTGAAATCGCACCTAAAAATCGTATTGGCACAATTGACGTATCATTCCCTAGCATCGAAAAATTTGATTTCTTACCAGAGCCAAGAGTAGAAGGCTACAAAGCCTTTGTCTCTATTATGGAAGGTTGCTCAAAATATTGCTCGTTTTGCGTGGTGCCTTATACGCGTGGTGAAGAATTGTCTCGTCCACTTGATGACGTCTTGGCTGAGATTGACAGCCTTGCCGCACAAGGTATCCGTGAAATTAACCTGTTGGGTCAAAACGTCAACGGCTATCGCGGCGAAAAAGACGATGGCAGCATTTGCCGTTTCGCTGAGCTATTACACTATGTCTCGCATGTCGATGGTGTCGAGCGTATTCGCTATACGACTAGCCATCCGCTAGAGTTCACTGATGATATCATTGATGCCTATGCACAATTGCCGGAGCTAGTATCACACTTACATCTACCGGTTCAGAGTGGCTCAAATGCTATTTTGGCAGCGATGAAGCGCAACCATACGATCGATGTATATATCAATCAGATCAATAAGCTTAAAGCCATTCGTCCTGATATTCACTTATCGAGCGACTTTATCATTGGCTTCCCTGGTGAGACCGATCAAGACTTCCAAGATACGTTGAACTTGGCAAAAGAGTTGAACTTCGATCACTCTTACAGCTTTATCTACTCTAAGCGCCCAGGCACGCCAGCCGCTGAGTTGCCAGATGATGTAAGTTTTAAAACTAAAAAAGAGCGCTTAGCTGAATTCCAAAAAGTCATCATTGATTCGACACTTGCGAAAACACATGAGATGGTCGGCACTACGACTCGTGTCTTGGTTGAACAAGTTGCCAACCGTCATCCTGACTGCTTAATCGGTACTGCAGATAACACCCGTACCGTCATGTTCCCCCATGATATTGAGAAAATGGATGAGATGTTGGGTAAACTTGTGAGCGTACGTATTACTGATTTCGTCAGCCCGCACATGGTCAAAGGTGAGCTAATCGAAGTATTGGCATAGTGGTTAAGGCAACAATGGTTAAATTATAAATCTAAGTAAGAATAAAAAAAGCCGTTCACTATAATAGCGAACGGCTTTTTCGTGCGTGAATATTAATCCTCATTATTCTGATAACCAATCTGTCTTCCGTAGCTGCTGTTTGGTCTCGCGGCGGCGTTTTTTGCGGACAATATCGATATCTTCTTTTTCGTGAATACCACCTTTTCTTAATAATGGATCTAGTGCCAAATAGTTGCGCGGCTTGACTGTACCTAGCGAGTGTTGCACACCTGTCTCAGCTTTTTGTTCTAACTGCCGTTCAATTTGTTTGGCCTTTTTTAAGGTTTGTTTTAAGCTCATGTTTTTACCTATATTTTTAATAACTTTAAATCTGTTTTATATATTAGAATGACAGCATAGTGAGGTCACGACTAGGAAATCGAGCGCAAATAGTACACTTAGTACATTTAGCTCGATTGACACCGTCATGACTCGCTATGGTTTTATTCGTTAGCCTTTAATGCACATGACCTGCTTAAGCGTATGCACCACCTCAACCAAATCCGTTTGATTGGCCATCACTTCATCTATGTCTTTATAAGCGCCGGGTATCTCATCGATGACGCCTTTATCTTTGCGACATTCGACACCATCAGTCTGCGCTTTTAGCTCATCGATAGTGAATGCTCGCATAGCTTTACCACGGCTCATTTGTCGTCCTGCCCCATGTGAACATGAGCAAAACGATTCAGCTTCGCCAAGACCACGTACGATAAAAGACTTTGCGCCCATAGAGCCTGGAATAATACCAAGCTCACCTTCATAAGAACTGATCGCGCCTTTACGCGTCACGTAGACTTGCTCACCGAAGTGCACCTCTTCATTGACATAATTATGATGACAATTGATGGCTTCTTTGGTCAGCTGAAATCGTGGCAACCCCGCTTGTGGCGACTGCAATGACTTAATGACGAGACGCATCATCTCACGGCGGTTCTCAAGCGCGTAATCCTGTGCCCAGCCTACTGCTTCAACATAATCAGCAAAGCTATCAGACCCTTCGGCAAAGTAAGACAAATCTCGATCTGACACATGACCAAAGCGTGATTGACGTTCTTTTTTGGCAAGGTTGATGAAATAGCGACCGATACAGTTACCAATGCCGCGGCTGCCAGAATGCAGCATGACCCAGACATCATTTTTCTCATCCAAGCACAGCTCAATGAAATGATTGCCACCGCCGAGTGTTCCCAACTGCTTCGCCCATGTGCGCTCAAAACCTTTAAGCATTTTAAGCAAACCCGGGTGTTTATCAGTAATCGGTTTTAGGCGTTTACCTAACGGATCAAGCGTGGAGTTTTTGGCTTGAATTTGTTTGTGCATATTGAAGCCGACTGGCACTTGCTGCTCAACGATCGATCGCAATGACTTCAAACTGTCAGGCAAATCACTCGCTGTCAGAGACAAACGCACCGCGTTCATACCGCAGCCAATGTCCACACCGACTGTCGCAGGAATAATGGCAGACTTGGTCGGAATCACACTGCCGACTGTTGCGCCTTTGCCCACATGCACATCGGGCATCACTGCAATGTGTGAATGTACAAACTCTAGCTGGGCTAAATTGCGTAACTGCTGCATCGCACCTTGTTCAACATCCGAGGTATAAATCTTGACGGGTACGCCATGTTTACGATTTTCGTTTAATACTAATTGAATGCTCATAATTTATTATTTCCATTTTGTTATTTTTATAACCATGCATTTTCTATAATTCCCAGTTTTTATAATTTTTAGATATTACTTATCTGTCTCAATTAAACGAAACGTTTAATAAGAAATAAAATTAATAAATTATAAAACTTAGGTAATAAAAAACCGTATTCTTATTAATTAAAAAATCAATAAAAATGCATGGTTAATTTATTATGGACGTTTTAAAAAAATGACATAGATCAGAACCGTCGGCCACAGCGTAAATATTATACGCATAGAAAAGCTTTAGCTAAATCATAGCCTGAGTCGCTTTATTAGCAATAACGGTAAAGAAAAATGTTAGGTAAACAGATAACAGCAGGCGCAATATGGCTTAGCACAATCGCAGAGCAAATTTGGCACAGTAGACCTAGAAAAGAGATAGCGCAAGTAGATACAGAAGGCTATTCGTTGATATCGATAGATGGGATATCACTCAATAGCTTATATAAAAATTTAGCCAAACCTTTTCGAAGGTGTCATTGCTGTCATGTGGTTTACACATTTAATCTTTAAAAACGTCTTGGTAGTTATATAGGACACGATGATTCCTCCATAGGTTGTGGCTAATGTCAGGGCGACAATAACAGGTTAATTGAAACGATTTATCGCTTATGAAAGATAAGCGATATAAATCAATGAGCCAATAATAACGATTTAAAAATTAAAGTCAATAATTAATTTGGCTTGTATAGAAAATAATTTAATAAACGTGTGTTTAATTAATCACTTTGATTTAAAATCGTATCGGTAGTTTTTAAGCTATAAAACTATTTAACACTTCAGCCAATAAAGCAGCAGCGATAATTATAAATATCACCCCACAACCACGATTGAGCCATGCTAAGCGATTACCAACATCAAGCCAGCTTGCCAGCTTTTTGCCACCTAGCGTATATACGATTTGCCAAATGGTTTCACTCAAAAACAAGCCGATAGTCAATAGAACATATTGCGGCCATAGTGGCGCACTGAAATTGATAAATTTAGGGAAAAATGCCGCAAAGAACAAGATAGCTTTCGGATTAGATAATGATACCCAAACACCAGTACGAAACAAGGTAGTATTACTCGGCGCTATTTTAGTAGCGGCACTAGATAGTGAACGCGGCTGCGGTTTACTAGGTGCGCCATCAGTGGCAGCATAGTCTGCTGCTACCTCGGCACTCAACTCTTTAGCATCGCTCATCAAGCTACCGTCGCCAGCATTGCGCCAAGAGCTGATACCTAGATAGATTAAATACGCCGCACCCACGGCTTTGATAATCGTCAGTAGCCATGGTGACTGGCGACTAATTACGTCCAAGCCAAGCAGTGTCGATAACAGTAATGCAAACAAACCAAGGCTCAGACCTGCCAGCGTCCATAAGGTTCGTTTGACGCCATAGTTCATGCCATACTGAAATGCCAGCAGCATATTAGGACCAGGGGTCGCTGAGATAAAAAACGTACTTGCGAAAAACACTGCAAACAGATGCCAAGACATCAACCCACCCCTACTTTGTCATGTGTAAATGGTTCTAATACAAACGGCTATACGACTTAAATATGCGACTAAAAAATAAACACCGCCATTCAGACGGTGTCACTTATACCTATGTATCAAAAAAATCTCGCAGAAATTATTAAAGGAACAACATACCTCCTTCTAAATAATTATGACTGCATAGACGGTTGAGTCGTACAGCTATCTAACAATTTCTTTAAAAATGCATCGCAGCGTTCAATTTCGTTAAGCTCCACATACTCATCCGCTTTGTGCGCCTGCTCAATACTACCAGGGCCGCAGATAATCGTTGGAATACCTGCATTGGTAAACTGACCGCCTTCAGTCGCGTAAGCCACTTTATGACGCTCATCATCCCCTGTCAGCGCAGCGATTAGTGATTGCAACTCAGCACTATCGTCATCTGTCATTGCTGGGACGCTTTCTTCTTGCATCAGCTCAATACCAGTCTCTGGCGCGCGTGCTTGCATTTGGGCATTTAGCTCAGCAACTTTAGCTTGAATAGGCGCTAGTATATCGTCTTGCGTCATGTGCGGTAAATTACGATAGTCAAAAGTAAACTCGCATAGGTTGGGCACGATATTGGTCGCTGTACCACCATGTATGGTACCTACTGACAATGTCGAATAAGGCACTGTAAATAATGCATCGTTATCATCACGAGCGCTCAGCTCTTCAGCAAGCGTATCTACATAGCCAACCAATCTGCTAGCGTAGCTAATAGCATTGACACCTTGTGCAATCAGTGACGAATGCGCCGACTTGCCATGTACACGGCAACGATAAACCGCGATGCCTTTGTGTGCAACTACCATGGCCATGTTAGTTGGCTCACCAACGATACAATAATCAGGCGTGATGCCGCGTGCTTTTAGGTCTGCCAAAATCAATGGCGCACCCAAACAACCAACCTCTTCATCGAACGACAATGCCAAATGTAATGGACGACGTAGCTGACCACTGTTTGACAACTGCACGGCTTGCGGCAATACAGTAAGCGCACAAGCGATAAAGCCCTTCATATCACACGCACCGCGACCATATAGCTTATCACCACGTATCGTCGCCGTAAACGGCTCTGAAGACCATGCTTGTCCATCAACTGGCACAACGTCGGTATGACCTGATAAGACCAGACCGTTATTGATAATATCAGCGTTTTCACCAGCTGGTACAGTCACAAACAAATTGGCTTTGGTCTTAGCTTCATTAAAGGTCAAATCTACCGTCAAACCTAACTGCTCACAGTACGACTTTACATCATTAATCAAAGCCAAATTAGAGTGGCGACTGACCGTATCAAAGGCAATGAGACGTGTTAGCCAATCGAGGCTCTGAATAGGATGCTCGACACTTTTCAGCTGGACATCGCTGCTACTGTCAACGTTATCGATATTACTGACGTTGTCGATATTACTACTGTTATTTTGGATCATAAAATATCCTTACTACGATTTTCAGAACTATGATGTGTCAGAGCTGCTTACGATGGATTGTTATGATTCATCACATCAACCACTGGCGGCATTGGTTTTGGTAGCTTACCTTCTGCCTGTAGCTCTTTGGTTGTTTTAGCATCGATAGACAAACCCGCGATGAGCGCGATATCTTTGACAGCCTTACGTTTACGCGTGGCAAAACTTACGGGTACCATACGAGCAAATTCATAGATATAAAGATAAGACTCTTCCCCACCTTCAAAATCTTCATCATCTTCGAGACGAATTGCGCCAATCTTAGCCAAATCAGATAGCATCTCGTTTTCTTCACTGGTCAAACCACAATCAGTAATACCAAAACCGGTCATAAAACCGTTTGCCCACTGTTTCAAAGCCATCACGCGCTCGTATAAATCATGTTCATCATCTGGGATGAGCGGCATATACGCGTAGGCATCATCTTTGTCTTTTAGCTGAAACACAATGTCTTCCGCTTCTTCTGTCAGCAAGGTCAATGCAGGCTCTGGTAATGGAGCAAAGCTAAGCTCCTCAAACACCTTAGCCCAAGTTGCTTCGTCGGGCGCATTACAAGCCGTCATAAGCCCTGTCATCATGCCATGCACTTCGCTGATAGACACGTCAGTCCAATCATCAAACGCAGTCAGCCAAGTATTCCAGCCAGAGATATTATCATTCATAATAGATGTCCTAGTAATTGATTACTGCTCATAAAATAAAAATAGTCGCGATAAAATGTCATGGACAAATCATCGATAAATAAAAGTGAAAAGACAAAGCCTGATGCTTGTAATTACTTTGTTGATATAGATATTATGCGGTCACCTATGGCATTATTAAATGCAGCGAACAAAACTCATTCACGCTTACTTGTTAAGGATAAAAACTGACTATGTATGATCAACTTAGAATATTAGAAAAAATGGTACTCGACATCAAAAAACAGTATCAGCTTGTCAGTGCTGAACTTAGCAGCTTAAAACAACACCCTGTTACTGATTCAAAAGAATTTGCCGCACTAAAAACCAAATTAGATAACAGTCATAACGAACGTGACGGTGCCAAGAAACAACTGAACGATCTCGACAAGCGCTATCAGAGTCTTGCAGAAGCGCACCATATGATCGGTGAAGAACAAGACAAACTGCAAAAACAGATCAGCCAATTACAACAACAAAACAGCGAGCTGCAACAACACAATAATGAGCTAAAGCAGCAGTATAGCGATATCAAACAACAAAACAGTGAACTGCAAAAGAAGAACCAATTGGCAGCCGAGCGTACGCAAGTCGTATTACAACGCCTAACCCGTATCGATCAAGCAGAAGGCTAACGTTTTCTTGTAGCATATAGCAAAGACGTACTGCTTATTAAACTGCCAAATGCTATTTGTAAAATCTGATATCACTCATTTCACTGACCAGACATTGTAGGATTTATCATGACCGATGACCAAAGCAAATCGATAGAAAAACAACCAAAAAATACTCAAGCTCCAAGTGCACCAGTAACAAATGCGCCAGTACCAGAGCAAAAAACGACATCAGCAGCATCGAATATATCAAGCGCCATGGCACAATCCAATACCAAAACACCTAAAGCGCCAGAACCACAAATCAAAAAAGTCGATATTGCGATTGCTGGTGTTACTTATCCAATCTTTTGTCCAGTACATGAGCAAGAAGAGCTACTGTCAGCGGTTTCGTATATCAACAACTATGCACTCGATTTAAAAAGAGATGCGCCAAGCCTTAGCCAAGAAAGCATACTGGTACTGTGCTGCTTAAACTTGTATGAAAAAATCCATGCCAATCAAAGAAGTGATGAAGATCGTTTGCAGAAAGACAAACAGTCTGAGGCATTGCTGAATAAAATCATGAAAGATGCTCATTCTATTTTGTAGATGTATCGTACTGTATTAAACACACTAGCGCCTAGCCAATAAAGTTAGGCGCTTTTTTTGGTCAATCATTTATCTATTTATGCATAAGGCGTGTAGGTCTTGCCTGCATGAAAGTCTGCTTGATGCTCATAATTGCAAAAGAATAACTCTTGGTTCGCTTCAACGTTGCCATCGGTAGCTGTGCTTGGTTTAGTTTCAAGTACACCGCGATATTCAGCCAAGCTGTTGCCACAGAAATTGCACTGACGCGGAGTGGTCACATCCCCTTCTTTTGGCATCATACTCTTAGGTGCACGCGGGTACATAAACTTGTAAAAAGCCCACATTGAAGCCCAAATAATAAGGATGACAATAATAACAGCAAACACAGTAGTGCTCCTTCGATTACGGGTAAACGCGAGAAATAACGAAATCTATTAAATAAGATTATTTAAGACGTTTTGATAGCATAAATTTTACCGTCAATAATAGCGATAATACAATGCCTTTACCGTTTAATTGCTGATGGCGCTAACTGACTGGTTATAACTAACGGATAACTGTATGAGTAAACCAGTCAACTGCATAACAAAAAACCTGGCCATGATAAGCCAGGTTTTTTTATCAGAAGTAACCGTCAAGTTAAAGCAATAATCAAGTTAAAGTAACCATCAGCTTTTAGCAGGGTTACAGCTGTAGCTCGCTAATATCAGCTACCGTCAAGAACAAGGCGCGAACCTGCTTTAGCAATGCCAAGCGATTGTTTTTAAGCGCAGCATCTTCACTATTGACCATTACTTGATCAAAGAACTGGGTCAACGGCTCATCTAAGCTAGCCAGCGTTTGCAATACTTGCGTATAGTCCGCTTGCTCCAGCAATGGTTGTACCACTGTCTGTGCTTGCTGCACGTTCGCATATAAATTTTGCTCAGCAGATTCAGACAGTAGTGCTTCATCGACTGTATCAGCAACGCTCACTTCTGACTTAGCCAATATGTTAGCAACACGTTTGTTTGAATCCGCCAACATCGACGCTTGTGACAGCTCGCTAAATGCTTGCACTGCACGGATACGCTGATCAAAATCAAGCGGCATATGAGGGTTAATCGCTTGCACTGCTTGAATCGTGTCGACGCTAACGCCCTGCTCTGTATACATCGCACGATAGCGCGAGTTTAGGAATGCCATTACTTGGGTAAAAGTATCGCCCATTTTGGCAATCTTGCTACCTTCAGCATCACTATAGCCTTTAATCGCTTGCTCAACGAGCGCAACCAGATTAATCGGCAACTGCTTTTCGATTAAAATACGCAAGATACCAATAGCAGAACGACGTAAGCTAAACGGATCCTTTGAACCCGTTGGCGCTTGATCAATCGCAAAAATACCAACCAATGTATCCAAACGATCAGCTAACGCTAAGCAAATACCAATCGGTGTCTGTGGTAATACATCGCCACTGAACTTAGGTAGATATTGCTCTTCTAAACTGGCTGCAACCGCTTCAGGCTCATCGTTTAGACGCGCATAATACGTACCTGCGATACCTTGTAATTCAGGGTACTCGCCGACGAGCGAGCTGGCCAAATCTGCTTTAGATAAAATACCTGCACGTACGGTTTCATCAACATTGATATCGTGGCCTTGCTGCTGCATCAATGTAGCGATGAATGCTGCTAGCTTGGCAATACGCTCAGATTTCTCCCAAATCGTACCCAGTTTGTCTTGGAATACACGATTTTTTAGGCTTTCTGTAAGCGCAAACAACGGCTGCTTTTGATCTTGCAAGAAGAAAAACTCTGCATCAGCCAAACGTGGACGCACAACTTTTTCATTACCTTCGATAATCTGGTTAGGATCTTTTGATTCAATATTGGTAATAAAAATGAAATACGGCTGCAATTTGCCAGTTTTATCAGTTAAGCAGAAATACTTTTGATCCGCTTGCATGGTCGAGATAAGTGCTTCTTGCGGTACTTGTAAAAAGCGCGCTTCAAAGCTTGCTCGTAGCGCAATTGGAAAATCGACCAATGCGGTGACTTCGTCCAACAAATCCTGCGGTACGATGGCATCAGAATTGACTTCATCTGCCAATGCTTTGACTTGGTTTTTGATCAGCATTTGACGCTTATCAAAATCTGCTACTACTTTTAGACCACTTAGTAATTCTTCATAATCATTGGCATGAGCAATATTGTGGTAGTCAGGGCTGTGGAAGCGATGACCACGTGTTTGCGTACCAGTCTGATGACCTTGGATAGTGGCATCAATGACAGTATCATCCTGCATCAATACTGCCCACTGTACTGGACGCACAAATTCGTTGCGGCTAGCGCCTGAGCGCATACGCTTAGCAATCGGCAGATTATCTAGCGCGGTTTGGAAAATAGCAGGCAGTAGCTCAGTGGTCGCTTGACCACGGATAGTCTGCTCAAAACCGACATAGTCACCTTTGTCAGTATTAATCGTCGTAAGCTCGCTAGCTTCAATACCCAAACCTTTAGCAAAACCCATGGCCGCACGTGTTGGATTGCCCTCTGCATCAAACGCCGCTTTAATCGCAGGCCCGCGTTTTTGCTCAGTACGATCCGGCTGCTTATCGCTAATACCTTGAATCTGAATGGCCAAACGGCGCGGAGCAGCAAAAGCTTTGATACTATCAAAGGTAATATCTGCTGCCGTCAATTGCTCAGTAACACTGGCTTGTAGTGCATCACGTAATGGTTTTAGGCTCTTTGGAGGTAGCTCTTCACACCCCAGTTCAAATAGAATAGTACTCATGGGATGCTCCTATTTATCGTTAGTAGATTGGTTAGTGTCAGTAGTTTCTTCTGCTATGCCGTCTGCTGCTAAGCTGTCTGCTGCCACGTCTTCTTTTGGCAAATACTTATCAAGTGCGGCTTGGCGATGCTCTTCATCAGCCAATGGAAAACCCAATTTGGCACGAGCTTCGACATAACCAAAGGCAACCTTACGAGCAAGCGTACGCACACGTAGGATAAAACGCTGACGCTCAGTCACTGAGATAGCGCCGCGTGCATCAAGCAAGTTAAACGCATGAGATGCTTTTAATACCATCTCATAAGCTGGTAACGGCAATCCTGCATCGACCAATTTGTCTGCTTGTTGCTCATAAAAATCAAACATCTCGCCCATCATCGGCACATCAGCGTGCTCAAAGTTGTAGGTAGACTGCTCGACTTCGTTTTGATGAAAGACATCGCCATACGTGACGCGACCAAACTCACCATCTGCCCAGACCAAATCATAAACGCTATCAACGCCTTGTACGTACATGGCCAAACGCTCAAGTCCGTAAGTGATTTCGCCAGTGACTGGGAAGCACTCGATACCACCGACTTGCTGGAAGTACGTGAACTGCGTGACTTCCATACCGTTTAGCCAAATCTCCCAACCAAGTCCCCACGCACCAAGCGTTGGAGATTCCCAGTTGTCTTCTACAAAACGCACGTCATGCACCAATGGATCAATACCAATGGCTCGTAGTGAGTCCAAATACAGCTCTTGGATGTTCGGTGGATTCGGTTTTAGTACAACTTGGAACTGATAATAATGCTGCAGGCGGTTCGGGTTATCACCATAGCGCCCGTCAGTAGGACGACGTGATGGCTGTACATAGGCCGCATTCCAGCGCTCAGGACCTAATGAGCGCAAAAACGTCGCGGTATGAAAAGTACCTGCACCGACTTCCATGTCGTAAGGCTGCAATACAACGCAACCTTTATCGGCCCAATAATTTTGCAAAGTTAAGATTAAATCTTGAAAAGTCATCGGTTGAGAGTCTTTATCTTGTGTCATCGGGGTTATCGCTTGGGATGTCATAGTTTCGGTTTTCATAGTAAAGCCACTGTGAAATGAGTATTATTAAATAAATCTCTGATAGCGCACGCGCGACCTATTCGGCAACGACTCTATCTGCCTGCTCACCTTACTAAAAATTGACTATTTTATCCATATTTACATCAACTAAATTTGCATAGCGAGCACAAAACCTCAGTTGTATAGCATATTTTCAGACAAATCATCATGGAAGTCGTACTAATACCATGAATAAAAAAATACCCAAATGCGCTAGCATTCGGGCAGGAGGAAAATTGTATCTTGGGCATCCTGATTGATCAGGCTTTTTATTTTTTGGAGGTCTACTGTTTTTAACAACTACGTCTAACTTAATTCTTTAACTGGTTTAAAAAACCTAGTTTTAAAAGTAACCATCAGACTCCTATTATTGATAAGACTGACTATTGGCTTTTGGCATAATTATCCATAGGATGATATAAATCAAAATGCCTGGTACTGCTGCACTTAATGATGAGATGATTACAAATAATACTCTCACCCATGTTGGCGACCAACCAGCATACTCTGCAATGCCACCCATCACACCTGCTATCATGCGATTGTTTGGTGAGCGATGTAATTTTGCTAACTTAGCCAAATCAAATACCTCTCTATTTTCTATTCTTGTTTATTTTTTATTCTATTTTTCTAATTGTCTTACGTATTTAGCTAAAACATTATCTTGCTTTGCTAACTTACGAATCAGTATATCAATAATTCAGGATTTATCTGTTGAAGGTATAGCAGTACTTTGTGAGTTTATGCTACTCAAGCTTACCCTAATCTGTCATAGCACCATGCAAACCCCTGATTTTAAATAGTTATTTCAAAATGTTTCAAAACCACCTTTGTTGCTATAACCTTGCAACCTAGCATCATATATCTTGCTATTTTTAATTTAATCAAAGAGATAAGCTCGCTTTATAATGCTAAAATCGAGTGAAACTTTTGATAGTCTGAATAATCTTTTAGCTAACCAAGTTTACTCGAATAAAAGAACCCTCAATTAAAAAACGTGCGATTCCTTGTACATCCGATATACCTTATTTTTACAATAACCCACCTGCAAATCATCCAAAACCTTTATACCATGCTGATAAGCAACTTAGGTTTTCAGACGTTCTACTATGAAAACTAGGACACTGCTCAACTATTAGATAAAAATACCTTTACAAAGAATAGTAAAAGTAAGTAACGAGGTTAGTGTTACGGGTCTTAATAGATTGCTGATTTGGATCTTGATAGATGTCTAGTTTGGATCATTTAACTTAGACAGTATTAGCCGTATTTTTTGGCATAGACATGGAACACTGAGATTAGAATAAAAAAATAATAAGGATAGCTATGTACGACACTGGATTGATGATTGGACATTTTGAACCCTTGCACTTAGGACAGATGCGCAGCATATTGGATGCAGCAGGACAAGCCAAAACCTTGCATATCGTTATTATGGCGCATCCATCGCCGCATCCAGATTTTACCATCACCTTACAAGACAAAGCGCGCTGGCTACAGATGGCCTGTGCCGACTTGCCATTTATTCATATTCATACTACTCATGAGATAGAGCTACCGCTGCACGAACATCTGTATAGTGCCAGTGATGATGTCAGTATCGATATCGCTGCTAGCAATGCCA
Organism: Psychrobacter sp. NPDC078501; assembly: GCF_044900935.1. Classification (NCBI taxonomy): domain Bacteria; kingdom Pseudomonadati; phylum Pseudomonadota; class Gammaproteobacteria; order Moraxellales; family Moraxellaceae; genus Psychrobacter; species Psychrobacter sp. NPDC078501. The sequence goes on along the minus strand of NZ_JBJDOS010000004.1, from coordinate 94,583 downwards.
AATTACAACGCTTAATGGACGCACTATCACTATCAGCAGAGACTGTATTGTTTACGGCGGACAACCATCCGCTCACTCGCAATAACATACAAGAGCCGCTGCTTTTGCCAGTCGTTACTACGCCGCTACAGCCGGAATTTGACTCTTATGCGATTGCGCGTGACCCAGTCGCCCATTGGTCAGCACTTCATCCGCAAGCGCGCGTCGACTATACCAAGACTGTTGCTATCGTCGGCGGTGAAAGCTCAGGCAAGACAACGCTAGTCCATAAGCTGGCCAACTATTATGGTGCCAGCTTTGCCTTAGAGATGGGGCGTCTGTATGTCGGTACAGATTTGGGTGGTAGCGAGGTTGGATTACAGTACAGTGATTATGGCCCTATTTGTCTTGATCATGCTGAGGCAATCCGAGAAGCTAAAGCCAATGCAACGGCCCCCATCACCATCGTTGATACTGACTTTGTCACTACGCAAGCATTTTGTGAAGAGTATGAGGGTCGCACACATCCCTTTGTGGCTGCTTGTATCGATGAGTTTCGTTTAGACCACACCATTATGTTAGATAACAATACGCCATGGGTTGATGATGGTATGCGATCTTTGGGTACGCCTGAAGCGCGTGGACGCTTTGAGCAGCGTTTGATAGATATTTTTGCGCGTCACGATATTACGCCGCATATGATCGATCAGCCCGACTATGATGCTCGCTATCAGCAAGCATTGTTATTGATTGATCAATATATCTATGGCAAAAAATCATAAACTGTACTGAGCATATTTATAATAATTTATTCAACTAGCACATGTTATTTGACTAGCACACGTTATTTAATTAGCACATGGTAGTTAGCACTATATTGATATCAGTATTTACTTTAGGGGAAAAGCGATGCGTATTCAGCTATTGGACAACATCACCGGAAAATGGGCGATGCAATGGATTATCATTTGGTTTATTTGCGGTGTTATTGCATTGTCCGCAGGTTTTTGGCTCACGACAGACCATACCACGCTTGATTGGTTTTATTTAGCGGTCTCGTTCATTGGTTTAGTTTGCGTGGTCTCGTTATCATTCCGCAAAAACGTCATGGGCAATGGCTTTGGTATGGGAGCAACGGCCGGCGAAGTTATTGTGCAAGCAACGTCTGGCGCAGTTGGTTTGATGCTTGCTCCACTATTTAACTTTTTTACCCATGTTTACGGTATTTTTTATTGGTCGAAGCACACCGATCCTGATGGCGACATGATACCCAAGTCAGCGAGTAAAGCTGTTTGGTTAATCACTGCTGCATTTATTATCATTGGTCTTGCCCTTTTTCCCACAATAAATGATCTACTGGCGAGCTATGGCTATGCAGTCGTAGAGGATGATAGTAGTCTGTTTTTGGGATTTATCTCTTTCTTTTGGATTAACGTCATTGCCTTTGTGCTTTCTATTACTGCTCAGGCAGCTATGATTCTGCGTTACTCATTTAATTGGTGGTTATGGATTATCGTCAATTTTGTTTGGCTCATTGTGAACCTTATGTCTGGTAACTATATCTTTGCTATTCAGACTATGGTGTATCAAGTAAACGCCTTTATCGGCCTTTATGAATGGCATCGCAGCGAGCAAGGATAATGCGTCTCTTATAGAAAAACCCATTGAAAGTTTGAATAAAATCTTGCTGATATAGCACTAATAGTACGAGTAAAATTGACTGTGCCGTCTATCAGATAACGTGGTAGACAGGCGCAATTAGTGCTACAACTGATATTAACAATTGTCTTCATACTGAGATTAGTAGCGAGTCCATTGGCTAGTATGAGTTACTTATCTTATTTACTAACAGGGAGGTTAGTATGTCTCGTCAACCAAAAATGTCCAAACGTACGCTAGAGCAATGGCTTAGTGAGTACTCTGTCAGTCACCAAAACTTGGTCAATAAAAAAATCCATTGGCTATGTGTGCCGACGATCTTTGTCAGTCTGCTAGGTATGGGTATGTCACTATCCGTATGGTTTACCTTGGTGCTTAGCGCATTGGTACTACTGTTTTATATGCGTTTATCTACGCCACTGTTTTTAGCGATGGGGATGTTTATTCTTATCTGTCTGTCAGTGATGGCAGCGATGCCATGGGGCTTTAAAGCGTGGGCAGCGGTATTTATCGTTGCATGGATTGGACAATTCATCGGGCATAAAATCGAAGGCAAAAAACCTTCTTTCTTTAAGGATCTACAGTTTTTGTTAATCGGTCCAGCATGGGTGGCTAATAGTTTGATGCAACGTAAATAGTTGTCAATCTCTACGTAATTTGCTCAGGAACTTAGCTTAGCTGCAGGCTATTCGATAAAATCTACAATTCTCACCCTCAATAAAATAATATCATCAATAAAAAAGCGCCACCCAGAGATTACTGAGTGGCGCTTTTTGTTTTACGTAAGCTTTTGGGACTATTTATTTTTGGGGACTATATAAAATAGACTACTCTATCTTACGCACCAAAAACTTTCATACGCTCTTCGACTGGCTTAAATGCTTTTTCGCCCGCTGGCTGCTCAATCGTTCCAAATACCAATTGTGCATTTAGCGTCCAGTCTTTGTCGATATCCCAAGCGCTAGCTACTTTTTGATCGATTACTGGATTGTAGTGCTGTAAGTTTGCGCCAACATCGATACTGGCTAGTGCCGTCCAGATAACATACTGATGCATGGCACTGGTTTGACTTGCCCAAATTGGGAAGTTATCAGCATATAGTGGCGCTGCTTCTTGCATGCCTCTAACGACTGCTTGATCTTCAAAAAACAATACAGTACCAGCACCGTTACGGAAACCATTGACACGCTCTTTGGTCGATTTGAACTTCTCTTCGTCACCAACGATTTCGCGTAATGTATCTTCGGTCATGTCCCACAATTTACGATGGTCATCGCCGAACAATACAACGATACGTGTCGATTGCGAGTTAAACGACGATGGCGTGTGCAAAATAGCATGCTCAACTATTTTTACGATTTCGTCGTTAGCTACTGGTAGCTGGTTGCTTAGCGCATAGATAGAACGACGTTTCTCTGCTAGCTGCTGTAATGTTGTTAAATCTGACATAGTGTTTCTCCACGTTGTTAGTAAAATAGTTGTTAATAAAAATATTTTTTAGCGTTAATGGTTATTGATATAAGTGCTTTAATTGATAAAGAGCTTTGTTCTTGATTACATAAATAGTGGTACTTCCATCACTAGCACACGGCTAGCTACTGTTGCGTCCATCGTAAAGCTCTGAATATCCCACATACCAATGCCGTCACGAGTAGACAGGACTTGGCCATCTATCACCACTTCACCGCTGAGGACAAATACGTAGACACCATTGTTAGGATCATTTAACTGGTAAGTTTGCGATATACCTTCGTCAAAATCACCCATGCTAAACCAAGCATCTTGATGAATCCAAACCCCTGCATCATCAGAATAAGGTGATAGCACTTGGCTAAACTCGTTAGGTCGCATGATATCGCCCATATGCACTTGCTGATAACGCGGTGCGACATCCATTTTGTTTGGTATTACCCAAATCTGCAAAAACCTCACAGCCTCTGCATCGTCACCGTTCATTTCACTATGGGTAATGCCTGTACCCCCTGACATCACTTGAATTTCACCAGTTTTTATGATGCCCTCATTACCGATATTATCGCCATGAGCGAGCTTGCCGGATAGAGGTATACTGATAATTTCCATGTTACGGTGCGAGTGATTGCCAAACCCTTGACCGCCAATGACAAAATCATCATTAATAACGCGTAAGGCCCCAAATCCCATACGTTCGGGATTATGATAATTGGCAAAGCTAAAGGTATGTCTGCTTTTAAGCCAGCCATGATTGGCATCGCCACGTGAGTCTGCTGCATGATAGATTGTTTTCATAATTTGTCCTTAGCTATCAACAGATTAATCCTCTATATACTTATTATCGATTAATCTATTTAAACAATGGGCTTATTATAATTATTAATTCTACATAGATAAACAACACTAAATGCAATTAACTATTCTGTTTTTTAGAACAATTAGAGCAGTTCTAATGTACTACAGATTTTTTACATATATTAGCACAGCTAACTTTATATAAATTACTTTAAGTTATGCTTATATAGAAAACTGTCTGCTGTTGAGGTTTTCTGTGAAAATTTCATGACGCTCTTTATTCGAAAGTACCCCTTTATGATTATTCTTCGTAAACGTATAAGAGGTAACTCAGCCACTGATTGTTTATCGCTTATTGTCTATTGAGTAAGCACCCGCACCATGAGCAAAAATCATTAAAAACCCACCTGCGATTGAAATATTCTTCATAAATGAGATCATCTGTGATTCGTCAGTCCAGAACTGATGAAAAAGAATAGCTGACACGATGCTAAACCCGGCAAACAAGAAAGCGATTGGGCGAGCTTTATAACCTAGCAAGATAGCGATACCACCTAGTACCTCAAACGCAATTACCAATGGTAATAACATACCAGGCACACCTACTGACTCCATATAGCCTTGAGTAGTCGCATAATCTGTGATTTTACCAATGCCTGCAAAGATGAAAATGATTGATAATAATAGACGACCGAGCGGTGCGCTAAATTGCTGTAATTTCTCCATAATAATGCTCCAAAAGTGTGTTTAATCATGTTTCTGAATAGAGAATAGCGCGATTATAGGCGTTGACTAGCATGGGATAAACAGCAATAATCACAAATATAAGTTCTTGGTGTAAGAACAATCATGAGGCATCGATAATGGGTCAATTAGAAGACATGGCGATGTTTGTACGCATTGTTGAGGCAGGTAGTATTACCAAAGCGGCTGAGCAGTTAAATATTGCAAAATCAGCCGTCAGTCGCCGACTTAAAGAATTGGAAGAGCGTTTAGGCAGTCAGTTAATCAGCCGTACTACCCGCCAATCTAAATTGACGCAAGCTGGTGAGCAGTATTATCAGCAAGTGAACAATATCTTGCGTGCGGTTGACGCTGTCAATGAGCATGCTACTGACGCTCCCATGCGTATTGAAGGTACGCTAAAAATGACAGCGCCGTTGTCCTTTGGACTCATGCACTTGAACGATGTGATTGATAAATACGCCAATAAACATCCCAATCTGAGATTCGATCTGGATTTTTCTGACCGACGTATCGATTTGATTGAAGAAGGTTATGAGCTGGCTATTCGAATCGGAGAGCTACAAGATTCTAGCTATCAAGCAAAAAAGTTGGCATTGATTCGTTGTGTGATTTGCGCCAGTCCCGATTATTTGGCAAGAATGGGCACGCCTGAAACGCTAGACGACTTAGACAACCATGCGCTTTTGCAATACAGTCTCGGTCAAACCAATAGTATAAACTTGGTGGATACTGAAGGCAGAAGTCATCATCGTACGATAGATGCCAAAATCAAAGCCACCAATGGTGAGTTCTTAGTGGATTTGGCAGTCAAAGGGCATGGGGTTACCTTTGTGCCGACTTTTATTGCTTATAAACAACTGGCGCTTGGCGAGCTTGTACCTGTCTTCCAACACTATCAACTGCCAACCCTAACCGCTTATGCTGTTTATCCAAAAAATCGTTTTTTGTCGCAGCGTTGTCGTTACTTGATTGATTTTATTGCCGAGCAGTTCGGTGACAATCCGTACTGGGATCAGTATTAATCAACACTTCTATTATCCATAACAATATCAATTGCTATTAATTTTGGGTCGCCTTCCCCTCTTTAACCCGACTAATCGTCAGCCCAGTGAACCCGAATAGCAGCGTCAGCAGCAATGACAAATAACAGAAGAACGCATAAGGCAGATAATCCAATACCGGCACCCCTAACGCCTGACTGATAAACACCCCGCACACACTCCAAGGCACTAATGGATTAATCACCGTTCCTGCATCCTCAATCGTCCGCGACAGATTCTTAGGATGTAGATGTAAACGCTCAAACGTCGATCGAAATGCCGTACCTGATAATAGAATACTCAAATACTGCTCACCGATCAGCACGTTAATGCTCAGCGCCGACATCGCTGCGGCAAATATCGCTCGTCCTGATGTCGTCAATGTATCCTTAATACCAGATAATAGTGCTGGTAGAATCCCTAATGCGGTCAATAGACCACCTAAGCTTAATGCCAGTATCACAATCGCCTGGGTAAAGAACATACTCTGTACACCGCCGCGCGACAGCATACCGCCTACCTCACCCAACTCTAATGACTCAGCAGGAGCATAGCCTGCAAACAGATACCCACCCAATTGTCCAAAGCTTGGTGAGCTATGGATATAAGTAATGATCAGTGCCGCAGCAATAGTACAGATAATCGTATAGATCGCATTGACCCGAAACAGTGCCAATCCGACTAATACCACAAAGGGCATTACTGAATACCCATGTACCAAACCACTGTCTATCAACTGACCTTGCAATATGGTTACTTGACTCAGATCAGCACTGGTCGTCTGTCCTGAGAACATCCAAAACAAGATCACCGTCAGTATCCACGCAGGCACTGTCGTATACATCATATTGCGAATATGCTCAAACAGATCAATACCAACGACGGAAGAGGCAATCGTACAAGTATCAGATAAGGGCGACATCTTATCACCAAAGAACGCGCCTGATACTACTGCCCCTGCCGCTATCGCCACATTGGCATCAAAGGCATTACTCATACCAATAAACGCCACGCCCAAAGTAGCTGCAGTCGTCAAACTACTGCCTAGAGCAATACCGATAATAGAGGTGAGGATAAAGGCAGAGATATAATAGTACTCAGGGGAGATCAGCTGAAAGCCTACATACATAAGTGTGGGAATCGCACCTGACATCATCAAAGCCGCAACCATCAGTCCGATAAAGAAGAACAAATAGATGGCACCAATACCACGCATGACACCTGAGGCCATTTGCGCTTGCATGTCATCAAAGCTGAGTCCTTTATACATACCGATAGCCAGTAGCACACAGATAGCCAATATAAGAGACAGGTGCGGCACCCAGCCAAAGCCGATCATGGTGATACCCATGATACCGATGACGATGGCGGATATGATAAAGGCGAGCTTAGCACTGATTAATGTAAGCGGTTTTGGTGGCATTGGATACCCTTATGTTGCTATAGGTTTAGTTTGCTCAGGTATTCGGGGTGCGCATCTATTCTTCAATACTAATAATCTCTGTCTTGCTGATAGTTAGCGTCAGGCGTTACTTTCTATGTTTTCGCTATTAGCTGACTTAGGACAGATTTTACACATAAAAAAAAGCCTCACTGTGAAGTGAGGCTTTTTGCGCTTTTTCAAGCCATATTTGGAGCGGGAAAAGAGATTCGAACTCTCGACCCCAACCTTGGCAAGGTTATGCTCTACCACTGAGCTATTCCCGCTTAGTATCAATCCGTAGTGTTGTTAACAACTACTCCGTCTCGATAGGCTGGCCATTTTAGCAAATATTCTGTGGGTGTCAATACCTTTTTTAGAATTTATTTCTAATATTTTTAGCTAAATGCCCTTTTTATCGGATAAATCAACATAAGCAATTGATTTAAAAACAGGAATTAATTTTAATTAAATGAAAAATATTTCACATTAATTATAGAACTTTAAGTCTGAGCTCTACTTCCTTTAGCTTCATAGTGGTCATAAGACAATCGATAAAGTAAAAACTCACTATTTGCACTCTAATAAAAAGATATCGCACTTACAATCATACGCTTTATTGTTACTTTTCCTATCTTGGTTTTAGGTGGTTAACATTATTATACTTATGTCCAATGGCAGTTAAGGTAGACTTTTACTGTTTAAGCGGATAAATGAGCACTACTAAAAGATTAATAAACACGGCTCCCACATCTGCTGCACTATTTTTTAACTTGTTTGACTTTATGTTTTTCCATCTTATAGAGAGGATATTTTTATGAAGAAGTTATTAACCACGACAGTGATGGCCGCTTCGTTGTCAGCACTCACCTTAACTGGTTGTACCAGCACTACCAATTCTGGCGCAGTTGGTGTTGATCGTCAGCAGTTGCTATTAGTGTCTAGTGAGCAAGTATTGGCACTATCTGCCCAAAGCTATGCCAAAACAATACAAGACGCAAAATCAAAAGGTGTGCTAGATACCAACACCGCTCAGCTAAACCGCTTAAAAAATATTGCGAACCGTCTAGTCGGTCAAGTTGGCGTCTACCGCGCAGATGCAGCCAAATGGCAATGGGAAGTACACACCATCAAGTCTAACGATCTAAATGCATTTGTGGTGCCGGGTGGTAAAATTATGTTTTATTCAGGCATCATCGATCGTCTGAACCTCACTGATGATGAGATTGCTGCCATCATGGGTCATGAAATCTCTCATGCACTACGTGAGCATTCACGCGAGCGTCTGTCACGCGAGTATGCAACCCAAACTGGTATTGGTCTGGCTGCTAGTATATTTGGCTTATCACAAGGACAGGCTGAGTTAGCTGGTACTGCGGGTAATTTAGGCTTGAGCCTACCCCACAGTCGCACTCAAGAAAGTGAAGCTGATCAGATTGGTCTTGAGCTGATGGCACGTGCAGGTTATAACCCTCAGGCGGCTGTTACGCTTTGGCAAAAAATGCAAAAAGCAAGCCAAGGTGAGCCACCACAATTCCTTAGCACTCACCCAACGAGCAGCAGCCGTATCGCAGAGTTACAGTCATTGATGCCAAAAGTTACGCCTCTATATCAACAGTCGCGCCGCTAATAAGTAGCTAATTAGCGACTTTTACGCTTTATCAGTGCGTGTTTAGATATCATAGAAGCAAAGTACAGCCAAAGCGTTGTGCTTTGCTTTTTTAATTATAGCCAGACATTACAGGTTTTATAATTGGCAAGCATTGTAGTTGATAAGCACTGTAGTTGATAAGCACTGTAATCGGCAGGGTTTGCAATTGATCGGTTTGGCAATCGCACTCTATCCCGCTTACCGTGTCTGTTATAATGCTGATAAATATTATTTGCAGATAGCTCAATCAAATTGCACAAAATACATTGAAGGATTGTTATGAGTACCACACCTACTGCCGACGCACTTCATGCCGAATTACAGGCGCTTGCGCCGCAGCATATCGAACTGATAAATGAGTCGATGTCGCATGCCGGTTACTTTGAAGGTAAAGAGAGCCATTTTAAGCTCACTATCGTTAGCGATGCTTTTGAAGGCAAACGACTGGTCGGGCGTCATCAGCTTATATATGGCCTAGTCACGCCTTTGCTCACTTCACAAGGCGGTCAAGTACATGCCCTCGCTATCCATGCCTATACTCCGACAGAATGGCAAGGTCAAAGCCCTGCGAGTCCATTATGTGCTGGTCAAAACAAATAGCCGACTATGTTTGCATCGCAACTAACTATTCTAAATTAGCCTATATACTGCAGTTTTAGAGGGAGCAATATTCAATGAAACACCTACATATGCTGATGGCAGCGCTGACTGTTGCGCTATTTTTATATCAAAGCTACTTAGTACTCAGCGCAGACCGCCGCGCACCACGTGTGGTCAAAATAGCCACGCATATTATCTATGCCCTGCTTATCCTGTCAGGTGCGATGATGCTAATGCAATTGATGGGTGCCAACGCTCCTGTCCAGTGGGTGTTTGCCAAAATCATTTTACTTATCGCTGCTATTAGCTCTAGTATTAAAGCGTTTAAAGTTGATGCGACACCTGTGCAAAGAAAAACAGGTATTCTTATTGCTGCCGTCGCCTATATTGGTATCGTCATACTTGCCTTTGCCAAACCAGCAAACTTATTTTAATAAGCGATTTTCTGTTTTAATAAGCAACCATTTTAGAAAGCTGTCGATATGTTGATGACATGATGCGAAAATTTTTCATCATCGATGGATTTTCAATATCTTAATTGCGCTATTTTTGCTATCTTAAATAGATATAAATACAATCACTTAGCCTACTGGAGCCATTATGAAAACGTTTACGACAGCGACACTACTAGCTGGCATTTTTGCGCTCTCAGGCTGTGCCTCTACTGGTAACATCACCCCGCAATATGTACCGCCAAGTACTTATCAAAATTATAACTGCCAAGCACTTAGTCAAGAGTACACTCGCGTCAACCGATATGTCGAAGCGGCTCGTAATGAACAATCTACCCTATCGGCATCAGGCGTCGGTGTTGGCGTCTCTGCAGGACGCTGGGGTATCTCGCCGAATATCAGTTTTGGTTTAGGCAAGAGCAACAATACCAAAGCACGTGATGCAAAATTATCGCGTCTATACGGTGAGCGTGATGCAATTGTCCAGTCGGCGCGCATTCAGCGTTGTAGCTTTGCCAATGGCATCAAGATTTATGGTGAATAAGCTTAAGAAAGTGCAAGGCTATCTAAATGATTAAGATAGTGCCTGACACCGTAAAATAGTACGTGACATAGCAAAATAGTACGTGAAATAGCAAAAAGCCAATATGCAGATCGCATATTGGCTTTTTTATTGCTGCGGTTTTTATAAGAAAACATGAGCGCTTGGATAGATAGTTTGGAGAAAAAGTAATCTAGCCTGACTAATATTACGACTGTAAGCCTTGCACCCATTGGATGATTTGATGACTTGGTAGCGCGCCTGATTGTCGCGCGACTTCTTTACCATTTCTAAAAGCAACCATCGTTGGCAAGCTGCGAATATTATAAGGCGCGGCTGCCTGCTCGTATTTATCCGTTTGTACCTTGGCAAAGACCACCTGTGGCAATTGGCTAGCAGCGCTCTTGAACTCTGGCGCCATCATAATACAAGGCTGACACCAGCTCGCCCAAAAATCCACGATAGTCAGCACATCGTTCTTTTGGATAACCTTATTGGCTGTTTGCGCATTGAGCTCATGCGGACTAGCAGTCAATAATGGCTGACCACATTTACCGCACTTTGGCGCAGCGCTTAACCGTGCAGCAGGTACACGGTTGGTTGCTTGGCAATGTGGGCATACTAGATGAAAACTTTGCTCGCTCATTATTTAATTCCTATTCTAATTATTTTGTTATTTCAAATACTCTTCATGAACGCTCTTATCTAAAGGCTATTTACCTTGCTTGCTGTGGTTATAGCTGTAGTCGTCGTTGCGTTGATTGATTGCATAAATAATTTTAGCATAGTTAATTGGGCTTATCCTTTATGCCAGTTGCTGTGCCACACCGCTATACACATAGCTCATCGGCCGTGGACCGGGCAAATACGCTTCGCTCAACTCATCAATAGCAAACCCACCTTCTCTAATAAGCGCCGGAATATCGCGATCTAAATGACATCCTCCCGCTATAGGTTTCCAAAAAGGCGTCAATCGATGCTGCCAACGCTCAACAGAAGAATCTGGTGCCAGTCCATGCTCACAAAATAATAAGCGTCCGTTAGGTTTTAACACTCGCGCCATTTCTCGGAGCGCCGCTACTGGATCATCAATACTGCACAAGGTAAAAGTCATCACAATCGTATCAAATTGATCCGTATCAGCATGGATACCTTGTACATCGACGGCTATCACTTCAACCGGAATGCCAATGTCAGCTGCACGCTCACGAGCCAGTGACTGCATCTGAGCCGCTGGATCCACACCGATGATAGAGGAGACTTTATTAGCATCATAGAACTGCAAATTCAGACCGCTGCCAATGCCAATCTCCAACACCTTACCAAGCGCTTGCGGAACAATTTTGGAACGCGCTTTCATCACATTGCCTGTACTACAGGCAATATCTATCATCTTTGGCAACACATAGCGCTCGTAAGGGTTCATCGCTTTCTCCGGTTATTGCCGCCCTTAGCGCTTGCAGTTGGTCATACATAGCATCTAAAAATGGACAGTCTACAGGTTAGCATTCTTATAGATATCAATCATACGATACTTACGTAGTGCTGCATCAGGTAATGACTTTCATTTATTACACTGTTTAACTTATCCACCAAGGACATTGATCGGAACTTTTAGATAGCGCGTACCATTATCTTCTGGCTCGGGGAAATGTCCTGCATCGATATTGATTTGTACAGCGGGAATGATAAGGCGAGGCATATCTAGAGTCGCATCACGGCGCTCACGCATCTGCACAAACTCTGCTTCGTTTATACTGTCTTTGACATGGATATTTTCTAGTTTTTGTGCGGCTACTGTCGTCGTTGGGCAGTGCTGACGACCTTTGCTCGGATAATCATGACACAGATACATGACCGTATCCTCAGGAAGTGCTAGCAGCTTCTGAATAGACTGATAGAGTGTTTTGGCGTCGCCACCAGGGAAATCGCAGCGTGCTGTACCGACATCAGGCGCAAACAACGTATCCCCAACGAATACCACTGTTTTCTCATCATCAGCGGCTAGATAGGCCATATCGGCACGCGTATGACCAGGTACATACATCGCAGTGATAGTAATATTGCCAAGCTCTAAGGTCTCGCCTTCATCTGTTAAAATATCAAACTGGCTGGCATCAGTGCGGAAACTGGTGTCGAAGTTAAAAATTTGCTTAAAGATTTTTTGTACTTCGGTGATATGCTGACCGATGACTAATTGTCCGCCAAGGCTTTCTTTTACATGAATGGCCGCTGATAAATGATCTGCATGTGCATGGGTTTCAATAATGTACTTGAGTGCCCAATCCTGCTCACGTACAAACTCAATCACTTCATCGACACTGCTGGTATTGGTTCGGCCTGACTTAGCATCGAAGTTCAATACAGGATCGACAATGGCGCATAATTTTTGCTCAGTATCAGCAAGTACGTGGGTATAAGTTTCTGTATCGCTATCTAAAAAAGAATGAACTTGCATGGCGGCCTCTTTAATTATTTATACGTAAGTTATTTATACATATTTTGGACATAGGGATTTTTATCTTTAATTAACCCCTAAGTATGATATTCAGTCGTATATAATGCGTTCCTACGACTTATCTGATGCCACCAATATAACAACCACCATACAATTTATCAATTTATATAATGTAATTAATGATAACTTGCTATGTGGCGTGATATCATTGATAATCAACTATATATTGTTCAAAACATCATGGCATTTGTTACCATCTAATGTAAGGAATTTGTTCTGACTACTTCTATTTCAGCCGAAGGTACACCTACTCGCAGTACCACTGACGATGGGTCGTCTGATACTGCAGATTTAGTACCTGCCGATCTTGCCAAGCAAATGCAGCAAGCATCGCTACAAGCCAGCCAACTATTAAAGTCGCTATCGCACCCTGATCGCCTACTTCTTCTTTGTCAATTGACCCAAGGTGAATATTGTGTCGGTGAGCTCGAAGACTTGGTCGGGGTTGGACAGCCGAGCTTATCGCAGCAATTGGGTATATTGCGTAAAGACGAGCTGGTCGCCACACGCCGCGAAGGGAAACAAATTTACTATAGTATCGCAAGCGAGCATGCGCTAGCTGTACTCGATCTACTGTATCAACGTTTTTGCGCCAAAGCAGAATAACGCCGCCCTCGCCTAATTATTTGTACTATCTACTGTGGTGATTGATATGTCCTCTATCGTCGCTCGTCTGATTCCAGCTTGGCTGCGTCAATACCAGCTCTCAGCGTTACCGACTGATCTCGTCGCAGGCATAGTGGTGGGTGTGTTGGTCATACCGCAGAGCCTAGGTTACGCGGTGCTTGCAGGACTGCCACCTGTCTATGGCCTATATGCAGCGATCGTACCTGTCCTCGTTTATGCGTGGCTCGGCTCTAGCAACGTGCAAGCCGTAGGACCGGTTGCCATTACCGCCATTATGACCGCCAGTGGTCTACTGCCTTATGCTGAGCAAGGCACTGAACAGTATGCACTGATGGCTAGCCTATTGGCACTGATGGTAGGTGCACTGCTATGGATAGCAGGACGGTTAAAACTTGGCTGGATCATGCAGTTTATCAGTCGCGGTGTGTCCGCAGGGTTTGTAAGCGGTGCAGCGGTCCTTATATTTGTCAGTCAGCTCAAATATCTGACAGACATCCCTGTCACTGGTAATAGTTTGATCGGGTATTTGACTACCATGCAACGCTATGCCAGCCAGCTGCATCCATTAACCTTAGCTATCGGTATTACCGCATTTGCGCTATTGGTTGCTAATCGCTATGCAAGTGAGTGGATATGGCAGACGTGGCTATCATCGTCATATGCCAAATGGGCAGAGCGCTTATTTCCGCTTATTTTACTTGGTGTCGCTATCGTACTCAGTATGGCCCTGCATTGGAGCACACATGGTGTCGCAACCATCGGTCGTATTCCACAAGGGCTACCGAGCTTTACGTTACCGCATATCTCAGACCTACAAGAGGCGCTGAAACTCTTGCCAACCGCAGGATTGATGGCACTGATCGTATTTGTGTCGAGCAGTTCAGTTGCCAGTACCTATGCTCGCTTGCGTGGTGAGAGCTTTGATGCCAATCGTGAACTGACTGGACTTGGACTGGCCAATCTGTCTGGTGGACTATTCCAAAGTTTTGCGGTTGCGGGTGGCTTTTCGCGTTCGGCTATCAATGCCGATTCAGGCGCGAAGACACCACTTGCTAGTCTCGTCACCGTACTGGTGATGATGGCCGCGCTCATAGCCTTTAGCAATGCGCTTGCTCCACTACCCTATGCATTACTGGGCGCAACTATCATGGCCTCTATCATTGGCCTGATAGATATTGCAACGTTGAAATCTGCATGGCAGCGTGATCGCTTAGATGGTGCTAGCTTTTTGGCTGCGTTCGTCGGTGTGCTGATATTTGGTCTAAACACAGGGCTGGTCATTGGTTTAATGGTGTCATTCGCCAGTCTCATCTGGCAGTCGAGTAAGCCACATGTGGCTGTCGTTGGGCAATTGGGCGGTACAGGACATTTTCGTAATATCAATCGCCATGACGTCGTAACTTTTGACAACTTATTGATGTTGCGTATCGATGAGAGTTTGTTTTTTGGTAATAGTGAATCTGTACATCGACGCATCCTCAATGCCATGCAGCAATATCCAGATGCCAATGAAATCATATTGATTATGGCTGCCGTCAACCATATAGATCTGACCGCCCAAGAAATGCTTTGTACCTTAAATCATGAGTTGGCGTTACAGAATAAGCGCTTACATTTTAGTTTTATCAAAGGTCCTGTGATGGACATCATCGGTCACACCCCATTGATTAGTGAGCTATCAGGGCAAGTCTATCTGAGTACTTTAGATGCTGTCGATGCATTAAAGTAATCTATAATTTGACCACAATAAAATCGCTACGACATTAATTTCCCTCGTCCTCAATTACTATTGTCGCCTACAACACAATATCGCTATGATAGCGCCTGTGTTATGCTAGACACACTAAATAGGGAATCAATTAACCTAGAAATCGGCCTAAAAAATGCTGATTTATAGTCCTTTGATACTCTTAGTCCAACCATCAATAATAAATATACCTTAACAAATATAACTGAACCTATTTTATGACCGATGATTTAACGATTTATAAGCAAATATACCCAAGCCAATGCGTTAAGATTGCTGAGCTTGGTTATCGCTCAGTGCTTAATATTCGCCCAGATGCCGAGATTGAAACACAGCCTAATAGCTGTGATTTGGCGACTGCTACCGAACAGGCGAACCTAGCGTATCAGCATCTGCCGTTTGATGATGAACGCCTAAGTATGCTGACGGTTGAGCAGTTTGCCGATTTCTACCACTCAATGCCCAAGCCTATATTAATGTTTTGCGGTACTGGGGCACGCGCCAAGCTACTTTACCAAAGCGCATTGATGCAAGGTCTGTTATAACAACCATAGCTTGAACTAACACGTTTTATAAACCCAACAACACCAATAAAAAAAGGAGCTCTTATGAGCCATGAAGTTAGCTTTACCGGACAAATCACGCCTGACCAAGTGCCTATGATTGCCGAAAATGGTTTCAAAACAATTATTAATAACCGTCCTGACGGTGAAGAGCCAAATCAGCCAACCAGTGCCGAAATCGAAGCAGCAGCTAAAGAAGCTGGACTTGCTTATAAAGAGATTTCTTTTGCAGGTAATGAGCTGAATCAAACTCACGTCGAAACGTTTGCAGATTTCTTTAATCAAGCTGAGCAGCCAATGCTGATTTTTTGCCGCACGGGTAACCGCTCAAACGGTATCTATGAAGCAGCCAAGCAAATGGATTTACTAGACGACTAGTGCAGCATAAGTAGACTAGAAAGTTAGTGTATTTAGCCCACAGAATCTTGTGGGCTTTTTATTGCGCTTATCATTATGCTCAAATTTTCATTAACCACAAACAGCCTAATCACTACCTAGTCACAGCCCAATCACTTCCCGATAGCTGTACAGCAACCTCGACCAACCTCAATAGTCACGACAAGTGGGTTACTATACGAGCGTAATACCGCTATTATCATTTGATAGGCTTGATCTAGCTTGGTGGTTAAGACACCTCATTAGCTAGACGATTAAATACCTAAACACATGGAATGTGAGCAGCTGTATGGTGACAAGGTTGCCCCGCTGCTATTTACTTTCAAAACGCCATCTTGATATGGCATTTTAGTTTTACAAGGAATGTTTGATGAATAATACCGCGCTAGCATTATTGCCACTAGCCCTTGCCTACATTATGTTCACTCTAGGAGCAGGGCTAAAACTTAGTGATTTTAAGGTCATTGCCAAATATCCAAAAGCGTTCTTTGTTGGCTTAATCAATCAAGTTGTGTTGGTACCCTTGGTTGCGCTAGCAGTCGTGTTAGTAACGGCTCCGCCACCAGCCATTGCTTTTGGGATTATGCTGATTAGTTTTTGTCCCGGCGGCGTCACTAGCAACATGCTGACCTACTATGCCAAAGGAAATGTCGCGCTCTCTATCGCGTTGACTGGTGTGGTCAGCATATTGTCGGTAATTACGCTGCCCATTCTAATTACGTTGGCTTTTGATCATTTTATGAAAGATCAGGCGAACTCTATTAGCGCGATAAAGATTGGCCTAGTCATGTTCTTATTGACCACACTGCCAGTGTCTCTTGGTATGCTTGCTCGCCACAAGTTTACGGACTTTATGGTACGTCGCAGCAGTCTTCTAAACGGCTTGGCCAGCGTGTTTTTTGTACTAATTGTCTTTGCTGCTATTGCCTCTAACTGGCAATTACTACAAACACAATTCACTCAAATTGGTTTAGAACTTATCTTTATCATTGCTATTTTATTCGCTATTAGCATCCTAATCTCTAGAGTTCTAAAGCTTAGCTGGTTTGATACCAAAACCATCTCGATAGAAACCAGTATCCAAAATAGCACGACGGCTATTACCTTAGCCCCTATCATCATGGGCGTGAGCACACTGCCTGTTATTGCGCTGCCTGCTGCTTTGTACGGTGTGCTGATGTATGTCGTTGCGCTGCCCGTTATTTTCCTAATCAAAAACAAGAACTGATTGTAGTAAGTACGAGAAAACAAAAGCGTCCTTCTAAATAAGTGCCCGTCTAAATAAGCGCCCTTCCAAACATTGGATGGGCGTTTTTTTTGAAATGTGATTTAAATGATAGAAATATTGCTCGGGTTATAGACTGGTCAATACTCAATATTGAGTACATAATAAAATGCTACTGTTATCGCTTAATAGGACTCTATGATGCAAAAACCGCTATTAATTATTGGTAATAAGAACTACTCCTCTTGGTCGCTACGAGCGTGGCTGTTGCTTAAAGCATTTCATGTTGATTTTGATGAGCAACTTATTGAGCTGTTTCATCCATCAGCACGTTCAACGCTCGAAACGCATTCACCAACGGGTAAAGTGCCTATTTTAGTCTATGGTGAAAAAGATAATAAAGTAACCGTTTGGGACACCTTAGCTATTGCTATGCATGTCAATAAGTACTTTACGGATATTGATATTTGGACAGGTATTGATAAATCTAACGCTGAAAAACGTAATAACAATCAAAGTAGAATAAATAGCGCCTATTGCCAAAGCATCGTGGCTGAGATGCATTCGGGATTGACAGGCATTCGTAATGAGATGCCGATGAATATACGAGCAACGGCTAAGATACAACCAAGTAATGCTTGTTTGGCTGATATTACTCGTATCGAAGACATCTTTGCCGATTGTTTAAAAGATCGCTCAGCAGACAGTTTCTTATTCGGAGATTTCACAGCAGCTGATGTATTCTTCGCTCCAGTGGTGCTGCGATTACAGACTTATGCTGATGCGTCCAATATTACTTTGCAGCCACTGACCAAACAGTATTGCCAAACCATTCTAAATCATCCGCACATACAGGCGTGGCAACAATCAGCACTGATAGAAACTCGAATTATTGAAGAAGATGAAGCAGGCGAGATCATGTCGATAGCTGGCGTATTGGCGAATAACCATTCATTTTAGGCATAAATAATATCTTACATAAAAAAACCACTTCAGCTTAGCTAAAGTGGTTTTTTCTTTCATGAGAAATAAAGCGTACGAGTACTACTGTTTTTGGTCTAAGGCTTCTTTTACTGCTTTTTTGCCCCATGCGCTCAGATCAAGATCCAGTTTTTCATACTCTTGCGCATCGAACAACGGCTCTTTAATCCCTGATTTTAACTGACTTGCAAAGTCGTCCAATAGACGCTTAGCTCGCGGAAATAACATTATCAAGGCCAATAAGTTTGCTAGCGCTAGCACACCCATCAACGGATCAGCAAAGAAGAATACTGCGGTTGCTGCAGGAGCCACTGCACCCAAGAATAATACCGCAATCACAACAACTCGCAAAACCAGAGTCGCCATTTTGATATTCTTTTTGACCAAGAAATTAATGGCATTTTCACCCATGTAGTAGTTATACATGATAGAACTTAGTGTAAATAACAATAGCGATATAGTCAGAATATACTGCGCCCAGTTCCCAAGCTGAGTCGTTAACGCTTGCTGTGCCAGTACAATACCATCGACTTCAGCACCTGGTTGATATACGCCGCTCAGTAAAATCATAAATGCGGTGGCACTACATACGATTATCGTATCAATAAATACAGATAATGACTGCGAGATACCTTGACTCACAGGATGAGTGGCATAAGCGGTGGCAGCAATATTAGGCGCAGAACCTAGACCTGCTTCATTAGAGAATAAACCACGCTTCATACCTTGCTCAATCGCCACACCAATACCACCGCCCACGACAGACTCAATGCCAAATGCATTTTTGACAATCATTACCATCAACGTAGGCAGTTCTGTGACATTGAGCAATATAACAACAAGTGCCATACCAATATAGATTAATGCCATAATAGGAATGACAACGTCAGCTACTTTTGCAATGCGCTGAATACCGCCAAAGACAATAAATCCACCTGCAATGACCAATACCACACCCGATATCCAGCGATCAATCCCAAAGCTTTCAAGCGCAGAACCTGCCACCGTATTACCTTGGAACGCGATAAACCCGATAGAGAAAGACAGTAGTAAAGCAATAGCATAAATGACGGCAAGCCAGCGATAGTCTTTACCTAACCCATGTAAAATATAGGTCGCAGGGCCACCGCGAAAGTTACCATCAGTGTCTCTACGCTTATAAAGCTGCGCTAAGCTACATTCCACAATGCTAGTCATCATGCCAATTAAGGCCACAACCCACATCCAGAATACCGCTCCCGGTCCTCCTAAAGAGATGGCAACAGCAACGCCAGCAATGTTACCGCCGCCCACACGTCCACCGATAGAAACGAGCAACGCCTGACGAGCAGAAATTCCGTCGTCTCCTACTTCATCCGTTTTGAACACACGGAACATACGTTTAAAATATTTAAACTGAGCAAATCTACCTACGATGGTAAATAATAAACCAAAGATAATTAGCATAGGCACGAGCGCCCAGCCCCACGTTAGATCCCCGACTAGGGCAAAAAAAGCTTCAATGTATTCCATGCCTATTTTCCTTATAGTTCATGACGCTATGATAGGTTTTATTGCATACATTATTGCATCAACAACACGAGTTTGTAATGCAAATGTCGAATTTGTAACGTAAATACTGATATTTTCTGAGTGAAATCGCGTTATTCGTTTACTTAAGAGTCTATTTTATAAATATCAGGATTTTTTTATATAGACGTGTTTATGCGATAGCACAAAAAAACCACCTCAACCGAGGTGGACTTTTATACTGAAACTAAACTGAACAGCTTACTGCATGACTAGGTATTCAAAGGCTGACAATGCCGCTTTACTACCTTCACCCATCGCAATGTTAATCTGCTTAAATGGCACGGTGGTTACATCACCACAAGCAAAGATACCTTTACGATCTGTACGGCAACGCTCATCGATTTCGATCTCACCAAAGCGGTTTAGATCAACGAAGCCTTTGATAAATCCAGTGTTTGGTACTAAACCAATCTGTACAAACACCCCTGATAAATCACGCTCATGAGTCTCACCTGTGCTGCGATCTTGGTAGACGATAGACGATACTTTACCATCAGTCGCTTTGATCTCTTGCGTCGCTGCACCAGTAATGAACTCAATGTTGGTTTTCTCTTTGGCTTTATTGATCAGTACTTGGTCAGCTTTTAACTCATCAGCGAACTCGAGTACAGTAACGTGATTGACGATACCTGCCAAATCTAGTGCTGCTTCAACGCCTGAGTTACCACCGCCGATCACTGAGATGTCTTTACCTTTAAAGAATGGACCGTCACAATGCGCACAGAAAGCCACGCCTTTACCGATATTTTCTTCTTCGCCCGGTACACCAAGCTTTCTCCACTGAGCACCTGTCGCCAAGATGATACTACGGGTATTGAAAGTCTCACCAGTATTTAGATGAATACTGTAGTTCTCTTCTTCAGTCTCGCCAATTTCTTTAACGCTCACATGCTCTTTTAGCGTGATGTTATATTCGGCTAAGTGCTTAACAAAGTTAGTGGATAAATCTGTACCGTTGGTTAGCGGTACTGAAATTAAGTTCTCGATATCTTGCGTATCTTTTACCTGTCCACCGATACGATCAGCGACCATTGTAACTTTTAAGCCTTTACGCGCTGTATAAATAGCAGCAGCCACACCTGCAGGGCCAGCACCGATGATAGTGACGTCTTGCTGCTCTAATTGCTCAGCATCGTCTTCTACTTCTGACAACAGATCAGGGAACTGCTCTTGCAATTTTCCAATCAATTTAGCAGTGTCGATTAAGCCGTTAGCAAATGGTTTACCGTTCAAAAATACAGCTGGTACGCCTTGGATTTTGTTCGCTTCTACTTGCTCTTGGAACAATGCACCGTCGATCATCTCATTGCTGATACCATCGTTTAGTAGCGCGAACTGGTTCAATGCCTGAACGACTTCTGGGCAGCTATGGCATGACAATGACACGTAGGTTTGGAACTGTAATGGCTTATTAAAGCGCTTAACTAACTTTTGGATGCCTTCATCCAACTTTAGCGTATGACCACCCGCTTGCAGAATCGCCAAAATCAATGACGTAAACTCATGACCACCTGGGATACCGCTAAATACGATACCAGTGTCGTTTGATGCGCCATCAATGTGACTGACTACTTTGAAACTAATCGCACTAGGCAAACTATCATCAGTCGCTTCTGCATCGAAATTGATCTTGTCTGTTGTTCCAGCAATCTTGGTCAAAAAATCTACTAATTCTGCACGTTTTGCATGCGTACCAGTACCCAATACAAAGGTAATTGGGCGTGTCATATTTTCGCTATAGCTCTTAACGGCATCTAATAAATTCTGATCTATCATGTTTGTTCCTCATTATGACTGAATATGTAACGGCAGCTGTCATGCTACGCGTCTAAATATGAAATAGTTGGTGTTAATAATTTTGTATAAAAGGTTATATATAGTGGGCTCTTGCCCTTTGATGTGTCTATTATCAAGCGTTTAGCGAATTTCAGCAAGCTGAGAAACTCAAACTTTATGTTTTATAAAACCAATCGTTTATTAACTTAAATAATTAAATATAAATACATAAGCAAATGATAGTGATGGTACATGGTCTATTTTTTCGCTACAATCAAATGGTATTGATAGCAATATGCATTATCAATATCGTGAAGTAACTATCTTTATTACCATTAAACTTTCACCCCTTCCAAAAAAGTCTCACCATCATAAGCGTCTTAACCATAACGTGCTTACGCTTATTCTAAGCTTGCACTAAATAACAAGGATGACAACATGACAATGACAGACACATGGCAAGATCACAGTGATATTATCGATGAGTTAAAGCAAAAGGACACGCATTTTGCGAGTATTTTTGATGAACAT
Source organism: Psychrobacter sp. NPDC078501 (assembly GCF_044900935.1). Lineage (NCBI taxonomy): Bacteria > Pseudomonadati > Pseudomonadota > Gammaproteobacteria > Moraxellales > Moraxellaceae > Psychrobacter > Psychrobacter sp. NPDC078501. Next base: position 72,290 of record NZ_JBJDOS010000004.1, on the reverse strand, counting down.
ACGACTCTAGATAGGCAAATTAATAAGCTTGAAAACGATGTGGTCAAGCATGCCAGTCGCGATGAAGAAATCGAACAGATGAAACGACGAAAGCTACAGCTCAAAGACGAGATTTATAAAACCATTGATAAAAATAAAGCACAGTCTCGCGCTTAATATTGCGTCTATACTTAGAGATATGCTGAAAAAATAATACTAACAATATCTATGCTTAAGACGTAAAAAGACCCCATCAACTTATGTTAATGGGGTCTTTATTTGTAGTACTGCCTTAAATCAGATGTTTAAGATACAGCGCTACTTTTATCTAAGTATGAAATACCTACTTAGATTTTACCAACTAGGTCAAGACTTGGCTTCAATGTGTCGCCGCCTTGTTCCCAAGCTGCTGGGCAAACTTCGCCGTCGTTTTCACGAACATACTGTGCTGCTTTTACTTTACGTAGCATGTCTTTTGCACTACGGCCGATGCCACCAGCATGGATTTCAGCAACTTGGATCAAGCCATCAGGATCTACTAAGAATGTACCGCGCTCAGCCAAACCTGCTTCTTCAATCATGACGTTAAAGCCACGAGTGATTTTACCAGTAGGATCGCCGATCATTGGGTATTGTACTTTACCGATAGCTTCTGAAGAATCATGCCATGCTTTATGCGTGAAATGCGTGTCAGTAGATACTGAGTATACTTCAACACCAAGGCCTTTTAGCTCGTCATAATGAGCGGCCATGTCTTCTAGCTCAGTTGGGCAAACGAACGTGAAATCAGCTGGGTAAAATAGGAAAATCGCCCAGTTGCCTTTTACGTCTTCTGAAGTGATGGTTTTGAACTCACCGTTTACGTATGCATCTGCTGAAAATTCTGGGATTTCTTGATTGATGATAGACGCCATGGTTGGCTCCTCTATAGTTAAGTAAATTGGAAATTATTTATATGGTTTTTTCAATTAGCCCTCTAGCTCTCTGGGCTACCTGACAAACTATACGCGAATTCTACGGTTAATCCAGTTAAAAGTTTTTAATGTGATGTTTTGTTTTATTAAACTTGTTAAACTATTATCTCTACATTTTATCATTGGTGCTTAATTGGTAATTTGCTACCTTATAAAGGTTGACCAAACATAATAAATTGCATTAAAAACCCACTAACAGAGAGGTTTTATGATTACTTTACGACAACTTGAGTTTGCCCTAGCCGTCGCCAAACATCGTCATTTTAAACGTGCTGCTGAAGATTGCAATATCTCGCAGTCTGCACTGAGTTTGGGTATCGCAGAATTAGAAAAACAGCTAGATACTCAGATTTTTGAGCGCAATAATAAACAGGTATTGATTACCCCTATCGGTCAAGACATTCTAACGCGGGCGCAGCGAGTGTTTTCTGAAGTGAGTGATTTGACCACGCGTGCTCATAGCCATCAGACGCCGCTTGCCTATCCTATGACTGTCGGTATTATTCCGACAATTGCGCCTTATTTGCTGCCAAAAGTACTGCCTGCGCTGCGTGCTCAGTATCCAGAGTTCCGCATGACCATCGTCGAACAACAGACAGAGCGTTTGCTTGAGCAAGTACGCTATGGTCATATCGACACGGCTATCATTGCGCTACCTTATGCGGTAGATGGGCTACATAGTTTTGAGTTCTGGAGTGAAGACTTCTTTGCTGTATTTCCAAAAGATGACATACATGCCAAGCTTGATACCATTAATGCTGACGAACTGGCAACTGCCAATCTCATGTTACTTGGCGAAGGACACTGCCTAACCGACCAGACGCTGTCTGTCTGTCATTTTGACCGTGCCCAGATGAAATCAAGCTTTTCAGATGCCAGTTTAAATACTTTGATTCAAATGGCACTTGCCAATATGGGCACAACCCTCGTGCCTGAAATGGCACTCGATCAGCTACACCTGCAAAACCAAAATGCCGTCGCCATACCACTAGCTGAAGAAGGGCCGCATCGCCATATTGCCTTTGTCACCCGTCTGAACTATGCGCGTGTCGATGATGTTAGCTTGCTTGGTGAAGTGTTTAATAAGGCATTTAAAGACGCAGTGGCTAACAAAGAATAATCAAACCATTTTTACCACGGTCATAGTGAAAAAATGACATATGAAAACTGTCTCAAATAAGCATGATGAGCTTGGCAAGTACTTTGCACAGCATTTGTCAGCTATGACCAGCGATATCCTGCCAAAGCAAATAGATAGGCTTTGGCAAGATATCGTGACGCGCTATGGCGAACCACAACGTGCTTATCATACACTCAATCATATTCAGCAGCTCTTGATACAGCTTGAAAGTATTAAACACCATCTTGCTGAGCCGCATATCATTGCATTGGCACTGTATTATCATGATGTGATATATGAGCCAACACGCTCCGACAACGAGTTGCAAAGTGCAGAACTTGCGACAGATGCCTTGAGCCCTTATCTAAGCACAGAGCAATGCCAGCAGATCTACGCTCTCATTATGATGACGGCTAATCATCAGATAGATGTATTGATAGACAGTGAAAAATACAATGATGCGGCATATTTGTTAGATATGGATTTGAGTATTTTGGGTGCGCCTCGGTCTGCATATGAGCAGTATGCAAAGGCGATACGTCAAGAATATAAACATGTCGCCGATGACAGCTACCGTGATGGACGCACTGCAGTGTTACAAGGATTACTAGTACATCCCAAACTTTATCTGACTGACCATTACTATAATCAGTTAGAAACGCAAGCTCGAGCTAATATCAAGCTCGAGCTTACTTCGCTCGTAGCTTTATAAACAGCTCACTACCCTGCCGCGCTGGATGTGAATTATAGCTGGGCTGCATAATATCGATATAAAAATGACTTTGAAAACGCTGTTGGTACTCTTCCTTGCTGCCGCCGAATGGTGGCTCTTCCCGTCCAAAATCCGTGTCAAACAACAACCCAACTAGTTTGCCTTGTGGCTTTAACAGCCTTGCCATCTGTTGCACGTATTCATCACGACGCGATGGATTAATCGCACAAAAAAACGTCTGCTCAAGTATCCAATCAAATTGATACTGCTCAGCTGATAAGCTAAAAAAATCCGCACAGATCAAATGTTCAGAAGGAAAATCAGGATAGCGCTCTGCAAATGTCTCAATCGGTGCAGGGGCAAAGTCAACTAGCGTGACATTGGTAAAACCTTGCTCATATAAATAGCCTACTTCATAGGCGTTACCTGCACCTGGCACTAGTATCGCCTGATCTTTTGCGCTTTCAGGTAATTGGTCGATATAAGCTTTGAGCGGTGGTGATACCTGCCCCATATCCCAACCGATGCTGTTCTTCTCATAACGCTGCTGCCAAAACTCCGCTTGGTTGACGTTTTCCATATGACATCCCTGTATATAAAGCCATTGTTTAAACGACACGATTTGTACCGTTATTTCTTATCATATCAGGCTTATTCAGGTGTGTCCTTATTTTAAAAATGATGATAAAAATAGGACTAGGTGCTCTGCATAATGAAAGTTACGCAGATGATATCGAGGTGCTTACTAGGGTTATTTAGATGGTTAAATAGTTAGATGATAGGTTTAGTCCAGCTGTCCTGTTTTGCCCGCTAGGATATTATGCCATTGCTGATAATCTGGCATCGCTGTGGCAACCGTTTGCCAAAACGCTCGGCTATGGTTGGCATGATGCAAGTGGCACAGCTCATGAACGATTACGTATTCGGTGCATTCGATAGGATAGGCAGGAAGATAAACCGATAGCCAAATTCGCTTTGCGCGCGTGTTGCAGCTGCCCCAGCGCGTGTGCATTTTTTTTAATCTTATTTCATTGGCATAAGCGCCAACGATTGGCTGCCACTTTTTAAATAGTGCAGGTGCGACTTCGGAGAGTTGTTGCCGATAATAGATGATTTTTTGATCGGGGCTTAGCGTAAATGACTGCTCTGCATCCCATAATAAAACTGAGTTATTAGCAGCTGAAGGGTCAGACGACGTGCTCTGTCTACGTCTATATTGTTCTAATACTTGCGGGTGATGTTCAATAGCCCAAGGCACCCGCTTAGCCACAGCATGCAATATTTGTGATGCGCTGACATGCATCGGTGCAGAGACCATCAACGTATAAGGCTTTAAGCGAAAATTGATATTTTTAACACGCTTTTGACTGATGTGTAGCTCGATGCCTGCTTGTGCAAGCTGCTGTCTGACAGTATCTAAATTGGTGTCTAAGCTAATGCTCTATCTCCTTGGCTGACTATTACTACCGTTCTAGTAATAGTCGTTATTAATCGCCGTGCCTGTTCGTCTGTGCTCTTGTTGAATGTCACGTATTACAGTGCTTGCAAATGGTTGTCAAACGACATCATATGCAGTTGACTGTCTTTGATAATCTGCTCATGAGTTTCAACATCGTTTACGTTCAATTTTACTTCTGGTAAAACAGTTACTTTTAGCGCTGTTAACTGCCCTTGACCATCACTGACGATAAATCCTGTCGGTTCGGCATGTTTATCAATTTCACCCACTGAAGCACTAGAATTAACTAACACCGAAGCCCCTGCACAATCTGGCAGGCTTACATCATCAATTAGCTCGCGAGTATGCAAATCATAAATTGCCGCACAGCCACCAATCGGCGTGGTCACACACAGTAGGTTACGCTCACTATCCACCGCCACGCTAGCGATATATTGGTGAAAACGTTGCCATTGATTATTTGGCATAGTGAGTGGTGTAAAACTGGCATCACCACGTTTATGAGTCAGCACTAACGGTACATTGATATGTTTTTCACCTTGGAACTGAATACCGATCATCACTGTGCCATCATCGTGCATGGCTAAATGACGCACACTCATCTGATTATGTTCGGGAGTCACTTGCTCAAGCAGTGTGCCATCGTGACGATTCAAATAAACCAGTGAGGGTCGCATGGTATCTAGATTTAGCTCTTCGCGTGAGGCCTGCTCGGTTTTGATACCACCGTTTGCAATGACGAGCGTTTCGCTATCAGGATGCATAATCAGCTCATGCGGCCCAATACCATATGAATCAAACTCTGCTACTTTTTGATAAGCATCATTGGCATCATAGATACCAATTTTGCCTGCCAAACTCACCGTGTCATTCTCAGTTACGTAGAGCAAGCTGCCATCTAAGCTATAACAAGCATGACCATAAAAGTGACGGTCTACATCGGCTGTAATCGCATGTTGTACTTGCCCATTTGATGTATTAAGCACCCAGAATCTTTCGCTTGGACGACGACCCATGACGACGACATCACGTCTCTGCTCGACAGTATTATGCTGAACTTCAGATACATTGATAGGTAGAGGCTGAACAACGATGTCGTGGACACGCTCAGGCATAGTCGTCTGCCAAACGATTTGTCTGTCAGCATCAATACCTACCACACCAAAGTCGTGCTCATTCTGGCTTGATGTAGCCTGATCTTTTGGCAGTGATGCGACGCCACTGACCCAGCTGACTGGTCGTGCCAGCATCGTTGTCGTATGCATGACAGCAAAGTCAGGTACATCACTATTATCATCACCTACAGCGTGATAAGCCTGCTTCCATGTTGCCGCTGCTTGCTCACAAGCATAACGTAAACGCGAAAGCTTCGGGGTTGAATCAGGGCCAACTCGTAATACCTGCAACTGTGTACAAATACCGTCCACATAATCTTGCAGACTGGCATCTGGATGCTGCTGCTTACGATAACGATGATGAATACCGACCAGCGCCGCCGTACCCACTGCTGTCAGCACTGAAGTCGTCAAAAGCTCATGAGTTGACGAAGTTCTCCCAGACCGATTAGACCTATTCATCTGGTCATGAGTCTGGGCTGCTGACATTGCTGTACTCGCTTCGATAGTAGACATTGTCTAATCGCCATCAGTGCTGTTAAAGCCCACACGGATACCAAGTGCTGGGATTAACTGGCGTTTAATCAGACGAGTGACATCAGTCAGATGATCGTATAACGCTTGTTGATCGTCCTTACTAGCCTCTGATAAATCTTCTGGCATTTGTGCTAATAATGCGGTTGTATCAGCCAATGCAGTTGATAGATTATCCGAAACTTTGTTTTCATCATTGCTACCAAGAATAGCCGTCAGTACTGGGTCAGTCATGGCTTTATTAATCGTATCTAACTTAGCATTGATGATAGCGCGGCTTTGACCAGCAGTAGCAGCAGGCAAATGGCCTTTTGCCTTACCTGTCAGACCGAGTGGCTGATCAATGGCATTAGACTTCATGGTCTCAATCAATGACAGTAGAGAGTTAATCCACTGATTTAAGCCTCTATCGCTTTCTGCTGTTTTGTCTATCGCCAATAAATCAGTCGCGTTTTGCTGCCAGTTTTTCTCGATGTCTTTTAGACGCGTGCTCAACGCACTACTGGCGCTAATCACATAAGCACACTGACCAGCGTCTAGACTTTCATTAGCAAACAAAGCCTCTTCCAACCCTGGCACGCCTTGTACGATAGCACTCTCGCCAGTAAGTTGCTCTGGCGTTAGTTTTGGATTGGCTGCGATTAAGTCAGCCACACCACTATGTACGAGTCCGCGCTCGTCAGGGTAGTAGTTAATGTATAGATTGCTCATACTAGCGGTCGCAGGACCAAAGTTGACCATCTCAGCACTTGACCATGCTTGTGCCAATACTAGCCACTGTGCACGTAATGCTTGTAGCTCATCCCCACTTACTGGAGCTTGGGTACAATGTTTCTGCGCCAATTCATTCAACAGATCGCTTTGCTTGGCTGCATCAGCATACGCAGGAATCACGATATCGTCTGCCACATGCGTCAAGTACGTTTTTGCAGTCTCAGGGCTGATATCTACTGCAACGATTTGCTCAGTACTTTCTTTGCTGTTTTCTACTGAGCTGTCAGTAGCTGCACTGTCTTGCACAACTTTTTGGCTGTCTACATCTGCAGTTTTGTTGTCATCGGCAGGTTTGACACAACTGATCAGCAGTCCAGCACTCAATGCAGATAGCGCCATTGCCAAAGCGTGGTTTATTTTCATAGGTTTCTCGGTAATGTTATAGGTAGTAATTTATAGCGTTTCTATACTGATTTTATAATAGCGACTTTATTATAGCGACTTTAGGAACGCATTAAGCTCTGCGCGACCTTGTTTGTCTAACTTCAATACTTGTTGCTTTTGCTTTTCGGCTTCTCCGCCATGCCACAAAACAGCTTCCATCAATGTACGTGCACGGCCATCATGCAAGAATGTCGCTTGAGGATCGACTGTTTGCGCAAGTCCTACGCCCCAAAGTGCTGGCGTACGCCATTCATAAGAATTGGCTAAAAATTCAACTTGGGCATCTTTTGGTGGTAGCTTACCGGCAATCGTACGATCAGCGAGATCATCGCCCATATCGTGCAATAGCAAATCTGTATAAGGATAAATCACTTGTCCATGCTGCTCAAGATGATCATCGTCGGTTTTTGGCAACTGATATCTTGGCGTATGACAACTTTGACAACCCATATCATAAAAACGCTTTTTGCCAGCTAGCACAAGCTTATCATCTGCATTACGGCGATGCGGCACTGCGAGATTGCGAGTATAAAACTCTACAAACTTAGCAACCTCATCGTTTACTTCAACAGGTGATTTACCATTGCCCTGCTCATCAGCACCTGTCGCTGCATTTAGGCAAGCGGTCTGCGTTGGCATACAGGATTCATTAGGACGGATGTTCGACGTCAGACCCATGTCTTCGTTAAAGGCACTTTGGTTCTGAGTAATAAGTTTGGTTTGACCCGCTTTCCACCCAAATCGTCCAAGCGCACGCTTGCCCGTTTGTGGATCCATGACCCAGTTAAATTTACCACTGATATCACCATTGCTACTGTCGCTGGCTTGTTTTTTAATGTCATCGTCAGGTATTTGCTCTAGCAGCCCAAGCCCAATCATTGGTAGCGCCACACGGGGTGATACCATCATGTCAACGTCAAAAGCGCCGTAACCAGGTTTAGTCAAATTAAACGTTGGCGCACGTAGTGTCTCAACATATCCGTCAGCAAAGGTAACTGGTTTGTCTGTCCACTGCACTGCGATTCTTGCTTCAGCAGGCACGCCCTGAATACCGCGATCTTGTAGCTGGCCACCATACATAGGATGAGCCACCTTTTCAATCAACGAATCCTGTAGCTGCTGGCGTTGCTCATCGGTCGTCGCTGGCATAGACAGACGAATTAACAAACTATCAGCATCGTCATCGGCAGTCATCGGCGCATGACCTCGCCCATCTTTGACATGACAAGACTGGCAAGCGGCCACATTGAATAATGCGCCCAGCCCATCACGACTATCAGTACTGGCAGGAGCAACGACCCATGGCTGCTTAAAGAACGCATTACCAATAAAGAACGACCCTTTTCGAGAAGCTGCTAGGTTTGATGAAGGCTTCGAGTAGCTCTCAGCACTGCTAATGCTAATACCAGAGTCACCGCCCTGCTTGATCTCTTGAGGATCAAAGCTTACCAACTGCTGCATCGGCACGCCTGCCAGTGCTTCTATATTTTTAGTGTGTTCGGACGACAGCGATTGGCTGTTTTCACTGCTGCTTTCATTACTTGAGGCCTGCTCTGAAGTAACATCAGAAACATCATCAGAAGTGTCGTCAGAAACGCTATCAGATGGTTGACACGCACTGATAGCCATAGCACTGGCGATAATTAGCACAAGCTTAGAGGGTATATGTCGTAGGATTTGAGTAGCAAGAGGAAAATCAGAGGGGTTAACATAATTGGCGTTCATAGAAATTAATTGCCTTAGCGCTAGAGTAGAACCATTAAAATTTTGTCATACCATCTCATTATATGTCGTCACAATCATTGCTTATCGACATATAATGGGGTGGTACACCGGCCAATTGGCTTATTTAATGCTCGTAAAAATGCGTTGCCAACGGTGGCTGACAACGCACGTATTATATCTAATCTAAGTATCTAATAAACAGCGGTTACTGACCTACAACGAATAATAAAACGTCGCAAAGCCAATGAAAGGCTTTTAAATAAGCGCCGCTAGCTTATAGATAAGGGCCGCTAGCTTAAATTTTTCTTAAAACTGTGACCCTGCATCTGCGTCTAGATTATCGATTCCAACTGCTTTTGCAGCGTTCTCGATACTGGCTGTGAGCTCTTGTAAGCTAGTGATGCCCGCTTCAACCCATCCACGACGGACGTTTTGTTCTTCAGCAGAGATACCTTCTTGGCTAGCTTGACCGACAGTTGCAATCATCTGGTCAATCTTGATGCCGTCTTTTTCGCCTTTTTCAACGATAACGTTGAACGCGCCTTCTACTTTGTTGAACTCAGCAGCCAATTTATCAGCAGCTTCTGTATGTCCGTTATCCGTCAGATAATCTTTGATACCGTAGCCGCCCACTGTCTTACCAGCGACTGTTGTATAGCTACCATTAAAGACGTTTTGGATACCGCGCGCATTATTAGCATAGCTTAAATGGGTCAAATCACTAAAGCATTCGTGCTCATCTTCAGTAGAGCCAGTAACAAAAGCGACCTGCATACGCTCAGACGCAAGCTCACCTAATGCTAAGCTGCCCATTTGATACATAATTTGGCGCAGACCATTATCATATTTGCGCGCTATCAAATCACTACGCAGAGTATTTTCAGTATCAGGCTGCCACTGGGCTTCCATTGCGGTCAAATCATCGACCAATAGTTGAGTTGCAGCAGTTAAGAATTCACCACGGCGCTCACAGATACTGGCATCTTCATTGACGGTCTCACCACTAGTACACTGTCCGGCTTCAGTCGCATAGTCAGTGACTGGGCGATTACCTGCACCTTCTTTTACGCCATTGTTGTCTTGACCCCACAGCATAAATTCAATCGCATGATAGCCAGTCGTTACATTGGCCTCACTACCACCGATTTCATTCATTTCTGCAAGTAGCTCAGGCGTAATCGTACTGGTATCTTGCTTGATACTACCGACAGTAATGCTGTCGCTATTGATGATGTTCTCTTGGCTATTATATTCGCCTTCATAGTCATCACCAACATAATCAATCAGCGCTTCATCAAGTGGCCAAGCATTGATTTGCCCTTCCCAGCTATCGATGCTGTTGATAGCACGTTTGTCATTAGCAGTCACAAAGCCTTCATCAAAACGGAAAATCTCAGTTTGTGAGTATGGCTGGCGCGCTGCTTTATAGGCAGCTTTTGCAGCATCAAGGTTTTCTTGTGTTGGAGTGGCTACGTAAGTTTCTACCGCAGTTTGTAGCGCTTTAGCCGTGTCCAACGAATCTTTATAAGCGGCGTGTGCCATATTTGCATAACTGATAATCAATCTATCAATATGTGCTTTTTCAGCAGCCGTCATCTCTGAATTAGCAGCCGTCTCTGTGTTTGCTACTTCTGTTTGCGTTTCTGTCGCAGCATTGGTGTCTTCATCGGCTTGCTTTGTACAGCCCGACACCATTAACAATCCTGCAAGTGCAACAGCTAAAGTAGTTGGTAAAAGCTTACGGCTCGTTACTGTGGTAATCGTCATACATATCCTCAAGAAATATAGCAAAAAATTCGTTTTGGTTAAGTAGCCTCAATTATTTTGATAATTAAGCCATGTTACATCAGGCTATCTTAGCCATGCACATTGACTCTCAGTGCGCACGATAAGACGTTTAATATTGCATCAATAGCAAACACTGACAAATTATAGTGTTATTGATAATCATTATCAATATTTAATTTAATATTAACTATATCTATCAATCATCACTGTTTTATTCAAACTGAAAACATAAAAAAAGAGCCAGCATATTGCTGACTCTTTTTGAAATATATGTGCTCAAATATCTAGCACATACCTAATAGCTATATAGCTATTTATTAGTTTACGCTCTGTGGTGCGTTAACTGTTAGCTCAACACGGCGGTTTTGACCACGGCCATATTCAGTGTTGTTGTCTGCGATTGGACGTGACTCGCCGTAAGCAACAACGTTTACACGGTTTGAAGCAACACCGCGAGCTGTTAAGTAATTAGCAACTGAGTAAGCACGATCACGTGACAGACCCATGTTGTAAGATGCTGAACCTTTGCTATCAGTGTGACCAGCAATAGTAATTGTGTTTTGGTTGTACTGGTTCATTGTTGAAGCAAGCTTATCAAGCGTTGGCTTGAATGACGAGCTAAGAGTTGCATCATCAAATGAGAACGTGATGCTACCTGGCATAACCAAATCAATGTTACCAGTGGTTGGGTTCTGCTCAACAGTTACGCCTGTGCCAGCCATTTGCTGCTCAAGTTGACGAGCTTGACGCTCCATGTAGTAACCAACGCCTGCACCTAGTGCTGCGCCGATAGCTGCATCACGACCAGTTTTGTCGCCGCCTGTTGCTTTTGAAATAGTTGCACCACCTGCTGCACCAACTAAACCACCTAGAGCAGCTTTATTTAAACGCTGTTGTCCAGTGTTTGGATCTGTTGTACAACCGCTAAGTGCTAGACCTGATGCTACTGCTGCAATCATTAAAGTATTACGCATAATATTTCCTCTTAAGTTTAAAAAATCGTGCTTTTTATAAAGATTGTCCATTAATCTTTTTTAAGTACTTATCTACATTCCCCATTATTATGGCAACTACAACCTATCTCTGTGTAATATTTTGTCATACCTATGTATGAGAAGTGCAGGTTATATTTCAATGATTTTATAGGTCAAATCTTCGCGCCTTGCTACCACTAGTCACGTTTACAACCGTACACTACAACATGTTTCTGCTAAAATTATATTGCTGAATTTGTCGGCTTTAAATAGTCATGATTTAAAGCTTTACGTTCATAATATTCCTGATTTGACTAGGACAAATTCAGCGACATACGGCTTATTATTAATCAGATAGACTGAAAAGGATTGAGCATGCGATTGACATCTACCATTCGAAAAATGCATAAACGTTCGCCTAAATTGGGCAAAGCTGTGTCGCTTGCAACAGCCACCGGTGTCATCGCCGCCAATAGCTTCGGTGGTAGTATTCCTTTATGGCTAATGGGTGTCGGTAAAGTCATTACTGGCGCCTCTATCGCGGACAAAGCCGTTATCAAAATTGCTACTCACTGGATCAGCAGCAACAGTGCCTTAATCGATAACATGTTGCCTCGCAAAGATTGGCGTATCAGCCTACCGGACGATATTCATACCAATGGTAAATACCTATTGGTGAGCAACCACCAATCATGGGTCGATACCAGCATCGTGCAGTATATTGGCGAAAAGCGCTTGCCACTCACGCGATTTTTTACCAAGTTTGAACTGATTTACATCCCTATCGTTGGTCAAGCTTTTTACTTTTTAGACTTTCCGATGATGCGCCGACACTCAAAAGAAGCCATTGCCAAAAACCCTGCGCTAAAAGGCAAAGACATCGAAGAAGCTAAACGTGCCTGCGCTCTATTAAAAGACAAACCTTTTACCTTATTAAATTATTTGGAAGGTACTCGTTTTACCAAAGCCAAACAAGCTCAGCAAAAATCACCTTATACGCACTTATTGAAACCTCGTGCAGGCGGATTATCATTGGCTATCAGCGCGCTAGGTGAAGATATCGATGGCATATTAGACATGACCATCGTATATCCTGACGGTGTGCCAAGCTACGGGGACCTTTGGAAAGGCAATATCAAACGTTTGGGCGTTGATTTGCGCTACATCGACATACCGGATGCCTTGTTCGAAAGTATCAAACAAGGTGGCTACGAAAATGATGAAGATACAAAAGCTCAAATGTTCGACTGGGTTGAGCAAGTGTGGCGTCAAAAAGATGAACGTATTAGCACTATGTTGGCAGATTTTGAAACCAATCCTAAAACGCAAGATGCCTAACAAAGACGCTCAGCAAGACTAAACTGGCTGACTGTTAGACCTTATCAAATACTAAGCACAGTTTATGCAAGCGTACTAAGTAGTAAATATCAATGGAATAAATATCGATAACGAGATAAAAAGTTATTGAGGAACAAAGTTACGGGTACAATTGTCACAATAGTCATATTTTACTTATGATGCTTACTGTTCAAACAGCCATGCATCATAAGTAAATTTTAATCAAAGATGGGTTGTTTTTTAGCCTTATTCATTGATAATGTGACTAATCATGAACTCATAGATTTTCGATGTCTACTTTAATAGTAAATAGTAGTAAATATCGAACTCTTACCCATTCTTTGTGCCATTTATTACTTATAAGGTATGACTGTGCCCACCTCTACTACTAGCTCGCCGTTAGCTACCGAATCTGTTTTGAGTCAGCCTCCTTATCCAATAAGTGATGAGCCACCAAAACCGAACCATCCAAAGCCGAGTCGCTTTAAGCTCACTTACGATATCGTCATGATTATTGCCATCAGTATTGATCTTCTATTGATCAGTATCGATGCTATTTTGATGAGTAATTTTAGTAGTAATGCTGCAGAATGGCTAACCATCAGTGAAGCGCTCAATTGGTATCAGAGCACTCTACATGACCCTCTACGTACTGCTGGTGGATTTTTTACTATCTTTTTGGTCGTTGAGTTGCTATTGCGCTGGGCGATTGCCATCAAACAAAAAGTCTATTATCGCTGGTTCTTTTTCCCATTCGTTCATTGGTACGAAGTATTAGGCTGTTTTCCGCAGCTACGTGCTTTGCGACTGCTGCGAGCGGTCGTTATTGGACGACGTCTATATCAGCTTGGCTATCAAGTACTGCCGCAGACGTGGATCAACCGAATCAAGTTCTACATTGACCTACTGTTAGAAGAGCTCTCTGATCGCGTTATTTTGACCGCGATACAAAACTTTCGCCAAGAGCTAACCAGTTCAGACACGCATAAATCATTCATCGAGTCGACGATTGCAAAAAATCGAAATGAAATTGAAGCAGCCGTATTGTCCGTGCTGCGTACAGAGCTTGCACCAAAGCTGCAGGAACTGACTGCCTCATCAGGTGGCGGCAGTATATTGGCGAGCGAGATGGGTAATGCTATTGAAGAAGGATTGGCCAACACACCTGAGTTGCGCCGCTATCTACGCATGATACCGATCGCGGGCAGCCTTATTGAATCACAGCTACATCACGTCGGGCACAATATCGGTGAGAATGTCGTCAATGCATTAAACAAGCGACTTTTAGACCCTAAGCGCTTGGATATATTAATGATGGAAATTGCTAGCGGTATTGCGCAAATAGATACCAATAATACAGCGCTAGATACCTTAATTTCTAGTATCATTGATGACAGTTTGACTGCGTTTGAAGCGCAAGTAAAAGTGCAGCAATGGAAGCACCAAGATATGCTAAATCTATAGCTTAGCTATCTAATAGCATGACGTAATAAGAGACATAATACCGTGACAGAATTATTTTTAAGGGTTTGTATATGACAGTTTCAGCTAACGATAACCAGACTGCACCAGCGCTAGCTTTCTATGGCAAGATGCTGACGTTTTCACGCGTACAGTTTAGTACAAGCGATCTAGCAGCTATAGAAGCTCAGCTAACTGAAACGCTCAGTAATAAATCGAGTAATATCCCTATCCTTATTGATAGTGACGTTGAGCAGGATTTATCAGCATTGGTAGAGCTGTTATGGGCATGGGGATTGCAGCCTATTGGCGTGGTGACAGGTATGCTTGATGCGCAAGCACGTGAGCAGCGCTTAGCGATATTTCCAGCAGATGGTAAGCGTATTGAGCGTATATTGCCAAGTAAAAAAGCGCCTATATCTACCCAACCATCAGCAGAAAATAACAACGCCGAAACCGTTAGTGCTAATAGCGTCGATGATACTTCTACCACGAGCGAACCTGCTACTGAAACGACACTATCTAATATGCCCACCGAGACATTGGTAAGTACTCAGCATATTACCAGCTTAATCTATGATCAAATGCTGCGTTCAGGACAAAGCCTCAATCACGTTGGCGGCGACTTGATTTTGACCAGTAGTATCAATAGTGGTGCTGAAGCGATTACTGACAACAGCTTACATGTATATGGCCGTGCACAAGGGCGTTTGGTGGCAGGCGCAACAGGTGACAAAGATGCCCGTATATTCTGCCAAGTCTTTAATCCGTCATTGGTGTCAGTAGCAGGAACCTATTGCTTACGAGACAACTTACCTGAGCATGTCATCGACAAGTCGGTGCAAGTAAAATTTGTAGAAGGCGAAGGCTTAGTATTTACCGTGATGGATGAAGCTTAGAACGCTATTAAAAATAATACACCATGAAGTGACTTTATAGAAAACTAAGGTAGTTAAGCTGCTCTATTCGACAAGCCAAAGAGCATGTTTATGACCCTACTGATACCACGTAGAGAGGCTAATTGAGCGATACATAGGTTGTTTTTCTGCTTTAGTATCGAGCTGCTATAAATTTTTGTTTATTTATGCTAGGCTAGCTTCGAAGATAGTGTATATATGTTAGGTAAATAACATGTAATTTTGCTATTTATATAAAAGATATCCCATTGATTCATAGGAGTGTGCCATTGTGGCGAAGATAGTTGTAATCACTTCAGGTAAAGGCGGTGTGGGTAAAACCACGACAAGTGCTTCTTTTGCCGCTGGTTTGGCGTTACGTGGCTATAAAACAGTTGTTATCGACTTTGATGTAGGTCTACGTAATCTAGACTTAATCATGGGTTGCGAAAACAGAATTGTTTATGACTTCGTAGATGTTATCACTGGAAACGCGCGCTTGTCGCAAGCACTTGTCAAAGACAAACAGCTTGAAAACCTATATATTCTGCCCGCCAGTCAGACGCGTGATAAAGACGCATTGACAGACGAAGGGGTATCAGAGGTAATGGCTGAACTCTCTAAACAGTTTGACTATATTATTTGTGACTCACCTGCCGGTATCGAGCGCGGTGCACAGCTAGCGATGTATCATGCGGATGAGGCTATTATTGTCACTAACCCTGAGATCTCTTCAGTGCGTGACTCAGATAGAATTATCGGTATTCTACAAAGTCAGACGAAAAAAGTAGAAGAGAACCAAGGGACTGTTCGCGAGCATTTGATTATCACTCGTTATAATCCTGAACGTGCGGCTGCCAATGAGATGATGGATATTGATACTATCTCGAACGATATCCTAAAAGTTCCACTACTTGGTGTTGTTCCTGAGAGCCATTCAGTGCTTGAAGCGTCCAACCATGGCGAACCAGTTATTCATTATACCGACTCTGTTGCTGGTCAATGTTATGAAGACATTGTCGCCCGTTTCTTGGGTGAAGAGCGTCCACTACGTCACATTGACGTGAAGAAAAAGAGTCTATTACAGCGCTGGTTTGGAGGATAATGATGACTAAGAAAAAAGGATTTTGGAGTAGCCTATTTGGTACTGACGACAACAGTAACTCAGGTAGCGCAAATTTAGCAACTGAGCGTTTAAAAGTTATCGTTGCTAGCGAAAACAGATTGAACAATCGCTTAACGGTTGATCGTATCGAGAAAATGAAACGTGAAATCTTAGAAGTTGTGAACAAATACGTTAACGGTGTGCAGATTGATGATGTCAATATCAACCATCGTTCTGAAGACAGCTTAGATGTATTAGAGATGAATATCAATTTGCCTGAGCATAAGAAATAACGTTCTAATAGTACGTATTTCTACAATGAATAAAAAAAGCCCCAAGTTTGATACTTGGGGCTTTTTAATGTTTATCGATTATAGATTATTTCATACGGGCAATAAGATTGTCTTTTTTGACAAACTGATGGTATAACGCGGCTGCTATATGCAAGACCGTAAAACCAATAATCATCGGCCAGATAATCTCAGTATGCAAGTTATTATAAAAACGAGCCAAACTTCTATCTGGGGTCACGAAGACAGGGATCTGAAAGATACCGAAAATATCAACTGGTCGACCACCATATACTGCCATCAGTAAGCCAACCATTGGCATAGCAATCAGTATGGCATAGAGAGCAAAATGTGACAGCTGAGATATGAGCATTTGCCATTTTGGCATGGCTAATGGTGGTGGTGCCTTAGTAAAAACGCGGTTGATGACTCGGGCAATCATCCAAAATAACAAACTCACGCCGAACGCTTTATGATATCCAATAAACAGATTGCTATCTAAATTCTCATATAGCAGTATCATTATCCATGTGGCTAACAGTAAGGCTGCACTAATCCAATGAAAAATACGGCTACTAACCGACCACTTTGATACATTCGAGTTGGCATTATTCATGAGTGACTCTACTACCTTTATCAGGAATTATCTCTAATCAGTTTGATAAGCCACTTAATAACTCTTCAACAGATGAAGTCATTAACATTACTGGCTTACTATTTATAGAATGGAGAATACCTTAAATACAGGTGAGAATCTAGCCATCTAAATCAATCAGGTGATAGGCAATTTTATCCAAATCTGGCACTAAGTAGATTTCGTCATCAATCATCACTGTTTGATATAGGTAGGAGGAGACGTCATTTTTATCAAAATACTCTTCCCTATCTTTGCCATTGGTAGTACTAAACTGTTCCGGTGTCTCTACATCTTTCACTTCAGAAATTCGTGCTTGCAGCTGACGCAAGTCACCTGCCGTTTGTAAGGCAAAACGGTGATCAGTCGTATTACCTTCCAAAACAATCATTTTGTCTGGAGCTTGATCTTGCAGTAGCAAATGAAATACAGCCAAATCTTGTTGTTGCCAGTCGTATCTAGAAACCTGCTGTTGGAGCTCATCCACACTCAAAATTAGGCTACTTGGAATGATCCAGTCCGGCTGGTTAAATGCTGGAACAATAGTGACGTCAAGCATACCGTTGTTGGTAGTCAACAGACTCACAGCCTCAAACGAATGTTTCAAAATTTGTGTCATACGTCACTCGCAATAAGTTAATGTGAATGGCTATCTGCCCTTTCACCAATGTAATCGGTTAGTTTTTTTGCTAAATCGGTAGGGCTACCAATAAAGTTGCAATACCCTGAGTCAATGATAGCCTGAGGTTGACTTGGACATGCACTCAAGCTCGGATCTTGTGCCCATAATTGACTGTTATTGTCTTGGATTAGGTCCAAGTACTGAGAGCCATCATTACCCATACCTGAAAATATAATATTAATAAGCTCGCTACCATGAACATCACTGGTATTTTTGAGCAGCTGCCCAATTGCAGGCTTATATTCACCATGCCAATCTTGATCCAATAGTATCACGCGACCTGTTGAATCGCAGACAACCTGCTTATCAATAGGTACTATCAGACACTCTCCTGCACGTAGCCGCTGTGAAGAAGCGATAATCTTACAGCGCCAGTCATTATGACGATTAAGTATGCGGGGCAACGTACCAATCATGGTCTGATTGAAATGATGTGCCAATAAAATACAAATTGGCAGTGTGGCTGGTACGTTATCTAAGAACTCTTTAACCGCACTAGGGCCACCCATAGAAGCACCCAAAAATACGACATAATGCCAGTCAGTATCAGCACTCTTGTAAGCTGGAGCATCTACCAATGTTGGCAAGTCAAGCAGTTGAGCAAATTTACGCTTTAACTTACGCTGCCATTTTGCATATTCTTGTGATTCGTTTAGGTACGGAGCCTGACTGAAACCCACTAGTACTGCTGCTGGTTTGGATGCCACCGTCGCTATTGCCACACTGTCATCATAATCACTGTCTATCAGCCAGATATCGATAGCTGAGTTAGAAAGCTCGCCTGTTTCCTGCCACTGTGCTCGTGACACACAGCCGACCAGCGTAAAGCCGAAGCCACGTACCGTATCTGAAAACGCCATGCGCTGGCGGTGATCTTCTGCCACCACCATCACTTTAATATCGTTTCTATTTTTTTTTCGCAGTGCTAAAACACGTGCATTATCCTTCATTAGTCAGGCTGACCCCTTCACCTAGTAATTTTTGCATTTTATCAAGCAGCTCTTTTTCTTGGAATGGTTTGCCCATATAGTCATTCACACCAATCTCTAAGGCACGCTCACGATGCTTTTCGCCAGTACGTGATGTTATCATAATAATTGGAATTTGCTTTAGACGATTGTTATGTCTGACTTGAGTGGCGACCTCGAAGCCGTCCATACGAGGCATTTCGATATCAAGCAATATCATGTCTGGTGTCATATCTTGCAGTATTTCAATTGCGTCAATACCATCTTTAGCGACTGCCACATTGAACCCTTGGCGCTCTAAGAAACGTGAGGTTACTTTACGTACCGTCACTGAATCATCGACGACTAGAATAGTAGATTTAGACTCTATACGTCCTCTTTTAGCATCAGCAGCTTTCGTAATATTCTTGACCAATTGCGCATTACGCATAAGAGCAATCAGATCTAAGATGAGCATGACCGAGCCATCACCCATGATAGTAGCAGCTGAAACCCCTGGAATATTTGATAACTGTTGGCCTAAAGGTTTGACAACAACTTCTATGCGCGAACCTGCAATCTGATCCACTTGCAAAGCAATATTCTGTCCGGTACGGTTTTTAATAATGATAAGCGGTAAGCTGGTATTGGTATTTACGACCAACTCATTTAACTTATTGCCTGATAAAATTTCATTTAGATAACGTACTCGATACTCAGTGTCTTCAAAATTCAATGTGGCATCATTTGATTGATAATAGTCATAGAGCTTTTCTGGGTTCACTCGAACCACGCGCTCAATCTGTACCAATGGAATCGCATAGTAGCGATCTGCCGCACGAACAACCAACGCGTCAGACACGGCTACTGTCAATGGTAGGCGCATTGTGAAGCTTGAGCCTTTACCCAACTCTGAAACGACGGATACCGCTCCACCTAGTTGGCGAATCTCACTAATAACAACGTCCATACCAACGCCGCGTCCAGAAATCTGAGTCACTTGCTTACTCGTACTCAATCCAGCGTTGAAGACGTATTGCATAATATCAAGGTCTGACAAACTATTATCGTCCGCATCAATTAGACCCTGAGAGATGGCTTTACTACGTACTGCTTCAACATCAATGCCTCGCCCATCATCTGTTAATTGAATGACGATCTCACTACCTTCACGATGTACCTCAAGGGTGATACGGCCACTACGCTCTTTGCCTGACTTCAGACGGGTTGACGTAGTTTCAATACCATGGTCGACAGCATTACGTAACATGTGCTCAAGCGGTGACGTAATGCGCTCTAGGATGGTTCTATCCATCTCGTCATCAGCATTGATGATGGTCAGTTCAACAGACTTATTAAGCTCATTAGCTGTTTGACGTACGATACGTTCCAAACGTGGCGTCAAGCGTGTAAATGGCACCATACGTGAATTCATCAAACCATCTTGCAGTTCAGTCTGGGTACGAGACAACTGTAGCAGTAGGCTTTCACTATCACGTGTCTTTTCTAATAATGTATGGTTAATATCAACCAAATCTGAGGCCGACTCTGTTAAAGATTTAGACAGCTGATTTAAAGATGAGTATTGATCCATCTCTAGAGGGTCAAAGTCTTCATTATCGATGAGCTCCTCATCTATCTGAGACAAAATCTGTGCTTCTAGCTCGATCTCCATACGACGTAGCTGATCTGCCAAACGTTGTACTGTCGTACCCATCTCTTCAATACTGTTTGTTAAACTACTGATACCCATATCGATACGAGCACGGTTAATCGCTGACTCACCAGATAAATTAATCATGTGCTCAATCAAACCACCTGAGATACGAATCATCTCATTGCTACTAGCGCTTTGATCTTCCTCATGAGTATCTCTAAGCATAGACGGCATTTCACTGATATCTTTTGCAAGATACTGTGAATCTTGGTTTTCTTTGGCAATTAAAATAGCTTCACGCTGGGCTTGTAGAGACTCTTTAGGTATCGTTTTTAGGCTATCAGGGTTTCTACCAAACTGCTCCAATGCTTCAATCAACAACGTAGGCGTTGGTGGATTAACTTGTTGTTGAAGAATAAATACTGCATCAGCTAGCCAGTCATGACTTGCAACCAGCAACTCTAATACTTTTTTAGTGGCTGGACGTCGATTACTGACAAAATCCGTATAAACTGATTCCATTTCGTGAGCTAAGTCAGCGATACCAGAGGCAGTGACCATTCGTGCGCCACCTTTTATGGTATGCAAGTCACGTTGGAGCGCTTGTAACGCTGTGGTATTACTCGTGTCTTTTAAGAATAAGTGCAGATACTTATTACGATTGGTAAGCTCTTCTGCCTCTTCCAAAAATACCGCTAATATATCAGGATCAGGGAGTCCGTTAGCCCATGATTGCTTAATCATGCTATCCAGACTTAGGGTACTCACTGCCTCATTATCACTGTCAACAACATTGGCAGCAATGCTACGCTCTGTAGGTGCGAAATGATTTTTCGGTACTGGTATGACTAGATCGACTACCTCTGGTAACGTTTTTGCTTTTTCAAGCTGGCGCAACTGTTCAATTAGCTCTGGAGTAAAGAAAGATTTCTTATGACTCACAATATGCATCACTTGTAGTGACATCGTGTCTTGTACCATTTGCATGATTTCAAGCCACTGCGCGGTTGGCGCTCTTCGGTTCTCTACAAACGACTCATAGACGCTTTCTGCTTCATGGGTCAAATCGCCAATACTACGGATACCTGCCATCCGTGCACCGCCTTTAATCGTATGCAAATGACGCTGTAGAACCTTTAGCGCATTGGTATTTGTAATATCGGCACGCCACTTATTGAAGCTTTCATCTAGTGCAGTATCAAGCTCTTGTGCTTCTTCTAAAAATATCTCTAATAGCTCGATATCCGTATCAATAGTCTCAAACTGTAGTTCAGTTGCTGGAACAACTCTAACGGTGAAGCCAACGTCCTCGTTCTCATCCCTTTCTTGATAAATACTCTGTAGATCATCAATGACTTGTTTATCTATTTTTAAAGAAGTACTGCCAGCTAAGGCATCAAACAAGCCAATCAGCTGAGCATGACCTGCATGCAATATTGCTTGAATGTCTTGATTTTGAGCTATATCGATATTATTGCTTAAGTAGCGATACGCATTACCCAGCTCATCTAAAATTGTGACGAATTTTGGAAATGCTTGCGCTTTTTCCATAAGAGAAGCTATTTGTGAAACTTGCTGCTCTATATAACCTTGAATATGCTCTATCTCAGTATGATTCAACGCATCATCTAATTCCCACTCAGCATCGAGCAACGTATCAATATTACTGTCTAATAACTCTTCTATCGTCGGTTTCTTATTGGTCATGACAGTAGTGTCATTAGCCACATATTGCTCATCAAGCATGGCCTGCAATGACGCTATGTCATGCTGACTCTGCGAACCATCATCCTCTATTGATGCATCGTGCTGCTCTACATTTTGCTTATAGTTATTTAGATAACCCTCTATTAATGTGGCTGACTGGGCTAACGCTGCTAAGTGCTGAGCATTCATCCCTATATCTTGTTGTTGTAATGACTCCAAGCTATGCTCGATGGTCGCACTGACTTCGCTGATAGCGGCCAAAGCACTAGAACCCGAAGCACCGCGCAAAGTATGAAATGCGCGTACGATTTCATCTGTGATTTCTATATGACGCTGTTCTCTATTGTCTTTGACAAACTGTTCGATACAATCAAGCAGCTCTTCTGCTTCATCAATAAATATCTTACAAAATGCTTTTTCTTCTTCGGTTTGAGGGGTAAGGACAACCGCTGCCTCGGCCATTTTTTCATTGACCGAATGAAAGGTCTGTAAGGTAGAGTCTATAGCTTCATTACTGTCGTCATCATAAGCATTGTCAGTCTCAGTTGTATCAGACAATGGCATTGTTTTTTCAATCTTATCTATAGAACTATCTATTGACTGTGCAAACAATGCAGAATAACTAAATTCATTACCCTGCTGTTTGCTATACGCATCAGCACACGCAATCCACACTGGAACTACAGCTGGATAGTCTTGAGTACCCTGTTCAAATGCTATGAGCATATCAGGATAAGCTGCCAATACATCTGTAATTAACTGCCTCATATCAGCTGAGATAGCGACACTATTATCTAAAACACGGTTAAGCATGTTTTCTATAGACCATGCCAGCTCCGCTGTATAGTTAGCGCCTACCATGCGGCCCGAACCTTTCAAGGTATGGAAACCACGGCGAAAATCTTTTAATCCCTCTAGATCGGTCGAATTTTTCTGCCAGCTTTCATACAACTGCACAATTTCTGCCAATACTTCATTGGCCTCTTCTATAAATATCTCTTTGATATCAGGATCTGCATCATTGGCATCAGCTGGTAGTTGATTAGTCTCTCTAATAAAAGGTGCAAGGCTCTCTGGAATATCCAATGTAGATAGATATTCGTTGGTATTCACTTCTTTGTTATTCGAGTCAGTAACCAATTCGGTACTATCGTTATTAGAGTCGTTATCAACATCATCAATTTCTAGTAGCGATTTTTCTAATTCTGCATCATCTGACATAACCTCTTTAGGAGCAAGTTCAGTTAGCGTCAGTCCAGTGTTGACCGGCTGCTGGCTCATAAGATTGCTACTTTGTAAGATAGCAATCGCAGGATCAAAACTTGGTGGTCGCTGCGCTGAAAAATCTGCTACCAATGCTGGTAGATTTTTTGTGGTATCAACCACTAGATTTACAACATCATCTGTTACTGGCAATGTTTTATCTAACAAACGATTCATTAGGTTTTCGATTGACCATGCTATCTCACTGATACTAAAGGCACCAACCATACGACCTGAGCCTTTTAGAGTGTGAAAACCTCTACGCACTTCAGTCAACGGTGTTAGGTCTTGTGAGTCTTGCGCCCAGATAGGAAGAAAATCTTCAAGATCAGTGATGATTTCAGTCACTTCTTCAATAAAGATATCGTGGACATCTTCATCTGTTTCGAAGTTATCAGGCTTTACGTGTTCACGAGCCTGCTTTAGTGCATCACTTTCAGTACTGTTGGACAGACTCACACTATCTTCTTCAACTACATTTGCATCATCTATATTGATAACAGGGCTGATCTCACCACTATCATCGTAACGTACAACATTCGTCGTAGCTGACTCTTGAGGGAGTATAGTCTTGTTAAGCGTTGCTGATGAATCGATATCAGTATCAAGAAGCTGTGTTGCTCTGGCTGTATGTTCGTTTGCTAAAGTAAGCAGCTGCTGATCGAAAACCTGCTGCGCAAGATAGTCAAGTAATAGCTCAATAGACGTTAAGCTCTCAGCCAACGCCTGCACCAAATTCCAGCTCGGGGTAGTAATATTACGAGCAGTTAACTGTGTAAATAGACTACCGATATCATCTATAGTGTGACGAATTTCTGGCAATTCCATATCGTCAAAAGCTTGACCAATACTGGTAAAATCAGTAGACGCTGGTAATAACCCAATATCTTGATGTTGTATATAATCATTGAAATTCTGCTTTATCTCTTCTACTGCAATTCGAAGCTCACGTAGGCCATCATCGGTAGTAATGGGTTCATGTTTACCTGTTAATTCTGGCTCATTGCTGCTTATCACTTCAGGCACAGTAGCGAAAGAGGTCGCATCACCAATCTTAATAGAAATAGTTTGTTCAGTACTATAAATAGCGTTATATAACTCTTGCAGCTTGCGTTCAATTTGCCATTGCTCTTGCGCAAAACTTGTTTCTGATACGAGAGACTGTTTTAAATCTGCAAGGATTGATTCCACCTGAGACACATAGTAAGTCCAGCCTCGGTTTTTGAGCTGCTCTTTGATATGTTGTAAAGGAGCTACCAAGCTATCTGGCTCATCTAACTTGAAGATAAGCGCATCAAGCTGAGTTAATAATTGCGGTAAAAAACGAGACGCTGTCGTGGTACTTTGAGATACTTTATCCAAAATAGACTGAGTACGTTTGCTACTCTGCGCTAGATAACTCAATTCGACATAGAGTGCGTTTGTCAATCTTACAACTATAGTTGAAGGCACTTCATTTGACTGGGCACAAGATTCTATAACTTGATCAAGTTGACCTAATAATGGTGCATAATGCTCAGGAAGTGGGGTCTCGTTTTGGGCCAGATCACTTAGCAGTAGTTCGGTCAAACACCATAGTCTTTGTAAACCACTATCTTGTGTTGTCTGTCTGAAATACTGGCTAGCTTTCTCTAAGGTACTGAGTGCTGCTGACTGATTTGTATTAGTGATCAGTAATGCTTGTACTTGCTGACGCCATACGAGTAGCAACTGCTGACACTGTTCACTTGTCAAGCTAGCGGTAGCTTGTTCTGTAGGCACGGCCATTTCAATGTTATTGATAATATTTTCGTTATTCGCATGATCATTCGTGTATTCATGCTGAATATCACTAATATTTACAAGAAAGTCAGTTTCTATATCTCGTTGAGACAAGGCTTGGGTCAGCTCATCAACCGCCCTGTTTATTAGGCCTATATGATAGATTCCTGTACGCGCATACTGATTGACCTCTCGTTGCAACAATCGATGAGAGAACTGACCTATACGGCGCTCTTTAATAGAAAAATCGTCACAACTTTGTAATCCTGCGAGTTGACTCAACTTACTAGCAACATTTGCTAATAAGGGAAGCTTAAGCATGATGAGCGCACCGCTAATCTGATGATAACTTGATATTAGTTGCTCATGATCGATGCTAGATTCACCTAATTGCCAATCGTCAGATATCTGTGTTAACTGCTGATTGAATAATGGTAGCAACCACTGAAACGTTACTATGTCATTGGGCTGGTTTTTCATAGGTTTATCCTAACTCGTCTATGCACTAATTTAGGCACTAATTTTTTGCCACACATTAACCTGTGGGTGCGCAATGCGGCGCATATTTGAAGGACGCCAGAACAACGCCTCACCTGGAGCCAATATAATATATCCCTCTAACGCGCACTGCTCTGATAACCGTGCCAAAATATCACGCTGATCAAATTTACGAAAATATAGCAGCATGTTTTGGCAAATAATCACATTCTGAAGATGCGTAGTGGGTGGTTTTTGTTCAATAATATTGTGTACAGAAAAATTGACATGTGGCTGCAATACAGGCGCTACCTGCCAATTCTCCTTCATACTATTAGCCGCTTCTGGTGTGTCAGGCTTCGATCTGTTTAATGTACTCTTAGATGGCAGCGGCTGAACGAACGGCTGACACGATTGCGGGATTAAAGATTGCTGCCTGTTATCGTATTGCCCCAGTCGTGCACTTTTGATAGCCTCTTCGCTGATATCTGTCCCTAATATTTCATAGTTTTGACATCGCTGTGCGGCTAAGCTCATGGCCAATGACCAAGCTTCTTGTCCACTTGCGCAACCAACACTCCAAATACGAAACAAACTATCGATGTTGCCTGCTTTATGATGCTGCAATGCATACTTTGTGACAAAGTCGATAGAGGGTCTATGTCGAAAGAAGCGACTCTCATGAATGAGTACTTTATCTAGCAACTGCTGACGCAACCCATCATGTTTCGATAGTTGATACCATAATTGCTGAACGCTCAATCCGTTCGACATCGCAGTACAGTCGATTGCATTGGCCAGCCACTGTAGCTGTATGTCTGGCAGCACAAATCCAGTCTCTTGCTCTATGTACTTCTGCCATCGCTGCACATCCAAACTGTCGACTTTCATCAAAGTATTACCCAATGTCAAATCAACTGTATTAAGCAGATGATTTGGCTTATTAACGTTATTTAAGCTAGACAAATCACCTATTATGATTACGGCTTCTTTTTATCACTCTTACAACAGCAAATTTATTCAATACGCAGAACAATCAAATGCTGTCGATCTTGTCCTAAAAGGATAACTAATCATTAAACGCTTTCTTTCAATGCGCCTTCCGTATCTAACACTTCATAATCTACTAGCTCGTCGTCGTTCGATACCTTAAAGCCCGTTACCGATTCCTGTAGTGCTGCTGCCATTTCACTTAGCTCACCAATAGAACGGGCTGTTGCCATCGTTCCAGAAGAAGTTTGCGAGGTAATATCTTGAATGATGTTCATGGTGTGAGAAATGTGACCAGCAGACTCAGCCTGCTGTAATGCAGCGTTCGAGATGTTTTGAATCAAGTCAGCCAAGGTATTAGAAACGCTCTGTACTTCTTCTAGTGCTTCACCCGCATCTTTCGCTAAGCGTGCCCCGCGTACAACCTCAGAAGTTGTTGATTCCATCGACATAACTGCTTCGTTGGTATCGGCCTGAATGGTTTTTACCAATGTTTCAATCTGTTTAGTAGCATTAGCTGAACGCTCAGCCAGACGCTGTACCTCATCAGCAACAACCGCGAAGCCTCGGCCCGCTTCCCCTGCCATCGATGCCTGAATAGCAGCGTTCAATGCCAAAACGTTGGTCTGGTCAGCAATATCGTTAATTAGTCCAACGATATCACCAATCTCTTGCGAAGACTCACCAAGGCGCTTAATACGTTTTGACGTTTCTTGAATCTGGTCACGAATAACGTTCATACCTTCAATAGAGCGTTGTACAACTTCTGCCCCGTTATGAGAAATAGCAACTGAACGCTGGGCAACCGTTGCAGATTCTGCAGCGTTGTTTGAAACCTGATCAATCGAGACAGTCATCTCATTAATAGCGGCTGATACACCAGCAATTTCTTGTGCTTGGTGTTCAGAAGCTTCGGCCAGTTCAACAGCATTCATCTGCGTTTGATCTGAAGATTGCGATACTCGATCAGCAGTGCTGTTAATAACTAAAACCAACTGACGTAATTGGTCAATTGCAAAGTTGACTGAATCAGCAATCGCCCCTGTAAAGTCTTCTGATACAGTCGCATTGACTGTCAAATCACCTTCTGCCAAATCACCCAATTCATCAAGCAGACGTAAAATAGCGATCTGGTTACGTTCGTTTTCTTCTTGGATTTGACGCGCTCGCTCAGACTCAGCTTCTGCTTCTTGGCGACGACGCAAGGTTTCTTTTTCAATAAGCGATCGCTCTGATCCACCACGGTTTTTCAGCAGCTGGTACAAAGCAAACAGAATCCCTAATGCGCCGATTGCAAATACAGCCGCTGGCAAGATAACGGATTGATTGAAACTATCGAAATACTGACTTACTGATGATAGCGAATTAACTAGCCAAATCAGACAAGCCAAACTTAATAGAACAAAAAATCCTAACAATAGCTTCCAAGTACTATCAGCGTCTTTGCCATCTGCTGATTTTTTGTTCATACCAGCTACAGGTTTTTTTATCACATCACTCATCTTGCGTCTTCCTTTCAAACAGTCATCAAAGTCTAATTGTGGCTGACTTTGACAATCGTATTGTTATCTAAACAATGATTAGCAAAGCCTGTATAAATGCTGACATCAAACCCTATTATGTCAGTTGCTATTATTCTGTCGTTACTCAATAGACAGGTATTGTATAGTTAATAGCTATATCGCAGCATCTGAATACTGAGGATCCTGTGCGAGCAAACTTGGCATAAATACATACCAGTCTTGGTCGTTTTTGAAAAACTTGCCATGGTTATAAGGCGCAAATGGCGACTCTGGATCGATGGCTTCTGGACGATACTGTTCTTGTGTGAACTGTTCGATACCAAGTACTTGATCAACCAGCAGTCCTGAAAAGTTATTGTCATAATCAATGACGATAACTTTCCGTTGGCTCATTTGTGTCAAGCGACTAGGGACTTGCAAAAAATGCGACAGATCCGTCAAAGGCAATAGTCGCCCACGAATGTTGGCAATACCTAGCATCCATGGCTTTACTAGAGGTAGGCTAGTATATTCTGGCATAGATAATACCTCTGATACCTGACCCATAGGGGCAACTAAGCGCTGCCCACCAATTTCAAATACCACACCTTGCCAATCAAACTCTTGGCCACCGCGGCGACCGCTTTTGCGTGCGCGTGCCAAATCTGCTAAACGCAGAAGCTCGATAAATCCTCTAGAAGCCACAAGTTACTCCATCACTTTGCGAATCATATTGACCAATCCACTTTCATCAACTGGTTTGTTCATATATTCTTTGGCGCCTTGACGCTTGCCCCAAACTCTATCTGTTTCCTGATTTTTGGTACTGATCATGATGACAGGGATATGGGCAGTGGTTTTACCGCGGGTGATCTTACGCGTGGCCTGAAAACCATTCATTTCAGGCATTACCACATCCATCAAAATCACATCTGGTAAATGTTCAGCCGCCATCTGGCAACCCTGCTCACCATTGGTCGCTTCCAACACTTGAAAGTTGTTTTTGGCAAGCATATCGCGAAATTTCGCCATTTCTGATGGCGAGTCGTCAATGACTAAAACGGTAGTCATAGGAGGTTCCTTTAAGTTCTAAAATATCTGTGAAGATATATTGATATATGGTTCAGATAAAATGATCAAAAATGGTACTAAATCGACTGGTAGCCATTCTTTAATCATAGTTATTCAGTACTGAATAATCTGGAGCGATAATATCAATCACTCCCTGTAAGTCTATATTTATTCGATTAACGGTACTGATTAATAGCATCAAAAAGCTCATCTTTACTAAATGGCTTGGTCAGATACTCATCAGAACCCACAATACGACCACGTGCCTTATCAAATAGACCATCTTTAGATGACAACATGATTACCGGTTTATTAGCATAATCAGGGTTGTTTTTTATCAGCGCACAGGTCTGATATCCATCTAGACGTGGCATCATAATGTCGACAAAAATAATATCTGGATTGTTATCTACAATCTTTGCTAACGCATCGAAACCATCGATAGCGGTCACTACTTCACAGCCCGCTTTTTGTAATAAAGTTTCTGCAGTACGACGAATGGTTTTTGAGTCATCAATTACCATTACTTTTAAACCTTCAAAATTATTTTCCATTCTCATTGTCCTGTAAACGACTATTTGTTCGTAACGCTATCTAACAATACAAAATTTGCTTGGCTATTTTAAACTTTTATATCATCTCTTGTCAGATCGATATAAGTACCTACATTTGCATTGTCTGCGTTGAAATTTGTGATAACAGCGAATCTTCTACAATTGATGCCTACTGACTAATCGCGGTATCAATATAGCGTACTATACGCACTTTATTATTATTAATCTTACAAAATCTAGCGTTATTTGAGTGCTTTGAATAAGATAACTTACCCCGCGAATATCTAATAGAAAAGTCAAATATAACAACGATTCTAATTAACTATAAATCCATTTTCTAACATATAAATAGATTGAAATTTGAATTGAAGGTAGCGTTATTATATTTTTGTATTGTATATAACTGGCAATCATATTACTGGATAATTTTCATTTGTAATAAAAATGTATCAGTATATTTTATAGTGTTTGTTTTAGCATAGTTAGTATTACTTTTCCAGTAATTAGCAAAATTATGTTCGAACTCATTGGTATCACAAATAACTGTTTTTATCTATTAAAGGTATAACTTCAACTCTTCTCAATACTGAGTTATCAACTTTCTTAAGTTTAGTAAATATCTTACAGTCGTTCCACCGAGTTACAATTCACTATATAATGATATGACGATTACAATGGTGACTGTTATGACAGCTTCTAGACATTTAAGAAAAAGCCTCTATTTATTCAGCATACTATTTATCGCTGCTTGTCAGCCGTCACCTGTAAATGAATCGACTGTTACTGACATTGAAGCAGAGACCGCTGACACGCCACTTATCATCACAAGTGATAGTGTCACAATGACGCCAGAACATATCTTGAGTATCAAACCTTCAAGGTATCAGCCGAGTCTCGGATTACAAGGTAATATCGAACCTATCAAGCAGACCACATTTGTTGCGGTACATCCCATTCGTATAGAAGAGACACTGGTTAGTGAAGGTCAATGGGTAGAAAAAGGCACGCCATTGCTCGTATTTAGGCGTATAGGTACGGCTAGCAAAGCTGAAGGTTTGAATAAGCCTGAGCAAGTTAGTTTAGAATCAGGGGATGCTAATCAGAACAATCCAGAAAATACGCAAAACTCTGATTCTAACCCCGTACAAGCTGAGCCAGACACAGACATTGCTGTTGTAAGAAAAACTGATAGTAATAAAATGCTAGAAGCAAACTCTGCGATAGATACTAATAGCAATACCTCTACTAGTCAGGGTGCAGACGTTAATACTGCTAAACAAGATGTACAGTATAATTCGATTACCATTCATGCCAGTTTTTCGGGGCGGGTGGAAAACTTATCTGCTAGTGCAGGACAACAGCTAGCGGCGCGCGACTCTTTACTACAGATCAGTGATGAGACCAAGCTGCACTTTATGGCTACCCTACCTATACAAGCAAAACCACAGCTCTCAGTTGGTCAGACAGTCAATTTTACCGCCGAAGGTATCTCAGACAAGTTTACGGGACAGGTCAGCAAACTGGTATCGACCAGTCAGCCAAAAAAGCTTTTGGTCTATGTTAATGTCATCGACAACGAGGTTAGTCGCGATAAGTTATTACCAAATATGAAAGTCACAGGGCGCGTCAATTATGGTCAAATAGATGTAGGCACTATCGTACCTAAGCGTGCGCTACATGATGTAGACCTGACAGAGTTGCAAACTCCTCCTTATATGCCGCTACAACCATTGACTGCAAATGTTTGGATAATCGGCCAAGATCAGCGTCTAACGCGTCAACCTATTGAGGTAGTTGAATACGATCCTACTACGCAGCAGTATTTGATAGCAGGTGTGAGTAATGATAGCTTAATTTGTTTGGCTGACTTACCTGTTGATTCTAAAGGCAAAAAAGTCATTGTGTCATAATAGCTTATGCTGACAGTTACATTACGTAGAAACATTAACAAAGCTTCTCTTGTTTTGTAACAGCATAATTAGGCAATATGGCCCTACTATATATAGCATTATCCGAGTATTGAAATACTACTCGCATTTAATTATGCGCTATTCTGTATATTTGAAAACGTAGAGGCTTAATAGTTTAATTATTTATTATTACTAACAGCTCATCATTACCGAGAACGTTATACTTTTTATAAATCACAATAACAATTAGAGGACACCCCATGAGTAAGCAGATTTTATTGATTGAAGACGATCCAGATTTGGCTGAGCTGATCAGCGATTATTTGACCATGAACTATTATGATGTGCATCATGCTGGTCTTGGTCAAGAAGGTCTCGACTTATTAGACACCAAAGAGCGCGATATTGACTTGGTTGTATTGGATCTTATGTTACCTGATATGGACGGTATGCAAGTGTGTCAAAAGATTCGTGGCAACAAGAATAACATGACTAATAAAGTGCCTATTATTATGCTGACCGCAAAAGGTGATACAACCGATCGCGTGTTGGGGCTAGAGATGGGTGCTGACGATTATATCGCCAAGCCTTTTGAGCCACGTGAGCTTTTAGCTCGTATTCGTGCGGTTATTCGTCGTCATGAGCAACCAAATCAAGCCGATAGCCAATCAGACAGCTTAACCTTTGGCCGTTTGAGTGTGTTCCCTGATAGTCATGAAGTCACTATCGATGACCAACCGGTACGTCTAACCACGCATCAGTTTCAGTTGTTACATTACTTTGCCACTCATTCTGGCAAGGTGTTGAATCGTGAGCAACTCTGGCAAGCGATGCCAAATGATGACAGCTCAGATAACATTGACCGTGCGATTGATGTACATATTTCACGTCTACGTGCTTTAATCGAAGACAATCCACGCCAGCCAAAGCGTATTATTACTGTACGCGGCGTCGGCTATCAATTTGCCACTGATCAGGTGTAATCATAAAGGATACCTAATTAGCTGACTCATGGTGTAAACTCTATATCATGAGTCGGTACAAGCGTTTAATAATAGAGATCGTTTAATGCAGCAATTGGGTTTTCGTTCCGTATTTGCCAAACTATTTGCCAGCGTTATGCTGGCACTTACGTTATTTGCTGTAGCAATGGTGCTGTTGACCCAACTTGTTCATGACAAAGACGCTGGTATTCGCTCAGAGATATTAGCCACGCAGATCTTGGGGCAAATCGATCCCTTCTTGCACGAATTGAATATCTCTATCAGCAAAGACAATCGTTTGCAGTCTCGTTTTATGCTGGCTGTCGTTAAGAAAAGCTTCGATATTTTTGATGAGTCACTGCAAGCAAAAATGGGATTGTATGACAGCGAAGGTCGGCTGCTCATGCAAACCGACAACAGTGACCTACCCCTAGAGCTTCCCCCTACTCCTTCTTTGTTCTCACGTGTTTTTCCATCACTTGCAGATACATCACCTACCAAGCAAGCCCAAGTGTATAGCAGTACAGGTTATACCTTACTGTATGAATCACGTCTCACGCCTAAAAAACCTGTCCTTTCTGCAGCCTTGAACTTGTTCACTGGTACGCTACTACTCTTGCTCATTATGGCAGGTGTACTATGGTTGATTGCACGGACGATGACATGGCGGATTGACCAGTTGAGCCAACAAATGACTCAGTTAGGTGACGGTGATTTTACTGTGCGAGTAAATGCGCGTGGTAATGATGAAATCGCTGCACTAGCACGCGGATTCAACCAAGCAGCACAAAAAATTGAACATTTAATTGATGCCAATAACTTGCTACTGGCACATGCTTCTCATGAGCTACGTACACCGATTACACGTATCCGTCTACAGATTGAGATGATGGATATGCTAGCTGGTGCGCTACCAACTGATACCAAAGCAAAGTTCGATAAACGGGCACAAGCGATCAATAGAGACTTGTCAGGTCTTAATGACTTAGTAGAAAGCATATTATTGGTTAGCCGTTTGGATGCGGGACATGCTTTACAGCAAGTTGAAAACCTAGATTTATACGATTTGGTAAACCAAGAACGTCAGCACTATCCTGAAGCCACATTGATTGGTGAGCACATCGTGATAGATGGTCAGTCATCAATGTTGACTCATTTGATTCGTAACTTACTTACCAACGCTATGCTACATGGCAAGCCGCCTGTTACGGTATTGCTATACGGTGTTCAGAGCATAGAAGAAGCTGGAACTGTGCCTGACTATCTATTACAAACAGTACTATGCAGCAGCTTTGTCGATTACAACAGTTTAGACTTTGACGATTATGAAGAAAATGCTGATGCCAAAGTAGTTGAGCACCAAGCTTCTAAGCATGAAGCTACTAGTTCGGTTGATAAAAATAAATCAGAAATGACTGACTCAATAGCAGAGCTACCAACGCCGACTATCTATAAAAACGGTGAAGATATAGCTGCTCACAATGAGAACAACGAGAACAACGAGAACAACGAGAACAATGATGAAGTCAGTATTGATAACGGCCTTTCAGATGAAAGCTTGATAGACAGTGCTAGCAAACCCCAACCTACTACTAGCGAATCATCACTGCTTGCTGACTATTACAGCTTTACCAGTGAGTTAACTGACAGAATTAAGAAAGTTATTTGGAAGGCTGTTCCAGACTCTACTGACCTTGCTAACGACGCCGATAATGCTAACAATGCTAACGTTACTGAAGTAGTATCAACAAAATCTATAAGCAACGTAGAAAGCGAGAATACTGGCACTCTTATAAACGATAATGCTCAGAAATCAGATAAATCTATTACTGATACCGCTATTAAAAATAATGGCTCAAATAATACAAAAGATGACGCCAAATCTAACAACTCAAACAGTGAAAACTCAGGCGCAGTCGTGCGTAAAGAAGGTTTGTTTGCTAAGCATATGAAAAAAGCCAAAACTGAACCCGAACGTCCACTGCCAAAATATGCTGTACTGGCTGTAATCGACGAAGGCACTGGCATCCCTGAAGGCAAACGAGAAGAAGTCTTTAGCCCATTTGTACGTTTGCAGCAGAAAAACAAAGGCTCTGGACTAGGGTTATCGTTAGTCTCACAAATCGTTACCGCTCATCAAGGACGCATTATTACAGATACGCTAAATGGTCATACTAGATTTTTGGTGACCATCCCAATTCATCATGACCCTCATTACAACTATCACGAGTAATCAATTCCCATCGTTATATAGATAGCTATCAAGCTATCGCCTTCACACTTGCCATTTTAACTGCTTATTCTTAATAGCTATTAATCATAAGCCGGACACGTATGTGCATATCCAAAGTGCCTGATAATATGCTATATTACCGCCCCTTATTATACGGTTATTGACTGTTGTCGTTTTGACAAGCTTCTTACATATTGAAAGAGGTCTGATGACGCGTTTTTGACCATTAAAAAATTTATTAAATTTTGAGCCCTCCATGAATGACATGATTGTCTTAAACGATGTGACCAAAAGTTTTTTAAGCGACCGATCAATCAAAGACAAAGACGGCAAACCACATTGGTTTACCGCTGTTGAGCCGACATCTCTGACTATCAAACAAGGCGAAATCTTTGGTCTAATGGGTTATTCAGGTGCAGGTAAATCTACCTTATTGCGCCTAATTAACATGCTTGAACGTCCAGATTCGGGTCAAGTCGTGATAGACGGTACTGACCTAACCACGCTGTCTGCCAGTGAGCTGCGTATTGCTCGTCATAATATCGGTATGATTTTTCAGCAGTTTAATCTGATGTCTAATCAAACGGTTTTTGACAACGTGGCATTTAACTTAAAAATCTCTGGTTATCCAAGTCGCGACATTCATAAGCGCGTTATGGACTGTCTTGCGATTGTTGATTTGACCGATCGTGCTGGTCACTATCCTGCGCAGCTATCAGGTGGACAAAAACAGCGTGTGGGTATTGCTCGCGCGATTGCACCGAGTCCAAAAGTATTGTTGGCCGATGAGCCAACCAGTGCGCTTGACCCTGCAACGACCCGTAGTTTGCTGACTTGTCTGCGCGATATAAATGAGCAGCTTGGCGTGACTATCGTCATCGTGACTCATGAAATGAGTGTTATTCGTAGACTTTGTGATCGCGCAGCGTTATTGCATCAAGGACAACTATTAGAAGTTGCGGATGTGCGAGACGGTTTGATTCAAGCAACCACCCCGATTGGCAAAGGCCTAGTCGTCGAGGACTAATGAGGCAGGAGAAATAGATATGTTAACTGGTACTGAATTATCCGCCTCTATAGACAAGCTACTTGTGTTACGCAAAGAGATCGTGAGCGCGTTTATTGATACGTTTGTGATGCTCGGTATTTCAACCACGGTAGCAATCGTCATCGGTGGACTGTTTGGCGTATTCTTGTTTTTGT
The DNA here is from genome assembly GCF_044900935.1 of Psychrobacter sp. NPDC078501. Lineage (NCBI taxonomy): Bacteria > Pseudomonadati > Pseudomonadota > Gammaproteobacteria > Moraxellales > Moraxellaceae > Psychrobacter > Psychrobacter sp. NPDC078501. The sequence goes on along the minus strand of NZ_JBJDOS010000004.1, from coordinate 36,088 downwards.
CTAGTGATCGACAGTTTTTGCAAAACAAGACGTTGTACGGTTTGCTTGGCGGTATTACCAACTTTATGCGTGCCTTCCCTTTCGTGATTTTGATGATTGCGATGAGTCCGTTTACCAAGGCTATCGTTGGTACGGGTATCGGACCGATCGCTGCATCCCTCGTACTTGCTATCGCTGGTTCGTTTTATTTTGCGCGTTTGGTTGAGCAAAATTTACGTGAAGTGCCGCGTGGTATTATCGAAGCCACTGAATCGATGGGTGCACGACCTTTTACCATTATTAAAGTACTACTTAATGAAGCTCGCTCAGGTTTAGTATTGTCAGTCACTATTCTTTGTATCAGCTTGCTCTCTTATTCAGCGGCGGCTGGTATGATTGGTGGTGGCGGTTTGGGTGATTTGGCCATTCGTTATGGCTATTATCGCTATCAAACCGAGGTAATGATTTTTATCGTGATTGTATTATCAATCATGGTCGTCTCGATTCAAGCCTCTGGTAACTGGCTCGCCAATCGTTTAGACAAACGTTAAACCGCTTTAGAGAATACTTGACTTTACGAGCGACTAGGTTTATTTTTGGCAACACTCAACCCTTATCTCAGCTCTTACAACAAAAGCAGCATTACTATTTATAATGTTGCTTTTTTAATGTTCAGACGATAAACGTTTTACTCAATCCCATTCATTATTAAGGACATATTATGAAATTAACAGATATCAGCCGTCAGTTAGCTACCGCATTTGCTGCTGTTGGTGTATCAGGTCTAGTCTTAGTTGGTTGCAGCAATTCATCAGCACCAGAAGCGACTAAAGAGCCAGTAACCGAAGGTACCACTGCAGAAACTGCCGCTAGCGATATCGATCCTGATCATACCAAAATCGTTATCGGTACGACTGAAGGCGATTTTGCTGATATGGTTCGTAACCAAGTAAAGAGCACGCTTGAAGCTCAAGGTTATGAAGTTGAGTTGATTGCTTTTACTGACTATGTCCGTCCTAACCTTGCATTGGCTGAAGGTGATTTGGATATCAACATCTTCCAGCACAAGCCTTATCTTGATAATTTCAAAAAAGAAAACAATCTTGATCTAGTAGAAGCATTCCAAGTACCAACGGCACCACTTGGCATTTACTCAGGTAAAAAGACCAGTCTTGATGCTGCATTTAAAGGTATGAGTGTCTCTGCACCAAACGATCCTAGTAACTTTGCACGTGCTTTGGTTATGATGAACGATCTTGGCTGGATCAAATTGAAAGATAACATCGATCCATTGACAGCATCAAAAGCGGATATCGCTGATAACAGCAAATACGAGATCGAAATCGTTGAGCTAGAAGCTGCTCAATTACCACGCGCACGTGATGAGGTTGACTTCGCGGTTATCAACGGTAACTATGCTACTGACTCTGGTATCAAATTGACCGAAGCCTTGTTCCAAGAGCCAAGCTTTGCTTATGTAAACTGGTCAGCGATCAAATCTGCTGATACTGGTAAGAAATGGGTTGAAGATGTGACCAACGCTTATAACTCAGAAGCTTTCAAAAAGTACGCTCATGAAACGTTCCCTGGCTACAAGTACCCAAAAATCTGGGGTAATGACCATAGCGCCCATATGGACACTGCTGCTAAAACTGAAAGCGCTGACGCTCCAGAAACTGCAGAAGCAGCTGCTCAGTAAGACTTTAAATCAAAGTACCTAGTTTTTTAGGTGTTATGATTAATAGAAACGCCCATTACTTAGAGTGATGGGCGTTTTTTTGTCTTTTATTCTAGGAATGCTGTTTTCCAATAGGTTATCAAAATACTAACTGAGTATTAAATAATTATTAAACAACTATCAAAAATCACGTTACAGCCTGTTTGCCCTTTGTAGGAAACCGTCACTCACGCTTTCACTTGTCCTTGGTTTTTCCTATAGTGGACAGGCTCAATAGTAATTTACTCGTTAGTCCATACTATTGATGACATTTAAAATTGGTAAAAAATTATAAGATACACATAACAAGGATAATAATATGAGCGCTAAAAACTACAATATTCGTACCGCTGGACAGGCAAATATCCCAATCCTAGGCCTAGGTACTTGGCAGTCAACAGGACAAGAATGCGTAGACGTGGTCAAAAAAGCGTTAGAAATGGGGTATGAGCATATCGATACCGCTCAAGCTTATGGCAATGAAAAAGAGGTTGGCGAAGGCATCAGACAATCAGGCGTGGCTCGTGATAAGTTCTTTTTGACTACCAAGATTTTTCCAGATGATATGAAGTTTGAACCGGAAAAACTGGTCGCAGCAGCGAAACGTTCTTTGGAAGACTTGGGTACAGATTATGTCGATCTGTTGCTACTGCACTGGCCTGATGACCGCGTGCCGTTATCTGAGACCATTCCTGCGCTATGCGAACTCCAAAAGCAAGGTTTGACGCGTCATATTGGTGTTTCAAACTTTAATATTACTAATATCATTGAGGCCGAGAAATATGCTGATGTGCCTATCGTCGTGAACCAAGTAGAGTTTCATCCGTTCATTAAGCAAAACACATTGCAGACCTTTTTGAATAATCATCACATTCTGCTAGAAGCTTACTCGCCATTAGCGCGTGGTGATGTATTTGATAACGAAGTAATTAAAGAGATTGCAGATAAGCATAACGTAACACCAGCACAAATCTCATTAGCATGGATCTTATCAGACAAGCATCGTGTGGCTATTCCAAAAACATCTAACCCTGATCACTTGCAAGGCAATCTAGATGCCATCAAAGTTGAATTAAGTGCAGATGAGTTAAAAAAAATCGGCAACCTAGCCAGCTCTGACGGTCGCAAAATTGAACATCCTGACTATAGCCCAGTATGGGATGACTAATCGAGTTAATAAGTATGATTAGCGAAACACCACAGCGCAATAAAAAGCCACCGATAATCGGTGGCTTTTCTCATATGGTATGAAAACTTATAATCGTTACTGTTGTAGCGTTCCGGTCTCATGAATCTTTTCAGCAGGATTATACTGTTCAGAAGTAGGTATCGCTCCGCTGCGATTATTTTCTTTCATAGATTTAGCAACTTCTGGTGGCATATAGTTTTCGTCATGTTTAGCCAATACTTCACCAGCGACAAAAGTATCGCCCTGCATTTTACCAGTGGCAACGACGCCTGAGTTTTCAGCAAATAGGTCTGGCAGAATACCTTGGTAAGTCACGGGCACAGTTGATTGAAAATCAGTAATCGCAAACTCAACATTTAATGGATTGTCTGCTGCACGCTGCACACTACCTGCAACCACCATACCACCAGCACGAATACGTTTGTCTTGAGGCGCTTCGCCTTGGGCAATAGCGGTTGCATCAAAGTAGTAGTCAGTTTGCTGCCCGATGGCATAGATAACCAACATAACTGCTACTGCCGCACCTGCCAGCGTAAACATAACCCACGTCAGTTTTTTCCGACGAACTGCATTCATACCACTACCCCATTAATGAGTCACTATTTTATAAACCATAATCAATCTATAAAACAGAAAATTTTGAAGAAACTACCATTAGAAAAACGTTCTAAAAATGTCTTTCTAATCGTACTCTTCTAATCGCTATATGGTAGCATTTTTCAGACAAATCAATAAGCCTTATCACTGCCTATAAGGTCATATTTTTGTCAGTGTAAGGATACGGTTTCTTACGCTAAAACCATGATATTAAGATGATTTTTTATTCAGCTTGTTTGGTCACAGGCGTTGAGGTTTTGGTCGTTCGCTGTGCTTGACGCGCTTGCTGGATAGTCAGCTGTTTAATAAGTGACTGTCGCTGTCTGCGGCTATAGATAATAAATGCCAACATCACACCGATCGTTATCGCCCAGCACGACCACACAAAAACCCCATGCTTACCCATGGCGAAAAACTCAGATACGCTATAAAAGTAAGGCTGCATAGTATTTTCCTAGCCGTTATTTGTGTTGACCACGAATGTATTCTTTGACCCACGCTTTGCCTTGATCACGGTATAAAATCAGCGTGTTAGTACGATAAATCGCTAATGTCGCAACCAGTAAATAGCTGCCGATAATCATCAGTAGCAAGGGCATCCACATATCTGCCGACATCTTCGGTGCGGCGGTCAAACTAAAGGTCGCGCCCTGATGCAAGGTATTCCACCATTCTACTGAGTACTTGATAATAGGTAGGTTCACTGCGCCCACGATAGATAAAATAGCAGCTGCTTTACCGCGATTGGCCGTATGCTCAAAAGCGGCAAACAGAGCCATTACGCCTGCGTATAGAAACGCCAATATCAGCATTGATGTAAGGCGTGCATCCCACACCCAGTAAGTACCCCATGTTGGCTTTGCCCAGATAGAGCCTGTAAGCAAACTGATGATACACAGTAAAAACCCCATCGGGGCAAGTGCCTGCGCGACCAAACTGGCTGTCTTAATCTTCCATACCAAATAAATTACCCCCAAGACCGCAAGGGAAAAATAGATAGAAATGGCAAGACTGGCCGCTGGAACATGGATAAAGATAATGCGATAGCTATTACCCTGAAGATAATCAGGCGGCGCAAAAGCAAGGCCCCATACGCTACCGATGAGCAAACAGAGACTGGCTAGTATCGCTAACCACTTGACCCAAGGGCTAAAGATACGAAAAAACTGCTTGGTACCCACAGTGGTCAAGAAACCCTGCCAAATGCGCTGCCACAAGCTAGGGGATGAGACGTTATTCAGGTTGGGCATGGGAAGAAACCTATTACACAGCTTACTGGCGATAAAGAGTACTGTCTACTAAAGCACCACTATCAACTCACCCGCTGGCGTTAAACACTGGATAGAATCTACAAAGAGCTGTTTACGTATTCAATTGACTATTATAGCAAAATTGCCAGTTTTCACCACGATGTTAATACATGTGATGCAGATAGCTAGATTTCGATGGCTAGGTTTAGATAACTGGGCTTAAATAATCAAATTTCGACAACTGGACTTTAGGATTGCAACAAGCAAATCGTTTAATTGAGCCATGACATTTTTAAAGTTGTAGCAATCACCCAAGGCATAACTAAGACAGAAACAATACTTCCTGCTAGTAATAAGGCTAAAATAGGTAAACCATTCAGCCCAGAGGCAAATAAATCAACCGCACCCGTAGCAAAAATCAATACTGGCAACTGCATCGGTAAAGCAATCAAAGGCACCAATACTGCCCCATTCTTTAACGATAGCGTCAAACTACTGGCCACTGCTGATAGCATTAAGAGCATCGGGCTACCTGTCACGATAGAAGCCATCAATATCCACGCTTCAAACCAACTAAGCTGAAACAACGGCACGGCAAGCAAGCTAAGCGCTGCCACAATACCACTGCTAAAAATCCAATGAATGACCAGTCTAATCAGCACCCATAGCGGTAGTGACGCTTTGGCCACGACCAATTGCGCAAGCGTACCATTATCAAGCGCAGGCTTGAACAATCCATCAACACCCATTACCAGTGACAGCAATGCAGCAATCCACACTGCTGATACGCCCAGACGCTGTAATATCGCAGGCTCACTACCGACTGCCAACGGAAACAAAGTAATAATCACTAAGAACAGTACCAACGGATACAACCATTGTACCGCTCCTTGCTGCTTGACTTGCCATTCGCGGCGCCACAGCTGAAGGAAGCCAATACTGCGAGGTGCTACGACAATAGCATTTGTACTTTTATTCATGGCTGCTACTGATCCTACTTGTATTGGACTGTCTGTCATTATTTGACCTTGCACATATATTAATGGTACTGATATCAATCAAACTTATACCATGTAATCTGACAAATCGAGCACTTGATTGGCGACACCGACTGCTTGATGGCTGGTCATTAGTATCGACCCGCCAGCCTGTGCAAATTCGCATAACCGCGCTTCCATACGCGCCACCATATCGACATCTAACGCCGTGAAAGGCTCATCAAGTAACCAGAGCGGTGTCACATCAGGAGTTAACAAGTACAATCGTGCCAGCGTGATACGCCGCGTTTGTCCAGCGGACAGGTGACTTGAGCTGATCGTTTCAAACCCTTGTAGACCAACCCATGTGAGCGCATCAGCAATATCAGTAGCGCTTGGCGTAATGCCATATAAGTTCAGTAGAAACGTCAGGTTTTGTGCTACTGTCAAATTCGGATGAATGCCTAACTGGTGCGAGACATATAAAGGCTGGATAGGCAGGCACGATTGTCCTTGATAAGTAACTTCACCTGACAAAACAGGTAACAATCCAGCCAATTGCATGAGTAACGTGGTCTTTCCCGTCCCATTTGCCCCGATTAGATGGCAAATACTACCCGCAGATAGCTGCAACGCAACTCCTTCGCACAGCGGTATCTCACCACGCTGAACCATCAGCTCATCAAGTGCAAGTAAAGGCGTATCCAAAACCGTCATCAAAACCTCTGGTTATTTATCAAGCAGCAGTCAATATTCATCACAAACAAAGGTAATGTTCGTGGCATAATACCCTATGCTCGCTACAAACACACAGTATAACAAATTGTCGATTACTCTGACTTCAAAAAGTACGACCTCAAAAAAATACGACTTTAAAATATGACTTCAAAACCTATGCCGACTTCACAAGATAGCCAAAAACCTAATACTGCTGCAGAAACTAAAAATTACAATGCAGACACTAGCTTGTCAAAACAGCCATCAGCCAGCCGTTTGACAGTAGATAGCTTGATCGATGCTCAAGTCAACTTTATGCAGCAGTGGTTGCACAATCAAGCTGAGCCGCTAGCGATGGAAGCTTGGCAATGGTTTGGTGCGCAGCCTTTAAGCAAATATATTACCTGTGATCATTTACAGCAGCTGATGAAAGACTGGCTGTTAAATCAGCCGATGACTGAGGTGATGCGTACCGATATCCGTGATATTTTGCACACTGTTATTTATCATCCAGTCAATGACAACGTACCTTTGTCTGAGCTGGTCGATGATGCCCAAGTCGAAACGCTGGCCAACTATATCGGTAGCCATGAGCAGCAGCGCAACATGTTGATTCATACGTTGGTCGGTAACGAAACCTTTGCGGATTTATTGACCCAAACACTCTATCACGCTATCAACGACTTTATGGAAAGCACCCTCGATAAAGCAGGTGGCGTTGGTAAATTGATGAAGCTTGGGCGCAGCTCTTTTGAAAAGGCGACCAACAGAAACCTCGATGAAAAACTGCAAACCTACTTGCATCGCAATATCAAAGATTTGACGCGCAAAGCCGAAGCCAACGCCCAAGAGCATTTATCAAATGAAGAGGTTGCGCGCCTAATGGTCATGGGCTGGGATCGCATCAAAAACCAACCGATTAGCGAGCTGCAAACTTACTTAAGCGATGAGCCTGGTAATAGTAGCATCGACCATATCGAAGCCAGTATCCAACAAAGCTACAACCGCCTGCGACTGTCACCATATCTGCACAGCTTAGTTTCGGCAAGCATCGACACTTGGTATGCCAATCATCAGGCTGACACGATGGCGACCATCGCTGCGAGTTTGCACATTGACGAAGCTGCCATGAAGCAATGTAGTACGGCTCTACTGCCTATCGTGTACGATGCTCTTGAGACGCCTTGGTTGACGGCTCATATTCGTGAAATGCTAGCAGCGTTTTATGCACAGCCTGCTATCAAAGAAGGCTTGGCATTCACTCACGATTAATTTATAACCCTTACTTGTCAGCATACTATTATGAGTCAACGCAATAAACTCAGCTTGTGGCAAAAAATCAAACGGTTACTGACTGCTGCCGCACCGCAGTCAGTCGTCGATGCTGCAAGCGAGCAAAGGCCTGCATCACTTGCTGACAGCGAGATTAATAATACAAAAAATATATCGGCTGATATTTCTAATATCAGTTCTCAAGTTACTGATAGTGGTGTCTCTGATATCTCTCATGAATTAGAGGCGAATCAAGGCAATGAACAGGATAACCCTCAAGCACAAGCACAAGCACATACATCTCAACTCAAAACCGATAACTTAAAAACCGATAGCGCAAATACAGAACCTCAAAACCAAAGTGACACGCCTATCGTCGACTGCTTAAAGCAATACTTCAATGACAAACAATGGCACTACACGCATTATCGACCCAAAACCAACGACAGCCAAAAATCGCATCATTTATCCTTGAGAATGCGTCATAAGCAAATAAACTGTGGCTATCTGTTTCGGGTGCAAGAAAAAAACAAACTATTAGCCATCTACGGCATCTTGCCATTTTTGATACCAGAAAGCCATCAAAGCGCCGCGATGCTACTCATCACCCAAATCAACTATGACATGCTAGTCGGTAATCTAGAGATGGATGTTAACGATGGTGAGATACGCTACAAAAATGCTATCGATGTCGAAGCAGTTGGTATAGATAATGAGATTATTGAGCATTTACTGCAAAGCGTGGTTGCGATGACCACGGTCGCCAACGAGCTTTTTGGCAATTTGGTTAATAATCAAGACCCTGCCGAAGACATGCAAACGCTACTTGTCGAGCTACGTCAACAGTCAGACGCGCGCACGTTCTTTTTACCAACTCAGTTTGTTCAATAACTCAGTTTGTTCAATAGTTCAGTTCGTTAGATAAACTGGTTTTTCAATCAAGCCATAATCCGCGATAGCTGATACTTATCTCTTTATTTTTCTATCCAAAAACCATCAATACTAAGCTAGAAATCTTATGCTAAAAATTGCCTACTCTGACGTCTTTCGCTATTCCGTGCCAGAAAAACACCGCTTCCCCATGCAAAAGTACATTATGATTCCTGAGCGTTTACTGGCAGAAGGGACTATTAGCCAAGATAACTTCTTTGCCCCTGCTCGCTTAAGCGAAGATGAGATTTTGACCACGCATACTGCAGAATACTGGTATCAGCTTAAAACTCAAACACTGCCGCGCAAGGCTGCTCGTGCGATCGGATTTGAGATGACGCCGCAGTTGGTAGAGCGCGGTCGTTATATTGCTCATGCAACGTATGAGTGCGCGCTATATGCTCAGCAATATGGCGTGGCTATGAATGTTGCAGGCGGCACCCATCATTCCTTTGCTGGTCATGGAGAAGGGTTTTGTGTCTTCAATGATGTTTGTATCGCTAGCAACTTACTACTAAATCGTGGACAGGCAAAGAAAATTTTAGTGATCGATTTGGACGTTCATCAAGGCAATGGTAACGCCAGTATCATGGCAGATGAGCCACGCGTTTTTGTCTTTAGCATGCACGGTGCAAAGAATTATCCGTTTCGTAAGCAAGTATCAGACTTAGACATTGAGCTAGACAACGATACTGGCGATGCTGAGTATTTACAGATATTAGAAGACACGCTGCCACGTTTAATCGCTGAAGTTGCGCCAGATATGATTTTTTATCAGTCTGCAGTCGACGTGCTCGCTACCGATAAGCTCGGCAAACTTGGTTTGACACAAGCAGGGTGCAAGGCGCGTGATGAATATGTACTGCAGCAAGCAAAAGCCGCCAATATCCCTGTCGCTATCGTGATGGGTGGCGGCTACTCAGAAGATATCGAAGATGTGGTCGAAGCGCATTGCAATACCTTTCGTTTGGCACAGCAGATATTTTTTGAGGAATTGGTCTAATAAAATATCGCTGAAAAGGCTTATATCTTTAGCTATAACAATGCGGTAATACCTTGCCAGCCAACGCGTATTCCAAGCACGATTAAAATCAATAAAATAAGCTGACGAAAACGCGCTTGCGGTAAATAGCGACGCAAACGGATTCCAACTAGCAGTATGACTATAGATAGCACACTTAAAAAAGTAATCAGCTGCCACTCACCACTACTCAGTGCCATGATAGGCTCACGCAACACGATAATTTGAGCAATCTTTCCTAAGAAATAGCACATGTTACCGACTTTGGCGATGGTGTTTTTATCGTCACTGGCAGACAATAAATACATCATCAGTATGGTCGACATTGCATTGGTCGAGCCGCCAATCACGCCTGCACCAAAACCAACGGCAATTAACATAGGCTTGGTGTTTGGTAGACGGATTTGTTTGCCGAGTAAGCTACTCACAACGTAGAAAGCAATGACCGCGGCCAACAATAAGAGAATATAAGCGCTATCGACCCATAGCAAGAGTTTCGCACCTAAAATACTGCCTAGTAAGCTAGTAAGCGCAAGCAACCAATAGCGTCTGCCGTAGTAGATAAAGTTTTGCCAAATGGTGCGTTCACCGCCTACTAGCCAGGTCATCACATTAACGACTAGCGAGGGAAAAATCACTAACACAATGGCGTGTTGCAATGGGTACATACTAGCAAGCGCAGTGGTCGTCACTAGCGTTGCGCCAAGTCCGCTAATACCATGCAGCAGTGAGGCAAGCGCAAAAATAATCGTCAGCACTAGCATCTGAGTGCTATCGTTACCAGCTATATTCATCATATCGGTCACACCATTTGAGGCTCAGCGTCTGTATCTACACACTATCTACATGCTAGCTATCAGATTTAGCGCCTGTAGCTCTAACTATCTTTACGTTGACCGATTGCTTGACCGATGATGCTAGCTAGTTGCTCAGCAATTTTATCTTTACTGGTCTTCTCAAGTGTTACCGCGTCACGCTCATAGCGCTCAGAGAAAAACACCTGCATCGCATTGTCATCACTAGCAAAACCAATATCTGCACGTGAGACATCATTACAGGCAATCATATCCAAATCTTTTGCGACCAACTTACCACGGGCATAACGTTCAACATCTTGCGTCTCTGCGGCAAAACCAACGACAAACAATGCTGGATGCGCAAGAGAAATCGTCGCTAGAATGTCAGGGTTTTTAACCAGACTGAGCGTCATGGCATCTTGTGTCTTTTTAATTTTTTGCGGCGCAGCTTCTTCCGTACGATAATCTGCCACTGCTGCGGTCGCGATAAAGATATCTGCTTTTACAAATTGGTTGTCATCATAAGACTGTAGCGAGTCATTGTTGTCATTATGGTCGCTTACATCATCATCATCGCAACCACAGTCGCCATGATGGTGTTCGTGAGAATGGGTATGAGAGTGATCGTGCATATGCTCATGAGAATGGTCATGCTCATCTTCAAAGACTAATTGAAGCTCGCTATGCGTCCCTTCCACACATTGCTGCGCGGCTATCAGCATATCTTCGGCAGACAGCACATCGATTCGTGTGACATTGAGCGGCGTGGGCAATGCCACTTTACCACCAGCTATTAAGACAACGTCTGCACCAGCAGCCACGCAGGCACGTGCCAATGCAAAGCCCATTTTTCCTGAAGAGTGATTAGACAAATAACGCACAGGGTCAATCGCTTCTACGGTTGGACCCGCAGTAATGACTACTCTTTTTCCTGCCAGTAATTGCGGCGTTGTATTCATCGCTATGAACAGTAACACCTCATCCAATAACTGCTCAGGCTCAGGCAATCGTCCTGCTCCCACATCACCGCACGCTTGCTCACCGCTAGCTGGTTGGATAATTTGATAATTCATATCGCGCAATGTTTGCACATTTAGGTTGACTGCTGGATGCGCCCACATCTGCTGATTCATGGCAGGCGCAATAATGACAGGCGCAGTAGTGGCCAGACACACTGTGGTCAATAAGTCATCAGCCATACCCATGGCCAGACGCGCAAGCGTATTGGCTGAAGCAGGTGCAATCACGATTAAGTCGGCCCACTTGGCCAGCTCAATATGCCCCATGCCTGCCTCGGCTTGCTCATCGAGCAACGAGACATGCACCTCATTACCCGTCAATGCTTGTAGCGTCAGCGGTGTGATAAATGCTTGTGCACCCGTCGTCATGATAACGCGCACATCAAAGCCTGCCTTAACTAACAAGCGGGCAAATATAGCAGATTTATAAGCGGCGATACCGCCAGTAATAGCAAGCACAATATTGGACATAAGCGTGGCATCAACAAAAAAGTGAAAAGATAAAATTGCGCTTATAGTAACAATTATGAGATAAATTGGGTAAGATTTTCCGTATCTATCTCAGATAACGAGTATCAACCCATTTTCAAGGAGTGACAATGGCGATCAAAGACTGGCACGAGGATGACAGGCCACGCGAAAAACTTTTAAAATTTGGTGCAGCTCATTTGTCTGATGCCGAGATACTGGCCATATTTTTGCGCACCGGTACTCAGTCTCAATCAGCGATTGAATTAGCGCGGCATTTGATTGATCAGTTTGGTAGCTTAGCCGAGCTATTAGCCGCCCCTCAGAAGACGGTTCTTGCCTGTCATGGTATGGGCCCTGCAAAGTACGCCCAAATATTAGCCTCACTTGAGATGGGTACGCGCTATCTGGATAGTCAGCTCAAAACTGGACAAGCACTAGGACGCTCACAAGCGGTCAAAGACTATATCAGTACTCAGTTGCGCGGTGAGCATCGTGAAGTATTCGCAGTACTCTGTCTGGATAATGCCCTCAACCTTTTAAACTTTGAAATATTATTCACGGGGGGCATCTCATCATGTTCTGTCTGTATCAAGCACGTACTGCGGCATGCACTAAGCCACGCTGCTAGCCAACTTATCATCGCCCACAATCATCCTTATACCGATGCCAAACCATCAACGGCAGATAACTTACTGACCTATGAGCTAAAAAAAGCCTGTGACCTATTAGATATCTCGCTTGTCGATCACATCATCGTCGGACGTAACAACACTTTGTCTTATGCCGAAAGCTGCCTTGCCCCTTTTGGTTAGCTCTTTGACAAGTTTTCGATAATAGCTGGCTACGTGTTCCAACTAGACATATGACTAACCTGCAAACAATTATGTTTGATACATATCATCGACAGAGCGTAGCATTTTGGCTCTTGATAGTTATCGACAACTGTTTCATATTAGTAGCCATTCTTGTCATTTATTTGTCAATTACTTACTAGACCGTTAATACTAGTACTTAAGAGACGTAGAACCGAGCATTTATGGATTAGCAAATCATTCGATTTACTTGTAAGACAGTAAGTGGCAAGACAAAAAATAATTATAGTTAGCTTATTCACTTACGTACTTTTCGCATTTCTTATTCAGCGCTTTAAAGGAGATAGTCATGGCAATTGGCTTGTTTATTTTGGCAGTCATCATTCAGTTAGCCGTGGTCTTGGCCATCTTTTTGTTGTCCTTATCACGGGTCACCGGTAGCATCGTCGCCCTGATTACAGTTATCGTCACCGCAATTATCAGCCCATGGTCGCTCATTTTGGGTATACCAATGGCACTACTGTGCTTGGTCTTACTCGTTGCACCGCTTCGCCAATCGTTAATCACTAAGCCTATTTATAAGGCGTTGGGCGGTGCGATGCCGAGTATGAGTGATACAGAGCGTGAAGCGCTTGATGCGGGTACTAGCTGGTGGGAAAAAGAGCTGTTTATGGGTGCGCCGAACTGGGATACCTTTGCCAATTATCCTTATCCGCAGCTTTCAGAAGAAGAGCAGAGTTTCATCGATAATGAAGTAGAAACTTTATGTGCCATGCTTGATGAATGGCAAATCCAGCATAAAGATAAAGATTTATCACCTGAGGCATGGCAATTTATCAAAAGTAATGGCTTCTTAGGTTTAATCATTCCAAAAGAATTTGGCGGCTTAGAATTTAGCTCTTATGCGCAAAGTCGTGTAATGAGCAAGATTGCTTCGCGCTCGCCGACTGCCGCTGTGACCTGTATGGTTCCCAACTCGCTCGGCCCTGGTGAGCTATTGATGCATTACGGTACGGACGAGCAAAAGCAGCGCTGGTTGCCAGGTCTTGCCAAAGGTGACGAAGTACCTTGTTTTGGTTTGACTGGCCCTGAAGCGGGTTCTGATGCAGGCGCCATTCCTGATACAGGTGTGGTCTGTTACGGTATGCACGAAGGCGAGCAAGTGCTTGGCCTGCGCATGAACTTCTCTAAGCGCTGGATTACCCTAGCACCTGTCGCCACTGTGGTTGGTTTAGCGTTCAAAATGCACGATCCTGAAGGTCTGCTTGGCAATCCTCAAAAGACCGATTACGGTATTACTTGTGCCCTTGTTCCAGCTAACCACGAAGGTGTGGTAACAGGACCACGTCATAATCCAATTGGCTCACCATTTATGAATGGTACAGTCGATGGCAAAGACGTCTTTATCCCATTAGATTACATCATCGGGGGTGTCGAGAACGCTGGTCGCGGCTGGCGTATGCTGATGGAATGCTTGGGCGTTGGTCGAGGTATCTCTCTACCCGCTCTGTCGACATCAGCCAGTGAAATGACCTATCTGTCTGTCGGGGCATTTGCCAAAGTTCGCGAACAGTTCAAGATATCCGTAGGTAAATTTGAAGGTGTACAGGACGCTACTAGCCGTATGGCGAGTAACACTTATATGTTAGAAGCGTTCCGTCATTTGGTCACTTGCGGATTAAACCAAGGTGGCACGCCATCAGTCATGACTGCCATGGCCAAATACTATGCGACTGAAACCATGCGTAGCGTCGTCAACGACGGTATGGATGTGGTCGGTGGTCGTGCTGTACAGATGGGGCCACGTAACTTCTTAGCAACACCTTATCAAGCGATTCCTGTTTCTATCACGGTTGAAGGCGCCAACATTTTGACCCGCTCGCTCATGATCTTTGGTCAAGGTGCGATGCGTTGTCATCCTTATTTATTCGACGAGCTTCAGTTACTACAAAGCGAAGATAAAGCTGCTGCTACTGAAAAGTTTGATATCCTTTTCTTCAAGCATTTGGGTTACACATTTAACCGTGGTGCAAAAGCCTTTGTCGCAGGTTATATCGGTGGCAGCGATAAGGCGCCGAGTTTCGCCGATAGCTTTACCCGTCCCTATTACAAACATATCAATCGTCTCAGTGCGAGCTTTGCCCTAACTGCTGATATGGCATTAGGACTACTAGCAGGAGACTTAAAACGTAAAGAGATGCTCTCTGGTCGTTTAGCAGATATCCATAGTCATCTATTTATTGCGACTGCTATTTTGCAGTTCTATGAGTATGGTAGCAAGTCAGAGTCTGAGCGCTTACATGCTGAAGTTGCGCTACAAAACAGCTTGTATACGATTCAAGAAGCCTTTGTGTCATTCTTCGCTAACTTCCCTAATCGTATGGCAGCCAATGTGGTTAGCTTTGTGACTTTCCCAAGTGGACGTATCTTTGCGCCAGCAAGCGATGAGTTGAAACGCCAGTTAGGTGATACTTTCATGGATGATTTTGCAGCCAACCCGTTCCGTGATTATCTAAAAACGATGGTTTATTACAATACCGATGCAGACGATGTGACTGGTCGTATGGAACATGCTTATCAGACCTTAATAGAGATTGAACCGTTGTGGCAGAAGTTCAAAAAGGCAGAGCATCAAGACAGCTTTGAAGGTCTAACCTTTGAAGACCATGTGGTACACGCCAGTCAAAATGGCGGCATTACTGAAGAAGAAGCAGAAGTGCTGATTCAATATAATGCCATGCGTTTTGATTCATTATTGACTGATACGTTTGACGAGCATCTATCGGAAGCGCTAGAACGTGACAATCCGCATGCGCTTGAAAATGCGGTTCATCAACTGACTGATTACGCACAGCTAAAAAGACAAGCTCAGAGTAAAAACGGTATCGCTGTGGATACCGATGCATCTGCCGTTGATGAGCTAGCCACTAACGAACCAACTATTAACGATCTAGACAGTCCTGCAAATACAGAAAACCATACTGGCGATGCCAATCCTAATCATGGTTATGAAAGTGATGGCGATGTAGAGTTGGTCAGTGAGCAAAATACTATTAAAGAAGTAAATTCGCAGACAGATTTTGAAGAGTCAGAGCCTGAGAGAGAGGCACTCGATCATCGCCATCGTGATGCTGAATCACATCTTAACGAGCGTATGGGCAATAATCATAATCGTCATATTGCACCACCTGATGAGATTAATACTGAAGTAAGTGATAATAGTATCAAACCTTTAGAACACCAATCACCCTTATCACGCGAAGAAGACGATAAGGTTTAATGGTCTATTCTGTTTTTGATATTGCTATTAGAAACTGAGTATTATTAGATTTTATAGTAAAACTTTCACTTTTTATTAGCCAGACTATCTATCAACGATAGTCTGGCTTTTTTTGGTCTGTTGAAAATTTTAAGCTTAATTAATCATATGAGTCTTATTCTTTTCTTTACATTTCGATAATTTGAAATCAATGGTTCAATATCAATAGTTTGACATATTCACTTACCCTAAAAACTCTTTCATGAATATTTTGTTTCATATGGGAAACAAACCGTTTAGAATAAATATTGACTATATTATGGGCACATAGTTATAACGAGGAATGTACATTTAGAATAAAATCAGAAAAAAATCTTGCAGTGCCCTTAGCTATTCTTTTATATTGTCCACGAAAATGTGACATCGAGCGACAATCACGGGAACTTAATAGTCATAACAAGCTTTGTAGTAAGGCTGATAAGTACAATCATGTTGACTAATGAACACTTACTATAAAGCTGTTATGCACACAAAGGATATGAATTATGTGGAAGAATTTGGGACTGACGGGCAAGATCATTGTTGCCATGGTGCTCGGTATTGGACTGGGCCTATTTCTAAACTACTCAGGATTGAACGGCGAAGGTGGTTTTGTTAACACTTACATCACCAATGGCTTCCTTGCCATTGTTGGTAAACTATTTGTCAACTCGCTAAAAATGTTGGTCGTACCTTTGGTGCTTATCTCACTGATTTGCGGTGTATGCGGTATTGGTGATATTCGCCTACTTGGACGTATTGGTACCAAAACGTTCATTATTTATATGATAACCACTGCACTCGCTATTGCGACTGCAATTGGTCTTGGCTCGTTATTCGGTATCGGTAAAGGCATGAATATCGGAACGGAAGCCGAGTTTGAAGCAGCGTCAGCGCCGCCTCTACTTGATGTGTTCTCTAACATTATCCCATCGAACCCCATCAGCGCGATGGCAAATGGCGATATGTTATCGATCATCTTCTTTGCTATTTTGATCGGTGTCAGTATCTTGATGGTAGGTAAACCTGCCAAAGGCTTAGTGCAGAGCCTAGAGCTAATCAACGAAGTTATCTTAAAGATGGTCACGATCATCATGAACCTTGCACCATATGGTGTATTTGCGCTATTGACCAAAGCAATGGCAGAGCTAGGTTTAGACTTGATTTGGTCACTACTGGGTTATGTCGCGGTATTGGTCGGTTCATTGGCCTTCCACTTCTTTATCACCATGATGATTGTACTTAAAGTATCTTCAGGCCTGTCTATCAAGACGTTCTTGGCAAAAATGCGTGAAGTACAAATCTTTGCTTTTAGTACCTCAAGCTCAAACGCGACGATTCCTATCACCTTGCGTACGGTTACCAAACGTATGGGTGTAAACAACTCAGTTGCGTCGTTCACTGTTCCTTTTGGTGCTACCATCAATATGGATGGTACGGCTATCATGCAGGGTACGGCGACCATCTTTATTGCCAATATTTACGGCATTGATTTGGGCGTGACTGAATACTTAACCGTCATCTTGATGTCAGTACTGGCATCTGTTGGTACGGCTGGTGTACCTGGTGTTGGTCTAATCATGCTGTCTATGGTATTTGCTCAAGTGGGTCTACCAATCGAAGGTATTGGTCTAATCTTGGGTGTGGATCGTATCCTTGATATGTTACGTACTGCTGTAAACGTCGGTGGTGATGCTGCTGTTACTACTATCGTGGCAAAATCAGAAGGCAAAATGGATTTGGCTATTTACAACGATCCTAACGCTGGTGCAAAAGACGTATTTGATGGTCATATCGATGAAGACAATGAGCGTGAATTCTCGGAAGTCTTTAGTGATGGCATCATGGGTAGTGAATACGATGATGTTGATCGTCGCCGCTAACCCACTCCTGCTAGATAGAAGTGCATAAAATAAAAAACCTCAGTCAAATTGGCTGAGGTTTTTTTATGATCAGTAATCAGTAATCAGTAATCAGTAATCAGTAATCAGTAATCAGTAATCAGTAATCAGTAACCAGTAACCAGTAACCAGTAACCAGTAACCAGTAACCAGTAACCAGTAACCAGTAACCAGTAACCAGTAACCAGTAACCAGTAACCAGTAACCAGTAACCAGTAAC
>NZ_JBJDOS010000004.1:0-17827 GCF_044900935.1 Psychrobacter sp. NPDC078501 | reverse complement strand
AGTAAATAATAATAGTTAATACGGTTCTACCAATAGCTAATTAGCCAAACACGTACTTGGTCAACATCGCCAGACAGACCAATACAATTACTGGACGAATCAATTTGCTACCGCCTTTAACCACCATATGTGAGCCAAAATAGGCACCGATGGTTTGTCCAACCATCATCGCTAGCCCCACTTTCCACAGTACGTTGCCACCCAAAATAAAGAAAATTAACGAGCCAATATTGGTCGATAAATTCAATACTTTAGCTGCGCCTGTTGCTTCGATAATTTGACGACCACGTAATGCTACATTGCCAAGCGCAAAAAACATCCCAGTACCTGGACCGATATAACCATCATAAAAACCAATCAACGGTGCCACGACTTTTTGCCATTTGCCCTCTGAGATACGCGGCGCAGCCTCTACTTCGCCAAGCCTAGGGGCAAATAACGTATAGATACCGATAGCCGCGATTAAAAATGGAATGATCTTTTCAAGCAAGTCAGGTGGTGACATCTGTACAGCAATGGTGCCAATAACGGAACCAATAAAAGCGGCGATGATAGCGACTTTGATACGTTGCGGTTTGACGACCCCTTTTCTAATCATAGTAATAGATGCCGCTAGTGCGCCTGATGCCGCTTGCAGTTTGTTGGTACCGAGCGTCAATACTGGTGGGATATTGGCCAGTAGCATGGCTGGGATGGTCAATAATCCACCACCGCCAGCGATAGCATCAATAAATCCTGCCAATGCGGCCACCGCAGTAAGCATTAAAATAATCTCTAACGAGAAAGTTAAGTCCATGACACTGACCTGCAAAATATGATAAGAAGAGAAAAGGAGTTCTGAGATAAGGCTAAAATGTCGTTATCGATAAGCTGACAGCTTACCAGTGCTAGCAAAAGAAATAATGACACGTCGCACAGCGCTGCTCATTATAAAGATAAAACCGTAAAAAAAGCCAAAAACGTAACAAAGTCTGCTAAATTTGTCTAATAACATTCCGAATATACTCAGCCGAATAGCGACTTATTAAAAAGATGTAACGACTTACAACTATTGTGCTCGTCAAATCCTCTTTATAATATTGCTATTGTGAATATAAAAAAGTAGACCGTTGGCAATGGCTCAACGTATTTTGTTGTCTATATTGATAAGAGTATGAGAAACTGTTTCTGTCTATTTGCTACCCCCATATTATAGGTAGCGCAGACATTGATGGATATTTGAGGTTATTTAGTAAATTGTATTTAGCGAATGAGGATGATATGGCAATACGAAGGATTAAAGCATTTTTTGAATTTGAGGCAGCAGGCGGTATCGTCTTAGCATTGGCTGCCATTGCTGCAATGATCATTGCCAACTCCCCTCTTAATGTTTGGTATGAAGGTTTTATTCATGCACCAGTCGCCATTCAGATTGGTGAGTTTGCGATTGCCAAAGACGCTCATCACTGGATCAACGATGGTCTGATGGCGGTTTTCTTTTTCTTGGTTGGATTAGAGCTTAAGCGTGAAGTACTCATCGGTGAGCTGTCCAACGTCAAGCAAATAATACTGCCTGCAGGGGCTGCACTCGGCGGTATGATTATGCCGGCGATTGTCTATCTGCTCTTTAACTACAATGAGCCTGAGTTTTGGAAAGGTTGGGCCATTCCTGCTGCGACAGATATTGCCTTTGCACTCGGTATTTTGAGCCTTTTAGGCAACCGTGTACCCAACTCTTTAAAGGTTTTCTTAGTCTCTATTGCTATCTTTGATGACATTGGTGCGATTCTGATTATCGCTTTGTTTTATACCAGTGAGTTGTCATTAGAGTCATTGGCAGTAGCTGGTTTATGTTTGCCGTTCTTATATGTTCTTAATCGCCGTAACGTCACCAACATCACGCCATATCTACTCATTGGTCTGATCATGTGGATTGCCGTACTCAAGTCTGGTATCCATGCAACATTGGCAGGTGTGGTATTAGCACTGTTCATCCCGATGTTCGACCGCACTGATCCTGAGCACTCTCCGCTTGAAGAGCTAGAGCACGATCTACACAATACCGTCGCCTTTGGTATTTTGCCAATCTTTGCTTTTGCCAACTCAGGTATCTCGCTCGAAGGCGCAGGTTTTGCTGAGTTATTCCACTCAGTGCCGCTAGGTATTGCCGCTGGTTTGTTTATTGGTAAGCAGTTAGGCGTCATGTTCATGTGCTGGCTAATCTTTAAACTTGGTATCTCAACCATGCCAAAAGGTATGGACTATAAGCAAATCTACGGCGCAGCTCTATTGTGCGGTGTTGGTTTTACCATGAGTTTGTTCATCGGTGGCTTGGCGTTCGCTGGCGACACTACTATGTTTGATGAGCGCTTAGGTATTATCATGGGTTCAATCGTCTCTGGTATTGCTGGTTACATCATGCTAAAAATGAGCTTAAAAGACAATGCTAGTGGTACATCGGTCGACTTGACTCGCCCGCATTAATGATTGATGAATGCTGTGAGATGTAGAGCAGTTTATAATGGTACTACTAAGACACACCACCACTTATAAGCTGCTCTATTTTATTTGTATGTACGTTATCGAGATATTTATAAGTGACTTAGCAATTAATAACAAGTCTGCATAATGTGATTGATTGCTAGCATCATTTATTTGTGTTCATAGTTATCACAGCTATCGGAGCTAACCATGTACCGACCTATACACCGCGTTGTACGTCAACTGGCATTGGGGTTATCTGTGTTCGGTAGTATTTATCTGCTAGCAGGCTGTGCAACACTCTCTAAGCAAGAATGTCTCGTCGGTGACTGGCAAGCTATCGGCTATAACGATGGCGTGGCAGGTTATCATTCAGACCGCTTAGCATCTCATACAAAAGCTTGTGCCAAAGCCAGTGTCGCGCCTGACTATCAGGCATGGGAACGCGGTCGTAAACTTGGCCTGCAACAGTACTGCACCATCAATAATGCCTATAACATTGGTAGACGTGGTCGTCAGTTGAACAACGTTTGCCCGATCACTATGGCCAACACATTGCAAGCGGCTAATCAAAAAGGGCTAGATTATTACGCCTTAGACAGTCAATTAGACAAAGATAATCGCCTCTTAGATACTTATCAATCAGAATTCGATAAGCTGGAAAATGGTGACATGCTAGATTTTGCTAATGAAAAAGAAGCTCGTGCACGGCTGCTATCTCTATCTGATGAGATTCGCGATATCAAACGCCGTATCCGAACAACACAGCAGCAATTGGATTCATTGAACCAATCCAGTAATTTTTACGAATGACTGGGATACGAAGCTATCGCAATGCAAGTTTTATGTTCTAAGGCATGTCCTCACTCTGAAAATGGTACTTGATAACTATGGATAAGAAAATCATCAATACGGCAAGTACTCCAACTGACAAACCTGACTTTCCATCATCGAATGCTCAATCATCGAATTCTCAGTCATCGAATTCTCAGTCATCGAATGCTTATCAGCGTCATGGACGTACCACTGCTATCGATGACCATAGTGATTTGCAGGTTTTAAAACGCATTAAACGTTATTTATTACCAAAAGACTTTACGATCTCACCTGCTCTACTTGATGAAATCGTGGCAGGTTACGATATTGGCGATCCACTCGCAGACGCGTTAGCTGCACAGAGCATAAAGTTTGCAAAGCCCTTACAGCATACTATTCTTGGCGATAGTTCAAACAATAATCCTGCGAACAATGGCCTTGTAAACAACGACCTTGCAACCAACCCATCATTTAAAGCGCTCACTGAGCAATTTAGCAGCTATCCTGACTGGTTCGACCCAAAGCTTGCTCAGATAGGTGCGGTTGCCTATCGGCGCTATCCACTCATGCTCATTTGGCTACTGCGTAATGTTGCTCTGATGGCAGGCTATAGCATCCCTGCCCTATCACTGCCGCTCATTCAGACAGGCGCACTGATGCACGATGCACTACCGCGACTGATGCGTACTTATGCCTATATCTTGGCTGTGTCTGAACACCCCTCATCTAATGTGAGCACACGCAATCAAAATAAACCTGTCGAGCAAGTATTAGCCATTGGCTCTGAAGGCTGGCGACAATCGATCCAAGTACGTCAGATACATACCTTGGTACGGCAAAACTTACTCAAAGGTAAAGGCAATGCTGCTACAGGCGTGATACCAAACGCCGAGCGACATCATAACCCTGACGGCAGTTGGAATACTGATTATTGGGGCACCCCTATCAATCAAACCGATATGATTGCCACCCACTTACAGTTCTCGTTACTTATTATGCGCGGTCTACGACTACTGGGCGCACGTATTAGCACAGAAGAAGCCGAAGGTATCCTGCATCTATGGAATCTTGCCAGTTATTGGATGGGCGTTGATTTAGATCGTCTGCCAAAAGATGAGGCCGCGTGTTGGGAATGGCTCTATACCTACCTATCGATTCAGCAGCTAGATTTTAAGATGGGTCAGCCACTGGCAAAAGCATTGCACGATTTACCACGTCAGCTGATGGGTGAAGATAATCGCCGTGGACGTTTTGTTGAAATGGTCAACGCGAGTGTCACTCGGACTTTGGTCGGTGATGATATAGGCGATGGGCTGGACTTACCAAAATCGAAGATACGCTTTGGCGTGTTGTCTTCGGTACCGATTCTTTTTGCGCTCGATACTGCACGGCAGCATAACGCGTCCGTAGCTCATAAGTTAGAAGCATTCCGTGCCAAGCGCCAAGACAATATGAACTGGTGGCTTAAAAAGAACGATGATTATTATAAGTAGATGATTATAGTCATTCCACTATAAAAACATTACTGCGTTAACCTCGTTTGAAGTATCACATATACATCTACACTCGGTTGCCTTGTACTACTTTTAAATTGCATCGACTATATTATAAGTAGATGACATTTATCAGCGTTTGTTTTCTACGCGGTAATACCATTCGAGCTGTCGATCAAACCCTGTTTCTAATAGGTTGGCAATTACCCGTCCTGTTAGCCCCCACACTGTCTCACCATCGACCTGCCAGCTCGGCGTCAGTATGGTAGCCATTTGCTCTTGCATTTTATACTCAATTTCATACTCTACCGTTGGTTGAGTGACTAACGACTCTAAGTCTGCCCAAAAGATACGTGATATTTCTCCCGCTTCAGGTACGAGCACCAAGCCAGGAGCAATGAGTGCCACGATTGGGCGTACGCTCATACCACTTTTTGAAGTTTGGATCGGTAGCTGACCAAGTAATTGGACTTTATTGGGCGGTAGCGCTGTTTCCTCACAGGCTTCACGCAATGCGGTAACGACATTATTGCCATCGCCTCGATCATGTTTACCACCCACACAAGACACCTCACCCGCATGACTGTTCATATGGGCGGCGCGGCGTGTTAATAATAATTTAGGCCTGCGCTCATGAGTAATAGCGACCAGTATTGATGCATCAGCAATTGGTGTCTGATATAGGCTGTCTAACACACGGCTACTATGAGAGGCATTATGAGCCTCGTACATCGCCGGACTTGTCAGCGCATTTAAGGTCTCATGTTGCACTCGCTCGGCTAATTGACGAAGCGTCGGATGACGAATAAAAGTAGGTACAGCAACTGACAGGTTATCGAAGCTCACAGCCTCCGGTGGGAATAACATTATAATTGCCCTATATTTTTATCGTTATTAAGCGGTATCACCAACATCTTTCTTATTTTCTATTATTAAAATCGTGACTAGTAAATAAAACCAACAATCTATCTATCTATTGTTTTCGACCGCTCGATTTATTAGCGGCTTTAACATTAATAATTACTGAACACTCACTAGACTAGCGCAATATAATAGTTGCTGCATGCTATTTATGTGACTGATTCATTGCTTACCAATGCTCAATAAATGCCCTGTTAACCAATAACAGTCAGCCTATATGCGAAATGATGCGTTACTGTTATCGTGATTCTGTCCGTCGATAATATGTGCTATCTTAAGACGATAGCTGCTCTTTAGAATAATATCTTATATAGTCGATCTTCTATAAGTCAGATGCATTTAAGTTAGATGCATTTAAGTTAGATTTATTGTCAGGTCTACGGATCGTAGTACTTGTCTCATCATCCTTATGTCTAACTTATCTCGAAACGATGACAGCAGCACTTCAGAATATAGGTCTTATAACCTATAAAAAACATCATACACAATAACTTTTATAACAAGGTAGTTGATATGCGCTATTGCCTCCAATGCGGTCATGAAGCAGAACGAAAAATCCCACCTACGGACAATATGCCGCGTTTGGTATGCCCCAATTGCCACTATATCCACTACGAAAACCCAAAAGTTATCTGTGGCTCGCTGGTGGTACATGAAGACAGAGTGCTACTCTGCCGCCGTGCCATCGAGCCACAATATGGGCTATGGACGATACCTGCAGGTTTTATGGAAAATGGCGAAACAATGGCTGAAGGCGCAGCACGCGAGAGCTACGAAGAAGCTGATGCCATCGTACTGAATCCGCATCTATACTGCATTTATGACTTGCCAGATATTGGGCAGATCTACTCTATCTATCTGGCCGATCTAAAAGATGGCGCGTATGGTATTGGCTCAGAAAGTCTCGACTGCGCACTGTTTAGCGAAGAAGATATCCCATGGGATACACTAGCGTTTGAAGCCATTCGCCGTACTTTAAAAAGCTACTTTGCTGATCGTAAGCAGTATAACGAGTTGTCAGAATTTCCGATTCATCAAGACAAAATTGGCAAAGATTTGAGTATCAAGCGATATTAGTCAATTACCTAACCACAAAAAGCCAAGCATGATGCTTGGCTTTTTTGTGCTTAACTTTTAATCAAGAACGAACCTAACTGTCTTAGCTCTTTATTCTACAAACCTCAAAGCCTAGACCTTTTACTGCCTCTTCTTTGTCATAAGGCGCTAGCACCGCGCGTACATGCTTTTGACCTTGTAGATATTGCTTGGCAACACGCTGCAAATCAGCGACCGTTACGGCTAATATTGACGCACGCATTTTGCGCTGCCAGTCAACACCGCGATGATGCAGATTTGCAAAGCAGGCTTTGATTGCTTCACCTGCAGGAGAGCCCGGCTTATCCATACCTGAAATAATACCTAAGATAGCTTCTTCCAATTGCTCATCAGTTTGTGGCTCGTTTAATAGCCATTCGATACTGGCGTCAAAGTGAGCAAAGGTTTCAGCACATTGCGGATCACGATAGCTAAAGAACTTAAAGGCACAAGCGTTGGCATCGTAACCTGCACCGCCACCGTAGGCACCGCCGCGCTCACGAATCGCACTGTGCAAATAGCCGTTACGTAAGTAAGGCGCTAATACCATTAGTGCAGCGGTATCAGGATGGTCAGCAGCAGGTACAGTATAAGCACTGGCGTTATGATATACGTTAGTTGGTACTAGCCATGCTAGATCTGCAACATCTAGCACGTCGTTTTTAACATCGTCGCCATTCTCTAACGTCTTACCCGCATCAGTCGCACCATTTAACGCAGTATCTAATTGCAGATTCGCAAATTCACTTGGGATATTTGCTGCCACGTTCGTTAGATCGTTAGAAGCCGTCGTCGCTTGGCTGTTTTTCCAGCTATCAACGATTAAGCTACTCAAGCGTTCGGTTTGCTCTGCTTCACAGATAATAACGGCATGCTTAGGCAAACTGATCAGACGTTGATGTAAATCCATCAAGCTCGTAGCCAACTGATCCCACTGGGTATCATCTGTACTAGCATGTGCCAAGAAATCTTTAAGTGCGTTCAATGCTGGTAGACCACTGCGCACATATTCCAACTGCGCTTGACGACTCATACCACGACTGGCCGTTTGCATGGCATAAGAATGCCCTGAGCCCGCTAGGTTTGACTGCCAACCTGCTTGACGCTGCTGCAAGATTTCTTTGATACGGTCATGCTCAGAGAAGATACTATGCTCCATGACTTCTTTGAGCAAGTCAATCGCTTCAGGCTTGCGATTCAGCGCACGCGTTGCCACCACAAAATAACTGCTAATCGCTTGGCTATCATCAACATTGGTACGTTGACTAATACGAGCGGTCACACCAGAAGAATGCGCTGCTTGCTTAGCTTGCATCTCATGAGCGCTAAGCGAGTCAGTACCTAGCTCAGACAATAGGCTTAAATAAATAGGCAGCAATGGATGATTAATCACATCATTGACTGGTAGCTCATCTGCGCTCGCATTACCGATGGCCTCAGTGAGTGGGACAATCACTTGATAATAGTAGATGCCATTGGTGCCAGCTTCATACTCAAATAGCGTGCTGTCTTGCCCGCTCAAACGCACCTGCTTTTGGGTGCCTTCTTTAAAGCTGATATCCGTTGGGACGTCTTCTAGACCTACCTTTGGTAATAAGCTTAAATCATCTGGCGCAGCTTGACGTGCAGCCAAATCTAAGGCTTGTTGCTTCAAGATAGCCTTATCATCAGCAGTCAAATCCATCGCGATAGTATCTAAACGAGTCTGCTCAGCTGCTGCCAAACGGGCTGTTTTTTCGCTATCAGGGGTCATCGTTACGCGTACACGATGCTGATTGTCCAATAGATGCGTTTTAATCAAGTTCGGTAGCCACTGTGGATCGACGACTTGCTCACGTAGCCACTGTAGGTGCTCGTCTACTTCCCACACATCGATAGGGTTGCCGTCATGAATAGCGGTACTAAAGCCCTCTAGCATAAGGTTTAGACCATAAGGAATGCTATCGCCACCAATGTGACGCTGATCAATCTCAATCTGATGCAGAATGGTTTCGATTGTCTCATCATCAACTGGTGAATTGGCTACTTCGGTCAGTAAGTCGATAATACCCTGCTCTACTGCTTCAGCATGTTCAGGGTTAGAGCCGCGCAGTCCCGTATAAAAGACCATCTCATAATGACTGTCATCAAGACCCAATAGCGGACTTGGCGCTTTACCTAGTGGATGACTGTCAAGATAAGCACGCAATGGCGAGCCTGCATGCTCAATCAATACGCCTTCTAACAGACGCAATGCCAAACGCTGCTTAGGATCGGTAATTGATGGTAGTAACCAAGCAACCACGTGATGCGTCTGATCTGGCCCCGCTTCGTCAGCAGTATAAGTATCAACCGCACTGATTGGTGCAGACAAACGCTGCTCTGGACGCGATACATGCTTTTTGCCTGCTTCAAACTGAATCAAGGCATCTTCGTGTATCTTCGCTTGCGTCTCAGCAACAGGAATATTACCGAAGCTCATGATGACGCTGTTTGACGGATGATAATGGCTCTGGTGAAATTCGGTCAACTCAGTATGTGTCAAATCAGGGATATCAGCAGGATCACCGCCTGAATTATAATGATAGGTCGTCGTTGGGAACAGATGATGAGCAACCGTATGATATAGCTGATCAATCTCGCCACTCATGGCGCCTTTCATCTCATTAAAAACGATACCTTTAAACTGCGGCTTATCATTTTCGTCAAGCTCTACGCGAATGCCTTCTTGGGCAAAATCGAGCGGATGGATATTGGGGAAAAACGACGCGTCTAGATAGACAGCGAGCAAGTTAAAATAGTCGTTTTTGTTTTGCGTGGCATACGGATAGGCAGTCCAATCAGCGGCGGTCATCGCATTCATAAACGTGTTTAATGAGCGTTTAATCATTGAAAAGAACGGATCACGGACAGGGAATTTGTTCGAACCACATAATGCCACGTGTTCTAAAACATGCGCCTCGCCTTTTGAATCCATTGGCTGGGTGCGAAAACCGACCAAAAACGCATTTTCATCACTTGGGTGTGCCAGATGATAATGCATCGCTCCTGTTTTTACATGCTGACTGATCAGCACATCCATCGATAGCGCCTCAATATGGCGATGCTCAATCAGCTCAAATGCTGGATGCAAGGTTAAATCAGCAGTAAATGGCGTGTCCGTCATAGTTATCCTTATCGCTTATTATGCGTATAGTGCCCTGACTGTCAGGGAAAATAGAGTAATAAATTGGCTAAAAAAGAGTTGGCTTAGCGCTATTAGTGGGGCTGCGACATGGATAAGTCAAGGCAGCAGCCATGCAATAATCCACCACATAACCTACGCGGCTAGCAACTTTAGCTATTAAAGCCTTATAGTTACAAATTCATTAATATCCACAATTTTATTATGGATTTATTACTTAACAAAGGTGATTTGCACTGCTACTATAAAGTTAAATACTAGTAGGAGTATCTTATGAGCTACCAACACGTTTTACTGGTCACTGACTTACTATCCGATGCGGACAAAGTGGCGCTAAAAGCCAAACGTATTCTCGCAGGCTCTCCTGAAGCCAGACTGTCCGTCTTGCATATAGTCAAAGATGACATGGTGCGATTTGGTTATGAGCTTGTTCCTGCCTCTAGTCTCTCAGGTGATGTCGATAGTGAAAAGTGGCAAGAAGCACGGGCTAAGCTGGCGCAATTTTTGGCACGTAATGAGCTGGAAGCGATCAACTCTGAGGTCACCGCTGCTATATCTAATAGCAAAGGTATCATTAATTACTGCCGTGAAAAAGACGTCGATTTACTTATCATTGGACGTCATGAGCGCCATGGTATTGCTGCTTGGTTGGTAGGAGCCACTGCCGATAGTATCTTGCCAAATGTCCCTTGCGACAGTTTAGTGGTGAAGCTTGATCAGCCTGTATTAGAATAATTGGCATTACTCCAATCCGCTGCTAAAGACGACAAGCTTTACTTAACAGCGCCCTAGAGTAGTGCTATAGTAAATACTATCTGACATGAGGAAGACGCTATGAGTTACGAACATATTTTACTGGTCACCGACTTACTCTCTGATGCAGATATAGTCGCCCAAAAGGCCAAGCGCATCGTTGAAAACCGTCCAGGCTCTAAGCTATCTGTTTTGCATATTGTCAAAGACACCATGGTTGGCTTCGGCTATGAGCTGGTGCCTGCCTCTAGCCTATACGATGAGATTGATGATGAACGCTGCCAAGAAGCACGTGCAAAGCTGGCGCAATTCCTTGAACGCAATCAGCTAAATGCAGCAACGTCGGAAGTCACGACGGCCATTTCTAGCAGTGAAGGTATCGTCAGCTACTGTCATAAACACGATGTCGATCTATTGGTCATCGGACGTCATAAGCGTACTGGTATCGCTGCATGGATCAGTGGCGCGACAGCAGATAATATCTTGCCCAATGTACCTTGCGACAGCTTTGTAGTGCGACTGGACAAGCCTGTTTCAGCATAACAATACGCTTTGATTGTCTTATGTCATCTAGAGCATATCCTAAACAAAAAAGCGCAGCGTAAACTACAACGCTGCGCTTTTTTATGGCTAATAGATTTTAGGTTCATACAATCTCATCATTTAATCTTGTTGAATAATATCTATAAAGGTTTGCCAAATTGGGCTCTGGTGCCGAGCTTTGTGCCAGACCAGCCACCATGTACGCGATAAATCAATTCCCGCTACATTTACTTGTACCAGCTCACCTGTCGCCAATTCCGTCTCAATCACATGCTGCGATAGACAACCAAGACCAATATCTGCACTCACCATGTGTTTGATGGCCTCAGACTGATGTATCGCCTTTACCACTTCTGCATTGGGTAGATACTTAAGCAGTTGCTCGTCGATAATCTGCCGTGTGCCTGACCCTGCCTCACGCACCAGTAACGGCAACTGCGCTAGCTGATTAATACTCATCTGATAGCAGTCCTCGTCTTCGCTATAGGTAGCTATACCCTGTAGCCACTTGCTATCGCGCTTGGCAAATACCACTAGCGTATCGGTACGCCATTCACGCTGCTCAATGGCTTTCATATCTACTGGACGCGGCATTCCTTCTACCAGCGCGATATCGATATTTAGTTGCTCAACCTCGCTCACTACCTCTTGCGTATTGGCAATATACATATCGACATTGGCATCGGGCAGCGCCTCATACAGCTTACCAAGTAAAGATGGCAGCACGTAGTTGCCGATAGTGGTACTGGCACCGATGTGAATCTGTCCTGCTTGATACTGATGATAATGCTCAAGCGTGAGCGACTGCCCCAAAATTGCTTGCGCTTGCACATAAATGGGATGGGCATTGGGATGCTGATTGAGCCTACGCCCAACGCGCTCAAACAACGGCATTTGCAGTCTAGATTCAAGCTCAGTCAGTGCGCTACTGACGGCTGACTGTGATAAATGCAGCGCTTCACTGGCACGACTGGTGCTGCCTGTCTGATAAATACTCACAAATACCGCCAATTGTTTTAGCGTAATCTTCGGTAGCGTCTGCATCGCTTTTTTCATTAATCAATGACACCTTATGCCCGTCTTTTAGGACTAATCTTTTAATATCAAACGGTCAATACAACCCTATTAACCCAAATTTTCGATAGTTTGTATCTTATTAATCTGTTTTTATTATAGATCAGCTTATCTTATACTGTCTATTCATAAGTTTATGCTTATGTCGATTAGCAATAATAGGATAGGTTTGTCATGCATGCTTTTGCCCACTCAGTGAATCGTTACTTTCCAAACAATCGGCACTTAGCAGGATTGGTCGTGGTGCTGGTCGGTAGTTTATTTTGTTTATGGCTCAATACTGGTCTAGACACTTGGTCAAACGGGCGCATCGTCGGACTGTCCTCTTTAACATTGGCAATTTTGCTCGGTATGGTCTTAGGCAATACGGTATACCCTAATTTCGCTGAGCAGCTCAATGCTGGCGTATGCTTTGCCAAAGGTCAAATCTTGCGCTTAGCCATTATGTTTTATGGGTTTAAGCTAACCATGACCCAAGTGGCTAGCGTGGGTATGCCAGCGATTATGACGGATGCACTGGTACTGACATCGACTTTTTTATTGACCTATTGGCTGGGTACGAGATGGCTAAAAGTCGATAAAAAAACGACTATATTGATTGGTTCAGGCGCTAGTATTTGCGGTGCTGCTGCGGTCATCGCCGCAGAGCCAGTGGTCAACGCGCAAGCCCACAAAGTCACTATCGCCGTGGCGACTGTGGTGGTGTTTGGTACTATCGCGATGCTGCTGTACCCTTTTTTATATCATCTCGGTTGGTTACAGCCTTGGCTCAGCGCCCAGCAGTACGGCATCTATACTGGCTCGACCATACACGAAGTCGCGCAAGTCGTGGTAGCAGGTAACGCGATCAATCCTGAAGTTGGCAATACAGCCGTCGTGACCAAGATGATACGCGTCATGATGCTCGCGCCTTTCCTGCTTGTGTTGTCTTTTGCGCTAACCAAAGATCGCACCGTAAATGATGCCGCTATAAAAAATAAGAGCAATAAAAACGAGACAGCGTCATTTATGACCCGCGCCAAACAAGTCAAAGTGCCATGGTTTGCGTTTATCTTTATCGGCATTGTGTTGATACATACTTGGGTGCCGATGTCTGAGAGTATCGTACGCAGTATGGTTATGTTGGATGATGTACTACTTACGATGGCCATGTTTGCATTAGGTCTGACCACTCATCTGAGCGCGATCAAGCAAGCTGGCGTTAGACCGCTTATCTTGGGTGCTATTATGTTTGGTTGGTTGATACTGGGCGGTGGTCTGATCAATATCGGCATTAGCTTTATATAATAATTCGACTGTTGATTTTTAGATTTTTACTTCACTGAATAATATAGAAGGCCTCCAACTATCATGGTCGGAGGCCTTTTTGCATTGGTCGCGGTCTAATATGATTAGTCAAAACCTTTAATATTTGATTAGTACTAATTTTAATACCAGTGTCTTAGATACCAATCTCTTAAGTACTAATGCTCTAAACACTAATACTGTAAATACCAAGTCTCTAAATACTAAATAGCAGACGAAAAAAAACGAACCCGAAGGTTCGCTTTTCTACATCTATTCATCTATCTGTCTATAAAGACAAATTAGATAGCAACGATGTTATGTGCTTGTGGGCCTTTTTGGCCTTGAGTTACAGTGAACTCAACTTCTTGGCCTTCAGCCAAAGTTTTGAAACCTGAACCAGTGATTTCGCTGTAATGAGCAAAAACGTCTGCGCCAGTTTCTGGAGCGATAAAACCAAAGCCTTTAGCTTCGTTGAACCACTTAACTGTACCTTTTTGAACGTCTGACATAGTATAATCCTACTTTTAAATTTATTAATGGTCTAGTGACCGGTAACGCTTGCAAATAGCTACTGAACGATAAATATTAAAACGAAGGATTATAACTAATACTACGAGGTAATGATTTGGTGCAGAACTGCTCTTAAGCTTGGGCGTATTATAAGGGGTACATCCCAGTATCGCAAGTCTTATCTCATGTTTCGTGTAACCAGAGCCGTTTATTGGCTGATTTTGGCGCAAATTGCAACGGATTTAGGCATTTGGTAAACGGAACAAATATATCGCTACCCCACTACAGACAGCGGCTACCGCCCATGCCATCCACATCATATCGGCAGGCAAACGATAAAATAACATAATTGTCGATGCTGCCATCATAATCGTCGCTAAACACTTGGCATAAAGCGGAACGGCATGATTTGCTTCCCAATCACGGACAAATTTACCAAAGTATTTATGATTAATCAGCCAAAAATGAAAGCGTCGAGAACTACGCGCCCAGCAACCTGCTGCTAGCAAGATAAAAGGCGCGGTGGGCATCACTGGCAACAATATACCGATAATACCTAAGATAAAAAACAGCCAACCAAGCGTCACAAAGGTCCAACGCAGCATTGGGCTTTTGGATTGATCAGTCTTAGGTCGGTAATAGAACGCTTTTTTATTGTCGGTCATATAAGTTGTCGGTCGTGTAAGTTGTCAGTTATGCCAAATGTCAATTGTTTAGAGTAGCGCCTATTATATAAGCAGCGGCATAGAAGGCTAATCATGCAATATCGCCCGTCTGCGCACAAGACTATTTATATAAGGTTTTGCTATTGATAGGTATGTTTGGTTAGTAATTGGGTAAGTACCAATGATAAATACTGCACTCTTTTATTAACATGTCGATTGAAAGCGCTTATAAATAGCCGTCACAAATGAGAACTGTTATAAAGAGCGGTTAACGAACACCAGTCATCACCTGCCA
The DNA here is from genome assembly GCF_044900935.1 of Psychrobacter sp. NPDC078501. Classification (NCBI taxonomy): domain Bacteria; kingdom Pseudomonadati; phylum Pseudomonadota; class Gammaproteobacteria; order Moraxellales; family Moraxellaceae; genus Psychrobacter; species Psychrobacter sp. NPDC078501. The sequence continues at coordinate 2,752 of NZ_JBJDOS010000004.1, read as the reverse complement.
TCGTCTTTCCCGATACGCTTGCATCCCATCTTGTAAGTCGTCTATGATGACGCAGTAGCTATCGATAATAGCCATTAGCAGTACGGATTCATGAGCAGTACTGATCAAAAACAACGTAATAACAATCAATCTTGTGGGGGTGCTTTGATTCAATGCTGTATATACAGCCCACATCATCGCTGAGACACACCCGTGAACCTGAAGCAGTTAGCACTGACGTAGGAAACAAGCGTGACATACCCTCAGAGGTCTATAAATAAGAGCAGTCTATAGATGATGTACTGGTAGTAATGACCATATCAAGCGCCGAGCATCTAACAGTTAGCATCGAGACTTCACTTTTCTTATTTGGCCTTTCTTGTTTTACTTTAATAGTATCAGTCTGATTGTTTTCCATACCTAAAAAGGAAACAACCATGCAGCCGACCACCAAACTTACACTGACCCTCGAATGGTTTTTAAACCCTGATCATCTACCCTTTATCGCTGGTGTGACCACGGGCGCATATGAGCAAGCAGGGCTTGATATCACTATTATCGAGCCAGATGACCACTATGATGGCTTTGCCGAATTACAGAACCAAAGTATCGACCTGCATGTGAATGAGCCTATCCATCTGTTTGAACATTACGCGCCTAATCTACGTGCGCTAGGCTGCTTTTTTGAGACCGATGGCGGCATATTGATGCAACGCGCTAGCATGGATAAATTAAAAAACAATCAACCGATTCGCATCTGTACCCCTGCTGCTGAAGAAAAAACCAATCGTATTGGCTTTGAGATATTGACGCGCTATGCCAAAAAAAACGGCTTTAGTATCAGCCGTGATAATGTGAGCTTTGTGCAAAAAGACTTTTATCATATAAAAAATCTGCAAGAAGATCCAAGCCTCGATGGCGCATGGCTATGCTTTTATAACTTTGAAGGTGTTGAGGCAACTCATGAGGGTCTAGAGTTTGAGTTTATCGATCAGCATCTGTCACCTTATCCGAACTTTTCGGCGTTAGAGATTCTGACGACTGATGAGATCTATAGCGCGAAAAAGGACGCGATAGATACCTTTATCCAAGTGACCAACCAGATGACGGAGCTGTGTAAAAACGAGCCAACCACTGCCCACCGTATGTATTACGACTATAGTAAAACCGAAGCCGATGCGCTGATGGATGCCATCATCGATAATACGCTAGGTAGATTGATCACGCCGATTAAGCCTGACGCAAATAAATGGGAAGAACTGCGCGAGATGTTAGCCGAAATCGATATCGTGACCTTGACTGATGAGCAGTATCAATCGCTGTGGGCGCTATAGAGATTTTAGCAGTTAAGATATTTTAAATAACAAAAAACCGCCATGGCATTTGCTGTGGCGGTTTTTTATTAGATCAGCTTGATCAAACAGACTTCGATATTTCGTATTTATCTATGTTTTGCCTTATTTCTAAGGCTGCTTCAATCCAGCCATTATAATTACTTGTGAACTGTTCCCATGTAGGCATTAATATATAGGATTCGGAACAACCGCTTTTGAACATATTTGATGGATAACTGTATTTTAAATTATTTCTATTCTTATTGATGATTTCAAATCCAAAATTTGAAAGCCTTGCATACTCATAGCTTCCATATCTATCAGGTAGAATAATAGCTAATATTGCATTAGGGGTACTACTAATAGTATTACGTGTTTTTCTTTTCAAAGCATACGATATTTCCCAAGGTATCCATTGATCTCTTTCTAATTTAAAGCTTTCTTTCATATTCGGAGAAATTAGAACTAAAGTAATAGAACTATCATATATCTTATCGGATAGCTTACTTCTTATAGCATCATTTTTAAAGTTTGCAAGGCTTTCATTATTGTCCTCACCTTTATATATATGATCACCAGTGTTTTCAAAATGCTCCTGTATTATATCTACATACGAACGAGCTGTAGTTGGCAGATAATATGTAGAACTACTCAAGGGTTGGACATTACTATCACTATGTTTGTATGATATAAAAATCTTTTTAGCCATTATAAATAATCCTTAAACAGTCTATAGAATAAAGCTATATAGGCATAGTCATCTTTCAAAGAATCATCAAAATCGCCATTCTCATAAATTCCTAACGCAGCAGCTCCTGTACTTGCCATTGGAAGTACCATAGCTTTAGGATGAGACTGGGTAAACAATTCAAATTCTTCTTCTACCCCTTCCATGCCACCTACAAAAATACCAGCAATAAAGTCATTATTAACAATCATCTTTTCGCGCATCAAAGCCAAGCTTTCATCGCAACTTCCAATATTATCCGTAATAATAAGAGATTCAGAAAATGACTCATTCTCTACAGGAAACGTTGGTCTGAAATAATCTGACTGGTAAAGATGTACGTGCTCTTTAATATTTACATCTATACTCTCTAAGACTGAGCTTATTAAAGGTGTAATGGATGGATGGCCACCCCAGACTAGACGAAAATTAGGTAAAATAATTTTGGCTAAACTACTAACACAGTCTCGAATAGCAATCACATCGGCTGTTTCATAATATGAAGGATTACGTTCCACTAATGGAATACTTGCAGATAAAAAAATCTGTTTTAATTGTTTATCCATGTTGGCACCTCTAAGATATTTAATGACTTTATCACTAAACTACTGTCTAACTGAGCTATGCTGAAAAAACTATAGAACCAAACTTGGTAAACTAAGTGTATTAACAGGAGTTTATCATGACTAAGAAAGTCAGAACCTACAGTGCA
>NZ_JBJDOS010000003.1:0-576988 GCF_044900935.1 Psychrobacter sp. NPDC078501 | reverse complement strand
CCAATGTGGCTTATCCTATTTAGCGAGCTGACCATCATATCATGTTTTAATAGTCTGTCAACTTCTTTTTTTAATTTGTTTCAACAAGTTAACTGGGTTATTTATATGTAATCTACACACTAGCTACTTCCAGCTCGTCTTGATGAGGTGCGTATTATAGACGGTTTATCTTTTGTGTCAACCCGTTTTATTAATGTTTTTAATCTTATTTTAGGATATGAATAAATTTGTATTTCTTTCAATAGGTTATAAAATTGGTGTTCTCTATTTTTCAAATACTAGTGTGCAATAAGGTTTAATTCACCCACTTTTAATAAAGATAAGCTTATTTGAACCTCATAACTGGGCTTATTCATCCTGTCATTCTTGAGTGTTTTTCCTAAGCAGACTACTTCTCATATTTTTGAATGTTGATATTCATATAATTAACACTATATACAAGCTAAGTTATTCGGGGTTATATGATGCTTTCAATATATCGTCCTATATAGTGCAGTATTTGATACTACCTGTATCATAAGATATGGCTCTTATATCAGTTATGGCTTAATCCCTTGATATCTAGTGTTGAGAGACGGTTTTTGCTATAATAGGTATTTTGCTGCATTACTTATATATGTTGGCTGTTGTATTATTCATATAGCGAAATGCATTTTGCTGTAATGCTATTGATTAACTGGCTTTAAGCCTTACATTGGTCCTAGCATATATAGTCATAGTAAGACTCTAGGTAATGCGTCCCTTTCACAACATATCACGATGATTAGATATAATTGATGTGGTCTCACGGTTATATGATTGATGGTTGCAGTCATCACTGCCAACGGACCCAATAATAGGCGAATAGATTATGGTAGCGATTACTTTACCCGATGGTAGTGTAAAAGACTTTGAAGGTCATACAACAGTCATGGAAGTGGCGCAAAGTATTGGGACAGGACTCGCTAAAGCGACAGTTGCTGGACGTGTAAATGGTCATCTAGTAGATGCACATGATCCTATCGTCGCTGATGCCAATGTTGAAATCGTAACGCCAAAAGACGACGACGGTGTCGATATTATCCGTCACTCATGTGCTCACCTATTAGGTCATGCGGTTAAGCAGCTCTACCCTGATGTAAAGATGGTCATTGGTCCTGTTATTGATGATGGTTTTTATTACGATATCTTTAGTGAAACGCCATTTACGCCTGAGCATATGGAAGCGATTGAAAAACGCATGATGGAGCTGATCAAGCAAGATTATGACGTTATCAAAAAAATGACGCCACGCGCCGAAGCGATTGAAATATTTGAATCACGTAATGAAGACTATAAGCTAAAACTTATTAATGATATGCCAGGTGAAGAAGCGTTTGGCTTGTATCATCATCAAGAATACGTCGATATGTGCCGTGGCCCGCATGTGCCAAACACGCGCTTTTTGAAAGTATTCAAACTGACCAAAATGTCAGGTGCTTATTGGCGCGGCGATGCGAAAAATGAGCAGTTACAGCGTATCTATGGTACTGCGTGGGCTGATAAGAAACAGTTAAAAGCTTATATTCAGCGTATTGAAGAAGCAGAAAAACGTGATCATCGTAAAATTGGCAAAGCGCTGAACCTATTTCATATGCAAGAGCAGGCGCCAGGTATGGTGTTCTGGCATGCTAATGGTTGGACGATTTATCAAGTACTTGAACAGTATATGCGTAAAGTACAATATGATAATGGCTACGAAGAGATCAAGACACCTCAAATCGTTGATCGCAGCTTGTGGGAGCGTTCAGGACATTGGGGCAACTATGCAACCAATATGTTCACAACCTCTAGTGAAAACCGTGATTACGCGGTAAAACCGATGAACTGCCCTTGTCATGTGCAAGTATTTAACCAAGGCCTAAAGTCTTACCGTGATTTGCCACTACGTATGGCTGAATTTGGTTCTTGTCATCGTAATGAGCCGTCAGGTTCATTGCATGGTTTGATGCGTGTACGTGGTTTTACTCAAGATGATGCGCATATCTTCTGTACGCAGGCACAGATTCAACAAGAAGTCGCTGACTTTATTAAGCTAACGCTTGCGGTCTATGAAGATTTTGGCTTTGATAATATTATTATGAAGCTTTCTACCCGCCCTGAAAAACGCGTTGGTAGTGATGAGTCTTGGGACTTTGCAGAAAAAGCGCTAGCAGATGCGCTTGATAGCTCAGGGCTAGACTGGGATTACTTACCTGGCGAAGGTGCATTCTACGGTCCAAAGATTGAGTTTAGTCTAAAGGATTCATTAGGACGTATTTGGCAGTGCGGTACTATTCAGGTTGATCCAAACATGCCTGAGCGTCTCGATGCAGAGTTCGTCAATGAGCAAAACGATCGTGAAGTACCTATTATGTTGCACCGTGCAATCTTAGGTTCGTTTGAGCGTTTCATCGGTATTTTGATCGAAAACTATGCCGGTTGGATGCCAGTATGGCTAGCACCGCAGCAAGTTGTGGTCATGAACATCACTGACAAACAAGCTGATGCATGTGAAAACGTGGTTAGCGAGCTCAAAAATGCAGGTTTGCGTGCTATTAGCGACTTGCGTAACGAAAAGATTGGATTTAAGATACGAGAGAAAACATTAGAACGTATTCCCTATATGCTAGTATTAGGGGATAAAGAAGTCGAATCGGGCAGTGTTAACGTCCGAACTCGCGAAGGTGAGAACCTTGGCGTGATGAGTGTTTCTGAATTTATTACATTAGTACAGACCGCTGTCAGTAAAAAAGGCCGACAGACCCCAAAAACAGATGAGGAGTAATACCTATTAAACAGTCCAACCGTTTGAACATCAACGAAGATATCAATGTCAAAGAAGTCCGTCTCGTTAAAGAAGATGGCGAGCAAATGGGCGTGGTTGATATCGCAACCGCGATGAAAGCGGCACGTGATGAAAATCTAGATTTGGTTGAATTAGTTCCTGAAGCTAAGCCGCCAGTATGTAAGATCATGGATTATAAGCACTTCCTCTATGATCAAAAGCAAAAGGCTAAAGAAGCTAAGAAAAACCAAAAGCAGACTCAGCTTAAAGAGATGAAGCTACGTCCTAGTACCGAAGAGGCCGATTATCAGGTTAAACTGAGAAAAATCGTGAGCTTCTTGGAAGATCAAGACAAAGTTAAAATTAGCATCCGTTTCCGCGGACGTGAAATGGCGCACCAAGATATCGGTCGCAAACAACTTGATCGTATCATTGAAGATACTGCTGATATCTCAAACGTCGAACAGTACCCTAAGATGGAAGGTCGTCAGATGGGTATGCTGCTTGGACCCACTAAGAAAAAGTAATCTGTCTATTGGATTGCTTTGAGTGGTGGCTGTTAGTCTATATAGCTATTTATAACTCTAACCATCAATATGCTGCGGGATATTGATGGTTTTCTATTATGTGGACTCAAAAACTGCTGTAATAAACATAGCTATATTGAACATAAATAGCCTAGCATCATTGACTGATGCTATTTTACAAAACCTACCTTCTCAACTTTCTGATTACACGGTAATCTAAAGGTCTAGTTATATTTACTAGTTAGTATTTAGCAGTCACTAGTGATCATTTGATAAAAATTAGTATGAGCTGAAGACAATTTATAAGTGTAAAAAAGCTAAGTGTATAAATAAAAACAACGTATATCACGACTGCCAGAGTCGTTGACAAAAAACACTCCCTTCTCCGATATCAGAGGATATTTCATGCAAGAATTGACGCCACCAGAAAACGCTACAACTCCCAGTATCTCTCTAACAGCGCCTGAACCTGTCAAAGAAATACAGAAAAGTGAAGCAGATCAGATGGTCAAATTGGATGAAAGCCAAATTCCTGAGCTCGATGCCAAGGTTGATGCTTTTGTTGATCATGTGCTTACCAACTCTGTGCATAGTGATGAATTTCGACAGAATGTGCAGTCTATTCATAATCTAGGTACAAAAGAGATTCGTGAATCTGCGCAAGTCTCTAATCGAATGTTAGATTTGCCCGCAAAAAGTCTCAATGACAGTTTATTCGACAACTCTCCTATCGCCAAATCATTGACGGAACTACGCGGGATTGTCGAAGACTTAGATCCGAGCAAAAAAGAACTGACCAGCTCGCGCAAGTTGTTCGGTCTCATTCCGTTCGGTAATAAAGTACAAGATTATTTTCGTCAGTATGAGTCAGCCCAGTCGCACATCAATGCCGTTGTGACTAGTCTCTATAATGGTAAAGACGAATTGCTCAAAGACAATGCGATGATTGAGCAAGAAAAAGTCAATATGTGGGAGCTGATGCAGTCTATTCGCCAATATGTCTACGTTGGCAAAAAGATTGATGAGCAACTTGAGCAAAAGGTCTATGCGATAGAAGCAACAGATCCAGAAAAAGCGCGCATCATTAAAGAAGAAATGCTGTTTTATGTCCGTCAAAAAAACACTGATTTTTTAACTCAGTTAGCAGTGAATGTACAAGGCTATTTGGCGCTTGATACTATTCGCCGTAATAACTTAGAGCTGATTAAAGGGGTCGATCGTGCAACCACAACTACCGTGTCTGCATTACGCACGGCTGTGGTCGTTGCTCAAGCAATGACCAATCAAAAACTGGTATTAGATCAAATCACTGCATTGAATAAAACCACCAGTAGTTTGATTGAATCAACTTCAGCGATGCTCAAGCGTCAGTCAGGTGAGATTCACGAACAGGCGACTAGCAGTAGTATTGAGCTTGATAAACTGCAAAATGCCTTCAATAATGTCTATGACACTATGGATATGATTAGCAATTATAAAATTGAAGCGCTAGAGAATATGAAGCAAACGGTCAATACACTGACCACGGAAGTAGATAAAGCACAAAAATACTTGAATAAATCAAATCAGACTACGGTATTAGAAGTCTCAAAAGAGTTGGATAGTAAAAAAATCACTAACCAATCGAGCAATGTCGATATCGATATTTGATTTATTCCTATAGCGGTCGTTAGAAAACTGACCGCTTCCTGCTACCGAATACACATAAGACAATTGACGCAAGATATTGCAGCGTCGTTCGTGTTAAGATAGCCACTATTAATAATTTTAAAAATAGATACGGTAATTTATGAGTTGGAATGATCCAAACGCCTCAAGTGAGGCAAAAAAATATGACAACCCGATTCCTAGTCGTGAGCTGATACTCAGCACGATTAATGAGCATGGGGAAGTCACGCATCAACAATTGGCAAAGGCCTTTAACATTGATGACCCTGATCAGTTTGATGCTTTGGGCAATCGCCTAAAAGCAATGGCACGTGACGGCCAAGTAAACCGTGATGGTCGTCCTTATCGCTATCGCACGGTGACTAAGCAAGATATCGTCTCAGGTACAGTTTCTGCACATCCAAAAGGTTTTGGTTTTGTGGTGCTAAGTGATATGCCAGATTTGTTTTTACATGAAAAACAAATGCGCTGGGTATTCAATGGCGACACGGTAGCAGCCGTCGGCACTTCGACAGACAATCGTGGACGTACCGAAGGGCGTATCGTCGATGTTGTCGAACGTCGCCAAAACAACTTTATTGGTACACTTGCTCGTGATGAAGACGGCTATTGTGTTGAGCTTGGTAGCCCGAACAATCATCAACCGATTACGGTTACTGATGACAATGTTCAGGCGCTAAATATTAAGCAAGGCGCTCCTGTTAAAGTCGATATCATTGACTGGCCAAACCAGCATGAATTTGCCACTGGCAAAATCACTGAAGTGCTGTCTGATGACAACGATCGTGAATTGATTATTGAGACTACCCTGCTCAACTATGATATTCCATCAGATTTTAGCGAAGCTGCGCTTAAGCAAGCTGATGACTATCAAGAGCCAACTGAGAAAGACATAAAAGGCCGTACAGATATACGTCATCTACCGCTTGTCACTATCGATGGCGAAGATGCTCGTGACTTTGATGATGCTGTATTTGCTGAAAAGCGTTCTGGTGGTAACTACCGTGTCGTGGTTGCGATTGCGGATGTCAGCTATTATGTGACACCGAATTCACCACTTGACCAAGATGCCTATGAGCGTGGTACTTCAGTATACTTCCCGCATCGCGTGATTCCGATGCTGCCTGAAGTGTTATCTAACGGTCTATGCTCATTGAACCCTAATCTAGATCGCTTATGTATGGTTGCTGATATCAAGATATCGCGCGCTGGTAAAGTGACTGGATATGAGTTTTATCCGTCAGTGATGCACTCACAAGCACGTCTCACTTATAATCAAGTAAATGATTATCTTGTGAACCCGAATGATAAGAGATTACCTAAATCACTAACAGGTAATAAAGACGTTAAAAAGTCTGTTGATACCTTACATCAATTGTATGAGCTACTGCTTAAAAAGCGTGAAGAACGTCATGCAATGGAATTTGAAACGGTTGAAACGTATATCAAGTTCAATGAGAAAGGCGGAATCGAAGCGATTTTACCACGTACTCGTGGCGACTCTCAGAAGCTAATCGAAGAGTGTATGCTCCTTGCCAATACTTGTGCTGCAAACTTCGCGCTTAAGCATGAGTTACCAGTTTTGTATCGTAACCATGATAAGCCTGATAATGAGAAGTCGATGCGTATTCATGAATATGCGAAAAACTTTGGCTTACCATTCCCAGAAGAAAATCCAACGCAAGCGGATTATCAGCGCATTATCGAAGCGACTAAAGATAGACCAGATGCCATCAGTATTCATAGCATGCTGCTGCGTTCAATGATGCAAGCAAACTATGCACCTGACAATATTGGTCACTTTGGCTTAGCATATGACGAATATAGCCACTTTACCTCGCCAATTCGCCGTTATCCAGATTTGATGCTGCATCGCGCGATTAAAGCGAAAGTCACTAATAGCCCACAGCCTGTTATGGACTTTTCTCTTGAAGGTGCTGGTACACAAACGTCAGATACAGAACGCCGTGCAGAAAAAGCATCACGTTATGTAGAATCTTGGCTCAAGTGTCACTATATGACCGATCATGTCGGTGAAGAGTTCGAAGGTGTTGTGACTACGGTTACTAGCTTTGGTCTATTCGTCACACTGACTGACTTATATATCGATGGTTTGGTTCATATTTCAAACGTTGGCGATGACTTCTTTGTCTACGATGAGCAGCAACAGCAGCTTATCGGTAAAGATAAAGGTACGCTATTTGGACTGGGCGATTCAGTTAAAGTGAAGGTTGCGGGTGTCAACATGGATCTGCTACAAATTGACTTTGATTTGAAGGCTAAATTGCAATCTAGCGCAATGAACCAAAGCAAAAAAGGTCAACCGAAGAAAGCGCAGCCTAAGAAAGCTCCGGCGAAAAGAAGCAGTAACCGCAGAGGTGCTGCCAAAAAAAGCTAAGTTTAGACTGATACTTAGATACTGGTGTTGTAATACAATAAAAAAGGCTAACGTAATCGTTAGCCTTTTTTATGCGTTGTACTTTTCAGTTATAGATGATATAGCTATTTATTGTGCCTATTGCGCATCGTCCAATTGCTCTACACGGTCTTGCTCGGCTTGCTGCGCTTGATCAATTTTGCTAGTAGCACTATCTACGATCGCTTTCGGCTGTTGACTAAGTGGTTGGCTAGTAATATCTGTATCAGAGGTAGCTACTGTAGAATCAGGCTGTTCAGCCGCTACACTACTGGTTGCAATCTCTCTATTTAGTTCGCGACTATTGCCATTGATAATGTTAAAGCCAAGCAATGCCACAATACCAATTATTGCAAAGATAATAACGTGTTTCATTTCCATAAAAAGCCCCGTATTTGAATAACCACCAAATATAGATTCTGTTGCACTTTTTATGCCTAAACCTTATTTAACATCTAATACCTATTCTTGCGGGCTATTATTATTCAATAAATCAGTCTTATCTGAGCTTTGAGCAATCTCTTGCTCAACCTTTTCCATCAGCTTATCGTCAGGACGGGCATCGAGAACATCATTAGCACTGCGACCTTGTAAAATGGTTTTGGCTCGAGCTTTGGCTTGTTTTTTATCTTGGTCATCTATGTGACTCCCGCTGACCTGATTTGTTTCAGCAGGTTTAGGAATCGTCGGCGTAATCGTTATATCAGATTGAACATTATTAGCATTGTTGGCACTGCTTTGCATGTGCTCAAAGGCTTTTTCTAACTTATTGTTGAAGCGCAGACGATAGATAGGCTCAGGTAAGCTAAAGCCTTTATCTTCTAGTGCATGCTTGGTCTCACGAATGGCGATACTGCGTGCTTTGGCAAAGTCAGTCTCTGATTGATCTACCCAAATCTGAAATTCCAAAACAATATTAGAATCACCCACATTGGTAATGACCGCAATCGCCTTTGGTTCATCCAAAACAAATACCAGTGTATGTATCGCATCCAATCCGACTTTGATTGCTGCTAATGGATCATCATTAGCATCAACGCCCAATTCAAAAGTAAATCGGCGCTCAGGGTTCTTGGTATAGTTTAGAATGGTACCTTTAAAAACTTCAGCATTAGGAATGCGTAGCTGATTACCATCTAATGTCATCAGTATCGTCGCGCGCGAGGTCAAACGAACCACGATGCCCTCTTGCCCATTAATTACGATATGGTCACGAGCACGAAAAGGTTGGCGAATACTCAGCATTAGTGAAGCGATATAATTCTCAATGGTGTCTTTGACTGCGAAACCAACCGCAATACCAATGACACCTGCACCACCAAGCAATGTACCTAAAATAGTCTCTGCACCTATCAGACTTAGCCCTAGAATCAGACCAAAGATAATAAAGATGACTTTGACCGTTTGTGACAGCAGCTCAGCGACAAAAGGATTGGGAGTCAGACGTTGCCACATCTTTTTGCGATTAGATAACCAACTGCCAAACCATGCTACCAAGGCAAATATAACGATGCCGACCAATAGTAGTGGTAGCGCCTTCACTAGATTGGTCACCTGCGCTTTTAAACCTTGATAGACCGTTGAGACATTCTCTTGAACATCTAGCGTGCGGTTAATTCTGTCTTCTACAGTGACGACATCTGTTAGTCGGTTGGTTAAGTTAATCGCTTGCTGTGCTTTTTTTTCGTTGGCTGTTTCTCCCGTTAGGGTAACGACCCCTTGGGTGACACTAACATTGACGGCTTGTAAGCCTTCGATTTCAGAGAAAATACCGCTGATGCGTTGACGAATATCGTTGTCTTTTTGCGGAGTGGGTGTGGTCTCGATTTGAGCATTATTAGTGCTTTCGCCACTGATTACTGGCGGAGGAGCAGGCGTTGGCAATGAGCTGGCAGGTTCTGTAGTTTCACCTGTTGATGTCTCATTTTCTGATGTGGCAGAATTATCGTTAGATACGCTTTCCTCTGCCGTCTCTACACCTTCAGTTGTCTCTATACCTAGTGCTGCTGAGATACCAGAAATTTCTTCACTGGCAGCATGCGCTGAAAACGCAAAAAGGATGCTTAGTAGCAACACTATTTGACCCCACGCTTTTATAGAACTGCGTATTATTGGACGGTCAATGTAAGTGGCCATAAGCATCCTTTATTTTTACGGATTTTTCTCGCTTAGCTGATTGCTGATAATTAGCTGCCTGATTTTAGCCAACTAATTTTGGCAGTCTTTAGCTATCTAAGTAAAGCTGTGCTTCGCTTAAGTTCAACGTGCCTTCATAGATAGCACGACCAGTGATGATACCTTCGATACAATCACCATACGGCTTCAACAGCTCGATATCTTTCATATCGGTAACACCACCTGATGCAATCACAGGTAATCCGCCTTCGCGCGCCAGATTAACAGTTTGTTCAACGTTGACGCCTTGCATCATGCCATCGCGGGCGATGTCAGTATAAACGATTGATGACACACCGACGTCTGCAAAGCGCTTAGCAAGCTCGGTCGCCTTGGTGTCTGTCACGTTTGCCCAGCCATGAGTGGCTACCATACCGTCTTTGGCATCGATACCGACGATGATGTGCCCTGCAAATTCGCGACAAGCCTCTGCAACAAAATCAGGATCTTCAACAGCTTTTGTACCGATAATGATATACGTCAAACCTGCGGTAATATACTGCTCGATAGTGTTCATGTTACGTACACCGCCGCCCAGCTGAATAGGCAGGTTCGGATAGGCTTTGGTGATATCATTGACCACTTGTCTATGTACTGGCACGCCATCAAAGGCACCATTCAAATCGACCAAATGTAAGCGACGCGCGCCTTCATCTACCCAACGCGCTGCCATAGCAACCGGATCATCAGAGAACACCGTATCATCTTCCATACGGCCTTGTTTTAAACGTACACACTTACCATCTTTTAAATCAATAGCCGGGATAATGACAGGCACAGCACACATATAGCATTCCTTATAAAGCACAAGATTGGCAATAAATTTAGTAAATTAAAATTTTGAGAATAAAACGTTATTGAAGAATCAAATAACGAGAGAAAACGCTGCTTAAAAGTAGCATAAATTATGTACAGATCGAAAACCAAGACATCGCTAAGTTAGCAATCTGTTTGAATATAAATAAGAAAGACAGAAACTAGACAATCATAACCATAAGTTTTAGTACGTAGAATCACTACCAACAATCGTTAAATTCTATTACTGACTGGCAATTTTAGGTCAATTTAGCGTATAATCCTAGGTAAATTTTTATTTGTTTCTATGTGATAGTAACCATGTGTTACGCTTTTTGTTGAGTTGTTACAACTCATTAATACAGCATGGTGATCAGGATGGATCGAGCAATCGTTCAATACGTCAATAAAATATTGGCCAAGAAATTGCTAAAAAAGGCTATCTGAAAAATCTCAACCAATAGTCTCTAAACCATCGATTCTGCGGTATTTAACCTTAATTAGATGTCTTGCAAGTCCCTATCACTAGCTAACTATATTAAAACCGTTACGATTAAAACTATAGCAGCTTATAATAAGTGAGGTTTGCTTATCAGTTGCTTAGCTAGTTTGTCTTTTAACCAGTATATCATCTACCTTAATAGATCGTTATTTGGCCACACTCTTATTCTATCGAATATCTTTAGACGATATTAGTGAACGAGAGATGGTCAAACATACTGGTGTTACAAGTTTTAAATTTCAATGAAACGTGTGATAAAGCCATTTATATTTAAACCAGTCTCTTTTAGCCATGTGCTGTAGCGATTGATTTCGATGAAGCGGTTTTAGCATACACCTTGGTAGCCAGTCGCCACTTTGGTAATTCGAATAAGACATTAACGTGTTGTTAAGGAGTCTAAGGTCAGCGTTAATACTCTTACTAGTAGTTATGATCATGTATTGTCTTCACAGAGCTTTCATCCCTATTTCACTATAAAGGAAATAGACGATTGAAGGCTTTGTTGAGTGATACAAATGTTCATGCTACCGATATACCAAACAGGACGTCTGGTATCGTTTTAGACTATGGACTAAGTTTTCGCTTATGATTACCATCAAAAAAGGTTTGGATTTGCCCATCACTGGTGAACCCTCCCGCGAGATATCTGAGCACCAACCGACACATGTAGCACTTGTTGGCTATGATTATGTGGGTATGAAACCCACTATGAATGTCAAAGAAGGTGACATTGTAGCCAAAGGTCAGCCCGTTTATGAAGACAAAAAACGTGTTGGCGTGATCTACACTGCCCCTGCTGCCGGTAAGGTCGTCGCTGTTAAACGTGGCGAACGTCGAGTGTTTGAGAGTCTTGTGATTGCGGTCGACCCCAATGGTGAAGAAGTAGACTTTGAGCGCTATGACTCACAGCAGCTTGCTGACCTAGACTCTGAAGTCGTTGAAACCCAACTGATTGCCTCTGGCGAATGGACGGCGTTCCGTACGCGTCCTTATAGCCGCGCACCCGAAATCGGCGCTCGTCCACATGCCATCTTTGTCACAGCAATGGATACCAATCCACTTGCCTTTGACCCGATGCTTGTGATCAATGAGCAGCTACAAGCGTTCAATGATGGACTTGCTGTATTATCTACGCTTAGTCCAAAGACCTTTGTCTGCCATCATGGCGATACCCAACTGACACCAGTTGCAAAAACTGCAGCGAATAACGTCACTGAGTATCATGGTTTTGCTGGTAAGCATCCAGCTGGTCTTGCTGGTACGCACATTCATTTCTTGCACCCTATCAGCCGCGGTGTAACCGTATGGACGATTGGTTATCAAGACGTAATTGCCATCGGTAAATTGTTCACGACAGGTCGTCTATATACGCGCCGCATGGTGAGCTTAGCAGGGCCTGCTGTCACTAACCCGCAGTTGGTTATGACTGAACGTGGTGCTGATATCACTGCATTAACCAAAGGTAAACTGGCTGCTGGCGAGAACCGTATCATTTCAGGTTCAGTATTGTCTGGTCGCAAAGTATTTGAAAACATCGCCTATCTGGGTCGTTTTCACAATCAGATCAGCGTCTTGACTGAAGGCCGTGAACGTCCTGCGTTCCATTTCTTTACTCCAGGTAAAAACCGCTTCTCAAAACTTCCTATCTATATTTCGCAGTTCTTTGGTGGCAAAAAATACGACTTTACTACGACAAGTAACGGCTCACCACGAGCGATGGTACCAATCGGTGTCTATGAAGAAGTCATGCCACAAGACTACCTACCAACTCAATTACTACGTGCATTGATCGTCGAAGACATCATTAGCGCCGTAGATTTGGGTGTGCTTGAACTGGACGAAGAAGATTTGGCACTATGCACCTTTGTATCTCCTGGCAAATATGAATTCGGTGATATTTTGCGTGATAACTTAACGCGCATTGAGCTGGAGGGCTAACCACGATGAAATTTTTACACAATATGTTCGATCGTATGGAGCCATCTTTCACCAAAGGCGGCAAACACGAAAAGTACTACGCTATTTTTGAGATGTTTGATACGTTCTTACGTCAACCAAGCTCAACCACTTATGCGTCATCACATGTACGTGACGGGATTGACCTAAAACGTATTATGATTACTGTATGGCTATGTACGTTCCCAGCGATGTTTTGGGGTATGTACAACATTGGTCATCAAGCACTAACCGCTATCGCTCAGCTTGGCTTGCAGCCTGAAGGCTGGCGTACTGTGATCACTAGCATGGCAGGCTATAACCCAGACAGTATCTGGGCAAGCTTCGTCTATGGTGCGATGCAGTTTTTGCCTATTTATATCGTGACGTTTGCAGTAGGTATTCTCTGTGAGATTATCTTTGCTGTCGTCCGTGGACACGAAGTCAACGAAGGTTTCTTTGTGACTTCAGTTCTATTTGCATTGTGTCTACCACCTGATATTCCTTTATGGCAAGTTGCCCTAGGTATTATCTTTGGTGTAGTCGTCGCAAAAGAAGTATTCGGTGGTACTGGTAAGAACTTCCTTAACCCTGCCCTATCGGGTCGTGCATTCTTATACTTTGCTTATCCAGCCTATATGTCTGGTGACTCAGTATGGACAGCAGTAGATGGTTTCTCAGGTGCGACGCCGCTTGGCCTTGCAGCCCTTGGTGTGGTTCCTCAGGACTTCGTCGACGTCTATGGTAATGCCATCACGTGGAGTGATGCATTCTTAGGTAACATGCAAGGTAGTATCGGTGAAGTATCGACGCTAGCTATCCTAATGGGTGCTGCAGTGTTGCTATGGACGCGTATTGCTTCTTGGCGCATTATGGCAGGTTGTGTGGTCGGTCTGATTGCGACGTCTCTTGTGTTCAACATGATTGGTTCTGAAGACAACATGATGATGAGCTTACCGTTCTACTGGCACTTAGTTATCGGTGGCTTTGCTTTCGGTGCTGTATTTATGGCAACGGATCCAGTATCAGCTGCACATACAAACAAAGGCCGCTGGGCTTACGGTATCTTGATTGGTTTTATGACCGTATTGATTCGCGTCATCAACCCTGCTTTCCCAGAAGGCATCATGCTGGCCATTCTATTCGCCAACTTATTTGCTCCATTGTTTGATTACTTTGTGACTCAAGCAAATATCAAACGCCAAACCGCTCGGAGGGTTCGCTATGTCCAAGCCCAAAAGTAATAACGCGAAAACCATCAGTGTGGCTTTGACGCTATGCTTGGTATGTTCAGTGTTGGTCTCAGCAGTGGCTGTTGGTCTAAAGCCTGCGCAAGTTGAAAATGCACGTTTAGACCGTAACAAAAACATCTTAGTCGCGGCTGACATGTATGACGCTGAGTCTGATACAGCAGACGATGTTGCCGAACGTTTTAAAGACTTTGAAGTAAAAATCATTGATTTAAACGAAGGTACTTATCTCGATGACGATGCGCTAAAAACTGCTGGCATCCCTGATCGTAATGCTTATGACGCCAGTCAAGCAACAAAAAACCAAGCTCTAAGTGAAGACTTGGGTGACAACGATCCTGCTGGTATTGGTCGTAAGCCAAAATATGCCAAAGTCTATGTCAAAAATGATGACGCAGGTCAGCCAGAAACGGTTGTATTGCCAATTCAGGGCTACGGTCTATGGGGCACTATCTATGGTTTCTTAACGCTCGAAAGTGACATGAATACCATCAAAGGTATCAGTTTCTACGAGCATAAAGAAACCCCAGGTCTTGGCGCTCGTATCGAAGAGCCAGAATGGCGTGCAAAGTGGAGCGGTATCGAGTCTTATGACGAGAATGGTAACGTTGCCACTGGTGTAACCAAAGCTGGTAACCCAAAAGAAAACTGGGTTGATGGCATCAGCGGTGCAACATTGACTAGCCGCGGCGTCAGCAACATGATTCAGTTTTGGTTAGGCGAGCAAGGTTATAAGCCTTATCTAGATACGCTACGCGAAAAGAGCGGCCAAACGGTTGAAGGTGCAGACACGCAAGCAAATCAATCAAAGCCGGCAGCTCAACCTAAAACCGAATTGGCAGCCAAGCTACCAGTAGCAAACGGCAAGGAGGCATAACATGGCTGACACTAAAAGCATTTTAACCACGCCTATCTTTGATAATAACCCTATTGCCCTACAGATCCTTGGTATCTGTTCGGCATTGGCTGTCACCACCAGCATGGCTAACGCTATGGTCATGTGTGTGGCATTGACCTTGGTAACGGCATTTTCAAGCTTCTTTATCTCGATTATCCGTAAGCAGATTCCATCAAGCATTCGTATCATCGTACAGATGACGATTATTGCTTCGTTGGTTATCTTGGTTGATCAGGTACTAAAAGCAGTGGCTTATGACGTCAGTAAAGGTTTGTCAGTTTTCGTTGGTCTGATTATCACTAACTGTATCGTTATGGGCCGTGCTGAAGCATTTGCTATGAGCAACCCACCAATCCCAAGCTTTTTAGATGGTATTGGTAACGGTCTTGGTTACTCAGCAGTATTACTATTCGTTGCAACTATCCGTGAGCTATTGGGTGCTGGTACTTGGTTCGGTATTACGATTCTACAGCCAGTCACTGATGGCGGTTGGTACATACCAAACGGTCTGTTACTGTTACCACCATCAGCGTTCTTTATCATTGGTTTGTTCATTGCTGTTGTCCGTATCTGGAAACCAGAACAAGTTGAAGAAGCTGAGTTTGTAATGAAGCCGCAGTCTAAAGGCATGGCACATGGAGGCGGTCACTAATGGGACATTATGTTAGTTTATTTATAACCTCAGTCTTTATTGAGAACATGGCGCTTGCCTACTTCTTAGGCATGTGTACTTTTTTGGCCGTATCCAAAAAAGTCTCTACAGCGATTGGTCTAGGTGTTGCGGTTATTGTCGTGATGGCAATTACCGTTCCACTAAACAATCTACTATTCCAGTTCATCCTAAAAGATGGTGCGCTGGCATGGGCAGGTTTCCCTGATATCGACTTGAGCTTCTTAGGATTGCTAAGTTATATCGGTTTGATTGCAGCCACCGTACAGATCCTAGAGATGTTCTTGGACAAGTTTGTACCGAGTCTATATAACGCACTTGGGGTATTCTTACCACTAATCACCGTAAACTGTGCCATCTTGGGTGGTGTACTATTTATGGTTGAGCGTGACTATAACTTTGGTGAATCTGTTGTCTATGGTGTGGGTGCAGGCTTCGGTTGGGCACTTGCTATTACAGCATTGGCGGGTATCCGTGAAAAGCTAAAATACTCAGATATTCCAGCACCGCTGCGTGGTCTTGGTATTACTTTTATCACGGTTGGTCTTATGTCGCTCGGCTTTATGTCGTTCGGTGGTATGTCCATCTAAACCGCTAAGCTCAAAGCTTTCATTAGCTATTTGACTTATTTAATTCATTTATTCGGTAGAGGTTTGGGTACAGCATAGATTATGCCTCCACACCCCTACCCCATAGATTAAGGATACCTACCATGGATTACGCTACGGCGATTGGTGGCGTTGCTATGTTTACCTTGATCATCATGGGCCTCGTCGCTATTATTTTGGCGGCACGCTCAAGACTGGTCAGTTCAGGCGATGTCACTATCCATATTAATGATAATCCCGATAATGATGTGGTGACACCAGCTGGCGGCAAACTACTACAAACGCTAGCGGGCGAAGGTATATTTTTATCTTCAGCTTGTGGTGGTGGTGGTACTTGTGCGCAGTGTCGTTGCCGCGTTATTGAAGGTGGTGGTTCTATTTTGCCCACCGAAGAAGGCTACTTTACTCAAGGTGAAATCCGCAATCACATGCGCTTAGCTTGTCAGGTAGCTGTTAAGCAAGACATGAAAATTGAGATTGATCCTGAGTTCTTTGATGTACAGAAATGGGAATGTGAAGTTATCTCTAACGATAACGTTGCCACTTTCATTAAAGAGCTGGTACTAAAAATTCCAGAAGGCGAAGAAGTAAACTTCCGCGCTGGTGGTTATGTACAGTTGGAAGCGCCACCGCATGAAGTGCACTACAAAGACTTTGTGGTTGATGAAGAATATAGAGAAGACTGGGAAAAATTCGGTATCTTCAACTATGTCTCAAAAGTTGATGAGCCTGTTATCCGTGCTTACTCAATGGCTAACTACCCTGAAGAGAAAGGTCTCATCAAATTCAACATCCGTATCGCAAGTCCACCGCCACGTGGTCCTGACGGTATTCCACCAGGCAAAATGTCTTCATGGGTATTTAGCTTAGTACCTGGTGACAAAGTGACAGTTTCAGGTCCTTATGGTGAATTCTTTGCCAAGAAGACCGAAGCTGAAATGATCTTTGTTGGTGGTGGTGCTGGTATGGCTCCAATGCGCTCACATATCTTTGATCAGCTCAAACGTTTGAATACTGATCGTAAGATTAGTTTCTGGTATGGTGCTCGTTCTATTCGTGAGATGTTCTACGTTGAAGACTATGATCAGCTAGAAGAAGAGTTTGATAACTTTGAGTGGCATGTTGCACTGTCTGACCCATTACCAGAAGATAACTGGGAAGGTCCAACAGGCTTTATCCATAACGTATTGCTCGAAAACTATCTGAAAGATCATCCAAACCCAGAAGACTGTGAATACTACATGTGTGGGCCACCGATGATGAACGCTGCTGTAATCGACATGCTACATAGCATGGGCGTAGAAGACGAAAACATCATGCTTGATGATTTCGGTGGTTAAGTTAGATACTTTATCTAACAGCAGAAATGTAAGAATAAAAAAAAGAGTCTCAATTGAGGCTCTTTTTTTGTGCGATCTTTATACATAGACGTGGCTTTGTAGGCTACAAATCTAGCTAGTAGAGTCGCTTTATTATCCTATATCATGGACTATCTAAACATTGAGAAAGGATTCTTATGAAAACGAAATACAAAGATTTGACCATTTGGATTACCGGTGCCTCTAGCGGTATCGGGCAAGCATTAGCCGTTGCCTTCGCCAAACGCGGCGCTAGGATTATTCTAAGTGGACGTGACAGTGATAAGTTAGAGGTTGTCAAAAACAGCTGCAAACGCGCTAACAAGCATATTGTCGTTCCTTTTGATATTAGCGATGCCAATCAAGCCAAAGAAGCTTATGACACTGCTAAAGCTCAGGCAGGGAAAATTGACTGGCTCATCAATAATGCTGGTATCAGTCAGCGTTCGCTCATCATGGACACGGCTGAAGAAGTTGAGCGTCAAATCATGGAAATAGATTACTTTGCTCAGACGCGTCTTACCAGACTTGCGTTGCATGATATGATCGCACAAGGCGGCGGCAAAGTAGTAATGGTCTCGAGTGTAGCAGGCCTATTGGGTACACAATATCGCGGCGCTTATGGGGCAGCCAAAGCAGCGCTGCATATGTGGGCAAATAGTTTGCGTGCAGAGCTACACGACCAAGGTATCGAAGTAGCCACGATATTCCCCGGGTTTATTCAGACTAATATTTCTATCAATGCGTTGACTGGCGACGGTAGCGCACAGGGTACGATGGATGAAGCAACCAATAATGGTCTAACTACGACTGAGTTTGCTAAACAAGTCGTGAAAGCGCTCACTAAGGGAGAGGAATATATTATCGTCGCTGGTCGCAAAGAAAAACTGGCCACACGAGTCAACCGCGTCTCTCCGCCAAAACTCTATAAGCTCATACGTGAATCACAAGTGAAGTAAGCTACTCAACCGAACGAATTGTCGCTGAATGGTGCCTACATTGGTATTTTTGGGTTCAAGGGGTGTAAAATAAGCGAGGCTTGTTTTACACCCTACTCATTTCTACGCCATACCGAAAATATTATGAAAAACACTATATCCAGCTTATCTTCCAAAAAACCTCTGCACCTTACCTTAGTAAGCGTCGTCAGTCTTGCTAGTACTTTAGGTCTCAGCGCTTGCCAGCAAACCCCAGACTATAACTATCTGATCGGTGAGACGATGGGGACGAGCTACCATATTAGCTATCAGTTGCCTGATGATGCGGACGAAGCTGCCATACAAGCTGCGGTAGACGAGCGCCTAAAACAAATTAACGATAGCATGTCTACTTATCAAAACGACTCGACCATATCTACATTCAATCGTTTGGGCAAAGACAAACCTATCACTATCGATGCTGACTTTAGTCGTGTGCTCGATGTCTCACAAATTGTCTATCAGCAGTCTGGCGGTGCTTTTGACCCTACCGTTATGCCACTCGTAAATACATGGGGCTTTGGAAGTACCATGACAGTCGAGCGCCTACAAAGTCCACCGACCGCCGTTGAGATTGCGCAAGCCAAGGCATTGGTCGATTTTGAGAGTATCATAAAGAAAGACGATACCATCTATAAGACCAAAGATGGCGTTGGTTTAGACTTTTCTGCTGTTGCCAAAGGTTATGGCGTCGATGTTATCGCTGACGTACTGAGAGATGATTATCAAATTCGTAATTATATGGTTGAGATCGGCGGTGAAATTGCCACCTCTGGTGTGAATAACCAACAGCAGCCATGGCAAATTGCGATTGACGCCCCTATTGAAGGCAGTACTGTCAGCGAACGTCAGACCATATCTGCTATTCGCCAACCAAAAAACACGGCTAGCCAAATGCATCTAGCGACCTCTGGCAACTATCGCAACTCTGTCATATTCGATGGCAAACGCTATAGCCATACTATCGATCCGACAACGGGCAACCCTATTGCAGGCGGTGCACCTTCAGTCACTGTCGCAGCTGATTCGGTTGCATTGGCGGATGCGTGGGCAACTGCTCTTACCGCGATGCCCTATCACAAAGCACTAGACCTCGCTAAAACACAAAATCTAGCAGCCATGTTTGTGGTACTAGCTGACGATGTAAAGGCAAAAGGTTCTGACGATATGTCTAACGAAGCTGCTGACGATAACATTGACGATTGGCAAGTGGTACAGACACCAGCGATGAAAGCGTTACGTGCTGATAAAAAGCTCTAAACATACTTCAAATTCTAGATGGTACACTCTAAAAGCCACTGGTAAGTGATAGAGGTGAAACAAGAGAATACGTTAACGCACAACGAGCCGCACTAAAATTTGCTATACTATTATACAGTTGTTATTAACGGTGCTTAGCTGTCATGAACTTAGGTAACACCACTAATAACTGCCCTATTTTTTGAAATGAGGTTTCCTCTATGCTTAGCCAACTGCTTCCTATGCTTGCCATTACTTTCACCGTCTTTGTCCTATTTTTCATCTTTATGGGCATCGGTTATATGGTCAAAAAAAAGCCGCTTAGAGGATCTTGTGGCGGTGTCGCTAAACTGATGGGCGACGAAAATTGCTCGTTTTGTGGCAATGATCCCAATAAGTGCGATTCATTAATAACTGAACAGCAAGAGAATGCATTAAGAGCTGCTCAATTGGGTAAATCGGTTTAATAGCCTATTGGTTACCATACGCTGGTAGCATTTACCTGACATATGTTCTTATAATAGCGTCAAGTCATTCAAAAGTGACTTGACGCTATTTTTATTGTGCGATAAGACTATTTATTTAAGATTACTTATTATCGCCATCTCTTATTATCACTGTTCTATAGCCGTAACTCGAAGTAACCACAAATGCATTTTGACTAACCTGCCTGCCAATTTAGCAAAATCAGTGCAGCAAATTGTATGTCTTACGCGCTACATATATTTTTCGGTCTCATTTAAGATATCGATTACCGTTTAGGTACGTTTGGGTAAATGCTCTCTGGTGTTATTTTATAAGCGGCGATTTCTTGGCGCTGTCTAATAACGTGTTTTTTTTCGCTGTCATCGTTGTGCTGCTATGTCTACCTCGTCCAATCTATCTGCTTCATCTAGCCTGCCCTCCTCACGCTTTACCTTTTGGTTGGTACTGTGTGCCATGATTCTGCTAGCCACCAATATGCGTGCACCTATCGTCGCGCTAGGTTCTATCGCCCCAGTGGTAAAAGACGCGCTTGATATCTCTGAGTTTCAGATAGGCTGGCTAGGGGCAGTGCCTATGCTGAGCTTTGCCGTTGGTGCGCTGATTTCTCCAACCATTGGTAAGCGATTCGGGCTAGAAAACACACTGATTGCCATGATTGGGCTATTAACGGTAGGGATGGTTATCCGTACTGCTATCCCGACGTGGAATGGGTTTTTAATTGGTACTTTGTTGCTTACCCTCGCCATCGGCTTCGCTAATACTTTAGCAGCACCTGTTATTAAGCAGCGTACCCCGCAACATATTCCGCTAATTACAGGGTTGTTCAGTTTAACGATGACCACAGCAGCAGGTATCGTTGCAGGCGTCGTATTACCGCTATCGGAGCAAGTTGGTTGGCAGTGGGCATTAGGTGGTTGGACGATTTTAGGTGTTTTTGCCTTTGTTATCTGGCTGTTCTTACGTGTACGGTTGGGTTCATCTAACCATCAAGCGATCATCCCTGCGGCGTTAGGTTCTTCTGATATCTCTATGTGGCGCACTACCTTTGCGTGGCAGATTGCTATTTTTATGGGATTACAGTCATTATTATTTTATACCGTTGCCAGTTTTTTACCATCGATTTGGGTGAGTAAAGGGTTATCTGCCGTCAGTGCTGGACAAATGGGCTCTGTATTTCAGTTTATGGCACCGGTTTCTATATTAAGTTTAACTTGGCTAGTCAATCGCGGACGCCCTATTCAAGCGCTAGCGGTATTTGCCGCTGTGCTAAATGTCGTTGGCATATTGGGCGTTAGTTATCTATCGACTGACTTGGCATGGCTATGGTCAGGCATGATGGGCATGGGCTGTTCAGCAATTTTTACCTTGAGCATGATGCTGTTCTCTATGCGCACCTATACGACCAATCAGGCAAGTGAGCTGTCTGGTATGGCTCAAGCAGTGGGTTATGTCATTGCGTTTTTTGGACCATTGGGTACAGGCTGGCTGCATGAAATGACTGGTAGCTGGAGTATGCCGCTTTTTATTATGCTGATACTAATGATTGTCAACGTCGTGATTGCTTGGCTTGTTAGTCGTCCAGTAATGGTCGATGGTAAATATATTTGATTGCTATCAGCTTTCATTTCTATCAGTTTTTGTGGTCTACAAGGCTATGATTGCTAACGCGTAATAAAGCGGCCTTAAATTAACCTTAGGCCAATATAGGTCACTGTCTTATTTTGCTATAGTCAGTTCAATATAACTTAGATACTTAATATAATCTGGATACTCAATATAACCCGGATAAAAGGAAGGCGAGTGAAAGTACTACCAATAGTAGACTGAGCGAGCCTGACGATTTATCCGACTAATACTGTATCTGGTTTAGATAGGATTTGACTATACACTGGTTTGATTGCATATAGGACACAACACCCATGATGAAACTCCCCTCTCGTTTTGCTCAGCGCTTGTCTGCTATTGCCATGCTTGCAGCTGTAATGGCTATCAGTGGCTGTCAAAAAGAAGCCGAAAACACATCTGCTGATGATACGCAGAGTACCAGTACTGAAGCGACTAACAGTCAAGCCAGCACTGCTCCAGTAGCCACTGAAACCTCAGCAACAACTGATCAACAGGTCAAATCCTCATCACTTACTATTCTAGCGCTTGGTGACTCACTGACAGAAGGTCTGGGAGTGGACAAAGATGACAACTATCCTGCGCAGTTAGAAGATCGCCTGCAAGCGATGGGTTACGATAATGCCAAAGTCATCAACTCAGGCTTGAGCGGTGAAACCAGTACAGGATTGGTCAATCGACTGGACTGGGTATCGCAAACCAAACCTGATATCACCATATTGACCATCGGTGCTAACGATGCGATACGCGGTATCGATGTGGCGACCATTGAAGCTAACATCCGTACTGCGGTTAAGCATCTGCAAGACAATGGCAGTGTCGTCATCTTAGGCGGTATGTCGATCTATGACAATCTAGGCAGTGAATACGTGGCGGCATTTTCAGACATTTATCCTCGTATTGCGAAAGACATGAACCTGACGCTTATTCCGTTTTTCTTAGAGGGCGTCGGCGGTGACCGAGAGCTTAACCAAGCAGATGCGATTCATCCGACTAAAGAAGGCTACGAGATTATCGTTAACAACAATATTTTGCCTATTCTAGAGCCGAAATTAAATGAACTAGAAGAGCTGAAAGAGTTAAAAACAGCCGATACCGATAACACAGCTGCAACGGCTCAAGACAATACGACAAAAAATAAGACAAACGAGACTACTTAACGAGACCATTAAACGAGATACTGTAATGACATTATCACCTTCGACTGCCACAGCAACGACACAAGCAGACGCTAAGACACAAGCTCTACTGACCGCTTCACAATTAAATAAAACCGTGCAAGTCGGTGAGCAAAAACTGTCCATCATTAAAGACGTGGATATTTATGTCAACGCTGGCGAGTTTGTGGTCATTATGGGCAAATCAGGATCGGGTAAATCTACTTTGTTAGGGTTACTCGCAGCATTAGACTATCCCGATAGCGGTACCGTGTCGCTGGCAGGTCAGATGCTCAGTAGTCTGGACGAGGATGCGCTAGCCGTTATTCGTCAACAGGATATGGGCTTTGTCTTTCAGTCGTTTCATCTATTGCCTACACTGACCGTCGCTGAAAATATCGCCTTTCCACTTGATATTGCCAGACGTCCAAACCCAGCACGCGTAGACGAGCTGATAGATGCGGTCGACTTAGGGCATAGACGTAACAGCTTACCCAATCAGTTGTCAGGTGGTGAGCAGCAGCGTACAGCGGTGGCACGTGCGCTAGTATCGCATCCAAAGATTGTGTTTGCAGATGAGCCAACGGGTAACCTAGATGAGCAAAATGCCGATCAAGTTATGCAGCTGCTATTAGATCTACGCCAACAGGTTGGCTCGGCACTGGTGGTCGTGACTCATGACCCTGCACTTGCCGAGATGGCAGATCGCGTCATCACCATGCATGACGGCCGCATTGTACCTACATGAATAACTGGATTGTATCTTAATGAATAGTAAGCCCACAGACAACAAATCGCCTGATACAAAAAAGACTGATACCAGTATGCATCAAGAGTCCAGCTATCCTAGCGGCATCCTTAGTCAACTATTTACCCGTACCCTAGGTTTTCAAACCCTAGGCTCACAAGCACTCAGCCGTAGCTGGTGGCAGCGCTGGGTATATCCCGTGTTGTTTCTACTGACCTTGACCTTGTCGCTTGCAACCTACCTGACCCTCGACTCGGTGCAGCAGTCTGTCGATAGCTACATCAATGACAATCAGCGCGCGCTCGTTGGTGGGGATCTAATCCTAAACAGTAAGCAAGACTGGCCAAGCGAAGTATTGTCACAGGTAGAAACTATCCCTGATACACAGACCGTGTATGACTATCAGTTTAGCGCCATGCTGGTCAATGATGAGCAAACCTTGCTTGCCAGCGTCAAATCCGTCTCGCCGTCCTACCCCTTATACGGCACAGCGGAGCTTGCTTCAGGACAGCCGCTGTGGGATCAGCTAACATCTGACAGTGTGATCGTCGCGCCAGAAGTGCTCAGTAGTCTACAAGCCGATGTCGGCGACCGTATCACCATTGGCGATGCGCAGTTCACGATCAGTGATGTACTGACCAAAGAGCCTGACCGTCCGCTGACCACCTTTGGTTTTGGTGGGCGTGTGTTGATGAAACAAGATGCCTTAGAGGCAACCAATCTACTCGGTCAACGTAGCCGAATAAACTATCGTATCGAGATGGCAGGCGACCCAGAGCTAATAACCACGCAGCGTGAACAGCTCGCAGATATCCTGACCAATTATCCTGATATCGAACTATCTGACGCTGAGTCCGCAGACACCTCGGTATCGCGTATCTCTGACAATGTGCTGATGTTTTTAAAACTGCTAGTCATCGCGGTGTTACTACTATCTGCGGTCGCCATGTACGGCGTCATTAGTGCGTTTGTTAGCAAGCAGCAGTCCAATAACGCCATTCGATTGGCGCTCGGCGAACCGCTTGGCTCACTCAAACGTAGCTACTATCAGCTGCTTATCGTAACGACTGTCATTGCTTGTATCGCAGCGGTTGCCCTTAGTCTGGGCTTGCTTAAAATCGGTCAGCCGTATCTGGTGGCTATCTTGCCTGCTGATGTTGGTCTAGCCATCAATCCAACCAGTGCTATTAAAACCATTGTGATTGCTTTAGCCCTGACGCTACTGATTGCGCAGCGTGGTCTAAGCGCACTTAACACGACCAAACCCGCCACCCTACTCAATCAAGGAGCAAGTACGCAAACGCAAAACTTGCCTTGGTATCGACGCGTGCCGCTACTATGGTATGGCTTTGTGCTGGCAGGACTGTATGCTTTCTTTGCTTATGAAGTGGGCTCACTGTCATTAGGCGCACAGCTATTGGGCGGCTTGATTGGCTTTGTGGCGATTTTTTGGCTGCTGGCGCGTGGGTGGCTGTGGCTGCTTAATAAGTTGGCAAGCAATACCAAAGTTAGTTGGATGCAGCGT
This sequence comes from Psychrobacter sp. NPDC078501, assembly GCF_044900935.1. Lineage (NCBI taxonomy): Bacteria > Pseudomonadati > Pseudomonadota > Gammaproteobacteria > Moraxellales > Moraxellaceae > Psychrobacter > Psychrobacter sp. NPDC078501. The sequence continues at coordinate 551,646 of NZ_JBJDOS010000003.1, read as the reverse complement.
ATCGCCATTCATAACCTCGCGCGTAAAGGCAACCAATCAGCGTTATTCTTTGTCACCTTATCACTATCGGTGGCGGTGCTAACGCTTATCACCACACTCAATCACAGTATCAATGCACAGTTTATCAACGCCTATCCTGAAGACGCGCCCAATCTGTTTTTGCTCGATGTGCAGAGCGATCAACATGACGATATTGATACCATCATTGAGGCGCCCGTCACTTATTATCCCGTCATTCGTGCGCGTGTGGAGACGGCTAATGATGTGGCGGCAAAAGATATCGAGCCTGCTGATGGGTTTGATGATCCTACGCGAGTGTTTAATTTAAGCTATGCAGATACGGTCATGGATACCGAATACATCACTGAATCGCTCACAGACGACGCGCTATATACGACTATCGATGCGACAAATGAACAAATCAAACCTTTGTCCATCTTGGACACTGCCGCCAGTATGCTTAATGTTGGTATGGGTGATCAGGTGCGTTTTAACATTCAAGGTATCGAAATCATCGGGCAAATTACCAGTATTCGCACGCGCTATGAGCGTGGCCCAAGCCCATATTTCTATTTCTTATTTGAGCCGTCGGTGCTGTCTGCTGCCCCGCAGATTCAGTTTGCTACTGCCCACGTGTCAGAAGATGCGATTCCAGAACTACAAGGCAAACTGGTACGCGAGTTCCCTGCTGTCACTACGATCGATGGTACGGCTATTGCGAAACAAATTCAAGAGCTGGTGGTACAAATGAGCCGCTTGGTCTATGTATTCACCTTGCTTGCCCTGCTCACTGGCGTCATGGTGCTGATCAGCTCGCTGTTGTCTACTTCGCAAGACCGCATGAAAGACAGCGCGTCATTTAGACTGCTCGGTATGCAAAAGCGTGACTTGTATATGCTCAATATCCTAGAATTGGGTGTACTTGGTATTAGCGCGGCGACCTTTGCCGTTGTCATCGCTAGCGTTGGCGCATGGGCGGCAATCACGCAATGGTTTAATCTACAGTTTAGTGTGCCGTGGACAAGCTTGGCTATTGGTGGTGCGGCGTTAGTCGTGTTGCTGTTTGCCATTGCTGTTATTTATGTGAGACTGGTGATTGGACGCGGGATTATGGCACGAGTACGGGCGATGATTTAGGCGTACTGTATTTTAGCTTGATACGAAAAAACCCCTTTATAGGGGGCTTTTCAATAAACATAACCTTAATTAGGACAAGAAAATGTTACAAAAAAAACTGTTTGAGCGTTATATGAATATTTCCGAAGAGCATAAGGATTTTTTGGATAAATCTTTATCTTATGAAGGCTTAGCAAAACTACTTTGGGGAAGTGTACCCGATGAATACGAACAAGCACCCAATAAAATACTGATTGTTGGTAGAGAAACTAGAGATTGGTTAGAAAGTTGGAATGACCTCCAATACAATGAAGATGGAATCAAGCGGTTAATGGCTAAAAGTAAAAGTTTTATAAGAAATCAATTAGAAGAGGAGAAAAAAAATACTCAAGGAAAATCATTCTTTAATTTTGTGCGTGATATTGCAAACAAGAGCGGTAAAAACGGTATCTTATGGGCTAATATCTATGCCTTTGACTATAAGGGTGGGCATATTAACCAAATAAAAGATAAGGAAACGATAAAAGAGATAGAAACTATTTCTAAAAAAATTATTGTCGCTCAAATTGAGGTGCTAAATCCTGATATAGTCATATTCGCTACAGGTAATCAGGGCATTAATGCAAGACGTAGATACTTCCCAAATTCAGAGTTGAGAGAATGTACAGCTATTGAGGGCTATCCCTCAAAGGATTTATGGGCTTTCAAATTACCTGAGTATAAAGCACAATGTTACCGCATACATCACCCTAGCTCACTTCATAGTGAGAAAAAGCACGCAAGAGAAAAATTGATTAACTTATTGCCAAGTCTGTAATTACATTGGAGCGAGTAATCATTCATTAATTTTGTGCTGGTTGTATAGGATATATGACGCTGATATAAGCATAGTTTAATGTGTTCGTCAGCGCCCTTCCGTATAAGAACATATCAGAATCATCAACTTTCCAATCAACCATTTCTACGATTTCACTAAACTGTTCTAGACTTGTAGATTTAATTGAATGAGTGTATAGCAATAAATTTTTAACATTCCTTATCGGTAGTTTATCTATAAATTCATCTATTTCTTGTTTATTTTGCTTGGTAAGGTCATCTGATAGATATAGTCTCGATTCAGCATATTGAGTATATGGGCATTGATTAAACAGATTGATTACGTCATTTAATTCCATAGCAGTATAGCTACCATGTACACTTAACATAGCTTGGAACTGATGCACAATCCTATCAACTTGCTCAACATTACAACAAATCGTACCGTCTATAACATTATTAGTTGCCATAAACTTATCACTGGTTTGTATGCCAATTAATAAATCTGCACCTGTCTGTTCTTTTAATGCTCTGAGATTATATTTTTCCCACTCATTATCAACTAAAAAGAAAGCACAGCAACAAGGTACGTTGAAGTCATCTTCAAGGTGATACAGTTTGAATTGCGTGTTGAGTTTCAATTTTTCAAAAACTACATTTGGTATAGCATACTTTGTTCCTGACGATTTGATTGGTTTAGTTTTGAGGTTAACTTCATCAAGTAAGTTGTGCATGCTATTCATTGTCATTCCTTTCATTATTTAAAACAAATCTACTCAAACCACAGCTGCCGTAGTGTTGCCTTCTGCTTTGCATACTTGCACTTTTATATCTTATAGTCAGTGTGATTAATTTACATCAGTAGAAAAACTTGGAATGCTAACTTTGCGTCGCTTTTATTACTGCCTTACTGATGTAATTTAAATACAGCTGAATTAACCGACTTTTCATAAGGCTGAAATTAACAATACCACGTTACCTGATAAAGCATTTTATAGGTTGCCATAAATGGTTCAGTACTCAAACACCTATATCTATCGAGCTACCTGATTACTTATATAATTGACACACCATTTGCTATACTAGCCCAACTTATAACACTCTCCCAAACAGCATGGTAGCCTTATGAAATTCTCAAAGTTCGGTCAAAAATTTACCCAGCCCACTGGCATCTCACAATTGATGGACGATTTGGGCGATGCGCTAAAAAGCGATCAGCCAGTCAACATGCTGGGCGGTGGTAACCCTGCCAAAATTGATGCCGTTAATGAGCTTTTTTTGGAGACCTATAAGGCGCTGGGCGTTGATAACGACGCTGGCGTACCCAATAGTAGCGCGATTATTAGCATGGCGAACTACTCTAATCCGCAAGGGGATGCAGGTTTTATCGACGCCTTGGTTGGCTTCTTTAACCGTCATTATGATTGGAATCTGACGTCAGAAAATATCGCCTTGACCAATGGCTCACAGAACGCGTTTTTCTATCTGTTTAATCTGTTTGGCGGTGCTTTCGTTGATGAAAACAGTCAAGATGAAAAGAACGAATCTGTCGACAAGTCTATTCTACTGCCATTGACCCCTGAGTATATTGGCTATAGCGATGTGCATGTGGAAGGTCAGCATTTCACCGCCGTATTACCACATATCGATGAAGTGACGCATGATGGTGAGGAAGGCTTCTTTAAATATCGTGTGGATTTTGAGGCATTAGAGAACTTGCCAGCGCTAAAAGAAGGCCGTATCGGCGCGATTTGCTGCTCACGTCCGACCAACCCGACTGGCAACGTGCTAACCGATGATGAAATGGCGCATTTGGCTGAGATTGCCAAACGCTATGACATACCGCTGATTATCGATAACGCCTACGGTATGCCTTTCCCCAATATCATCTACTCTGACGCGCATCTGAATTGGGATAACAATACGATTCTGTGCTTTAGTCTGTCGAAAATTGGTTTGCCTGGTATGCGTACAGGTATTATCGTGGCCGATGCCAAAGTAATCGAAGCGGTCAGCGCGATGAATGCAGTGGTCAATCTAGCACCGACACGCTTTGGTGCAGCGATTGCCACGCCATTGGTCGAAAACGATCGTATTAAGCAATTATCTGATAACGATATCAAGCCGTTTTATCAAAAGCAGGCGACCCTCGCGGTGAAGCTATTAAAAGAAGCCTTAGGTGATTATCCTTTAGTCATTCATAAGCCTGAGGGCGCAATATTCTTATGGTTATGGTTTAAAGACTTGCCAATTAGTACCCTTGAGCTATACGAGCGTCTAAAAGAAAAAGGCACGCTTATTGTACCAAGTGAGTACTTCTTCCCTGGTGTCGATGTTAGCGATTATCAGCATGCGCACGAGTGTATTCGTATGAGTATCGCGGCGGATGAGCAGACACTGACTGATGGTATCAAAGCCATTGGTGAAGTCGTACGTGAGCTGTATGATGAAGCCAAAAAATAAGATGAGCTACTAGAATCATAAATTCAAATAGCAAAACGAAAAAACGGACTTTAATAGTCCGTTTTTTTATGGCGTTTGGTCAGTGAAGTCGATTTATTGGTTGGTCGAAATATAGTCGTCCACTTATTCAGCGCAAAGAGCACATACGGCAGCATACAAGTATTAATCAAATCACGGATACTCGCGAGTATCTGATCACGGCTCAAGCCTGCCAAGCCAAGCGATTCAATCGTATCTCGATTGTCTAAATACTCACCCAACAGCGCAATACAAGTCACGACGATCAAAGCGATAAATGACCGAATACCTTGGCTTTTTATAATAGGACGCAGCGCAACCAGACACAGCAGATAAACACCGACACCGACATAGATATGTAAGGCATCTTTGGCAAGGCCAGTTGTTTCCACAACATTCATTTTAAAGGCAGTAAAATCCACTGAGATATTCCAAGTATAAGCGAGTAGAAAATAACTGAGCGTATCACTAAACCATAATGGCTAAACTATCATAGCTACAGAATAGTAGCTACAAAGTGATGGCTGAGCATAAAAAAGGCAGATTATACAATTGATAATCTACCTTCTACTAAATTAAATATTCACTTCACGTTTATCAACTACTTACACATTCCACTCTACAAAGTTCTTGAGCAGTTGCAAGCCAGCAGTATGGCTCTTTTCTGGATGGAACTGGGTGGCAAATAGATTGTCTTGGATCACACTGGCGCAGAACGGTTGACCATAGTCACATACCGCCGCCACTTGTGAGCTATCGGCAGGTTCACAGTAATAACTATGCACAAAGTAAAAATGCGCATTGTCTTCGATACCGTGCCAGAGCGGATGGTCAAAATCCATACCGCTAATGGTATTCCAGCCCATATGCGGTACTTTGATAGTCGCGCCTTGCTTGTCTTTCCACGTAGGGTCAAACGCTTCTACAGTGCCGTCTAAGATGCCCAAACAGTCCGTGCCACCATTTTCAGCTGACTGCTCAAACAACGCCTGCATGCCCACACAGATGGCCATAACGGGCTTGTTAAACACTGCATGGCGTATGACGTCATCAATGCCTGCATCACACATACCAGCGATACAGTCGCGCATCGCACCCACACCAGGGAAAACGATTTTATCAGCCGCCGCGACGACTTTTGGATCATTGGTGATAGAGACTTCTGCCCCGACTACCGATAAGGCTTTGCTAGCAGAGTGCAGGTTGCCCATACCATAATCTAATAGTGCTACTTTCGTCACTTTAGCCATTAAAACGCCTCTTTGGTCGATGGCAAGGTGTTCAACGCACGCTCATCGTACTCACAAGCCATACGTAATGCACGAGCAAAGGCTTTAAAGGTGGATTCGATCTGATGATGGCTGTTTTTGCCTTTGAGATTATCTAAATGTACGGTCATCCATGAGTGATTGACGAACCCGTAAAAGAACTCACTGAATAGGTCAACATCGAAACGGCCGACGTGCGAGCGTGTAAATGGGATATCCATATGCAAACCAGGACGCCCTGACAGATCGACGACAGCACGGGTCAATGACTCATCTAACGGCGCATAAAAATGCCCATAACGACGAATGCCTTTTTTGTCACCCAATGCTTTGTTAAATGCTTGGCCAAGCGTAATGCCAGTGTCTTCGACGCTATGATGGTCATCAATAAACGTATCACCGGTACATTTGATGTCTAGGTCAAACAAACCGTGACGCTTAATTTGATCAATCATATGATCCAAAAATGGTACGCCAGTGTCTACCGTACCTTTACCCGTACCATCTAAATTAACGGTACATGTGATTTGCGTTTCGGCAGTGATACGCTCAACGGTCGCGATACGTTCAGGGCGACCATATAGATTTACGTTTTTTGACTCAGTTTGCTCAGGTGTGGCAGCAGTCGTCGTTGCATTGGCTGTCATGGCTACTCTCTATCAGTTTTTATCAGTGAAAAGCGGTCAATAAATAAGGCAAAAACCTGCCCAAAATATTTTACTAGTGTCTGGGTCAGACCTCAGCAAAAAATGTATTAGAAAATGATATATACAAAAGATATCAACATATTAGGGTTTATACATACTAAATATTATATAGCCTCATCATAGCAAACCCTAACATTTACTGCCACGACCAAGCGGTAAACCACGCACAAAATCACCTCATTCTGCTAAAATAGTGTGTTCAGTATTATCAATCATGACTCGCGCTGACTTTGAAGACCCTTACTTATGGCACTGCACGCTATGACATTGTGCTGTCTCATACTGCTAATTTATACTATAGAAACCCTCTATTTATAGGAACTGCTATGCCTTTAGAAGCGATCGCCATTAATAGTTTGGATGCGCCACTTATCAAAAAACCTGCCCGCGACAATGAGCTAGCAGAGCGCTTGCAGGCGTTGTACGATAGTGATGATGCACAGCCTGACGGTCTCGAGGTATTAAATATCGTTGAGCAAGGGTTTAAACGTGGACAGTACCTCTATGTCGGGATGTTCAATGATAAGCCTATCGCTGCGGTCGCCTGCTTTGATGACGGGCAGACCAACGCTAAACGCCTGCAATATCTCACTGTACATCCAGAAAACCGTAAACGTGCTATCGATGCCAAGTTTATTAAACTGGTCTATGATTGCGAAGTTAGAAAAGGCGTACGTGAATTTGTCCCTGCTGACGCTGATATTCACCGTATCATGAGTGAGTACGAACTGTTGCGTGTAAAAGACTAAACTGAGCGCTAAAATGGTTAATTTTGCCAATATCTAATTATTTATCATCTTTTATCAGATATAATGCAAAAACAGCTTGACAGAAGCGCGTATATTTAGTTTAATAGCGACCTCAACGAAGACGGCTCGATAGCTCAGTAGGTAGAGCAACGGATTGAAAATCCGTGTGTCGGCAGTTCGATCCTGCCTCGAGCCACCATTCGTTAATAGAATTCTAAAAAGCCCTGAACAGCGATGTTCGGGGCTTTTTTTATGTTTAAATTTTACCGTATTCTTTAGCGTTCATTCTATTCATGTTTTGCTTTTATTCGTAGAGCCGACCACTATTCGTACAACCGACCACGTAGTAGTAAATTACAGCGCTCACGCGAATCCAAGTCGTATATAGTTGCGCGGTAATCAATACCGTGACGCCCCTCAAAAAATATCACTCGGTCGCCTACTGCTAAAAAACAAGACGTGCGTGCATCATAGATAAAGCCATCTATCACAAATGCCAAATCGCGATCTATCTCGCGTACCGTATAAGTCTCCCCTTGCGGAATCAAACGTTCAAACCACGCGCTATGGGCAGTCGTATTGGCTAGTACGCTTGTCGTTAGCAATAGCCATGCCACCATTACATTTTTGGGTAATCGCAAACGGCTCAGATCATTTACACTTATTTTATTTCTCAACATAGTATCTCTCGTGGCATTGTATTCATCATACTCATAGCCTTCATACCTCTCACAGCTGACTTTACCATAACCATTTCTACTTAACGCTCTTGATGTTAAATACCTACTGTCACGGTTGCATAACATTTTTGTGCTTTTTTCTAAACAGCGTGGCTAAGTATACTCAATAACCATATACGAGTAGATAAAAATAATAGGTCATAGATATGAGAGAGTTTGATTACGACTTGGATTATAAGAGTTTGGATTTGCGCGATCAGCCTGAGTTGTACCGTGTCGGTCGCGGTGAACAAGGCGTATTACTGGTAGAGCCTTATAAGTCTGAGATTTTACCCCATTGGCGCTTTGCGACTCCTGACATCGCCCACGAGAGTAGTGAGGCTATCTATCAGATGTTTTTAGATTACTTGGCTGACGATGACTTCGTAGGTGCAGATATGGCGCGCAAATTTATTCAAATGGGCTATACCCGTGCTCGTCGCTATGCCAATCATAAAGGTGGTAAAAAATATAAAGGCGCGGTACCTGATGATAAAAAAGGTCAAAGCGGCGCCCATGGCCGCGAAGAATTGCCACGACAAGAGGAAGACCCAGTCAAAGCAGAATCTGCACGGATCTTTAAAGTTAAATGGGATGAATGCCGTGAGAATGAAGACTATTTAAGAATGAAGAAAGAGCATCGTGAACGCTATAAAGATGTCGAATAGTTGCTAGTGCTCAAGACATTCAGCACAACAGGTAACTAAATTGACTGGCCTCAGAACGCTACTGTGCTAAGGTATGCTCAATATAATAAATATAACGATTTCCAATAGTGAGGAACAATGAATAAGCAGCTTTTAATTTTTGATTTTGATGGAACACTTATTGATAGCGTACCCGATTTGGCCGACGCAACCAACGCCATGCTAACCACATTGGGCAAAGACACCCATCCTATCGAGACAATACGTAACTGGATAGGAAATGGCTCACGCCTGCTCGTAGAGCGCGCTTTGGTTGGTAAAGTGGAAGTAGCAGAAGGTGAGCTAACGGTCGAGGAAGCCGATCATGCAGAGCAAATATTTTTTGAGGCTTATCAAAACCTCAGTGGTAGCAAAACCGTTGCCTATCCAGATGTCGATAGCGGACTCAAAAAGTTGCACGCAGCTGGCTATACGCTTGCTTTAGTCACCAACAAGCCCATTCGATTTGTACCAAAAATATTAGAGTCGTTTGGCTGGCAAAACTTATTTAGTGAAGTGATGGGCGGCGACAGCTTATCTGTTAAAAAACCAGACCCAACGCCCCTACTACACGTCTGTGAGACTCTTAATGTTAGTGTTGATCAAGCCGTGATGATTGGAGACTCTAGAAACGATATGTTGGCTGGACAGAACGCCAATATGGACACGCTCGGTCTGTCTTATGGTTATAACTACGGGCTAGATATTCGAGAGCTAAACCCAACCGAAGCCTTTGACCACTTTGCTGACTTGGTTGCTTGGATTATGAAAGATAGATTTTAGTCTATAAAGAATCTATCAAATCATCATAATGTAACTTACTCAAATATAGATTACGCTTTACTACGATAGCTCAGCGCCTCAGATACGTGGGCGCTATTGATATCAGTACTGTTAGCCAAATCAGCGATTGTACGAGCCACCCGTAATACTCGGTGGTAGCCACGCGCTGATAGATTTAGACGCTGCTGAGCAAGTTGCAATAACTGCTTTTCATTGTCGCCTAGCTGGATGTACTCATCGATTTCGCTAGGGCTAAGCTCATTATTAACCTTTTGCTGGCGCTGCATTTGATGCTGATGCGCGACCACTACACGAGCCCGTACTTGCTTAGAAGTTTCACCTATTTGACTATTTTGCAGATCGGCAATCGGTAACGCAGGCACGGTGATATGCAAATCAATACGATCTAAGAGAGGCCCAGATAGTTTATCTTGATAGCGTTTGATTTGCTCAGGTCGACAGCGACAACGTCCTGATGTATCGCCATCATAACCACATGGGCAAGGATTCATCGCAGCGACCAATTGAAAATTCGCTGGAAAGGTCATTTGAGAATTAGCGCGGCTAATCGTGATTTGTTTGGCTTCTAATGGTTGACGCAATACTTCCAGCACGCTTCGATCAAACTCCGGCAATTCATCTAAAAACAACACGCCTTTATTAGCTAGCGTAATCTCACCTGGTTTGGGACGTGAGCCACCACCGACTAATGCTACTGCCGAGATCGTATGATGCACTTGTCTGAACGGCCGCGTCCCATAGTCATAATCGCTGTCTGCCACCGAATAAGTACTGGCAACCTCTAGTGCGTCCTCATCACTCAAGTCTGGCAATATCGTTGGCAATCGTGATGCCATAAGCGTCTTGCCAGAACCTGGTGGTCCTGTAAATAACAATGAATGACCACCCGCAGCGGCAATTTCTAACGCGCGCCGAGCATGGTGCTGTCCTTTGACATCAGCTAAATCCACTTGATAGCCGACATGCTGCTGTGCAGGACTAGGCTGCACCACTGCTAAATTCTCATAGCTTGCACCTGGGTCAACGAGCGACTGCAGATGGTCACAAACTGCTTTTAGACTCTGAGCAGCTAGTATCGTTACACCATCAACGCGGCTGGCCTCATGACCATTATCAATCGGTACGATCAGTTGCGGAGTTGTCTGCGGCGAGTTATTTGAGTTATTTGAATTATTTTGTCCTTGGTCACTCGCTGCTACCTGAGACAACGCTATTGCTAATTTCTCAGCTTTAATCGCCCGTGCGACTGCCAAACTGCCAGTTACTTGTCGCAATTGACCATTGAGCGCTAACTCGCCAATAAACTCAAATCCTGATAGCACCTCTGGCTCAAGCTGTCCGCTTGCTGCCAGTATGCCGATAGCAATTGGTAAGTCTAAACGCGCGCCATCTTTAGGTAAATCAGCAGGGGCTAAATTGATCGTGAGGCGGCGGTTAGGAAACTGGAAACCTGAATTGAGAATGGCAGAGCGTACCCTATCTTTACTCTCACGCACGGCGGCTTCAGGCAGACCAACGATGGTCAATGCGGGCAGTCCTTGCGATAGATGCACCTCAATAATGACCTTGGGAGCATGCAGACCAACCACCGAACGGGTATAGACTTGGGCAAACGACATCAGTATCTTCCTAATACAGAGTGTCATTGATAATAAAGTATTATTTATCAACGCGCAAATGTCGTTTTTTATTGCTGGTGTAGATACTATTTACTGTTATATGATGAGCAAATGCTCTTATGCTTTGACTTATTTGACTTGAATTTACAGTTTATCTGAAGCTTTTTGGAAGTTTCAATTACAGCTAGATATTCCAATAAATTCAAACTCATCTCAGTCATCTAAGATCAGAAAGAGCATTGGCAATAAAAGGATTTTATTGATCATATAAAGCTCGGTGATTGCTGTTTTCTACGGCTTTATACACACCAACTAACCATGGATGGATAAGCTTATGAGCATTGATATGCTTAATCAGCGTGTGCCTAGGCTCGCGCTACTCACAGTGGCAGTCTCTCTCGGATTGTCTGGTTGTTTCGGAGACAACGATTCAACGTTCGACCCACCAACTTACTCAGCAGATATTCAGCGTACTGAGTTCGGTATACCACATATTACAGCCAATGATTATAAAGGTTTGGGTTACGGTGTAGGCTATGCTTTCGCCGAAGACAACATCTGCTCACTGGCGCGTGAAATCGTCGTGGCCAGTGGTCAAAGTATGCTATACCTAGGCGATGAAGGCGATGTGGCAAGCGACGTATTTTATACTTGGTATAACTCTCCAGAAAGACGTGCTAGTTTCTTAGCCGCTCAGGACCCCGAGACTATCGATGCTGTCACAGGTTACGCTGCTGGCTATAGCCGGTATCTACGCGACAAAGGTGTTGATAATATCAATCCTGACTGTGCTGGTGCCGAATGGGTACGTGAGATTACGATTGATGACTTGTTAACTGTCTACGGCAAAGCAAACCTGCGCGGCGGCTTGTCTAACTTTGTCAAACCGATCGTGGCAGCAGCCCCTCCTGCTCAGAATACGATTATGAACAGCAGTAGAATGCGTACTGTCAGCCCAGAGCCAGCAGTGGAGTTTGATGACTCTACAATCAATGCGATGAAAGGCGGTAGTAATGCTTATGCATTTGGCAGCGAGGTAACAGGTACGGAAAGTGGTATCTTGTATGGTAATCCACATGAACCATGGGAAGGTGTGCAGCGCTTTTATGAGTTTCATTTGACCTTACCAGGTGAGCTTGATGTAATGGGTTCTGCTCAACAAGGCCAACCATTTATTAATATCGGTTTCAACAAGGATGTGGCTTGGAGTCATACAGTCTCTACAGCCAAACGCTTTACCCTTTATCAGCTTAGCTTGGTAAATGGTAATCCTATGAAATACAACTATCAAAATAGTGAAGGTGTATTTGAGCAGCGTGATATTGAACAAGTTGATGTGACTATTCAATTACCAAATAATCAAACGTTGGTTCGTCCTATTTATTTGTCACAATATGGGCCTATGCTGAATGTAAAGGCGTTGAATGGTCAGCTACCTAACTGGGGTGATAATAACCTAGCTTACACCATTCGCGATGCTGCATCTGAGAATCCACGTGCTTTGAACCAATGGCGCAGCATGAATAAAGCAACCAGTGTTGAAGACTTGGTTGATAGAATGCAAGATACGCTTGGTCTGGGCTTCGTCAATACTATTGCCACTGATCGCTACGGCAAAGCTCTATATGCCGATATCTCAACCGTACCGCATGTCACTAAACAACAGCTGGAATCTTGTAGTGCCAATGCTGGCCCGTTCCTTGGCGCATTGATTGCATCAGACTTGCCAGCACTCAATGGTGCTACCGCTGCCTGTGAATGGGGCAATGATGAGGACTCACCACAAGCAGGTATTTTTGGACGCTCAAACCTACCTTTCTTAATCCGTGATGACTACGTCGCCAACTCAAATGACAGCTATTGGTTGAGCAATCCAAAACAACCACTGACTGGATTCTCACCGCTCCTACGTCGTCGCTTATCACCATTTTTGGGCGCTAATGCAGTAGATGGTGTGCCACTACTCATGCGTTCACGTATGGGTCTGACGCAGATTTCAGATCGCTTGAGCAATAAAGACCAACTTGGAGGCAATACCTTTAATTTAGATAATATGCAAGACGTCGTCTATGGCAACCGCAGCTATGTCGCTGAGCTTGTATTAGATGATGTATTAGCAGATTGCCGAGCCAACTCTACCTTGCCTTTGACGAGTGGTGGCACCATCGATGCCGCTCAAGCCTGTGATGTCTTAAGTAACTGGGACCGCCGGAACAACCTTGATAGTAAAGGCGCTCACGTATTTAGAGAGTTCTGGCGTAAGGTCAACTTTACGGAAACGACGGATGATGCATTTAGCGTAAAATTCGATATCAATGACCCTGTCAACACACCTCGTGGTCTTATCATCAATGATGGCACACGCAAAGCTTTAGGAGATGCTATTGCTTACTTTAATGGAAAGAACATAGCGCTTGATGCGTCTTTAGCAGACTTACAGTATGTCATCGATGCGGGTAATAACGATGAGAAGATTCCTATGCATGGTGGATTAGGACGCGAAGGTATCTTTAACGTTGCTCAAAGTCCTGGATTAAATGAAGATGGTACTTATCAGCCAATCACCAATGGTCCTACGTACATGCAGACGGTTACTTTTGACAGTAAAGGCCCAATCGTAGAGGCGCTATTGGCTTATTCTCAAGCTTCAGACAGCACTCGACCTTATCATCGTGATCAGACACGTCGTTACTCAGCTAAAGACTGGATACGCTTACCTTTTAGCAAAAATGAAGTCAGCGATCAGGCTGTTGGTAATACCATTCAGCTAAGAGAATAGCTTTAGTAGAGAATTAAATATAAAAACATAAATACAAAAAACCTCAGCGTCGTTCTGGGGTTTTTTATGTGTAAATGATAGCTCTATTTTAATATTTAAGAATACTCACCGACCACCCCACTGCTAACAAGGATTTGTTATACTATCTACTATACATTTAGCGATACATACTGCTGCCGATGACGTATTCGAATCTTATTATTAATCATTGATACAAGCGAAAAATAAACACCAAACCCAAAATCATTTTTAATCCAGAAACCAGCAGTATCTAGAGTAAAAACGAGGAATATCGCATGACAGACAATTCAGAACAGAACACTCAGCAGCCCTACAACCGTGCGGACGAGCCGCCCACGACTGTGCGCCCTGTTATGCAACCTGACAACCCTTATGCCAGTACACGCGGCAGCATTACTAGCAAGCAGCTACCAGCATTTGATGAGGCAATCATCAATAAGTACAATCGCTCAGGGCCACGTTATACCTCTTATCCGACTGCTTTAGAATTTACTCCAATACCGGATAGCTTTGAGGCTATCGGTCTTGAGACAAAAATCCTGCAAAATCGTGAAGCGCGTGCTCCCTTATCGCTATACTTTCATATTCCATTCTGTCGCCACCTTTGCTACTACTGTGCTTGTAATAAGATTATTACCAAAAAAAATAGTGATTCTGGTGATTACTTGCAGTATTTGATTGCTGAAATTACTCATAAGCGCCGCTTGTTATCTACGCCAGAAGGCAGCGACAACCCCTTAGTTAAACAACTACATTTGGGCGGTGGTACACCAACTTTTTTGCGTGACGAAGAGATGGTGCAGTTATGGGAGTTTTTACAAACTCAGTTTGAGTTTTTGCCAGAAGATGAAGGTGACTATTCTATCGAAATTGACCCTCGCGAGCTGAGTGAAAACACTCTAAAGATACTGCGTAATCTCGGTTTCAACCGTATTAGCTTAGGCGTGCAAGATTTAGACGAAACGGTCCAAATCGCCGTTAATCGTGTGCATTCAGCAGAGCTTATTGAAAGCGTGCTAACAGAAGCACGTGAGCTTGGTTTTCGCTCTATCAATATTGATTTGATTTATGGTTTACCGCATCAAACACCTGATACGTTGGACAAAACTGTAAATCGTATCATCGAGATGTCACCAGACCGCTTGTCAGTCTTTAACTATGCGCATTTGCCTGAGCGATTTAAAGCCCAGCGTCAGATAAAAGATGAAGACTTGCCCAGCCCAGCTGCCAAACTGACGATGCTCGGCAGTACTGTCAATACATTAACCGAAGCTGGCTATCAATATATCGGTATCGATCACTTTGCCAAACCTGATGACGAATTGGCTATCGCCCAGCGCGAAGGTAAATTACATCGTAACTTTCAGGGTTACACCATCATGGGAGATTGTGACTTATTAGGTTTTGGTGTCTCATCAATCAGTCAGATTTCTAATGCCAATACGCGCTATATTTTGCAAAACGATACTGATCTACAGAGCTATCAAGCCAAGATTGATATGGCGAAAATCAATCCGACTGTCATGCCTGCAATAAAGTACATTAAAACCTCTATTAAGGATCGCTTGCGTGAATATGTCATCATAAACCTACTATGTCATAACTATCTCGATTTTAAAGATGTGAATCAAAAATTTGGTATCGATGCCATCACCTATTTTATTAATGAGATTCAGCAGTTGGGCGCTATGCAAGACGACAGGCTGATAGATATGGATGCAGCAGGTATTCGCGTATTACCCAGAGGACGCTTGCTTGGCCGTAACGTCGCTATGGTATTTGATGAATATTTAGAAAAGAAACATCAAAACCGCTTTTCGAAAGTTATCTAAGTTAGCGAGCCATTCGTCCAATTATTAGACATGAAAAAGACCTCAAACGAGGTCTTTTTTTAATAGTGCTATGACTTTTTACACTTTTAGTTTATCACCCACCATACCTTTTACGGTACTTAAAATATCAGCAGGTAACACTACCATTTTGGAGTTATCAGATTCAGCCAGCTCTCGTATCGCTTTGATATATTGCTCACCAAGCAAGTATACGATCGGCATCTCTTCCTCACCCATCGCGCTAGTAATCAAACGAATTGACTCTTCAGAACCTCTGGCTAGTACCACCTGCGCTTCGGCATCACGGCGTGAGGCTTCCAAGCGACCATCCGCTTCTAAGATAGCAGCTTGCTTCTGACCATCAGCACGGGTCACAGTTGCACGGCGTAAACGCTCTGCCGCTGCCTGCTCTTCCATGGATGCTTGCATGGTCTGCGAAGGATTAATATCTTGAATCTCTACTGTCTTAAGGGTAATACCCCAATCTGCGATATCTTCTGAAATTGCATGTTTGAGCTTGGTTTTGATCTCGTCACGACTGGACAATGCACTATCAAGATCCATCTCACCAATGATTGAGCGCAATGACGTCTGTACCAGATTACGAATACCGTACTCATAATCTTCGATGCCATAGACCGCTTTATCAGGACGCACGATATTAATATAAGCAACAGCGTTTGCAATAATAACGACGTTGTCACGAGTAATGACTTCTTGTGACGGAATATCAAGTACGATGTCCTTGGTCGTTACTTTATAAGCCACATCATCTACATAAGGGATGATGAGGTTGAGTCCAGGCTCTAGCGTTTGGCTATACTTACCCAGTCGCTGCACTACCCATTTATAACCTTGCGGTACAATACGTACGCCTTTAAACACGGTGAATACCACCAGTGCAATCAATACCACCATGACAATACTAAAGCTTTCCATAACTCATCCCTTATTATTATACCTGCATACTTTTATGCATCGCTGCCTGCGCTTTTGTACTGCTGACAATCAGCTCATTACCCACGATATCTGTCACGACCACTCTATCGCCGATTGCCACCTGCTCACCTCTCGTACGGCACATCCATTCAGCCGCACCAACGATAGGAACACTAAATCTAACTGTGCCAGCTTTATCTGGCTGCGGTGACACGATAATCATCCCAACTTCACCAACTATGACACTACCGCCTAGCCCAGCTTTGGTACGATCTACTGACAACGGTTTAATAAACTTAAACCAAGCCAGCAAAAACACAGCAGAGAGCACTAACCAGACGATAATCTGAATAGAAACAGAAATAGGTAACAGCCATGATAGCGCTGCAACGATGATGGCAGCGGCACCAAACCACAGACTGGCAAACGTCGGTACAAACATCTCAACGATTAGTAATAAGAAGCCTAATACTAACCAATGCCAAGGTTCAATCATCCAAAGTATCTCCATCCTTGCCACCATTCCTATCTTTATCATTCCAGTTTTTAATGTAGCACATTTTTAAGGATAACAACGCTTTAACAGTAATGATATATTGCTTATTAGCTACTTATAAATTACCGTCCTAAAAGCTTCTGCATAAATTTTAAGCAAAAAAAAAACGACCACTTAAAGTGATCGTTTCTTTATTATAGCTGTTTAACTAAAAGCTTATTTTCTAAGCCATTAGAATTTTAGCTGTGCGCCAACAGTCATAAGGTCTGCATCGCTACCTAGCATGTCGTATTCAGCTTCAACACTGAAGTCAGAGTTTACTGCGTAACCAAGACCTACACCACCAGCGATGTTAGTGTCGTCGTCTGAGAAGTCAGAAGCGCCAGCAAAGTTAGTGTTGTTAGCTTCTACTTCAGTTTTTGCAACACCTAGCTTACCTTTCGCGTATAAGCCGCTATTTGGGAATGCATAACGGTAAGTACCATAAGCGCCGTATGTCTTAGCATCGATGTCGCCGCCTCTATAGTCAGCATCATCTGAACCTACATATTCTGCTTCGATACCGAAGTTAGGATCAAAGTTATAACCAGCAGTTACACCGTATGCAGTTGGGTCATCAGCGCCATCAACATCTAGATCGAACTGACCAACTTTAGCAGCAACGTATGGCTGACCTGTGTAGCCGTTGCCATAGTTAACAGCAGCTTGTGCACCTACAGAAAGTAAAGAACCAGTTGCTAGTGCAAGTATTGTTTTTTGTAGAGTTTTCATTATTAGCTCCTTGAAAGAAATTTGGACAAACAAGTTATTTATTTATATTGGCCTTGTGGCCCTATCGCCTTGTCTGCTAACGATGAATACATAGTAACAAACTATTTCAGACACTCTGTCAGTGTTTAATGGTATGAGAGTTAAGAATTGAAAGCGTTTATCAGTGTGTGGGTTACAAAGGCTTAGATATGAAACCTTTTGTTACATCCACCCAGTTTATGCAATAATTCGTACTCATTTCACAGTTTTCTTGCTAGACAAATCAGCTAAATATGGCTGATATAACAATAATTAGAGAGAGAAAATGCAAAATTCAATCACTGATCGTTTGCAAAGCGCACTTGCAGACTTAAAAGCAAAGCAGCAGTACCGTCAATTACCAAACCTGCAGCACGATGGCCGATACGTCGTTAGTGCAGGTAAAGCTTTACTTAATATCGCGAGTAATGATTATCTTGGCTTAGGCGGCGATACTAAGCTGCAAGCTGAATTTCTAACTCAAGTGGGACAGCTATCTGATACACACATTCCTAAAATGAGCGCCACCTCCTCACGCCTACTGACAGGTAACGATATACAGTTAGAAGTTCTAGAAGAAGAACTGCAAAATTGGTATCACAGTGCCATAGAGAAACAGAGTTTAACCGATTCAAAGTCAGTGTTGGTGTTAAACAGTGGCTATCACGCCAACTTAGGTATCTTGCCAGCATTGACAGCTTTGCCAGTCAAAACACTCATTTTGGCTGACAAGCTAGTACATGCCAGCATTATCGATGGGATGCGCCTGAGCCAAAGTAAACTTGTCACCTATCGTCGTTACCGTCACAACGATTACGAGCATTTGGCCAAGTTTATTGAACAAGCAGACGATACGGTTGAACGCATCATTATTGTCACCGAGAGTATATTTAGTATGGATGGTGACCGTGCTGACTTACCTCAACTAGTACAATTAAAATCCAAAGATGCTCGTATTGAGCTGTATGTCGATGAAGCACATGCTGTTGGAGTGCTTGGCGATACAGGTCTAGGATTGGCGGAAGAAACGCATACTTTGGCTGATATTGACTATTTGGTGGGTACCTTTGGTAAGGCATTTGCTTCAATGGGTGCTTATATAATGTGTGATGAAGTCGTCAAACAATGGCTGATCAATGCCATGCGTCCATTGATTTTTAGCACTGCACTCCCTCCGATAAATCACGCATGGACACGATTTATCTTAGCAAAAATGCCGACCTTAACTGACCAACGTGTGCATCTAGCACAGTTGTCTACCACGCTTAGCCAAGCCATTAACCCACGGCACCGTGTATCGCTAGCCTTGGAGGATATACACTATGAATCCCCTATCGTTCCTTATATATTAGGCGATAATGCGAGTACCCTTGCCAAAGCACAACAGTTGCAAGCCGCTGGATTTTACGCGCTACCTATCAGGCCGCCTACTGTGCCTGCAAACACTGCTCGTATTCGCTTAGTTATGAATGCCAAACTAACTAACGAAGACTGTGCGCGACTGATACAGCAGTTGTAACTTTATCGTTTGACACAAACTTTATTTCTACTATTGATAGATAACTGGTGCACTTGGATATAATGAAGCCTATGACAACATTCGACACAGCTGATGACCTCAGTGTTAGAAAACAAACCATCGCTCGCCACTTTGCCAATGCAAGTGACTATGACCAGCATGCCAGTATCCAGCAGACCGTTTGTCAGTATTTATTAGACAGTATTGCTCATACCAAGCAAAGTAGTGTGCTAGAAGTGGGTGCAGGTACAGGTCAAATGACACGCCTACTCGCTGAGCATATACAGAGCGAGCACTGGCTCATCAATGAGTTATGTACTGAACAGACTGCTACATTGCAATCAATACTGCCAACTGCTGAGATCATTATCGGTGATGCTGAAACGATAGATTTAGCAGAAAATCATAGCTTGATAGTTAGTGCCAATGCCGTGCAATGGTTTGATAATCCGTTGAGTTTCATCACGCAATCAGCGCAGCGTCTACAATCTAGAGGACAACTGGTCTTTAGTACTTTTACGCCAAATAACTTTTTACAAATTAAGACTCTAACTGGCCAAGGACTTCATTACCCAGATATTGACGAATGGCAATTAGCATTAGATAGTGCTGGCTTTGAGAATATCAAACTCTCAATTCAGGGCTTTGATTTACCATTTCCAACCCCCTACGCTATCTTAAAGCATATGAAACTCACTGGTGTATCGACCAATCAAACGCAAATACAAACAGACGATACCCAAACCTTTGTATGGACAAAATCGCGTTTACAGCAATTTGAGTCAGACTATTGGCAACAATTCTCAGAAAAGGATAGCACAGGACAGCTCGTGGTTAATTTAACCTATGAAGTGCTCACAGTGAGTGCGTTTAAACCATAAGCACGCATCTTATTAAGAAAAATAATAGCTAGCAGGAATAGTAGCTGATAGAAAAACAGCCATAAAAAAACGCACCCCGAAGGATGCGTTTTTTAATTTAACTAGTTATCGATTTGTGTCGACGATACCATTTTCAAAAACTTGAGTAGCAAGGAAAACGAGCGTAAGTGCTACATTGAGTAGACTAAGCAAGTTTGACGCAGCTAATCGCGTTTTTAGATTTGGTATTATTTTTTATCTTCGTCTACTTCAGTGAACTCAGCATCAACGACGTCGTCATCAGCTTTGTTGCTACCAGCATCGTCAGCACCTTGTTGGAACTGGCTTGGATCCATACCTTCTGCACCAGCGCCGCTATCAGCGTAGATTTTTTGGCTGATTGGCAAGAATGCATTGTCTAATGCTTCAAGCTTAGCTTTGATTTCGTCATGGTCATCTTCTTTCGCTGCAGCTTCAAGCTCAGTGATAGCAGATTCTACTGTTGATTTTTCTTCATCAGTGACTTTATCTTCTGCTTCTTTTAGCGCTTTTTGTACGGCATGAATACGACCATCTGCTTCGTTACGAACTTGCGCTAGGTTAGCGAACTTCTCATCTTCAGCAGCATTGGCTTCTGCATCGCGAACCATTTGTTCGACTTCTTCGTCCGACAAACCAGAATCCGCTTTGATTTGGATACTTTGCGCTTTACCAGTACCTTTATCGGTTGCAGAGATGTTCATGATTCCGTCAGCATTGATGTCAAAAGACACTTCGATTTGCGGTAGGCCACGTGGTGCTGGTGGAATATCTGTCAAGTCAAAACGACCAAGCATTTTGTTTTGGTTAGCGATTTTACGCTCACCTTGATATACCTGAATCGTTACCGCTGGCTGATTGTCTTCAGCAGTTGAGAATACCTGTGATTTCTTAGTAGGAATCATGGTGTTTTTCTCGATAACTGGCGTCATGACACCGCCCATTGTTTCGATACCTAGAGTCAATGGCGTTACATCAAGTAGCAATACGTCAGTTTTGTCACCAGACAATACGGCACCTTGAATCGCTGCACCAGCTGCAACTGCTTCATCAGGGTTCACGTCTTTACGTGGCTCTTGACCAAAGAAGTCTTGTACCTTTTGCTGTACTAGTGGCATACGAGTCTGACCACCAACCAAGATTACATCGTTGATGTCGCCAATTTTTAGGCCAGCATCTTCAAGTGCAGTCTTACAAGGACCCATTGTACGTTGTACTAATTCTTCAGTTAGGCTCTCTAGTTTCGAGCGGCTGATAGTTACAACCAAATGCTTAGGACCACTGCTATCAGCAGTGATGTATGGCAAGTTTACTTCAGTGCTTTGTGCACTTGATAGCTCAATCTTCGCTTTTTCAGCTGCTTCTTTTAGACGCTGCATCGCAAGAGAGTCACCTTTTAGGTTCACGTCTTGCTCTTTTTTGAATTCAGCCACTAAGAAGTCAATCAATGCTGAGTCAAAGTCTTCACCACCTAGGAAAGTATCACCGTTGGTCGCTAGTACTTCGAATTGTTGTTCGCCGTCTACGTCTGCGATTTCGATGATTGAGATATCGAAAGTACCACCGCCCAAGTCATATACAGCAACAGTGCTATCGCCCTGCTTCTTGTCCATACCATAAGCAAGTGCAGCAGCAGTTGGCTCATTGATGATACGTTTTACGTCAAGACCAGCGATTTTACCCGCATCTTTAGTTGCTTGACGCTGTGAGTCATTGAAGTAAGCAGGTACAGTTACAACTGCTTCAGTCACGCTCTCACCAAGATAATCTTCTGCTGTTTTTTTCATTTTTTTCAAGATTTCAGCAGAAACCTGTGGTGGCGCAAGTTTTTTACCGTTGATTTCTACCCACGCATCGCCGTTGTCTGCTTTAGCGATTTTGTAAGGAACCATGCCGATATCTTTTTGCACAACTTTGTCATCAAAACGACGACCGATCAAACGCTTGATCGCAAACAAAGTGTTGCTTGGATTAGTTACTGCTTGACGCTTAGCTGACTGACCAACAAGCGTTTCGTCATCTTTATAAGCGACGATTGATGGTGTTGTACGAGTACCTTCAGCATTTTCGATGACTTTAACTTTGTCACCTTCCATTACTGCTACACACGAGTTAGTAGTACCTAAATCAATACCAATTACTTTACCCATAATCAATTGCTCCTAATTTGTTTTTAACTATAAATACTTATTTATCCAGACCGTAGTCGGTCACTTGTTGCTATATATCGGTTTACCCGTCGTATTTTTCAAGGTGATAATCACGCAAAAACTGTGTTTCATGTCATTTTTTGTGAAAAACCTTCATATTAGTAGGGTTTAGCCCTAAAAATATTACTGACCAACACGAACCATAGCTGGACGTAATAGACGACCGTTTAGGCTATAGCCTTTTTGTAGGACCGTACCAACTGTATCTGCCGCTGCTTCTGGGTCAATACCCACTGCTTCATGGAAGTCAGCGTTGAATTTTTCGCCTTGTGGATCGACCACTTCTACGCCGTTTTTGGTCAATACTGCAACCAATGCTTTGTGCGTTAATTGCACACCCTCAGCAACTGGATCATTGGCATCGGCATTTTCGATAGCGCGCTCTAAGTTGTCAACGATGTCTAACAATTCTTTAGCAAATTTCTGTAGTGCGAATTTTTTGCTTTTATCCGCTTCTTGCTCCATGCGTTTTTGCGCATTGTAAGCTTCAGCATTAGCGCGTGCAGTACCTTCTTTGGCTTGCTTTACTTCGCCTTCTAGCTCAGCAATACGCGCTTTGAAAGTATCAAGGTTGATTTCGTTTTCGATAGTCGTTTCTTCACCTGAATTATTCTGTGGATCAAACTCTTTCATGGTTTCTTCTAAGATACTGTCATTGTGATCAATATTCTCATGTGCCACATTTTGGTCAAGATTTTCGTGGTTCGGGTTTTGCTCGCTCATGATAGCTCCTTGGAATTTCAATAATGAAGATTAAGAGACGGCACAGTAGACCGAATAATTACTGGTCCTACTATGCCATTATTAAATGCTCGATGATTCTGACTCATTGTTTTTTTTAATACGCTTCAATAGCTGCTTGATAAAGGTGATAAGGACAAATTTCAAGCCTAGAGCAAAGGAATTTTTACCATTTATGACAAATATTCGTGAAGTCTGATTAAAGAGATGCGTCAAACATTTTTGTTCCATGTCAATAAATCTCAATATTTACTCACAAAAAGAACAAAAAACCGCTATTTATTCCAATTGCTTTACGCTTATTAATCAAGCTATTACCAAACGATACGCTATTATTCTGCTAGCTATTTTATCATTGCTATAAATATTATCGCCTACACTCAAATGCACGCTAAAAATCATTTACGAGAGCTGTTATGTCTAATTCAAAAAATTTATCTATCAATACTTTGCTCAATAAAGCATTGATGACATTGCACTTAGCGTCAAAAGAACATCCAACGTCAAAAAAGTCATCAAATCAAGATACACAAGCATATGACTCATTAGAAAAACGTCTGAGCGTTAAAGAGAAAATACTCGCTTATAACCCTGTGACAAACTACCAGCCGCATACATTGCACTATGCAATGAAAAGTCTCGGCTACTTACCAGACCCTATTTTAGAAGGGGTGATTGGTTACCTTAAAGGCCCTAATTCAAAACAGTATCTGCATGCAAACGCTCATCTGCGTCTCATCCTTGCAGTAAATAGCTACCTCAAAACACCGTTAGAACTAACCCCAATGCCGGAATTGCGTGAGAGATTTACTGCTGATGCGGTAGCCATGCAATCACCTAAAGTATGGCAGCAAGCCAATACGACTATGCTAGGCAATATAAAGCCCTTCACTAAAAAAAGTGATTCACCTGTTAGCTGGAAAGATGAAACGATTACCAATGCTGATGATGGCGACATGACTGTCCGTTGTTATAAAGCCAGCGGCAAAAAACCTAGTTTTAGAAGAAAACGTATCCATAATCCCGATGAAACAGTCATGCTGTTCTTTCATGGCGGCGGGTTCTGTATTGGTGATGTCGATACACATCATGAGTTCTGTCATGCGGTCTGTGAGCAGACTGGCTGGTCTGTGGTTAGTGTCGATTATCGCTTAGCGCCTGAATGTCCTGCTCCCGCAGCATTAAAAGACTGTATCACTGCATATGCTTGGTTGGTTGAACACTGCCACACATTGGGCGCATTACCCTCTCGTATCGTCTTGGCTGGTGATAGTGCAGGTGGTGGTCTATCAACTTTGATTGCGCAGCAGCTGACCGCACCAAGCAAAAACGCATGGGCAGACCTAGGTCTAGATGGTCAAAAAATGTTTAATCTATTAGAAAAACTACCCGAACCTCTAGCGCAGATGCCTTTGTATCCAGTCACTGATATTGAGACAGATTATCCTAGTTGGGAGCTATATGGCGAGGGTCTACTATTAGATCATGCTGATGTAGCAGTATTTGATGCTGCTTGCTTGGAAAATAGCCCACTGCCTCGCCTACATATACTGAACTCACCTATGCTGGGTGATAATAGTAAAGTTTGCCCAACTTACATTGTAGCTTCCGAGCTCGATGTATTACGTGATGAGGCATTTGCTTATGCAAAGCAGCTGAAAGGTTACGGCGTTGCTGTAGAGACCTATACTGTGCTTGGTGCACCGCATGGCTTTATTCACTTTATGAGTGTCCATCAAGGTCTTGGACAAGAGACAAACAATATTATTCATGGTTTTAGCAGCTTTGTACGTGAGATCATCAGTACACAATCGCGGTTAGCTGCATAGACCGTTAGTTAGTTAGCCAATTATTGATTTGTATAACTAACTAATTTGTATCGCCAGATAGTGTAATTAACCAAATCTCTGAGCGCGAGCCCAATCGAAAGGGAATGCCCCAAAAACCATAACCAGAGGACACGACGAAGTGTCCTTTACCAATCTGCTCATAGCCATAGCCTAATCTATTAATAGCATTCACGATGAAATTAGCGGGGAATACTTGACCGTTGTGAGTATGTCCTGAGACTTGTAAATCTATAGGTAATTGACTGTGATTATCTATATCACTCGGTCTATGGTCTAACAATATCACTGGCTGCGACGTATCTATTTGCGCAAGCAGCTCGGTAGTTGCTACACGTTGACGTTTATGATTATCAAAACGTCCAACTAACCATACTGGTTGACCCTCGTGCTCGATACAGAGCACCTCATCGTTCAACAGTTGTATCCCTGCATTTTGCAGCGCTTCGCTAATAGGTCGCTCATGACCATACAAATCATGATTACCCAATGTCGCATAGACACCATGTGGCAGACTACGGCACAATTCTGCTAGGTTTCGCTCCATATGATATTCATTAAAGGCATCTGTATTATCATCCATAATATCCCCTGGCATCAGCAGCATATCTGCGCCAGAGCGAATCATAAGTTCATGCAATCTATCTATGGCTTTTACACCAAATAATCGCCCGATATGCAAGTCACTAGCGACTGCAATGCGTAATGGCTTGGTTAAAGGTTTATCTATATTAATAGACAACTTGCGTATAACAGGGGCATAGGCACTATATAACGAATAAATAAATAGTCCTATAAATAGGAATAGCGCTAGTACTCTTAACCCTATAGCCATCTCATTCGATTGGTGCAACGTACTACCTGACAAAGCAATGACCAGCAGATACCCTCCGTAAAATAGACTCACTGCCAACGCCGTCAGTATCATAAAGTGCATGATTAGCATCCACCCACTAACCCAGCGATAACTGTTAGCAAATGCTCTTTTTACGCTCAATACTAATAGGCCATTAGTAATAATGAATACACCGGCCCATATCATTGTCTGTAATGTTGGCGTTATCCAAGGCTGGAGCCACCACTGTATGCTCAATACTGTACCTAAGCTAAACAACTGTAATAGCAAAAAGATGGTGAAGAAGAATGCGTAACGCATGGACTGCCCTTAGACATAAATATGGTTATATAAGCGATTATCAGAAGATGGTTTGTAATGTTTCACATGAAACAACACCCATATAACTATTTTTGGTTTTCTAATGCTTGCTGCAGTGTTGAGTGTTTGAACGAATAACCTGCATCCAATAGCGCTTGTGGCAGCACTTTTTGACCATCGATAAGTAATGTCGACATTTCGCCAAACATTAGCTTGAGCAAAAACTCTGGTAAAGTAAAAAATGTGGGACGATGTAGCCACGAACCAAGTGCTTTGGTAAAAGTATGATTGGTCACAGGATTCGGAGCAGTAAGGTTATATACGACTATATGTGTATCATTTACGGTACCGCTTGCAGTCTTGATAGTGCTGTCACTAATAGGTGCATTATCTTGGGCTAAGCTTTCGATGTGATTAACGTCTGAGTCGTTAGTAAGTTTAAGCTGCTGCTCAATAATAAAGATAACCGCATTGACCCAATCTTCACGGCTGATCCAGCTCATGATTTGCTGTCCATTACCCAACTGACCACCGACACCAAATTTAAAGGGTAGTAATAATTTAGCCACCATACCACCTTCAGGATGGATGACTACACCTGTTCTGACGATAGCTACAGGAACATCGTGATCAGTTGCTTTAAGTGCTAATTGCTCCCATTCATCACATAATGTATGAGCAAAGTCTGTCTCATAATCGCTGTTTTCAGTCAGTAGCTTGTCACCTTGCGTACCATACCAGCCGATTGCTGATCCGCTCACCAATAACTTGGGTTTTGTGCTAGCACGTGCGATAAAATCCAATATCGACTGAGTAGATTTGATACGGCTCGCCATCAACTGTTCTTTGCGCTCATCGCTCCAACGAGAGTCAGCAATCCCAGCACCTGCTAAATTTAGTATGACATCAAAGCTTATATCAGACATCGCAAACTCATCATAAGTCATCATATTGATATCATCAGGATGTGATTGACCGCTATTACGAGTTAGCCAAGTAATCGTCACGTCTTTATTTTGCGCGCGAGACCGTGCTAGTAGCTCTCGACTAAATGCACTGCCCAAAAACCCTGAACCGCCACTAATCAAAACATTCATACCCTACTCCCTATATGCCTCAAATATCACCACTATGACTTATCTTTGAGTTACTTATTGCTGAAGTACTTATCTTTCAATAAAAACCAGACCGTTATAACCATCGTCTGCTTTTTTGTAGTTTTTATCAAAACGACTTTTACATGCTTTTGGTAAAGGAAGGTGAGCAAATAGGCAAGCTAGCAAATGGTTAATCTATAAACGCTCACGTAAATAAGGCACAGCGACACTTATCACTTTACATTGCAAGCAATCGTTTCTGAGAAATTTAAGAGTTTGTATAGAGAGCGCTATCGAACGACGAAACCTGTCGTTGCATCACGAATTTGGCTAGGCAAGGTATAACCTAAAGTATCGCCCTGCAAATAACCAATTTGCTCATCAAAATAAGCATAGGCGGTATCAAAAGTGCTAGCAGGCGTTTGTCCTGATGGGTTGCAGCTTGTAGAAACCAATAGCCCAAATGGGTTCTGCTCACTGACCATCTGCTGGCAAAGCTTACGAACTGTAGGATGCGAGATAACTCGAACAGCAATAGTCTGATGCTGACCGGTAATCCAAGTGGGCACAGTACTCGCAAGCGGCTGAGGAATCGGTAATAACCAAGTATGTGCTTGGCGATTGTGCTGTTCATCTCTACTATCGTCTGTCTGCCAGCTATCAATAATCTGCTGGCGCTGAACATCATCTAAAGAGGCTAGTAAGGGGGCTAAGCGAGACACACTATCAGTGACGACTATCATGCCTTTGGCTTGTGGACGTTGTTTGATATCCAAGATACGCTGAACAGCTGCTTGGTCATAAGGGTCGCAACCAATACCCCAAACGCTTTCTGTAGGATACGCGAGCAGTTGCCCTTCTTTTAGCCACTTAGCAGCTTGGATGGCAGAATCGGTAATAAGAGGTGTAGGTTCGCTCATGACTTAAATGGTTCGTAGAAGTAAATTCTAATAATACCACAAGAAAGTTATTGTCTAGGAGAGTCTATAATTAAGTGCTATCTATGCCAGTGTCCAATAAGGAATATTTACGATACTTTAAACGCGTAAATATCGTCCACCTTGTTCGCTGATGAGACCCATTAGTTCAAGCTCCATTAGCTGACCAATCAACTGCGGCGGTGCAAGCTTGGTTGCACTAATAAGCGCATCTAGATCTTGCCCATGCCAGTCAAGCTGCTCGTAGAGTACAGTTAAATGCTCAGGCACAACGACTGTGCTGCGCGCAGGCTTTATCTCAGAGGATGGTTGCTGGCTAGTAGATTTAATTGAATTTATCTCTATCGCATCAGAAGTCTGAGTAACATTCGAGTGATTGCTATTAGAGTGATTACTATTGAAAGTAGTAGCGGTTGCTATTCTATAAGCGCCTTTATTATAATCAAGCTGACCATTGACATCTTCTAGTACTTGCTGAGGATGATAAATCAAGGTCGCGCCTTCACGTATCAAATGATGACAGCCCTCTGCATTGCTATTGTCAATATGACTGGGAATAGCAAAGACCTGTTTACCTTGTTCAGACGTGAGACGTGCTGTAATAAGCGAACCGCTTTTGATTGTCGCTTCCGTTACGATGGTCGCGAGACTCAGCCCAGCTACCAAACGATTGCGACGCGGAAAAGTATGTTTATGCGGCTGAGTGTGTGGTAATAGCTCACTGATAATGCAGCCACCTTGCTCAACAATTTGAATAAATAACTGATCCCGATGATTGGGATAGTTCACATCGATCCCTGTACCCATGACACCAACCGTCCGTCCCTGATAGTCAGGGTCTGCTTGTGCTAGCGCGCCTAAATGTGCGCGTTTATCTACACCCATAGCCAGACCGCTAGTAACAATATAACCTGCTTGCGCTAAGTACTGCGCCATATCAAACGTGATTTTTTGCGCATGCGCGGTGGGTTTGCGGCTACCTACTATAGCTATTTGTGCTTGATGTAGGCGCGCGCTATTCCCACGATAGAATAATAAGGGCGGCGGGTCGTAGATTTGTGAGAGTTGAGCAGGATAATCGGCGTCATCAGCGAATAGCAAGCCATAACGCCCCTCTATCAATGCTTGCTGAATCTTATCGATATTGGCGAGTGTTTGCTCTAGCTGTTCATGACGTTTGAGATGGGTGTGGTGAATACCGAGCTGCTTCCATGCCTCTACTTTGGCTTGCCAAGCAAGCTGCGGATAACCGAAAGAAGTGATCAGTTTGTGATAAGCAGATAATGACGCATTCACCTCGTACCACAGCGCTAAGATAGCGCGCTGATCGTCGGATAAAGAAGAGGTGACTGCCGTCATTGTCATCTGTCTCGTATAGGCAAGCTTAGATTAGTATTTAGTTTAATATATTGCTTAATACAGCCTTATAGCTATTTATAAATAAGGAGGTGGTAACAACTGATCACCAATATTAAGTGGCAGCTCAGAATCAAGTACGTAAGCATAGCTGATGTGATCAAAGGTATTGAAAACCATCACCATACCACTTGGCTCGTTTGGTAGACGTACCGGTGTGTCATTATCCTTAGTATCACGTACCAAAGGCCCTTTTTGATAAACCGTCAGCACATCACCTGGCTTAGCACCTTGTAAGCTACCCAAATTGATGGCGACCACACTACCCTTCGCAGCTGAGCTGATAGAGTCCATCACACGTACGATCATACCGCCGCGACTAACACTTGCAGGTGTTGGATAAAAGACAGGAGGAATAGCGTTGTCTAACTCTACAAATACACGATCCCCTTCACGCACTTCTTTGCCATAGCTATCGATAAGCTGCAAGCTAGTCACACCATTACTTTCTGTAGAAGTAACAAGACCAGTCGCTACCTGCGTAACTTCTAAACCGATCACTTCTTGAGTTTTGGGGTCTACATATAGCTCACCCTCACGGTAAACGCCGTAACGCTGGCCTACGATAAGCGGTACGCCTTTAGCATAGACTTTATCACCGCGCGCAGTAATTAAGTTACGGTTTTTAGAAGCTAAAATATAAGGCGTGGTATTAAAGTCTTGGGGATTAACAATAAGCGTTTTATCAAGCCAATGCTGAATAGCCGACCACGGAATAGGAGGGATACTATTGGCCGTCGAGGTAATCGCGACCGTACTTGTACTTACACTTCCAGTAAGCTGCTTTTCAACGCCAGCACAGCCTTCACCAGTATCGACGCCAATCAGCGTTTTACCTTGAATCACACAAAGGATGAGAACATCATTAGGGTAAATAAGATTTGGATTTTTGATTTGCTTATTGGTGGCCCAAATTTCTTTCCAGCGCCATGGACTGTCTAGATAGCGACCTGAAATATCCCATAAGGTATCGCCTTTTTTGACGATATAACGATTGGGCGCATCAGCTTTGATAGTTGGCGGCGGATTGTTAGCTTGAGCCGTGCTCATCAACATGGCACTACTAAACATCGTAATTAACAGTGCTTTTGCTATCTTTTTTAAGCTCATCTTCATCGTTATATCCACAATATGTACCACTGTGTTCGACATAAAGAACTGTACCTAACTTATCACTGCAAAAACCTCTAAAATTAATAAAAGTTTAATTATATCAGCAACTTATCAGTAAGATCCTTATGGCAATTATAGGGTAACTGTTCAGTGTAATTGGCTAGAATAATTCCTAAAAAAGCGCCTAGCACGATGATGACTTGCTGACGCCGTTTCTAATATTACAATTATATCTACCATAACACAATCATAAACACTTTATTACAATGGTGTAACTTTTACACGGATACTTTTCCTTGTTGATAATAAGCCTAAAGGCCGTAATTACTTAAGCAGGATTCGGCGTGACATGTTGGCGGATTTGTTCAGCGACCAGTTCAGCCTTGTTATCCAGTACCACTACGTGTTGCGGTAAATCTTCTAGACCTTTGGTATGCGCTGGACGCTCAATGTCTATTTGACCGATAGCCTCAACGATGGTATCCGCAAACTTAACAGGTAGCGCCGTCTCTGCACAAACAATGATTTCGCCATCTAACTGTAGCTCTTTAGCGACCTTGATACCATCAGCGGTATGTGGATCAACCAATTCACCATGTTGCTCATAAAGCGCTTTGATAGTCTGCAAGCGGTCGCTATGAGTAGATTTACCAGCAGCAAAGCCATAACGGGTATTAACCGCTTCCATCAAGTTAGACAAGTCAAACCCTCGACCTGATTTTACGCCGTCAAATAACTCATGAACGCGCGCACTGTCTTTTTCTAATAGTAAATAAACAAAACGCTCAAAGTTAGATGCTTTTGAAATATCCATAGACGGACTAGAGGTTACGTAGGTTTTTTCAGTCGGACGTGGCTGATAAGCGCCTTGATTGAAGAAGTCATTCAATACGTCGTTTTCATTGGTTGCGACAATCAGACGTTCAATTGGCAGTCCCATTTCGCGAGCGATGTGACCGGCACAAATATTACCGAAGTTACCTGATGGTACGCTAAAGCTGACTTTTTCATCATTGCTCGTCGTGACCGCAAAGTAAGCTTTAAAGTAATAAACAATCTGCGCTAGGATACGACCCCAGTTGATAGAGTTTACCGTGCCTAGGTTATAAGCGGCTTTAAACTCAGCATCTTGCTGTAGCGCTTTAACGATGTCTTGGCAATCATCAAACATACCATCGATCGCAATGTTATGAATATTAGTATCCTTCAAGCTATACATCTGCGCACGCTGGAATTCACTCATTTTGCCATGCGGTGACAGCATAAAGACTTCGATATTTTCTTTGCCACGCAATGCATACTCTGCTGCACTACCCGTGTCACCACTGGTCGCACCAATGATCGTAATACGTGCGTCTTTTTTCTTAAGCACATATTCAAAGGCATTGCCCAAAAACTGCATGGCAACATCTTTAAATGCCAATGTCGGACCGTTTGATAATCCTAGAATATATAAGTTATCTTCGAGCTTACGGACAGGAACAATCTCTTCAGAGCCAAAAACATCAGCAGTGTAAGTACGCTCAATGACATCTTGCAAATCAGCCATAGGAATATCAGTGGCAAAACGCTGCATAATCGCCATCGCAAGCTGTGGATAGCTGAGCGTACGCCATTCATCAAGGGTTGCACTATCGATATTTGGATAATGCTCAGGCAACATCAAACCACCGTCTGGGGCAAGACCCATCAAAAGCACATCACTAAAATCCATCGGCGCTGTCTGACCACGGGTACTGATATATTTCATTAGATTGTCCTGTCTACAATAATGTTATTCAATGTTTAAAAACGGTTTATTCAGCAGTTTTTTGTAGCAACGCATAATAGAAACCATCGCCACTCGCGCTATCAATCGGTAAGCACTGACGACCGATTGCTTGTTCGATACCCCAGTTGCAATCGTCGGTGAATTCAATCACTACCGCATCATTATGATGAGTGATAAAGTCCTGCATTTGCTCGACGTTCTCTTGTTTTAAGATAGAACATGTCACGTACAACAGATAACCACCAGCTTTGAGTTGTGGCCATAAGTTATGCAAGATGTCTGCTTGCAACAGTGCCGTTTGCTCGATGTCTTCTTCGGTACGCAGGATACTAATATCAGGATGACGACGAATCACGCCCGTCGCGGTACAAGGAGAATCCAATAATATCGCATCAAATACGGGTTCATTTGTCGCCGCTTTTTTATTCTTGCCATGCTGCCATCTGGTTGCATCTGCACAGACAATATTAAGTGCAACACTTTTCTCTGCTTGCTGCAAATCATGCTGACTCAGATTTAGGCGCTGTAAATTCTCACGAATACGCTCGATACGTGGTGCTTCATTATCAATAGCCGTTACCTTGATATCAGTAATCGCAGGTGACGTTTCAGCATCGTCTTGTTTCACGTGAAACAACGATGATTCGTCATTAGCGCTTATTAGCTCTAACCAGTGAGCAAGCTTGCCACCAGGTGCCGCACAAGCATCTAAAATGTGTAGCTCATTATTATTACTTTCATCACTGTCGCTGTCAGTATTCGCACTTTCAGCAATGAGCTTAGCTATCAATGCTTTATTAACGATTGGTGCGGCAAGTTGCGCATGCATGTCTTGTACGCTGGCCGTTCCTACAGCAAAATCAGGCAAAGCGTTAACGGCAGTGCTTTGATGTAGTCTAAGACCTTTGGTTGATATCGTAGCAGTGGCAGACTCTGATGAGTTCGCTACCTTAAAGCCAGTCGTTAGCTCAACGATATCTGCATCAATTTCTGCGCCATCCAATGCATGCTGATAATCCTCTACCGAAGTAACCGCCGAATTCACTCGTAAAAACATCGGGGCTGGTTGGCGCAAGCCTTGTGTCAGCTCATCATATTGTTCGCTCCAATCTTGTTTAAGCTGATAAGCGAGCCAATTCGGTAGACTATGCTTTTTATCGCATTTCTTACGGAATTTGCTTGGATTCTTGGCGACTTTACGCAAAATAGCATTTACTAAACCAGTCGAGTGAGCGAATTCAATCTCTTTGGCTGCTTCAACGGTTTCATGAATTGCAGCATGGTCAGCCACTTCTAAGTAAAGCAACTGTACTAAGCCTACTTGAATGGTGGTACGCACCTCAACCTCGTCGATAGGATTATCAGCTAAGGTATCAAGCAAACGTGCCAGCGCATGCCACTGGCGCAATGTCGTGAGCAGTAACGCATGGGCAAAGCCTTTGTCACCATCGTGCAGACTGTTCAGTAACGGGTCAAGGACGCTTGAGAGCGACTGACCATTTTGAATAGCCAGTAAGGTACGAATCACACGCACGCGTACGCTGCCATTCATAATAAGATTGCTTGATGGTTTGAGCTTATTGTTTCTAGGCGCAGTACTGTTTTGTCTCATTAAATTTCATTTCCTTGACGTATCATCGATAGCGTCTTGTGCAGATAGGGTTAACTATCATTAAGTTAGGTTCAGTTATTTTGTTTCTGACGTAAATTGATCGCCGTCATTTAATTGGTTGCCATGGCAAACTTGTTCAGCTGTCATTGGCTTACCACCTGCAAACTGTAAATGAGTAATGGCTAAAGTGGTGGCTGACGATTCAGCGTCACTCTCTTTACCACAAGCGACTAAGATCGCTTTTCGTCCGACACTGATAACCGTTCCAGCAGGCTCATTGGTTTGCTGCGATGTATTTACGGGTAAGCTAGCCAGTACTTTGACGCGCTGCCCCGCCAGGAAAGTATAAGCACCTGGCCATGGCGTCAACCCACGAATTTGGCGTTCAATAGCGGCAGCAGGCTGCGACCAATCAACTTCGCCTTCGGTTTTGACCAGCTTTTCAGCATAGTTGGCTTGACTATCATCTTGAGCGATAGCTTGCGCTTGATAAGCAGCTAAGTCTTTTAGCACCGTACTAATGGCTGTCGCGCCAAGTGCAGCCATCTTATCATGTAGGCTAGCAGCGGTATCATCAAAGGAGATACTTTCGCTAACTTTATAAAGCATGTCACCTGTATCAAGACCTTTGTCCATCTGCATAATGGTAATTCCTGTCTCATCATCTCCGGCCAAGAGTGCACGATGGATAGGTGCAGCACCGCGCCAGCGTGGTAACAGTGAAGCGTGAATATTCAAGCAACCATGAGTAGGCGTCTCTAATACACCGATAGGTAGGATCAACCCGTAAGCGGCCACAATCATCACATCTGGTTGGTAGGTGCGCAGAGTTTGCCTAGCAGCTAGCCCTTCTGCACTAGACTTTTTAAAAGTGACTGGCTGCTCTACAGCTATATCATGTGCCAATGCAACTTCTTTTACCGCAGAGGCTGACAACTTTTGACCACGACCTGCTTTACGATCAGGCTGCGTGTAAACAGCGACTATCTCTATATTCAGCGCTTCTTGCTGCTTAATTAATGACTTAAGGCTAATAGCAGCAAATTCAGGCGTACCCGCAAATACTACCCTTAATCGGTTAGTAGTTGGGTTATCATAGTCAGTAAGCGAGTTAGATGTATCAAAGGTAGGAGCAGTTGTAGTCATAATCATGCATTATATAAGGTTTATTTGTTCATTATAGGTGAGTTTACGGCGCAGTGCCATGATTGTAATGACCTCACTTCATGATCACCAATGACATTATTTGCCTTTATAATATCAAGGACATCGAACGTTCTATTTATATCTTTTACAAAACAATTTGGTGTTAATAACCACTCTCTGTAAACAGTAAGCCGTTATTCTGCTATAAATAGAAGGTAACACTAAAAATTTTAGACAATTCAACTGTCGTATAATTCACCTACTATATGTAGAAACTTCATTTTTATTTCACTATATTCTTTCGTGTCGAGATAGGGCCACGCTTTCATGCAACAGTTTCAGTCCTTACAGCGCTTATTGATTTTTTATGCCTTGTCTCTCACGGTTATGTTACTGCTGTACTATGTCACAATGTTTGATGGGATGAAAAAACATAGTGAGCAACATAGCATAGATACTTTTTATGCCCTACAGCACAGTATTATTGAGCATGCAGCACCTGTAGATAGTGAAATAAAAAAAATCTTAGAACAACCTACTTTTGATCAACTGAGTTATCAGCTGATTTTGATGATGCCTTCTGGGCAGACCTATATTCATCATAATACTCGTCCTAATGAATCTGCTTTTTCTACCGTTGCTTTCCCTACCATCGGTACATCAGCTTCTAGCAGCAGCGACCATAGCTTTTATACTGTCAATAGTAATGAACTAACAGGGATCATTAATCTAAAAAGCGGACATCAGATTTATATCGTATTACGTCATGAGCCTTTTGTTGTTGACTGGATATCTTACCGTTATTGGCTCCCTTTGATGGTCGCCATCATACTATTCTTCATGGCATTGCTCTATATGCTCAATCGTCGTACTAACTGGGAGCAATTACTGGTTTATACCGATAATTTGAGTAGCCGCGCAAAAGAATCTTATACGCCGCCGCCGTTTCTACAAAAGAAATCTACTACCGAGTTCATGCTGTTAGGTCATGCGCTAAGTCGCGTCAGCTACCAGATGCATAATGACTATCGGCGTATAAAAACCTTGACTCATCGTTTAGAACGATTGGTTGATCAGGCACCCTTACCGATGTTGATGAGTATACGCCATGGCCAAATTAGTTTCTATAATCAGCGTTTTGAGCAAGTATTTACCCCTTCTACCCAGAGAGAGCAGAGCTATGAGCTGACTGATTTCGTTGAAGGGAAAGATGAGGCCACTCAAATACTCTTAAAAACCATCTCAAGTTTACGCGTTGCTCGCACACTCATAGTTTATGGCTTGGAGAACAAACAAGCCTACCAACTACACGTAACACCATGGTTCGGTGAACATGGGCAAGTTCACGGTTTTACTGTGATTTTTAATAATGTTGATGAAATTTTCCATCAATCTGAACAACTACAGCTGCACAACCAACAACTGCAATTACAAATTGATGAATCAAACGAAGCTCAAGCATTTATAGGTCGTAAGTTAAGGTTACCACTAGAGAAGATAATTGATTCGTTGGAACCCATCGACCCTTCAACATTGACAGCTCAAGGTAAAAAGACTCTAAATACATTGATTGCAACCAGTCAAAGCATGTTGACTGTGCTCAATGAGTCGCTAGCAACAGAGGAAGTTGAAGTCAGAAAAACACGTCTAAGTATCGAAACGGTTGATATTTATAAGGTAAGCAAAGAGGTTAGCAATTTAGTCACACAAGAAATAAGACAACAAGGGTTAGAATTGATCTATTTCTTTGCGCCGGACTGTCCTCGTTACATCGAAACTGATTACATTCGACTGCACCATATCCTATTAAACCTGTTGAAAAACGCTATTAGTTTTACAACATCAGGCTATGTCGCGCTCACTGTTGATCGTGTGCTTGAAGATAAAGTAACGCGAATAAGTAATCAGCATTTAACTCCTAACAATGACACGACAATGCCTGCGCAGACATCTTATTGGATTCGGTTTAGCGTAAAAGACACTGGAGCAACTATTACTCCTGAGAGAAAAAATCAATTAGTCAATATCTTGAATCAAAGCAATCATAACTTAGTTGAAGACAGTAACATTGGCTTGAGTGATGCCAACAGCTTTGCTCAGTTACTCGGCGGTTTTATCGAACTAAGTAATACGGTGGATAAAGAAACGATATTTAGCCTCTACCTTCCTTATCCTCATGCCACTTATCAATCAGTATATCATCGTTGTTCGCAGCTACCCCATATCCACCTTATCGCTATCATCAATCAGCCTCTAGTTGCTGAACATTTACAACGTTTGTGCGAGTACTTAACGATATCCGTGACTATCTACAGCACTTTAGATAGAGCCACTGTACATCAGCTAAAAAATAAATTAAAACAAGATGAGCAAACCGTCATTCCTGTCTTGTTATTAGATTATGAATACAGCGAATCCATCACCGTATCAGATCATGCGAGCAACAAGTATAGCGAGCAACAAGAAGTGTTAAACGACCTAGTCGCTACACCTTCACTACCGAAGATATTACTTAGCATGAAACTTGAAAGGCATATCCCTTCTACTTTACTAGGCCAATATGATGGATTTTTGACCAAACCCTTGGACGCAAGTTTACTAATTTCTGAACTGCTACGTTTAACCTTGTTTGCAAGGAAAACGCTAGACATACTGGTCAAACATCAATATGACAGCAGTCTATCTTTTGTAGAAGATATACCTAAAAAAGAAATCTTGTCGCCACTGATTTTAGTCGTAGAAGACAGTCCTACTAACCAAAAGATAGCCTGTAAGATGTTAAGTAAGCTTGGTTATCGCAGTATAGTTGCAGAAGATGGACAGCAAGCACTCGAGAAACTCAAAAGCCAACGTGAAGAGATTTCTTTGATTTTGATGGACTGCCGAATGCCTGTTATGGATGGCTTACAAGCCACACAAGTGATTCGCTCGCAAGGTGATAAAATACCGATTGTGGCGCTAACTGCAAATAATACAGAAGAAGATCGCGAAGCTTGTATGCAAGTTGGTATGGACGAGTTTTTATCCAAACCCATTAGTAAGAAAGACTTAGAATCCGTTTTGCAGAGTTTTATACAATAAATCTCTAGTGCAAATAAAAAATACCCTACCGATATCACTTAATCAAAATAATATCGATAGGGTCAAAACTTGGTACGAGGATAACATTTCGGTAAGCTTAATTGTTATTTCATAAACCCATTATCGGCTAGAAATGCTTCCGTGATTTGGCTTTGCGGGTTTGACGCGTTCATACCGCCAGATTGAGATTTATTTAATAGACGCTCTAAATAACGGGCAACGATATCTACTTCAATATTAACTTTGTTACCTACTAACCAATGCTTAGCAATATTCGTCACTTGGGCAGTATGCGGAATGATATTTAGAGAAACGATGTTGTCACGCACTAAATTGGTCGTCAGACTAATACCATCTACTGTAATAGAGCCTTTGGTCGCTGTATAGTGCGCTAGCTCTTGCGGTATCTCAATCTCAATATAGATAGAACGAGCATCTTGTTGTAATTTGCTAACGACCCCCACTCCATCTACATGACCAGCGACGATATGACCACCAAAACGAGTTGTTGGTAGCATGGCTTTTTCTAGATTGACTGTATGACCTGCTTTTAACCCTTCTAATGCTGTTCTAGCAATTGTTTCACGTGAGACATCAACAGAATAGTAGTTACTTCCGAGCTCTACCACAGTTAAACAAATACCATTCGATGCAATAGAATCGCCTAGCTTCACGTCACTGAAATCCAAGTCATCAGACTCTACTGTCAAACGTATGTCACCGCCTGTAGCCTGCATAGATTTAACTTTTCCAACGCTTTCTATAATTCCAGTAAACATATTACCCTCATCTCATTACTGTATTGCCTTAATAGGCGAATATTTTAGTTTATCAAATCATCTATCAATTCTTTATCACAACTTGTTCAAATAACTGACAGTGAAACATCGTTAGACTTGACCTTTAATAGGATAGATTGTGGATAAGTAAGGATAAATCAATAAAGGTATAGCTAGAAATCGCTATAAATACATAGTTATCCACAACAAATAAAAATTTCACATGAAACCTATTTATTTATGAAGAAAATATTAAGGTGTTGATTCATATCAATATTTATTAAAATAATCGAGATATAAACATCTTTTGTGTTTCATGTGAAACAAAGTTATACACAGTTCCATGTGAAACACGTAAACCAATAATTAATTTATCCACATTTTGGACTTACTATCAGAACTCATGGACAATATACTTATACGAAGAATATTTATAAAGGTAATAAGGTTAATTTGAGATCTGGACCAAGCTGCTGATGACTTCTTAAATTAAAACGTAACTGCTGAGCAAGGGACATAGGATTGAAATAAACCATTGGACGAGCTTGCTCACCAAGTAAACAAGGTGCTTGATGCACGATTAGCTCATCTACCAACTGTTGACTCAAAAAGCTTCCTGCAACGCTTGGACCTGCCTCCACTAACACATCATAGCACTGGTGCTCACTGACTAACTTTGCTAACAACGCCGACAAATTATCTTCATGCCAATAGATAGTATCTGGATGCCGGCACAGCTGATACTCAGACTGTAAGCTGTGCTTTAAACGCTGACGCCTATCAAGTATGACTATTTTAGGGTTAGGTATCTTCTCAGGTAGCACATTCAATTGTCTTGAGCGCACATTGAGCTGTGGGTTATCAGTTATTACAGTTTCACTACCTGTAATAATCGCGCCACTTTGTGCTCGTAATTTTTGTACGTCTTCACGAGCAGCTGTCGAGGTAATCCACTTAGATTCGCCAGATGCCATCGCTGTACGACCGTCTAGACTGGTTGCTATTTTCAAACGTACATATGGCATTTTAGTGCGCATGGCTTTTAGAAAACCACGGTTTAGTACTTCTGCCTGCTCTGTCAGGACACCGACTTTCACTTCTACGCCAGCTTGCTCTAATAGTTTCACACCGCGACCTGCGACCTGCGGATTTGGATCCAGACCTGCAATCACAACGCGCTTTACCTTAGCAGCAACCAGCGCCAACGCACATGGCGGTGTACGTCCTGTATGACTACATGGCTCTAATGTAACATAAGCAGTTGCCCCTGCCGCCTGTGTACCAGCCTCTTTCAGCGCAAATACTTCTGCATGTGGCTCACCAGCTTTCGGGTGAAACCCTTGACCAACAATCTGCTCTGCCTGAACAATAACGCAGCCCACTGTAGGATTGGGTCTAGTAGTATACAAACCGCGCTTCGCTTGTTCGATAGCAAGCGTCATAAAGTAGCGATCTTGTGCATCTTGAGCATGGCTTTGAATAGACATAAGGCTGGTCTTAATAAATGATTGAGTGTTCTATATAAGAAAATAAGGTTCGAAAGCTGATTAACAATTAGGAATTACTTATCAACTAGGGCTTATTTAAAAGCTTACTTCGTCTACTTTTCATTTGGACGAATATTGGCAATTTCTTGATGAAATGCATCGATATCTTGAAAGTCGCGATATACACTAGCAAAGCGTACATAGGCGACATCATCCAAAGTTTTGAGTTCACTCATGATGATTTCACCCAAGACTTTACTACTGATTTCTCGCTCACCCATCTGCCTAACACGCTTTTCAATACGACTAATCATCGCCTCTTGTTCATCGATAGTAATAGGACGCTTTTGTAAAGGTAGTAAAATAGAACGGCGCAGCTTTTCATTATCATAAGGTTCAATCTTGTTGCTCGATTTGATAATCCTTGGCATGACAACTTCTACCATCTCAAAAGTCGTAAAACGTTCTTGGCAGCTGTTACACGAACGGCGTCGACGCACTTGTGCCCCTTCCGCAGCAAGACGTGAGTCAATAACCTTGGTCTCTGACGCATTACAGTACGGACAGTGCATAGCATTTCCTTATTTTACAATTGAGAATAAAAGCAGTATTTCTAAGATAGCTAATTTATTAAATAATAAAGAACACCGTGTTTCAGTTATTTACCAATACAAAAGCTGCCGAATATTTTACCTAATAAGTCATCGGCGCTGAACTCACCTGTAATCTCACCCAAACTCTGCTGTGCTTGACGTAAGCTATCAGCAACCAACTCACCCGCTTCGAATACCGTTAATTGCTCATGCGCCTCTGCCAAGAAATTAGCAGTTCGTCTAAGGGCATCTAAATGTCTGGTACGAGCGATTAAGCTATTCTCTGGTGGATGAAAGCCTACTTTCTCACATAGTGCTTCAACCAAATTATCGATACCAATGCCTGTTTCACATGAAACATTAACTTGCTGATAGCCTCTATTTTTGATCTCAGTTTGGGTCATAGCAGCACTTTTTTCTCTGTTATTATCGCTCAATAAATCGCTCTTATTAGCAATAATTAGTAAGCGTTTAGCTTCTGGTAATTCACCAAATAACTGTTCAGCAAGCTGTAACGGTGTGCTCTCTTCTTCAACATCGCGAGTCACATCATAGACCATCAATAGCATATCAGCCTGCGTGATGGCAGTACGGGCACGCTCAATTCCAATACGCTCTACAGTATCTTCTGTCTCACGTAGGCCTGCCGTATCGGTCAGATGTAGTGTCAAACCATTGAGCACGACTGTCTCTTGCAACGTATCACGTGTCGTACCCGCGACATCAGTCACGATAGCACGCTCTTGTCCTGCAAGGCGGTTGAGCAAGCTAGATTTACCTGCGTTTGGCCTACCTGCTAGCACGACATGGATACCGTCGCGCAAAAGCTGACCTTGCTTTGCCGTTGCTAAGACTTGTTGTATCTTATCTTGCGTCTGCTCAAGTTTGCCTTGTATGACGCCATCAGACAAAAAGTCCACATCCTCTTCGTCGGGGAAATCAATCGCTGCTTCAACATGTAAACGAAGATGAATCAATTGTTCTAATAACTGGTTAATCTTCTGTGAAAACTCACCGCTTAGTGAGCGAATTGCACTACTGGCCGCGGCAGCACTGGTCGCATCAATCGCATCAGCAATTGCTTCTGCCTGCACCAAGTCCAACTTATCGTTATCAAAAGCACGGTAAGAGAACTCTCCTGCACTCGCTTGCTTGGCACCTAGCTCAAATACGCGCGCGAGCAATTGGTTTTGTAAAATGACACCACCATGCCCTTGCAGCTCAATCACATCTTCACCTGTGAATGAATGCGGACCTTTGAAAAACAAGACCAATCCCTCATCAATAACAGTGCCATCAGCCTGATAAAAACGACAAAAGCTGGCCATTCGCGGCGTAAAAGCAGACTTACCTGTTAAAGCACATGCCATATCGTAAGCACGGCTGCCTGATAGACGTATGACACCCACACCCCCTCGCCCGAGCGGCGTTGCAATCGCAGCAATTGTGGCCAATCCAGATGTATTAGACTTTTCAGAAGAATTAGGTACGGCTAATGCTGTCTCTAAGGAATCCACAATGACTCTCAATATTTAAAAGCTCCATTATAGACGTCTGGACTCATACTGACAAAGCAAACTTTGAAAGGTAGCCGCATCAGATATATTTTCGTTTTAATATTTATAAGCTGTGGATAATGTTGATAAGCTGCGGATAACATTTACCACTTGTCCACCACCTATAAAAAAACCACCGCTTGCGCGATGGTTTTTGGTGTTTCTGAAAAAGAGCTAGTTAATCGACCACTTTTACCGTACGACGCTTTTGCTCTTCATCGACTTTTTTATTGACGATATATTGCTGAGTCATACTAAACAAGTTGTTGACTGTCCAATATAAAACCAAACCTGCTGGGAAGAATAGCATGAACGCAGTAAAGATAATCGGCAAGAACTTCATGACTTTTGCTTGCATCGGATCTGCTGGCTGCGGGTTCAACTGCTGCTGTACAAACATCGACGCACCCATTAGCAACGGCAAGATAAACCATGGATCCATCGCTGATAGATCTTGAATCCACAAAATCCATGGTGCATGACGCAGCTCGACACTCTCTACCAATACCCAATATAAGGCTAAGAAAATCGGCATCTGCATCAAGATTGGTAGACAACCTGCCATCGGATTGACTTTTTCTTCTTTGTATATCGCCATCATCTCTTGCGACATTTTCATACGATCATCGCCATGCTCTTCTTTAAGCACTTTGAGTCTTGGCGCAATGGCACGCATTTTAGCCATCGAGTAGTAGCTCTTATTAGAGAACCACATCAAGGCAATTTTTACTAAGATAGTCAGTAAAATAATTGACCAACCCCAGTTACCAACAACCTTATGCACACCTTCCAAGATAGCAAACAAGACCTTTGATATTGGCCACAGCAGACCATAATCAACTGTTTTGTTAAGGCCTACCGCAACGTCTTTTAGCTCAGACTGAACTTTTGGACCTGCATACAGTGTTGCATTTAAAGTAACTTGTTTGTTTGGTGCTACGTTCACTGGTTGGCTATTAAAGCCGATAAAATAGTCATTACCTGTTTCACGTGTAAAGAATTT
This sequence comes from Psychrobacter sp. NPDC078501, assembly GCF_044900935.1. Lineage (NCBI taxonomy): Bacteria > Pseudomonadati > Pseudomonadota > Gammaproteobacteria > Moraxellales > Moraxellaceae > Psychrobacter > Psychrobacter sp. NPDC078501. The sequence goes on along the minus strand of NZ_JBJDOS010000003.1, from coordinate 507,861 downwards.
ACCAGTGAAGTTTTCAGGCGTCCAAGCAGATACAAAATAATGCTGTACGATACCAACCCAGCCTTTATCGCTAGTGGTCGTCAACTCACCATCACTAAAGTCACCAAATTTCAGCTTATTATAAGGATCATCTGGTGTACCCCAAGCACCGCCTAGATAAGTCGCCATGCTCAGCGCGCCTTTATCAGACATACCAGGATCTTTACTATCATCACGCTTTAACTGTGCAAACATCTGACCTTGCCAAGCATTGGTAGACGCGTTTTGGATCTGATAGCTAATATCGATTGGATATTTATTTTCAGTAAAAGTGAAAGTCTTGGTAATCGTCACGCCGTCTTTCTTATAAGTAAGCGGCACTGACAACGTTTGCTGTCCATCTTCCATCACATAGTTGTTAGCAGTATGGTTATAAGTCGCTCTACCTTCTGCTGTATCGATACCGTTCTGACCAATAAGTCCAGATTGAGCCACATATACACGGTTACTGTTGTTTTCTAACAATACGAAAGGCTTATCGCTATCGAGCGTTGCGTCATACTGCTTGAGCGCAGCATAAACAATATCACCACCTTCTGGATTGATTTTTATATCATAGCGATCAGTTGTTACCGTGATTAGACCAGCGTTTTTCGCAGGAGTCGCTGTCACAGCACTATTATCCACAGGTAATGTCTGTACCGGGATATCACCTGCTGCACCAGTAGTAGAAGGAATGTCAGCACCTACCGAACTCGTAGTTTCTGGCACCGCATCTACAGCTGGAGCATCGGCATAATCATCTCGCCATGCCAAAATCAGCAGATAAGCGGTAATTAGCATCGCAATGATGATCATCACCCGAAATATCTTTTGCATAAACCTTTCCTAGATTAAAAAATTAGGGAATGAAAAATTAGGGCATGTGTCATGACTGACCTACACAGCTGTCCTGTCACATTGCAACTGCATCAGTAGTCATTTACATAAAATGTGCATCATTTTACTAAAAATCTGTCTCAAATGATACCAAGAGTGTGGATAACTTGTGGGTAACTCAAAGGAGTAGCTATCTGAGACTAAAGAGGTCGACTTTATGTTGATTTCATCAAATAATTAAGCTGTGAAACATAGCTAGTAATGTCTCGATAGACACCCAAACCCTGAAGGTTGATATTTAGTACATCACTAAAAGATATATATTGATAACTATAAGAAGCTAAGGGTAAGGGTACAAAGTCTATACCGTGCCCACCTAAAGGGTGACACCTACTAAGACGTTTTAACAACAACCAACTACCCTTACGGGCACCATGCCATGTTAAAGCTTGTTTGCCATAATTTGAGCATGTCGGATAATAGCGACAACGAGCAGGTATTACAGGACTAACTATTTTTTGATAAAAAACAATTAAATTAAAAGCTATATTATAAAAAACACCTTTTTTAAATTTATTTTTTAATAAAAAATTCATTTTATTTTTTTTCTATTTTTTTAAAGATATTAATTATTTGATTTTTTAATTCTTTATTATCTATATCTTTAATAGATTTTTTAACAATAAAAACAATATCTTTATTTTCCATCTTAAAAGCTTTGGTGCGGAACTCTTCACGCACATATCTTTTGATTAGATTACGAGCGACAGCAGTAGGTACTTTACGCTTGGTAATAGCCATACCGACTCGCGGCTGTGCATGCTCGTTGGCACGTACAAAAGCCATTAAATGACTCTGATGAATCTTGCGCTCAGGTGCGTCAAATACCTCACGGAAGGCTACAGGGGTAAGCAGGCGTTGCTGTTTAGTGAAACTAGCTGCAGGTGTATCTGATAGAGTATTGGACATAGTACAACCTAGTAGAATAACGATAGAAGAAATAATAACAAATTATAGAGACAAAAAAAGCGCCTATGTGGGCGCTTTTAATATATGGCTAAGTGTCAGTTGTGATGATTGACTATCGCAATCTATAAACAATAAGAACACAACAAGCACTATTAGCCATGCTTATCGCAATCTACTGATTATACAGTAAGGCGATGACGTCCTTTAGCGCGGCGACGAGCTAAGACCTGACGGCCTTTTTTAGTTGCCATACGAGCACGGAAACCGTGAGTACGTTTACGCTTGATCACGCTTGGTTGGAATGTACGTTTCATAACTCACCTATCAAAATAATGGACTAAATTCGTAATAACGGAGGATTATACCATTCAGTATGGTTTTGGTCAATAAACTAATTTGCTTTGTCCCTAAATAGGAAGTATCTCATACGAATCTAGTAAAGATATTTCCTTAGAAACCTATTTCTAGTTAACCAAATTTTATAGTTATATATTCTATGATTTACAAAGTTATCCACAGATCGGTTCAAACACTATAATAATAATTAATTAATATAAATATAGTATTGTTATTATTGGGACCATGATTATCTGTGGTTAAGTATATTTTCCTTTTTGTTATCAATTTACTAGGCTATGGGTAAGCCTGTGGATAAACTGTGGGTTAAATATGGATAACTAACTTATGAAAGTTATGCACAAAATTGTCCACAGTCTTATCCACAAAAAACAAGGTTTTATCCACAGGGTATCTGTGTTAAATTAGGCGCTACTTGATATACACCTTCGTATAGGATATCAGTACGAACTCTTTGGTTAGTTGTTACGTGTAATATCGAGGCTTAGGTAGCAATTTATATTGCTAAAAAATAACTATTATTTCAGATTACAAGGTCAGTACTTTTCATGATAGACACAGCAAATATTTGGGATAAATGTCTAAACGATTTGCGTTACAACGTCAAAGACAACGTGTTTACTATGTGGCTGAGACCTCTGTCAGCTCATCAAGAAGCACAAACTTTGATTATTCTTGCTCCCAATGATTATTTTGTGACGTATATCAAGAAGAATCATCTTCAAGATATTCAGCAGTTGGTGACCAAACACAGTCAAGGTAGTATTGAAGAGGTCGTCGTACGTGTTGATAATGCTGGCCGCAATGCAGAAGATAACAGTCAATCAGGTTCTTTATTTGTAGAAGACGAGGTCTCCCCTACCCCATCCGAACATAAATTTGAATCTATTCATCATAACAACGCAAAAGCAGATATCGACGCGAACATGCGTCACAATGAGCCAGTTGAGTCTGCTGATACAAAATCATTAAGCTATCTGAACCCCGACTTTACTTTTGAAACCTTTGTTACAGGTAAGTCCAATAACTTGGCTTACAAGGCTTGTTATGAGCTTGGTAAGCGCCAATCGAAAAATCGTCACAATCCTTTATTTATATACGGCCCTTCTGGATTGGGAAAAACGCATTTAATGCATTCTGTAGCTCATCGCTATTTAAAAAATAATCAAAGTTTTTATTATTTCACTTCTGAAAAATTTATTAATCAATTAGTTTATTCATTAAGAAATAATAAAATAGAAGATTTTAAAAAGAAAATAAAAAAAGTAGATTTATTGATTGTAGATGATATTCATGTATTGGCAGGAAAGACTAAAAGTAGTAATGAGTTTCTAACATTATTTGCAGATTTTACTAGTGGTGATAAACAACTTATTTTAGCCTCTGATCGACACCCCTCCCAAATGACGGAATTTGATGAACGATTTAGATCACGGTTTTCTTGGGGGTTAACAGTCGCCGTTGATCCTCCTGAAATTGATACTCGAGTGCAAATTCTGCAGAAAAAAGCAGCCTCCTACGGGATGGTATTACCAAAGGAATGTGCGCTATTCATTGCACAAAATGTGGTGTCTAATGTCAGACGTTTGGAAGGTGCTTTAAATCAGGTATTTGCCAATGCTAACTTAACAGGGGCACAGATTACCCTTGAAATGGTGCAATATGCGCTAAAAGACATCGTTGCGATGCGTGTGCAGGCAGTGAATATGGATAACATCCGTAAGATAGTTGCTGAGTACTATGATGTTACGGTCAAAGATATTATGGGGCGTAAACGTACGCGTAGTATTGCAAGACCACGTCAAATAGCGATGGCTTTGTCGCGTGAATTGACAGGCGATAGCTTCCCTGAAATTGGTCAGTCATTCGGTGGACGCGACCATACGACGGTGATGCATGCTTGCGATAAAGTAAATGAGTTAAGAGCAGCAGATCCTGCATTTGATAAGGATTATAAAACCCTAGCTCTGATGTTACAGGCAGGATAAAAGCGACAGATATCGTTGTATTCTAGTGGATACAGATAGTTTATAATATCGAAAATACAAGTGCACAGATACTCTGTAGATTATCGTCAGCAGACAAGGTATTATTGAGTCATTACGACAAATTTTTATAAAAGAATCATTCAAATAAGAGTAACTAAGCATGCAATTATCGATCAATCGAGAATCGTTACTAAAAGCTATCAACTTGATCGCCAAAGCCGCTGATAAACGCCACAATATGGTTATATTGGGTAATATCAAGCTACAGTTATCAGACTCTGAGCTTATCTTAACAGCGTCAGATTTAGAGGTAGAGCTGACATCGACATTGAAATTGCCTGCTGGTGCTTGTGTTGAAGCAGGTACAACGACGCTTCCTGCAACCAAGCTAAAAGATATTTGTAAATCGCTACCTGCACGGGCGCAAGTTAATCTAGCAACTCAGGCAAATGAGCGTTGCTTGTTAACTAGTGGTAAGAGTCGCTTTACATTAGGGACATTGCCAAGCGAAGACTATCCGAGTTTGGGTAACCCTGAAAATATCACACCTCTGACTATTAGCCGTAATCGTCTGACAGATTTGATTCATAAAACGCAGTTTGCAATGGCGATTCAAGATGTACGCTATTACTTAACAGGTATGTTATTTGACGTTTCACAGCAGCAGCTGACAACGGTAGCAACAGATGGACATAGATTGGCATTAGCCCGTAGTGTGATCAATGTAAGTGCAGATCTCAATATGCAGGCTATCTTGCCGCGTAAGGCGGTGATTGAGCTTGAGCGTTTAGCTTCTGAGCTTGATAAAATGTTGGGTGATCAGGATAACGCAGTTACCCTAAGTTTTGGCCGAGAGTTTTTACAAGTAAGTTTGCCATTTGGTGATGTAGATAGTGCAGGGCAAGTTAGCCAAGATCTGATGGTGACTTTTACCGCACGTTTGATTGATGGTAAGTTCCCTGATTATCGCCGTGTGATGCCGAGTAATACTGACAAACTGGCTTTGTTTAGTCAGGAAAAAATGACAGACGTACTACGTCGTGTTGCCATCTTAAGTAATGAAAAATCTCGTGGTGTGGTCTTTAATTTTGCTAGCGATGGTATGGTCGAAGTACGTGCTAATAATGCTGAGCAGGATGAAGCAGTCGAGATGATACAAGCTAAGTATCAAGGTGAGCCAATGGAGTTGTCGTTCAATGCTGCGTATCTGCAAGATGTATTGGGCGTTATCCAAGGCGATTTACAAATGCATATGAGCCAATCGAATGCCTCTGTATTGGTTAATCAACTAAATGATGAGTTCCATCAATATGTCATCATGCCAATGCGTATATAGTGTGTTTTTCTTTAGAGACAAACAAAATTGAATAGAAATAGTACGTTTTAAAGAGCTTTGTTTTCAGTACTATATATCGGTTTTTAATAAACTTTTGCCTGCTAAATAAGCGGGCTTTAATGGGCGGCTATCGATACCATGATTGAACGTCTACAAATATCCCATCTTAGAAACCTTACTCAAATTAGTTTAGAGCCTGCTGCTTGCAACATCATTATCGGTGCAAATGGTAGTGGTAAAACCTCGTTGCTCGAAGCTATATTCTTGTTATCAAGAGGTAAAAGCTTTCGTCATCACCAGCCTAAACGTTATATCCAGCATCATCAAAATAATACGACTGTCCATGCTAAGCTCAGTGATGGTCGTACTTTAGCTATTCAAAAGCAAGCAGATGCTACGACCATCTTACGCCTCAATCAAACCACTGTTTACAACCAAAGTATCTTAACAGAGCAGCTACCTACATTGCTGATAGATCCATCGACAATGGATATGTTGGAGCAGGGAAGTGCGAGCCGTCGACAACTGCTAGATTGGTTAGTGTTTCACATGAAACAAGGGTTTCATCCACAATGGATGGCTTATCAACGTCTCCTAAAACAGCGCAATAGTTTGCTAAAAAGTACTCGTTATTTAACCCAAGTACAGCTTGCTGAGCTGAAATCATGGGATAAAGGGTTAAGCAATCATGCTGCTTTGATTCATCATTATCGCGAGCAAGTATTTACTGAATGGCAGCCTTATTTTGCCAAGAGTATCTTACAGCTATTGCCTTCTTACGCTAAGCAACTGAGCCTGAGCTATAACGCTGGTTATGACACCAGTGTCGCGCTAGATGTGCAGCTTAATGAGCGATTAGAGCAGGATTTGCAATTGGGATATACTCGTATAGGCAATCATCGTGCTGATATTCATGTGCATTGGCGTTCTGATGAGTCTATAAGCGATCAAACGACAGATGCGAGAACAGCAGCTTCAGCAAATAGTATCCAAACCAAATTACCGACTTTGAAAGAGCAGGCAGCAAACGTATTGTCTCGCGGTGAAAAAAAGCTGCTTATTACCGCACTGCGCCTATCGCAGCTACCACTGTTGCTAAACGATGAAGAGAGCAGTGACTCACTCAATGATGATTTATCATCGAAAGCAACCCCTGTTGTGCTTCTAGATGATATCACTGCAGAACTAGATGATAGAGCTATAGAAATACTGCTATCGACCCTAGCTCAACTCCCTTGCCAAGTATTTATGACCAGTCTAACAGACGATATTTTACCTTTAGTTAATGAACTTTGGTCACAACCAAATACGTTTCACGTGAAACAAGGAAAAATCTCATTTACTAACTAATACTTCATTTTTCTGCTTATATTTCTGATGATTACCTATCTACTTTCACCTCTCATTACTCAGTACACTAGCCACTACTATTTGTCCTAACAGTTACTATGTTAAGACGACCTTTCACAGACCGTAAAACTCTCAGTAAACAGTGACTTAGAAGCAAAAAAATGTTAAAATAACCCTTTATTTTTGTCCTGTGCTCAGCAATTTATTTGATAGCATCATAGAAAAGATTTCTATTTTTCAATTATCTATAAGTATTTGATAATTATGTATTTTATTTATTTCAATAGTTTTAACAATAGTTTTAACAATGGTTAGAAAAACAAAGACTATTACTAATAAGTAATTTGCTAATTTTATCTCTGTGCGGCCTTTTTTGAGGCTAACGGTGGTTAGTGGTTTAGCTGCTCATATGCACTTTAGATTATGAATAATAGACGTTAATTCTAAGATGCCACTATGTAGCGGACTTTTTATAAGTGCGCTAATCGTAAATGGCTGATTATGGCTAGATTAAGGAATGTACATGAGTGATTCATTACCTATTGACCACGAGCAATTGATAGACGACAGTGCTACTGAAGCGGCTGTGCCTACTGTAGTTTCAGAGGTGTTACCTTCTGATTATAGTTCTAAAGATATTCGCGTATTGCGTGGGTTAGAGGCCGTACGTGTGCGTCCTGGTATGTATATCGGTGATACCGATGATGGCACAGGCTTGCATCATATGGTCTTTGAGGTAGTAGATAACTCTATCGATGAGGCGCTTGCTGGTCACTGTGATCAGATTGATATCGTTATTCACGAAGATGAATCTGTCAGTGTGATGGATAACGGACGCGGTGTGCCTGTTGATATCCATCCAGAAGAGGGTGTATCAGCGGCTCAGGTTATTATGACTGTATTGCATGCAGGCGGTAAGTTCGATGATAATAGCTATAAAGTGTCAGGTGGTTTGCACGGTGTGGGTGTATCAGTAGTTAACGCGCTGTCTCAAAAGCTTGAGATGAATATCTGGCGTGAAGGCTATCATTATCATCAGACTTATACTGATGGCGTACCTGATAGCGATATTCAACAGATGGAAGCAACCGATCAGACGGGCACACAAATCCGTTTTTATCCTAGCAGTGATGTGTTTACTGGTACTATCTTTGAGTACGATATCTTGGCAAAACGCTTACGTGAGCTATCATTTTTGAACTCTGGTGTGCGTATTGTTTTGACTGATGAGCGTATTGATAAGCGTCATGAGTTTGAGCATAAAGGTGGCTTGCTAGAGTTTGTTAGCTATATCAATGCTGGTAAAGACGGTATCAATGAAGTATTCCATTTTACTAGTCAGCAAGACGACGGTATCAGCGTAGAAGTCGCGCTACAGTGGACAGATACGTATAACGAAAAAGTACTGTGTTTCACTAACAACATCCCGCAAAAAGATGGTGGTACGCACTTATCTGGTTTCCGTTCAGCATTGACGCGTTGCTTGAACAGTTATATGGATCGTGAAAACTTATTCAAAAAAGAGAAAGTAGCCGCAACGGGTGATGACGCTCGTGAAGGTTTAACTGCAATTGTCTCTGTAAAAGTACCAGATCCAAAATTCTCAAGTCAGACCAAAGATAAGCTAGTATCAAGCGAAGTAAAATCTGCTGTTGAATCAGCTATGCATGATAAGTTCAATGACTATCTGTTAGAGAATCCAGGTGCTGGTAAAGCCATTGCCAATAAGATTATCGATGCAGCACGCGCACGTGATGCAGCACGTAAAGCACGTGAAATGACACGTCGCAAGACCACTTTGGATATTGCAGGTCTACCTGGTAAATTGGCTGATTGCCAAGAAAAAGATCCAGTATTATCTGAACTATATATTGTGGAGGGTGACTCTGCAGGTGGGTCAGCTAAACAGGGTCGTAGCCGTAAAACGCAAGCAATCTTGCCACTAAAAGGTAAGATTCTGAACGTCGAGCGTGCTCGTTTTGATAAGATGCTATCATCTGCTGAAGTGGGTAACCTGATTACTGCATTAGGTTGTGGTATCGGTCCTGATGAGTATAATCCTGACAAAGTACGCTATCACAAAATCATCATCATGACCGATGCCGACGTTGATGGATCGCATATTCGTACCTTGTTATTGACGTTCTTCTTCCGTCAAACACCTGAATTGATCGAGCGCGGCTATGTATATATTGCTCAGCCACCGCTATACAAAGTAAAAAAAGGTCGTCAAGAGTTGTACCTAAAAGATGACGAAGCGCTTAAAGCGTATCTATTGTCTTCAACAATTGACAATACCAAGCTGCATATCAGTGCCGATGCGCCTGCGATTACTGGCCAAGCGCTTGAGACACTGCTTAACGACTATAACCAAACGCAGTTGATCAAAGCACGTCTGCAGATTCGCTTCCCAGCGGTGATTTTGGACGCATTGACGCATACGCCAAAACTTAATACTGATATGACTTATGATGAGTCTGCCATGCAGGATTGGAAAGCAGCAATGCAGACTAAGCTTGATCACTTCGGTAGCGATCTAAGCCCTGAGATTGAACTGGTTAATATTCATGCGCCGCAGCCAAAAAATATGGATGCAGCCGCAGCAGATCTATTGGGTATGACGCCAGTAGTAGGTACTGAAGAGGGCGAAGCGTCAGATAGTGAGGCTTTATCTACCAAGGCTCAGTGGCTGCCACGCGTCACAGTATATGTGCATCAACTAGCACACCATTATCTGTTAGATGCTAGCTTTATCAACTCGGGTGAGTATGGCAAACTGCTACGTTTATCAAGTGAATGGAATACGTTGCTTGAGAGCGATGCTTTTATCCGCCGTGAAGCATCTGCGGGAACAACGAAAGATATCCCAGTACGCGATTTCGATTATCTATGGCAACAAATGATGCTTGATGCGCGTCGTGGTCTAGCTATCCAACGTTACAAAGGGCTAGGTGAGATGAACGCCGACCAGCTGTGGGATACAACGATGGATCCTGAAAACCGTCGTATGCTACGCGTTACTATCGAAGATGCTATCGCCGCTGACCATATGTTTACTTGCTTGATGGGTGATCACGTTGAGCCGCGTCGTATCTTCATTGAAGAGAATGCGCTAACAGTATCGAACCTAGATATCTAAATTTGAAACTGGTACTGACAATTTATAAAAATACCGCTTTGATATTCAAGGCGGTATTTTTGTTTCACGTGAAACTCATTTTTTAGCGTTGCTATTACCTAATTATAATCTGTGGAAATCAAATGGTTGAAGTAATTTTACTCGCTATTGCTTTAGCGATGGATGCGTTTGCAGTGTCGATAGGGTTGGGTGCTAAGGCTCAAAAATATAGTCATCAATATGTACTGCGCTTGGCTATCTATGCTGCGCTTTACTTTGGTATTGCTCAGGGCGTGATGCCTCTTATTGGATACTTATTGGGTGCGGCAATGTTGGGTTGGCTGGCCGCTGCTGCACCTTGGATTGGCGGCACTATTTTGATTGCTCTAGGTGGCAAAATGCTTTACGAAGTGCTTACTGCTGATGAGTCAGATACTGACAATGATGATCTGGACGTTAATGACGATGCTATTAACACTGATAGTGACACAGTAACAGCCAAGAGTAAGCGTGGACATATCAATCATCGCACCATGTTTACATTAGCGGTTGCAACCAGTATTGATGCAATGGCGGCAGGGTTTACGCTGAATTTATTGTCACTGAACGCGTGGTTAGCCTGCCTTATTATCGCTATAGTAACCGCTATATTTGGCTGGCTCGGGGTCTATTTGGGACGTCGCTCAGGCACATGGCTAGAAGATAAAGCTGAAGCGTTGGGCGGTATCGTGCTTATTGCAATTGGTCTAAAAGTAATGTTTTTTTAGCTAATTTAGTTTTTTACTGAGTATTTATACAAAAGCACCGCTTTGAATATCAAAACGGTGCTTTTTTGTTTCACGTGAAACTCAAATCAGTGATTATTCTTCGTCAGTGTCAAAACGCCAAGCTAATACACGAGTGCTTTTTTGACCTTGGCTCATCTCGATAATGCGCATTTGAGCGACGTTTAGCTGCTTTAACAATAATTGCAATGGCTTAACGTTTTCAGATTTCGACACTAAGGTTGTGAACCAACCAACGTGTTCTGCAAAGCTCTGGCTTTCTTTAGCCATCTTGGTCAAGAAGGCAATTTCGCCACCTTCACTCCATAGCTCTTTGTGCTGACCACCAAAGTTTAGGTTTTGCGCAGCGTTGCCTGATTTGGTTGAACTGCGGCTGATTTGCTCGCTTTCATTCTTACCACGATGGCGCTGTAAATTGTGCTGCTTGCGACTGTTGGCTTCCATCGCTTCTTCTAATGAAGCATGAAATGGAGGGTTACAAACCACGACATCAAAATAATCTTGACGACCAATGATGTTTTTAAAGATAAATTTAGGCTCAGGCTGCAGCTTTACTTTGACCGCACTCTTTAGTTTTGGGTTGGCTTCACAAATCAGCGCTGCGGTATTGACCGAGATAGGGTCAATGTCACTTGCTGTAAAGCGCCAGCCATAGCTCTGACTACCAACGATAGGGTAGATAGCACTGGCACCAGTACCGATATCAAGGGCGTGAATTTCTTTACCTGTTGGCGGTGTGTTATCGGTGTTTACGTGAGTGGTTTGCGCCAGTAAATCCGCGATATAGTGAATATAATCGGCACGTCCAGGAATCGGCGGACATAGATAGCCTTCAGGGATATCCCAAAACTTAACCCCGTAATAGTTCGCCAACAGTGCTTTATTCAGCACGCGAACAGCCTGATGATCCGAGAAGTTAATCGTCGACTCACCTTTAGGATTGGTAATGGTGTGGTCAGCAAGCTCTGGTAAGGCGCGAGTCAGTACTGCAAAGTCGTAACGACCTTGGTGCGGGTTGCGCGGGTGTAGCTGACCGAGTTTTTTTGCGGTCGCAGGAGATCTGTTTCTGTGTTTACTATTTGCAGGGTTATGGGTCATGGGCTTACTTGTCATAATGTCAGGCTACGATATATGGATATAAGTAACCAGTGTAGCAGATTTCGCAGGTTGCTAATTGTTTATCCGCGCTTTATCGGTCGCTTATCGATGGCGCAATATCAAGTTAAGCCCTAATACGATCATCGCAGTACCCAATACGCGGTCGATCCAATGCTCAAATCTTTGGAATCGTCGATGTACCGCAGGGATAGAGAGTAGCATGACAACCGTACTAAACCACGCCATCTGTAACACCATCATCCATACACCATAAATAGCCAATTGCCAAAGCGGTATGTCAGGCGACAATACAAGAGTAAAAATAGCTAAAAAATAGACAGGGGCTTTTGGATTAAAGACATTACAAAGAAATCCGCGACGCAACGTAGCAAAGGTAGATTCGCCATTACTAGGCGATTTTTCGATAGTGGTTTCTTTGGTTGTAGGTGTGGTTTGGCTAGTAAGCAAATCTTGTGGAACGTGAGCGCTTGAACCTACTTGCGGGTCTGCTTTTTCCAAAGGATGTGTTTTTTCTAAAGGATGAACTGTTTCTAACTCTGCTGGTTTTTTAGGCTTAGCTTGGATACCTTGCCAACCTAAGTAAATCAGATAGCCGCCCCCCAACCATTTAATAGTAGTCAATAACGGCTGAGAATGAGCAATGACAGTCGCCAGTCCTAGCACCGAATAGATTATGTGTACGGCAAGACCCAAGGTAATACCGAGACTACAAATCAAACCTGTGCGTCGACCTTTTGCTAATGTCTGCTGCGAGACTAAGACAAAATCAGGGCCAGGTGAGGCCGCAGCCAATAGATGGACGCTAGTGATGAGCAAAAAACCGTGCCAAAATTCCATAAAATACTCTGAACCATACTTAGACCTGCAACATAGTTGCACTTATCGTAAATGAGGTCAACTTTTATCGATTTTTGCACTATGCGAGTCATCTCTATTGCTTGTGTTATAGAACGAGGGTGTCTATATTAAAGGTGACTCATCGCTCAATCTCTACCGATAAATTATCGAGATTTGATCATATAACCACTCATTACATGCCAATGATTACTTTAACAAGGATGGAACCATGACTACGGATAGTAACGCCACAGAAAACCGCATCACTTATAACACACAAGGCCATGTTTGCCTCGTCGGGCTAAATCGTGCCAATAAACGCAACGCCTTTGACAGTCATATGATTGCCCAACTGTCTGACGCCATGACTCGCTACGAGCAAGACGACAACTTACGCTGTGCATTAATATTTGCCCATGGAGATCACTTCACTGCTGGGTTAGATTTGGTAGAGCTACAAGACAAGCTAAACGATGGCGTGTTTGAGTTTAATGACGATCAAATCGACCCATGGGGCATTAGCGGGAAACTACGTACCAAACCAGTGGTCGTCGCGGTAAAAGGTACTTGCTTTACGGTAGCTATCGAGCTGATGCTAAATAGTGATGTGGTCATCGCTAGTGATAACTGCAACTTTGCTCAAATGGAAGTCCAGCGAGGCATTATGCCATTTGGCGGTGCGACGGTACGGTTTGTCGCAGCAGCAGGCTGGCAAAAAGCCATGCCGTATCTACTCACTGGTAAAGCATTTGATGCGCAAACGGCAGATAGACTGAATCTGGTCAGTGAAGTGGTAGCAAACGGCACTGAATATGAGCGTGCATTGACGCTAGCCCAAGAGATCTGCAAAGCTGCGCCTTTGGGTGTGAGAGGGGCGTTGTCCTCAGCGCAAGATGCCAGTCGAAATGGTGCAGCAACGGCATTGGCCAATATTCATAGCTATCTGCCGCCGCTGTTTCATTCAGAAGATGCCAAAGAAGGTGTAATGGCAATGGTTGAGAGACGTGAGGCTGAGTTTAAGGGGCGTTAGTTTTAGGAAAAATACTAAAAAATTATTAATTTATAGGAATAAATATGGAGCAGGTCGTCGTTAGAAGTGATGATTATAATTCTAAATCGCAAGTCACTAAGTATGAATGGTTAGAGATATTATCTAACGATAACTTTATGACCAATAACTATAAATATGTGCTGAGCATCTTCTTTTTAGAACCTGAGCACAAGGCGACCTGTAAATATTTAGCTGAGAAATATAATACCTCTCCTTTCTCAATCAGTGGGTTTATCACTGGGTTTAGTAGGGCTGTTCAAGAGCATTTAAATAGGTTTGAAATAACTACTGAGGAGGGTGATAAGACCTACTGGCTAGTTACAATGCTCGGTAAGAAGGTAGCGGGTAACTTGTTTGAATGGACACTACGAAATGAGTTAGTTGAAGCAATGATGGAACTCGACTATATCAATGCCAATGCTATCAAAATAGATAGTATTGGTCATTTAGTCAGTCTTATAAACAAAGACGTTGGTAGTTTTAAAAAAGACTTTCTCATAGCTAGAAAAGAGCTGGTAGGTAATCAAAAGATCACTAACTCACAATTATTGTTTAAATATGATAGTGAAGATAGACAATGGGCGATCAATGAAGGAGCAGGCACCGAAGTTCAGTATCATATTTACTTATCAAACAATAAGATTGGTTATGGACTGGGATTTAATACGCTGTACGTCAGATTTAAAGATGAAAAGACACCGATAGAATATATCAAACCTTATATGGATGCTTTTATAGCTTTGAAAAACAGTGATGAAATAACAAAGCTTACCGATAGAAATTTTGCATTGAGTACAAGCGATGCTGACTTCCAAAATCCTGTTGAAGATGAGCACTACTTATTCGGTCGAATTATAGAATTAGACGATGCACAGCAATTGTCTTTAATTGACTATTACAGCATCATAAGTGACTTGAAGGGAGATTTGTTTAACGCATATAAAAACGTTTTTGAGTTTGCCAACAAGCTAAATTTGAACGGAAAAATAGCCACTCAAAAAACACAGCAGTCAATAAATCACCCGCTACTTAAAGAAATTAGCGAGCTATTACTTGCTAATAAAAATCTCATACTTACAGGTGCACCAGGAACAGGTAAAACCTATTTAGCTAAAACGTTGGCTGAGGAATGGGGTGCAAAATATGAACTCATTCAGTTTCATCCATCTTATGACTATACTGACTTTGTAGAAGGCTTACGTCCTATTCAAAATGTAAACGGAGAAGTTGGTTTTGAGCTACGAGATGGAAGCTTTAAGAAGTTCTGTAAAGAAGCCCTAAAATATCAAAATAATCAACAGTTAAGTAATTTTGAAGAAGTTTACCAAAGGTTTATAGATGATATATCCGAAAGCTCTACAGACCTGACAACGCCAAGTCGCGAAAGTCCGTTTAGTATTATTGTCAATTCACGCGAAAATATCACAGCAGTTCTTTCGAGCGAAACACAGCGGCAAATCACTTTAACCAAGCCTTTAATACAAAATTATTTAGAAACAGGTAAATCATTACGCTGGAAACCGTATTTAACTTCAGTATGCGATTATATCGAAGAAAATTATGACCTCAGAATGTCTGATACGGGCGATAAAAGCAAAAAATTCATTATTATCTTGGATGAGATTAATCGTGCTGAAATCTCTAAAGTATTGGGTGAGCTGTTCTTCTCTATTGACCCTGGCTATCGAGGGGAGAGTGGTAGAGTCACTACTCAGTATGCCAATTTGCAAACGGATGAAGATGTATTTAAAGAAGGTTTTTATATACCAGATAACGTCTATATCATCGGCACTATGAATGATATTGATCGCAGTGTTGAGTCTTTTGATTTTGCTATGCGTCGCCGTTTCGCATGGAAAGAAATAAAATCAGTAGATCGACTATCTATGTGGAAAGGTCAAATTGATGATTGGGCAGAGGAAGCTAAACAACGCCTAATGGATTTAAACAAGGCTATCGAATCTGTGCAAGGATTGAATTCAGCTTATCATGTTGGCCCATCTTACTTCTTAAAGCTTGCCAACTATGATGGCGATTTTGATAAGTTATGGACATATCATTTAGAGTCGCTACTTTTTGAATATCTGCGTGGTTATCCTGATGCTGAGCAACAGATTCAAGGATTAAAAGATGCTTATAATCTACAGTTAGGGTTTGATGATGATCGTAACGACAGATAATACCTCATTAATTTTAGGCTCTAATGAGCCAAACGTTAATAAAGTTATAGATGATTTATCACTACTCGCTAGTAAAAATATTGGCGAGCTAGTGACCGCACACCCCAATTTACTGATTTTCCCCGCACATTTTGAAGATAACGAAGATGATATTGCCAGTAAGCTAATCTTTGAATTAAAGGTTAGTGAGTCTCAGACCGTTTTAGAGACAGGCAATGTCATGGGCTTTATTGGTGTAAAAGATACACAGTTGAAAATCCAGTCCCGTTTTGCTCGGGCTTCTGTTGTAGATAGTGATGACCAAGCCAATCAAGAAGAGGCTATTGAAGAAGATTATTTTCTACATTATATGCTGCAAAAAGTATTGTGTATTAACCTGTTTGATTTAAAGCACAGTCGAAATCAAACCAACTTATTTGATTTTTTAGTATATTTATTTCCTCATTTTCTTAAAAAAGCGCTCTCACAAGGCCTGTATAAAGAGTATCAAAAGCAAAGCTATAACGACAGTAGTCTCAAAGGGGCTATCAATGTCAAAGCCCATCTGCGACAGAATCTGCCATTTCGAGGCAACGTTGCCTACAGTGTGCGTGAGCATAGTTTTGATAATCCAATTTCCCAGCTCATTCGTCACGCCATAGAGCTTATCAAACAAAAACCTAATCTGAGAGATGTGTTGCATAGCGACAGCGAAACACTTGATTTCGTCAATCTGATTGTCCAACATACTCCGTCATATCATGTACGTGACCGGCATACTATTATCAATACTAACCGTAAGCCTTTTGTACATCCTTACTTTACAGAATACAGTGGCCTGCAAAAAATCTGTCTGCAAATTTTACGTTATGAAGGTTTGAAATACGCTAACAATGATGATAAGGCTCACGGCATTTTATTTGATGGAGCGTGGTTATGGGAGGAGTACCTCAACACACTACTACGTCCTATCGGATATGACCATCCCACTAATAATAACCGACAAGGTGGTATCAAGGTCTATGCTCAAAAATTTTCAGGTAATAACGTCCGTCGTTATCCTGACTTTGTGAAAGACAGTCGTATTATTTTAGACGCTAAATATAAGCGCATGAAAGATAACAAAATCGATAGAGATGACCTTAATCAAGTCCTGTCATACTTGTTTTTGTATAAAGCAGATATCGGAGGTTATATTGCCCCTACAGAAGAGGCTGACTTGGCGCTAAATATGGGATTGCTTAATGGTTTTGGTGGCAGGATCTACAAATTTAAGCTCTCCATTCCGCAAAAAGTCACAAGCTATCAAGTGTTTAAAAGAGCTATTGCTGAGAATGAAGCAAAGTTAGTTAAGAGTATTGATGAGTTATCAGGTATTCAGAGTAGTAATCAACCACTTATGATTATTTAAAATTCGTCATTATATAATATGGGTCTTAAGGTACGTTTTAGCCATGAGATAATCTCTAATGGCAGGATTAGCTCCAATTTTATAATAACTCTGATAACCACGAAATCTAACGCAGCACTTCAAAACACCATCAAGCGAACCAAACATACCACCCAAAAAAAACCTCGCAATCGCAAGGTTTTTTGTTTTATCTAGTATGACTGACTACAATAGCGTCAGTGTTAACCACTCAACTATAATTATTTAGCTTTTTGGTAGTAATCAACCATCATAGTACCCAAAGTGCCGTTGTCATCGATCGTGACGATTCTGACCGTACCTGATTGTGCTGCGGTACTCGATTGCACTTGTCCAGCGTTACCTAGGACGACTTGGTTGTCTTTGGATGCTTTCGCCTCGTTACCGATAGCGATACTGTTCATGCCGCCCGCCATAGATTTATTACCGACCGCGACGGAAGTTGCGCCTTGTGCCATAGCCGCTTCACCAACAGCGGTAGAGCGCATACCGCTTGCATTGGCTAGATGACCAAACGCTTGTGCACGTTCAGCGGTGGCTTTTGACTGCCAGCCGATAGAGGTTGAGCCTAGACCAGCGGCATTGGCTTCACCGCCAACGGCAGTGGCTGAGTTTAGACCTGCATTGGCTTTGTTACCGACAGCAACCGTATCATTATTGCCACCTGCCATAGCTGCCTCACCGACAGCGGTAGAGCGTACACCACTTGCATTGGCTAGATGACCAAAAGCTTGCGCACGTTCGGCAGTGGCTTTTGACTGCCAACCGATAGAGGTTGAGCCTAGACCAGCAGCGTTCGCTTGACCGCCAACGGCAGTAGCTGAGTTTAATCCTGCATTAGCCTGACTACCGATAGCAACGGTATCATTGGTGCCGCTAGTTGTGGCAGCGTTGCCAAGAGTGATAGCGGTGCTGCTAGTTGCGTTTGCAGTTTGATGGTCAGTTCCTGTTGCCATAGCAGTGCAGGAAGCAGTTGCGGCAATGGCAAAAGTGAGGGCACTAATCTTTAGTACTGATTTCGGTAAAAAGTCCATTTTCATTCTTCATTCCTTTTTGTTAGCCTTGGTGGCTTATTAGATAGTTTGGGTAGATGTTGATAGATTATAATCATGGCAACATCAGCGCACTCTGGCACAAATAACTTTATGATAGATAGAGTCCGAAACATTAATGTAGCATTAATTTTTAATCATTATTGAAATAATGTTTACTTTATATCTTTGAAGGTTATTTAAGCCGATAAATGAATAATTAAGGTCTAAGAGCACTTTAATTATTTATGAAGAATCGAATGCGCCTTAATCTATTAAAGCAGATAGCGTAGCGTATATTAATAATATAGTGCACATATTGCGCTGTGTTTTTGACGTTTCAAACCATTATTATTCCAAATAAGAAGAGTACCAATGCAATATAACTTTGATGAGATAGTCGATAGACGTAATACAGGGTCACTCAAATGGCACTATACCGATGACACGATTCCGTTATGGGTTGCGGATATGGATTTTAAGGCTGCGCAGCCTATCTTAAACGCAATTGAGCAAACAGTGCAGCATGGCATATTGGGCTATACCAAACCTACTGACGCTTTGTACGATTCGATTATTAACTGGCATGGCAGTCGTTATAACTTGCAGTTAGAGAAGCAAAATATCTTGTTTTCCCCGGGTGTTGTGCCAAGCCTAGCGCTGATGATGAATGTTTTTACCAAGGTAGGCGAGGCCGTAATGGTCAACGATCCTATCTATACGCCTTTTACGACTAAGGTTGAGCAAAATGGTCGCAAGCTTGTACTCTCTGCATTAAAAGAAGACGAAGGTAAGTATCGTTTAGACTTGGCTGATATCGAAGCCAAAATCATCGAGCATGAGGTTAAGCTTTATCTACTCTGTAATCCGCATAATCCTGGCGGGCGTGTATGGACGAAGGACGAGCTGGAAGCGCTACTTGCGATTTGCAAAAAGCACAATGTGGCGATTGTCAGTGATGAGATTCATCAAGATTTGACCCTGACTGGTCATACGTTTACGCCGTTTCTGACGCTAGCAAAAGGTTATGAGCACAACGTCGTCAGCCTGACCTCAATGACCAAAACTTTTAATATCGCAGGTATCAAAGGCTCTATGATATTTGCTAAAGATAAGGTACTAATCAAAAAAATCAGTCAGCAGCAGCAGTTAAATGACGAGTATGAGCTGAATCTATTTGCGTATACAGCTATGCGCAGTGCTTACGAGCACGGCGGTGAGTGGCTAGAGCAGGCGCTTAGTTATATCGAGGCCAATATTGAATTGACGGTGCAGTTTTTAAATGAGTATTTGCCTGATATTAAGATCATGCGCCCAGAAGCCTCGTATTTGATTTGGGTAGATTGCTCAGCGTATGCTGAAGACGATCAAGCACTGTATGACATCCTTCGAGCTGCCAAGGTTGAGCTGAGTGCGGGATTCAAATATGGTGAGGAAGGTCATCTGAGAATGCGTATTAATGTCGCATGTCCTAGAGTATTGCTACTAGAAGGGTTGACTCGTATGCATGCAGCGTTGGGTGATGTTGTTAAACCCTGATTGATAGCGTTAAGATGTTATAAAGGGGCTATATAACAAAAAATATAGATAACAAAAAAGGCTGGTCTACCAATGTAGTCCAGCCTTTTCACTGCTTTAAAACAACGTTAATGGTGATTTTTATTAGTAATAATTAATCATCATTTTTCGCGTTCTCAGCATTTTCAGTATCCTCACGCATTTGCTCCCACTCTTCATGTTGATGCATGACTGAGCCTTCTAGAGATTCTGATGTTTCGCCTACTTCCCACGGTGCATTGTCAGGTAGCTCTTCGATATGAATGGTTTTTAGACCGTAATCAGGCTGATAAGCCAGATCATATCTAGCGGCTTTAATCACAGACATCATCATCATACACAGAATAACAATAAGCGGTGCACCCGCGATAATAGAAGCCGTCTGCAAGGTTTGTAGATCTCCCAAGAACATCAAAATGGCGGGTAATAAACACAAAGTAAATGCCCAAAACAGGCGATTCCAACGATGCGGCTCATCGTCTACTTCTACCTGTACGACAGATGCCAAGATATAAGAGATTGAGTCAAAGGTTGTGGCGGTAAAGATAATGGCCAAAAAGGTAAACACAGAGATGACTACATATGACATCGGCAAGCTATTTAATATCGCAAAGATGGCAGCCGTTGGTGACTCATTATTAAGTACGGCAACCACATCGACCGTACCTGTTAATTGCAAATACAAGCCATAGTTGCCTAAGATAATCATAAACATGGCACAGCCAAGCGAGCCATAGAACATGGATCCCAAGACCATATTACGTATGGTACGTCCTCTAGAGATTTTGGCAATAAACAGACCGATAGTTGGTGCAAATACTAGCCACCATGCCCAATAAAAAACAGTCCAATCTTGTGGAAAGGTTGTGTGTTCAAAGCCGAACTCTTGGAAGTCTTTAAAGGGTTCGATATACGTCATCATGAGTGGCATCTCGGTGATAGAACGCCCTAGCGCTTCTAAACCTGTATTCAAAATAAAGACAGTTGGCCCAACAATTAAAATAAATAATAAAAAGGCGACTGCTAAGTAAAAGTTAATGTTGGAGAGTTTTTGAATACCGCCTTTTAGCCCTTGATAGGCACTGTATGCAAAGATCATGGTGGTGACTAATAACACAACAATCTGCATCGTGGTGTTACGTGGCAAACCAAACAGATTGTATAAACCTTCATTGATAAGCGGAGAAGCAAGTCCCAGCGTTGTCGCACCACCACCAACCATACCGAATATAAACAAGACATCAAGCAACTTCACCCAGTTACTACTTGCCAGTTTTTCACCCAACAATGGCATGAGTGTTTGGCTAACTTTGAGTATCGGTGTCTGACGCACATAATAAAAATAAGCGATAGGCACAGCAGGCACTAGGTAGATGGCCCAAGCAACAGGGCCCCAATGAAAGATACCGTAAGTGGTTGCCCAACGAATGGCATCAGGTGAGCCACCAGGTAGGTTAAAAGGTGGACCTTGGTAGTAATAAGCCCATTCAATCAAACCCCAATAAAGAATACTGGCACCAATACCGCCGCAAAATAACATGGACGCCCAAGAAGAATCCGAAAACTCAGGAGTTTCTTCTGGGCGGCCTAGTTTGATCTTACCGATGTCAGATATCACGATGTAAATGACGAACATCATGGCGAGAACACCGAACGCTAGATAAGCGAAGCCAAAGTTATCAACTACAAAGCTACGTGCTATTCCTACCCAGGCTTTACCTTGTTCGGGAAATAATATCAAAGGTACGGCGATACTGAAAAGGATAGCTAACACCATAAAAAACGTAAATTTGTCGATACGGGTGTCAGGTACGTGGTCAGGACGCCACTGTGGTACTGACATCCCTACATCAAAAGTACCTAGATGTGGAGGTTTATGGTGCTTTGATCGTGCTTTTACATAATCTGGAAGGTATTCTTTTGAAGGTTTACCCGTGCCTTTATCTGGTTTCCGACAATTTTGCTCGTTATCAAAGTTACTCATTTCATTGTCTCTTTATATTGCCCTTTGTATTTGACGTTACTATCTATCACTTACTATCACTTATTCAGTTTTTAAGTCTACAGTTCCTTTTTCTCGTGGTTGAAATAGGTCCTTAGATAGCTTCTATCTTTACTACTGTTATGTGTATCGTATTTTTGTGGCAATGGTCAGCACAGACACTATGAGCATAGTAACGATAAATACATAGTTTTGTTTGTTTGTTTGTTTGCCATATCCCTGTAATGAAGTGCTTTTGGTTTTCTTTATTATTTATTTAAGTCGGGTTGTTTTCGAGCACTTACCTTCTGAAAATTTAAATATTTATGCATAACTGTTAATAATTAATCATCTAATAGCCAATAGAGGTCGTAAACTTGTTAAAATAGGGCACCAATTTATCTATTGATGGATATCGATTTATGACCACTGCTGCTGCCACTCCTGCAATCAAAGAAGATCGCATCTTAATCCTCGATTTTGGCTCGCAATATAGCCAGTTAATCGCCCGCCGTGTGCGCGATTCTGGGGTGTTTTGTGAGATGTTCCCTTATGATATCGACACTCAGCGCATCATCGATTTTGGCGCAAAAGGCGTCATTCTGTCAGGTGGCCCTGAGAGCGTCCACGCAGAAAACAGCCCACGTATCAACGATGCGGTATTTGATCTAGGCGTGCCAGTACTAGGTATCTGCTACGGTATGCAAGCGATGGCAGATCGTTTTGGTGGGCAAGTTCATGCCAGTGATATTCATGAGTTTGGTGCAGCGACCATCGAAGTAAATGGTCACTCGCAGCTGACTGACGGTATCGAAGATAGCAAGACTGACGGCGCGGCTGCCAAGCTAAACGTTTGGATGAGCCACGGTGATAAGGTCATCGAAGTACCTGAAGGCTTTGACATCATCGCTAGTACGCCAAGCTGTCCAATCGCGATTATGGCCAATGATGATAAGCAATACTACGGCCTACAGTTCCACCCAGAAGTGACGCATACGCTACAAGGTCAAGAGCTGCTTGGCCGTTTCGTGCATCAAATCTGCGAATGTGCAGGTGAGTGGACGCCAGACAATATCGCTGATATGCGTATCGCACAGTTAAAAGAGCAAATCGGTGACAAGCAGGTATTGCTAGGTCTATCAGGCGGTGTCGATAGCTCAGTCGTTGCAGCATTATTACACAAAGCAATCGGCGATCAGCTGACTTGTGTGTTCGTCGATAACGGTCTATTGCGTCTGCACGAAGGCGATCAAGTGATGCAAATCTTTGCAGAAAATATGGGCGTAAAAGTCATCCGTGTCGATGCCGAAGATTTGTTCTTAGATGCGCTAGCAGGCGAGTCTGATCCAGAGAAAAAACGTAAAATTATCGGCAAAACCTTCATCGACGTATTCGCTGATAGCGCGCGTCAAGTGAGTGAGCAGAGCGATGGAAAAGTCGTTGAGTTCTTGGCACAGGGTACGATCTACCCAGACGTGATCGAATCTGCAAAGTCACATCAAGGCAAAGCACACGTGATTAAGAGCCACCATAACGTAGGCGGTTTGCCAGATGATTTGGCATTTAAACTGATTGAGCCGTTACGTGATTTGTTCAAAGACGAAGTGCGCAAGCTTGGTATTACCTTGGGTCTACCAGCCAAAATGATCTATCGTCATCCGTTCCCAGGTCCAGGTTTGGGCGTGCGTATCCTTGGCGAAGTCAAAAAAGAATATGCTGATATCTTGCGTTTGGCTGATGCTATCTTTATGCAAGAGCTTGAGCGCTCAGGCTGGTATGACAAGACTGCGCAAGCATTTGCGGTATTCCAACCAATCAAATCTGTCGGTGTGGTCGGCGATGGCCGCCGCTATGCATGGGTAATCGCGCTACGTGCGGTGGAAACCGTAGACTTTATGACGGCTCGCTTTGCACATCTGCCGTATGATTTGATCGAGACTGTATCGAACCGCATTATGAATGAAATCGCTGAAGTATCACGCGTGACTTATGATGTTTCGAGCAAGCCACCTGCAACGATTGAGTGGGAATAACATCAAGCCAAAAATCTGATTAGCGTCGTCAAACTCGTTCAGCCTACTTGATGTAGTGCTATCACTCGTTTTCCTCGCTACTCAAATTTTTTGAATTGATATACAACTTGTTATAAATAAAAAAGCACTCAACATGGTTGGGTGCTTTTTTTATTTCAAGGCTAATTTTCGATAGGAGAGTTGCTCTGTATTAAACCAGTATATACAAGGGATAGACTGTTGATTAAATCTGTTACCAATTTATCTATTGCTAGTAATACGCTTTCATATTGCTCAATAGACTCATCACTTACCATCTCTTTGATGTTGTCATATGACATTTTATCAGTAATCTCTTTTATTGAGAGAGACTCTGTTTTAGCATTCTCTATGGTTTGTAAAACACATAAATTCTGATTAGAAAAACCAGCTTGATGAGCTACTTTATTTCTAGGTTCTCGTAGATCGGCTACGGCACTGTTCATTTCTTCTAAAATGGCAGACGATATAGGATAGGACTTTAGTAAAGCTTTCTTGATTTTATTTTTACCGTTTTGATTCTCTATCTTACTACTTTCCATCAATATAGTTGATCCAGCTAACAGGTATGATCGGTCAACTACGCTAGTCAATCTAAGTAAAAGGTTTTCAATATGATGAGCATGATGCTCAGAAAAATTATATTCTGAATCTTCATGGTTTTTTTTGCGTAAATACTCCATTGTGATCAACATGTTTTTTAAAGCGTTATCAATTTCATAGACTCTTGAAAAAATCTTTTGAGCATATATTTCGATGGGTGAAGCATCGTAGCTGTTATCACCATTAGATAAAGCATCCATACCTTTAGAAATAGATTTAGTAACTAATGGAAAAAACTGTTTTATATTTGGATTCTCAATATGAAGCATGATATTCCTTAATCACATAAAAATTTATAAGGGAAAAATTTAAAAAAGCAGCACCTCAAAAGAGATGCTGCCTTTTATTTATAAGACTAGCTCTTAAAAAACTATCCTGTCACATTCACCACATAACGCCCAACCACTTTGCTAGACATAAAGCGATCTAGGTATTCTGGCGTTTGCTCTAGCGTAATCTCTTCACCATAGCTCTCAAGATTAGGCAGTTTCATATCGGTGGCGACACGTTTCCAAATGGCTTCTTTATCAGCCAATGGAATGTAGACCGAGTCGATACCCAATAGTGACACCGCGCGGGTGATAAAAGGTATCACCGACATCGAAAAATCAGCACCACTGGCTAGACCACAACTGGTCACTGCACCACCAGATTTGGTTTGCTTGAGTAGGTTGGGTAAGTAGTCGCCGCCGATGGTATCAATGGCGTTTGCCCATAGTTCACGGCCGACAGGCTTGTTACCAATTTCATTGATGGTATCGCGATGACGTACTTCGCTCGCGCCTAATGCCTTTAAGTGCTCGCTTTGTTCAGGCTTACCAGAGAATGCAATCACCTCATAGCCGAGCTGCTTTAAGATAGCGATACTGATAGTACCGACGCCACCTGTTGCGCCTGTTACAGCGACTGGACCATCACTTGGTTTTGCGCCCATTTTTTCTAGTTTTTGCACACTTAGCGCTGCGGTTAAGCCGCCTGTACCATAGGTCATCGCTTCTTTTAGTGTCAGCGTTTCTGGACAAGCCAGCGCCCACTCTGCTGGAATTGAGATCATTTGACCGAGACCGCCATCGGTATCCATACCGAGATCATAGCCGAATACCAATACTTCTTGCCCTACAGCAAACGTGCCTGATTTGTCACTGACGACGACGCCTGCTGCATCGATACCAGGGGTATGTGGGTACTGTTTGGTGATTCGTTTATTACCAGTGGCTGACATCGCATCTTTGAAGTTTAACGATGAATAATGCACTTCGATGAGCAAATCGTTTTCTGGTAGATCACTGATTTTGCGTTCTTGAATGCTTTTTTTGAATTCACCATCGCTGGTTTCTTCAACGACTAATGCTTTAAATGTTGTATCGTTTGACATGGTTATATCCTTATTAAATCTTATTATTTGCGCTGATTGGCTTAGCGATACTATTACAGCAGAATGGTTAAAAAAGCCCACCGTACCTTATCACTAATACACATGGGCTTTCTTATATTTGCTAATACCGCTGGTTTTTGCCCTTATTACGAAATTACGAGGCGAGTATAGGAATTAAGGTTTTAAAAGAACTTTGCCTTTTTTACTTGATTGTACTTTTCCAGAGACGGCAGTCGTGATGTCGTCTAGACTATAGATAGCTTCGATAGGTAGCTTTAGGTCGCCGTTCGAAGCGCGCTCTAGTAGCTCATCGATTAGACGTTGTTTGTTGTCTAGATCCATTTCTTGGCTGGTTTTGCTGCCCCAGAATCCTTTCACAGTCGCTTGCTTAAAGATCAAGCTACCAGCGTCCAGTGCCATTGGCTTGCCTGACATGATACCGAATGAGACCAGCGTTCCTTTGCTACCCAGTAGCGATAGCAGCTCATTGCTCGACTCACCACCGACTGAATCAACGGCTGCTGTGATCTTGTCATCGCCGATGATGGCGCGAACTTGGTCTTTCCAGTCGTCATCAGCAGTGACGACATTGTTTTTGATACCGAGTGAGGTCAGCTCTTCTATCGCGTCTTTGCTACGGACTAGGTTAATCGTGTTCACACCGCGTGCTGCTGCGAGCATGGCAAGGGTTTTACCGACAGCGCCGTTTGCCGCATTGTGGATGATCCATTGACCGCTATCTACTTCTAGGAACTCTAATAGCATTAGGGCAGACAGCGGCATAGCAATCAGCTGTGCAGCCAATTCGTCTTCGATAGTATCAGGCATGTTAAATACCATGCTGGCAGGTGCGACGAAATACTCCGCCCACGTCTCGTGCACACTGGCACAAGCCACACGTTGGCCAACGCTTAGATCTGTCACATCATCGCCCACGGCATCGATAATACCTAGCGCTTCACTACCACCGATGGCTGGCATCTCAGGCTTATAGCCATATTGACCACTTACCGTTAGCAAGTCATGGTTGTGAATAGGGGAGAGAATGGTTTTGATACGGACTTCGTTGGCCGCTGGCTGCGGCATGGGGCTGTCGCCAACGCTCAATACGTCAGAAGGTTTGCCAAAGCTGTTATGAATAGCACTACGCATGATGATTTCCTTTATGTATTTATGATTTAATTTATGTATAAGTGTATTAAGAGTCTGAATAACCGACTATAAACATCATGTCATTGAGATTATTCATCAATGTATTTTTTCTTCTAGTAGAAACGATACCATGATAATGATGCTTAGAGGTTATCGACTAACAAAGACACTATACTTAAAAATAGACTGGTCGTCTAGGAGTTGGATACATTTGCGCTAACGGGATTTTGTTATAGAAAGCTTGGCTTACATCGGTAATATTCTCTAGCGTTAGATAGTCAATCGCATATATATGGAATACGGCATTAGGCCAGTTCAGTCTATTCTCTATAGAACCTTGACTTGCTTACCCTATATCTAAACTATCTTATAACGACGATGACTCAGAATTATGATAGCTATCGATACTGTTTAATAAAACTCTATTCTACTCAGTACGTGCTCTTGTACTAGATAGGCACAGATATATGCGCTTGGCCACGCAAACATAAAGGCTAGTCCCCAAGAGTGTATCAACTCCATAAAAAATCCGTCGATAAAGCCTTGTTTGACTACCAATAGGGCTGTTGAGATAATCAGTGACATCATCATCGCCATCAGACCTGTAAAGATAAGGCGGTAATATTTGCGGCGCGTACGTATTCTGATAGTGGGGAAGTTGGCCATAGTATTCGGTTGTCCTACATAGTGTTAGCTACGCCCAGCCTATGATGCGGGCATACATTGTAAATATAATAGTCAGGTAATGAGCAGTCATGATAAACGGGGTGTGAACTACCAGTGTTCATCATACTCCGTGGAGTCGAACGGGTAAAATCGTTATTATTAATGGTAGGGTTCACGTTATGTTATTAATAAGTACCCTGCCAATCTAAACGAAAAAAGAAACACCAGAATATCTGATGTTTCTTTACTACCTAGTAGGGTTATACAAATGAACCATTTACGAACATCTTAATTCAACTGCAACGACCCTTTCGCATTCATCAGTAGCTCAACCACATCATCACCGCTAATCACTTCAAAGCGCTTGTCGATGTCTGACTCTTCTACACCGTTGTGTTTCATACAAGCGCCGCAGACCAACACTTGGCCACCTTTTTCAATAAAGGCATCTAGTAACTCACCAGCTGGCTCAAACGGATCGCCGATATCTACATTGTCTAGCGCGTTTGGTTTTGCCAGATGCACCGCATCCACCATTAATATCACAGTAGCAGAATGGCCTTTTTTCAGTGCCACGCCTGCCATGGTAAATGCTAAAGTAATTTTGCTTGGGTTTGATTCGCTATTATCAAATAACGTACCGACATAATCTGTTGTATTAGCCATATTATTCTCCTTATAAGACTATATTTGTTTTGTCTGAGTATGTACTCACTACTACCCTAACATTTATTATATGTATTTACATAATGAGTTGTTATGAAATAGTAGCTATAAGGTTGCTTGCTTGTACTATCTGTTAAATAAGATAAAAGTAATGGATTACTAGCTTACAAAGTTAAGTTAGTCAGCTGTATCGACGGGCGGCCACGGACGATCAGCATCACTTTTGATCCACTCAGCCACGTAACCTGTTGGCGGTAGATCCCAGTCAGATTGGCCAAGTGCAGCCAGTACTTGTGCCATGTCGATCACTCTGCCACCTTTGGTCACACCGGTACGCAGTAGACCAGATGAGCAGGGCTGCCCTTTGACCCACATTGATTGCTCAATATACAGCCAGCGTGCGTCGATACCGACGATTTTGGTCTTGAGTGTGACTTTTTGAAAGGCGCGAATACGCTTACGGTATTGGATAGTGCTGCCAGCGATGACCAAACCCCAGCGTTGCTTTAACAATTGCTTGCCAAGCCCAGTCCGTACCGCAAAGTCCATACGACCCAAATCATAAAGCGTAAATACGCGGCCGTTATTCATCTCCAAAAAATTATCTATATCGGATAAGCGGCAGCGAAATTGAATCTCACTAGTATCTTTAAATGTCAGTGTATCGCCCTTTTTTGCTTTTAGAGCAGCATGAGCGATGGTGCTAGCATAACGGATAAATGGGTACATAAAACACTCTCAAAAAGTTATAAACGTTGGCGTTATTATTTTGTCATTGATGACAGTGATTATTTATTGTCAGAGCCCACATCCTGAGAAGACTCGCTAGTAGAAGCCACACCAATCCAATTAAAATAAGCGCTGACAGTTTCAGGTATCCAGTTAATATCGAATTTTGAAGTCTTGGATTCTTTATCATTGGTGACAGACGATTTGCTTTTGGAATGCCCGTTGTCTGAGCGGTACCTCAGATAACCGATGTGCCCACCATGCTCAGTATCTAAGATAGTGACACTATCAGAGACATCATTTGGTGTTGCGGTAAAGCCAATAAAAGGATCGTCTTTTGCACTGATTAATAGCAGAGGGTGAGTGACGTTGCGCAAATACGGCATGGCGGATGCAGTATGATAATAGTCGTTTTTGGAGCGATAGCCGTGACGCGGTGCAGTAAAGATATCATCGAAATCACTGATACGATTGGCAGCTTTGATAGAGTTGATTTCATCTTGAGTAAGATCGTTTGCCAATGCTTTTTTGATAATTGGGTTAAGCAGATAAGGCGTATAGATACGATGACTCAAAAAGCTGTGCATAGTAATGGCAGCTGAAGACATATCGACTGGCGCGGAGATAACAACAGCACCTTTACAAAGGACTTTGTCCTCATATTCGCCCATATATTTGGCCAGTGCATTACCACCTAATGAGACGCCAACGGCATAGATATTGGCATACTGCTCACACAAGTTTTGTAGCGCATGATGCACCTCATCAGTGTCACCGGCATTATAAAATACTGTACCACTGGCAGGAATACCGCCGCAACTGCGGAAATGTGCCACCACAAAATGCCAACCTTGCGCGTGCATTTGGTACGCTAGTGCGCGTGCATAATGACTATCACTACTGCCTTCCATACCGTGGAAGAGGACAATCAATGGGGTTTGCTCAAGCTCACCATCTTTTGATGCTTCTACAGGGTGCGCATCATAGAAATCATAAGCAATATCACTCTCGTCCAATGAGTCTTTTTCGACCACGCGGCGGTAGGTCGGTGCCTTTGGCGCGAAAAACTTAGGCAAGATGCTTTGCAAGTGTGGATTGGTCAGCCAAAATGGTGGCTTAAAAGGGGCTGGAGAAAAAGGTTTGGTTGAAGTTGACATATTTTGGTCTTATTTAATGATCGTGGAAAAACAAATAGAGTAGTGTGATAAAGGTTTTTTTATCATAACGCCAGTACCTGTGAAAACCAATAATTTTCAGTGAACGCATGATTACTGAAAACAGTTATTGAAAACAGCTACTGGAAACAGCTACTGAGAAGTAGGTGCTAAAAATAATTTACCGAAAAACAGCTCCTGAAACAATTTAACGAATAAATATATTGAACACAGAACTGTCCAAAATTTGCGACGAGAATAGCTAGGCAGCATTTTTAATCTTCTGGCTTATCTAATACTCGACCATCCATTGCTAAACGCGCTTTTAAATTTTCGACATCTGCTTCAGCAAGTGTGGCGGTTAAGGTCACTTGTTTGCTATAGGAGACATCGTCGATATGACCGCCAAGGCTCTCTATCATATAGCGGCATTGGGCTTCGGTGGCAAACTCTGCCAGTATCTGAATCTGGGTCATCGGTACATAAGGGTTTAGTATCATCTCGTCGACGGCCGCTTGAGCAGAGCCCGCATAAGCACGGGTGAGACCGCCAGCACCCAATTTGATACCACCGAAGTAACGCACCACGATGATAATCACGTTGCCGATCGACTTATGCTGCAGTACATTCAATATCGGTCGACCCGCTGTACCGCTAGGCTCGCCATCATCATCAAACCCTGCACTAGTGGTATTATCTGGATCACCGATGATATATGCCCAGCAGAAATGCGGTGCATCAGGATATTGCTCGCGCAGTTGTTCCACGTGAAACATTGCTTGCTCACGGGAGGTCACTGGATAGGCGTAAGCGATAAACTCAGATTTTTTAATTTCGAGGCGCGTGGTAACGGCACGTTTTATCGTTTGATAGCTCATATTTCATCAGGCTTAGGTTGGATATGTTAAACTGGTCTGACTTTCACTGGCTTTTGTATTGGGCACAGTGTTTATTTAATTTTTCATTATAGTACCATTTCTAACCATCGAAGATAACGAGCCGCTCACGGCTGAGTGCTGGCGTCGTTAGTTTCTGATTTAGGGCTGGTATAATAAAACCGATGGTAGTAAATAGTATGCGTTTAGATAAATTCATTAGTAAAGCCACCGAGCTGTCGCGTAAAGAGTCAAAAAAGATCATGCACGCCGGCGAAATCACCGTAAACGATCAAGTGGTTAAAGATCCTGGCCTACATGTCGATGTGGTCAATGATGATGTGATGTGGGCGGGCGAGCCATTGTCGGTCGCTGCGGGCAATCGCTATATCTTGTTGTATAAGCCTGAAGGCTTTGAGTGCACGCTAAAAGTTAAAGAGTATCCAATCGTCACTGAACTGATTGCTGTACCAGAATTGGGTAGCCTGCGTATCGCTGGGCGTCTCGATGTCGATACCACTGGCGCATTGCTGATGAGTGATGATGGCGGCTGGCTACATCGTGTCACCAGTCCTAAGCACGAGCATGCAAAGGTGTACGAGCTGACATTGGCAGATGCAATGGATAGTGATGCACAAGAAAAAGCCGTGAAGAAAGTGGCTGAAGGCATCTTGCTTGAAGGTGATTACGAGCCAACCAAGCCTGCTGTTCTTGAGTTCATTGATGAAAAACATGCTCGCCTAACATTAGAGCAGGGTAAATATCATCAGGTCAAACGTATGATGGGTTACTTTGGTAATCGAGTAACTGAGCTGCACCGCGCCAGTATCGGTCATATCAATCTAGAAGGCCTAGAAAAAGGCGACAGTCGTTTCTTAACGCCAGAAGAAGTTGCCAAGTTTTAAGAAATAAGCACTAAAACTATTAAGCTTTGGCCTTAGTATTTGTCTTGAAACTATCGTTTTGAACCCATTAGCAGCCGCTACCCAGTGTGCTGCTTTTTGCGGTCTGCTATATTGTATTTATGTCTACTACCTACCTGTGTTGCCTATCTCTTAAAGATAAGTAGCAGTTTTGCGACATTAGCCATTTATTGCTTTGCAAAACTATCCCATATGCTACAGTCTTTTTTATCTATACTTTTTTATCTATATTTTTATGGCAGACAACCCTTAAACCAATTCCAAGAATCTACCTAATCAGAAAATAGATTGCTATCTTTCAGTTAGTGGTAGCTTTGGAATTGGTCTTAATATTGAAAACTGCCATTATTAAAAACCAGATAGGAATCTCTCTGTGACATTATCTGTATTAAAGTCCACTAGTCTAATCAGCGTCATACTATTAGCAACCACTGCTTGCGCTCAGCCAAGTTCAGCGGATGCTAATAGCAATAACGTAACGCAAAGCACTACAAATTCACAAGCAGCTCAAGCAGTGAGTGCAGCTGTCGATAAGCGATTGCGCCAAATATTGACCCAAACAGGCATCAAAACACAGATTACTTCTATTGTGCCATCCAAACTGCCTAATATGTATAAAGTGAATTTGGCCGGCCAATTGCCGCTGCACATCACCGAAGATGGTCGTTACGT
This sequence comes from Psychrobacter sp. NPDC078501, assembly GCF_044900935.1. Classification (NCBI taxonomy): domain Bacteria; kingdom Pseudomonadati; phylum Pseudomonadota; class Gammaproteobacteria; order Moraxellales; family Moraxellaceae; genus Psychrobacter; species Psychrobacter sp. NPDC078501. The sequence goes on along the minus strand of NZ_JBJDOS010000003.1, from coordinate 475,070 downwards.
CATTCAGGGTGAGCTACAGAAAAACCCAAGTAAGCAAGTTATCACCGAAACGCCAACGCGTAGTGATAGCCTGGGCAACAGTAGCCAAGTAGGTAAACCTGTCAGTGCCTCAGTCAAATCGTCTATGCTAGCAAATATGGCTGCGCTTAAGAACATGAGCGCGAAAACACCGTTCTTTTATACCGCAGTACCGGGTGTCATCTGGGGTGCAACGCTAGAAGGCGTGCCGTTTTTACTATCGGACGATGCGCAGTATATTACCGATGGTGAAATATCAGTCATCGAAAATGGTCAATTTATCGGTCTCGATGAGAACTTTGAAAAACGCAAAAACCAGTCTGTGTTTGCGTCATTGGACAAAAGCCAGTTAATCACTTATCCAGCAACCATTACTGAGAGAGCCGTTATTTATGTGGCGGATGATGTGAATTGCCCTTACTGCCGCCGACTGCATCAGCAAGTGCCCTCGCTCAATGCAAAAGGCGTGACGGTCAATGTCATCGGCTATCCGATATATGAGGCGTCACCAAAGCAGATGCGTGGTATCTGGTGCCAAGCGGATGAAGACAGTCGTCGTCAGGCATTCGACAAGGCGATGCTACAGGGTGAAATGACACCTGCATCAGTAAGTTGTACGGTTGACCATGTAACACCCAATCGTGAAAAAGCAGCTGGACTCGCGGTAATGGCGACGCCTGCCATCTATCGTGAAGATGGCGTGCTATATCAGGCGAGTTTTGAGAGTCCAGAATTTCTAGAGTTTTTGGGTGTTGAATAATTGATTAGTATGGTTGAGTGTTCTAGCAATTCAAAACTTTAAGGTATTAGACTGCTAAACAAAGTAAAAAAACCGCCCTATGAATCAGTTCATAAGGCGGTTTTTTTATGGTTCTATTCAGATATTTTTGCATCTCAAAAGCTGTCTTAAATAATTTATGGTAAGACGATATCAACGATTTTCCAATTGATAAGTCCTTCACGTTGCATCTCGATAGTGAGAGGGTAGCCTTTTACCTGACCACTAATACTAAAGCAGTTAATACCGCAGTAGCTCAGCGTTGGCTTTTCGCTGTCATTGCCTTGGGCGACTTGCTGCTCAAGTTCTGCCGCTTGTTTTTTCATGACTTGCTGCATTTGGCTTTTGACCACGGCATCGACATCACCGCGCTGAATGATTAAGCTCTGAATTAGGTTTTTCAAATCAACTTGATCGCTAGCGATGGCCCATGCTGCAGCTAGCTCTTTGGTTGCTGTATTGGCTTGACCTTGGGTATTAATCACTTTTTCGATATTCTGCGGGGTGATGGCTCCTTCAACTGCCTGCGCGATAAAACCATTCGCGGCTTGGGTCAACGGCTCACCGCCCAATTCAGAAATTAGTGGGTACTTAGTCATTGTCGTCGCAAATTGGCTGGTTAGCTGATTTTGGACGCTTGGTCGCACTTGTTCATAATCAATAGCCGCTGCGATAGTGGCACCGTCTTTATCATCATAAGCATTTTTGAGCTGATAAGCACTGTAGTAAGGCGAGCCTGCATACACTGCTACCGCAATGATGATTAATAGAATAACCAGCTTTTTCATAAGACTTAATACCTTGTCGCAATCGTCATCACTATGAGTATAAATGACCGTAGATGTGGCGGTAAATATTAGCACGACTGGGCACCGCTCAGGTACGAAAAGCTTTGCAGTAACCTTAATGAATCGTTTGGCTTTTGCCGCAGCGATGCCAACTTCTAATTTCATCATTTAAGAGCTTGATAAATCAGCAGACCATCTCCATAAATAGCGCAAACTTTTTATAATTGATTTGGCTAAGCAGCCTTCACCGTATTTGTTGGTTAAGTCTAAGCATTATGGTTCTATAGCATGGTGAATTATTGTGTTTCATGTGAAACGTTATACATATCCATCAGCTAAGAATCACGAATAAGATTAAGACAACTATCAATTGAGCTGATGATTTGACGAACCGGTGTGGCTGTAAAGACGATAGGAGAGAGCATGAGTAAGCGCGATTTTTATGAAATATTAGGTGTCAGTAAGACCGCTGACAGCAAAGAAATTAAGCGAGCCTACCGTAAGCTTGCCATGAAATACCATCCAGATCGCAACTCTGATGATCCTGATTCGGAAGACAAATTCAAAGAAGCTTCAATGGCTTATGAAGTATTGAGCGACGAAGAGAAACGTTCGGCCTACGACCGTATGGGCCATGCAGCCTTTGAAAACGGGATGGGTGGCGGCGGCTTCGGCGGCGCAGGTGGCGGCAACTTCCAAGATATCTTTGGCGATATCTTTGGTAACTTCGGTGATATCTTCGGTCAGCAGCGTGGCGGCGGCGGTGGGCGTTCGCGTCGCGGCTCTGACTTGCGTTATGTGATTGAGCTGACATTAGAAGAAGCCGTACGTGGCTGCAAAAAAGAAATCAGTTTCACGGCTCCTGCGCCTTGTGATACCTGTGATGGTAAAGGGGCAAAAAATGCTTCTGATGTTGTTACCTGTCAGACGTGTCATGGCCAAGGTCAAGTACGTATGCAGCAAGGTTTCTTTGCAGTACAGCAGGCTTGTCCTCATTGCGGCGGTACTGGTAAACAGATCAAAAACCCTTGTTCGGACTGTCATGGCAATGGCGTAAAAGACAAATCACGCACCTTAGAAGTCTCTATCCCTGCAGGCGTTGATGATGGTGATCGCGTTCGTCTAGCAGGCGAGGGCGAAGCGGGCGGCGCTGGCGTACAAAACGGCGATCTATATGTCGAAGTACGCGTCAAACAGCACAATGTATTCACCCGTCAAGGTGCTGACCTATATATGGATGTACCAGTAAGTATCACTGATGCAGCATTGGGTAAAGAAGTCGAAATCCCAACCTTAGATGGCAAAGTAAAAATCAAAGTGGCAGAAGGTACGCAAAGCGGTAAGTTACTGCGTGTACGCGGCAAAGGCGTAACGCCAGTGCGTACTACCATGAAAGGTGATTTGATTTGCCGTGTGGTTATCGAAACGCCAGTAAATCTGACTCGTGAGCAAAAAGACTTGTTACGCCAATTCCAAGACACGTTGGATGATGACAGCAAGCATCAACAGTCGCCACATAAAAAGTCATTCTTCAAAAAAATCGGTGATTTGTTCGATTAAGAAATAGTTTAACTAAGTAGCTAGTATTGAACTAAGCCCAAAAGTTTCACATGAAACCTTTGGGCTTTTTATTGATGGTATAAAAAGCCATTCATGTGTCGATATTTGCTAAACTTACGATAAATATGGTCAAAAATAATTTCACCAAATATAAAACATTTAAGGTAAAAACATGAGCGAACAAGTAAATAATAAATCTATCAACGTTGGGGTAATCGGTGCAGGCGGGCGTATGGGTCGTATGCTTATCGAGGCAGTACAGAACAATCCACAAACTGCATTAAAAGCAGCGATTGAGCGTCAAGGCTCTAGCCTAGTTGGTGCCGATGCCGGCGAAGTTGCTGCTATCGGTCATTTAAATGTACAAATCGTTGATGACTTAGCCGCTGTGATTAATGATATCGATGTGCTGATTGATTTTAGCTTGCCTGACGCTACTGAAAAAAACATGCAAGTTTGTGCTGAGCATAACGTCGCTATGGTCATCGGGACGACAGGATTCAATGAACAGCAAGAACAAGTACTGGCAAAAGCAAGTGAGAAAATCACTATCGTATATGCGGGCAACTATTCGACAGGCGTTAATTTATCATTGAAGCTACTCGGAATGGCTGCCAAAGCGTTTGGTAATGATGCTGATGTAGAAATCATCGAAGCCCATCATAAGCACAAAATCGATGCGCCTTCTGGTACCGCATATATGATGGCTGAAGCCGTCGCAGAAGCGCGCGGACAGAACCTAAAAGACGTCGCTATCTATGGCCGCGAAGGACAAACTGGCGAGCGCGAATCTGGCACAATCGGTATCCACGCGGTACGTGGTGGCGAAATCGTAGGCGACCATACTGTGATGTTTATCGCAGATGGCGAAGTGGTCGAGATTACCCATCGTGCACGCGCGCGCATGACATTTGCCGCTGGTGCCGTACGTGCCGCAACTTGGGTCGTTGAGCAGGAAGTAGGTCAGTACAATATGCAAGATGTACTTGGATTAAGTGACTAACGACTATTTATAGTTAATGGTTGATGATTGACTATAGCGTTATGACTGATGACTTAATAGTAATAAGGGAGCAGGTATGAATAGTATCAAACGCTATATTAGTCATAGACTGATTGGTGCTGTTTATGCCATCAACCTTGCAAGTCTATCAGCTTTTGCACTGAGTCTAGCGGTTTTACCAGTAACCGTACAAGCCAGTACTGCTCAAACTTATGTCATCCATACTTATGGCGGGGCTAGCCTACTACCTGCAGTAAGGCAGCAATTAAATAGTAGCGCAGACGGTGGTACGGTGACTACGTATCAAGATAAATTGGTACTGCAAACGACGGCACGCAATTATGAGGTGGTACAGCAGTTGTTGTCTCAAATTGACCGTCAGCCACAGGCATTGACGGTCGCTGTACGTGTTGGCAATAGTAGTAGCGGGCAAGGTAATATTCAGCAGGGTCAGGTCCTTATCACCAATCGCGGTATCCAAGGTGCAGGGGTTATTAGTCAGCGTAGCAGCCTGCAGCAGAGTAGTAATCTATATCAAGTACAAACATTATCTGGCAGTGCGGCGAGTATCAGCACAGGTACGCTCTACTCACTGACTCAAACCTATAATGCTAATAACTATTCAACTTATCATCGCTCAGCTAACGATAACCTAAGACCACAGATTGTGATTCAGCAGCAAATATTACTGCCAACGACACAAGGGATTGCCGTCACACCAAGACTGCTGCCCAATGGGCAAATTGAAGTACAACTTTCCCAAGTGGAAGAAAAGTTAGTGCAGCCGAATTCACCTTATAATCAAATGAGTTCTACTGACAATTCCACTGGCAGTGCTAGCAATGCTATTCGGGGTCAAAGATTGAACAGTACGATTATCGTGCCACGTGGACAATGGGTAACGATTGGACAAGTTTCACAAAACTCAAGTAGTACCAGTAACGGTAGCCGAACTATTAATAACAATAATAGCGTGCCTATTTCTTTGCGAATTGACTAGTTACTAAGTCGTTACGCACAAAAAAGCGCGATACGGGTATTAACCGTGTCGCGCTTTTTTGTGGAGCAGTATTAAGTACTAGTCAATATAAACCACTTCTAGCGGTGGGAAACCATTGAACTCTACCGATGAGTAAGAGTTGGTATAGGCACCAGTGGTTAGCCAATAGATTTTATCACCAATCTCAAGCTCTTCTGGTAGCTGATAGCCTGCTTCTTCATACATAATATCGGTTGAGTCACAGGTTGGGCCTGCCAGTACTACTGTGCCTTCGCTGGTAGACGTCTCCATCTTAGGCGTATAGACAGGGTACTTGATAGCTTCACCTAGCGTCTCGATTAAGCCTTGGAATAGACCAACGTCGGTATATACCCAACGAGTCAAATCAGTATCCGACTTACGAGAGATCAGTACTACGTCACTGACCAATACGCCTGAACCACCAACCAACGAACGACCCGGCTCTAAAATAATCTCTGGCATTTCGTCATCATCATAATCGTCAGTCAGATAGCTGGTAATCTCTTCCGCATAGACTTTGATAGGGTTGACTTCGCTAATGTAATTGGTCGGGAAGCCGCCGCCCAAATTAATCATTTGTAGCTTGATACCTTCCTCGTTCTTCATCCAGTCAAACATATATTTAACTTTGGATAATGCATCATCCCATGCAGCGACGTCTTTTTGCTGGCTACCAACGTGGAATGAGATACCATAAGGAACCAAGCCCAACTCACGTGCTTGAACCAGTAGGTCGATTGCCATATTAGGATGGCAACCAAACTTACGTGACAATGGCCATTCTGCTGTCTCTGAGCCTTGAACTAAGATACGCACAAATATTTTAGAACCTGGAGCGTGTTTGGCAATGTTTTTTAGATCTGCTTCTGAATCAGTTGCATATAGATCGATGCCTTTCTCAAAAGCATATTTAACATGCTCAGCTTTTTTGATGGTGTTGCCATATGAGATACGAGATGGCTCAACGCCGCAACCAAGCACGCGATCAAGCTCATAAATAGAGGCACAGTCAAAGTTTGAACCAAGGTTTGCCAATAGGTCGATTACTTCCACCGCAGGGCTAGCTTTCATTGCATAATGCAGTTTAGCGTTAGGAAACAGGCTTACCATTTCATGGTATTTGGTTTCGATACGACTAAGGTCAACTACTAAGAAAGGCGTCTCGCGACCTTCAGCAGCCTTGGTAAATTTCTGCCAGCTGGCAGGTTCAAAATATTGGTCAATTTTGATCATTGTCATAGTAGTAAACCTTTTGTGGAAACTGTATCGGTTATAAAAGTTATCGCCAAACAGTGAATGCTAAATATTAACATTCACTGTAGACGTAACTATGTGAAGGATAAAGACGAAATAAAAAAGATAAGAATAAAGAGTAGCGCTTTAAGAATTGACGGCTTGTGTCTGTTTTTCTGCTGATTGAGCTTCTTGCTTTTCGCGTATTTTAAGAACTTTGCGGACTTTATCACGAGCACGCGTCTGTTTAAGACGAGACAAGTAGTCAACGAAGATTACGCCATTTAGGTGATCCATTTCATGCTGAATACAAACAGCCAGCAGTCCTTCAACGACTTCGTCGATGACCTCACCGTTACCGTCTAACGCTTCAATACGGACCTTATTAGGACGTTCGACTTTGTCATAGACATCAGGTACAGATAAGCAGCCTTCTTCATACGGTTGCTTTTCTTCTACCAGTGGCGTGACTTTTGGATTGATAAAAACTCTAGGAGAGCTTTTGTCTTCAGACAAATCCATGACGATAAGCTGAATATGATGATCCACTTGACTGGCTGCAAGCCCGATGCCTTGAGCATCATACATCGTCTCGATCATGTCTGCGATTAAGGTTTTGATTTCAGCAGTCACTTCCTTGACAGGCTTGGCGATAGTACGCAAGCGAGGATCTGGGTAACTTAATATAGGGAGTAGTGCCATAACGCTCACCTCAATGATAAGGACAAAATAAGGTTGATATTATAAGATAAATGGGGACAAAAGTAATGCTTATCAATACTTTCGCAGTCATATGATGCTATATGCATATAGAAAGACTAAATTTCGATGATAAATGGCATAAAAAAGCCCTGCTTAACGCAAGGCTTTGTTTATATAGTATTTTAATTAGCTAGTAATCATTTATGACTAAACTATGCATGGCTTATAACTAATTATGCACGGCGTTTGTTTACAATCATTTCATATAGGAACAATAAGATAATTGCACCAATTACTGAGAATATAAGACCAGTGAAACCACCATCAGCGTTGATACCGATTAGACCAGCTAGGAAACCACCTAGCATTGCACCGACGATACCCAGTACGATAGTCATAATCCAACCCATAGGGTCGTTACCTGGTTTGATAGCACGTGCTAATAAACCTGCGACTAAACCTACAATAATCATCCAAATAAAGCTCATGTTATTCTCCTAATATTATTAATATTTATAATGTGTTACAAGTTTTGATAAATCTATTGTAAACACTCCTCGGACGCAAAAGTAAGCATAAAATGTTACTACTGTAGGGGCTATGTGAGGAAAAAGTCCGATTTGCTATCGAGTAAGGGCAATAAGTAAACGAAAGGTTACAAAGGTAGCAGTGGTGCTAACAGCGTTTATCAATGTGGTACTTGTAGTGCTGAACTCGCATAAATGAAGTTATATAAATATTAAAAGTAAAAAGACGCAGCCATCTATTAGATGAGCTGCGTTTGTATATAAGAGAAGAAGAGAATCTGTTTATTAGCTCTAGCTAGGATCTTTAGCCGTATGTAATGCGGTTAATAAACGCTGATGAATCCCTTCAAAGCCGCCATTTGACATAACTACAATCGCGTCACCTGCTTTTGCATGACTGCTGACATGCTCAATAATAGCGTCAATGCTTGATAGCACTTGTTGGTTGCCGATAGAGTCGCTAGTAGCTTTGGCCTGTTCGATGACCTCTTTTAAGCCCCATTCCAAACCAGTAGGCTCGTACCATAATGTGTAGTCAGCAAGTGCTGCTGATTGAGCCAAGCTGTCTTGATGAATGCCCATTTTCATGGTGTTGCTACGTGGCTCAATGATAGCCCAAATGCGTCTATCAGCCAGCTTCTTTTTGGCACCATCCAATGTGGTTGTAATAGCTGTTGGATGATGGGCAAAATCATCAAAGACTAAGATGTCATTGACGTCGCCAATCAGCTCCATCCGGCGCTTGATACCAGCGAAATCTGATAAAGCAGCACAAGCAGTCTCAACATTGACGCCAACATCATAAGCAGCGGCTACAGCAACTAACGCGTTATTGACGTTATGGATACCGCTCATTGACCAGTTTATGATAGCAGAGGCATCTTTATCAGCGGCAAAACTGACTTTGAACTTACTACCGTCTTCTTGAATCAGCTCAGCCTGCCAATCGCTACTATCTTGTAGAGCACGCGTATTTTCGCTAGTATCAGCTAAAGTAGAGTCGATGACGGCAGTACGCCAGATAGGTGTCCAAACCCCTTTCGCTAGCGTATCTTCTAGACTGATGGTTGCGGCTGGCATAATGATTTTGCCAGTGCTTGGAATCATGCGCACCATATGGTGGAACTGAGTTTGTATTGCATTGAGATCTGCAAAAATATCTGCATGATCAAACTCAAGGTTATTCAAAATAGCAGTACGCGGACGATAGTGAACGAACTTCGAACGCTTATCAAAAAACGCAGAATCGTATTCATCTGCTTCAATCACAAAGTAACCAGATTTATCATCATCGCTTTTATCAGCGCCCAAATAGCTGCTGTGCGCAAACACTTGCTGTAAGTGCTCGTCAGTCGTATCAACTAATGGTACACCGCCAATCAAAAACCCTGCATCGATACCAGCATAATGTAATATCCACGCAAGCATCGTCGTGGTTGTAGTCTTACCATGCGTACCTGCAACGGCGATTACGTGACGTGACTGCAATACTTGCTCAGATAAAAACTGCGGACCTGAGGTATAGCGCAAGCCATTATCTAGCATGTACTCAATCACATCCATGCCGCGCTTCATCGCGTTTCCAACGACAACTAAGTCTGGCGTTGGTTGCAAATGTTCTACTAGGTAGCCCTCTTCGATAGTCACGCCAGCATTTTCGAGCTGAGTGGACATAGGAGGATAGACATTGGCATCTGAACCTGTGACCGTATGCCCAAGCGCACGTGCTAGCAATGCCAGTGAGCCCATAAAAGTACCACAAATACCAAGGATATGAATATGCATAGACGTTCCGTACGCGCTTGAATGAAAAGAATAGAGAGCTAATAAAATAAAGTGTGAAGTGCCTAGCTGTCATCAGTAAAAATAACCACTCTGATAAACAACGACCAATATATCAGCTTGGCAAACAAGCAATCATTGTAAAGTAAACCCTGTTCGATGACCAATAAAAAACGCCTAACAAGTAGGCGCTATGTAGCTAATACAATTTGGCTGTTTTAGTATGCAGCGAGACGCCAACTAATAGCTAGCACGAAGAGACTTTTATTTAAGTGATTCTTATTGACGCTTTTATTTGCGAGATAACGTATAGTCATCCTCTAAATTATCGTGCTCATCGATCCGTATCAAGTGGTTGTCTTGGATATGATAGGTCTCGATATTTTTTCCTTCATAGACAATAGTGATTTTGTCATTGTCTTGTCGGTAGATGCCCGATTCGAGTAGAGGTGTTTTTGGTTTTTCAGGATTATGATAATAACTTGCTTTTAGTACAGACCCGTCAGCGAATAAGTTCAATGTAACGTCGATACTGTCGCAATCTGTACAAGAGACCATGCCGCCGTAATCGCCCATCAATGTTGCTTGCAGCATACTGCTTTTCGCTTCTGATCGCTCCATAGAGCTGTCTGCATAGGTATCCTTATTTGACTGAGCAGCAGCAATTAATGATTGCCCTTCCACCATCTCGCCTGTCTCATCATCACTCGCTAGCTCAGCACTCTCAATATTGTCATTTTGCAATGATGGTGAAGCATCTTTTGATTCAGAACCAGTCGACGCGAACGTAGATACCATGTCTTTATCGGTATTGGACGAGGCACTATCACAGCCTACGAGTAGCACGCATAGTGACGCTACAAGTAACGAAGGACGCCAGCGTTTTACGATAGCAAGCGTAGTAGAGCGAACGGGAGCAAAATATATCATGGTCATACCAAAAACAGTTTTTAACAAGTATTTTTCAAGCTCATCTATACTATCGACAACGTAAAGCCATTGTCAAAGATAAGGATAATAAGGCATGGGCGCGTAGTAATAATATAAATTAAGAACTTGATAGCATTATCGTATATTCAAAATACAGATAGCTTATGAGTAGAAAGCGACAAATATCTGATGCTTATCTGTTTATAAGGTAAGCTGACTAAAGATATCAAAGGCTTGAAAATATCTCTGTGGGCTTTTTGTTGTTGGCCTTATCTCTAAAAGGCATGAGTTGGTAGTAGAAAGTCCTGTTGGTAACACTAATATGGGTTGTAAGGGCGGGTTAATAGTAGACAAAAAAACAGACATTGTATCGAAGATAGCAATGTCTGTTTTAAAAGCAAAACTAGGAAAGAAACCTAACGTCTTATTGAGTCATAAGATACTAATTGGCAGATTTTACGATACGCATTAATATCAAGACATGTACGATCAGCAGTACACTAAATAGAATCAACGACTGCTCAGGGATACTTAATCCCATAAGCGTCCAATCAACAGAGGCACATTCGCCAGATCCTGCAAAAACTTCTTCGAATACTTGTAAGATAGGGAGGGTATCAAGCCAATAGTTCAGTCCTGGACCACAAGAAGGTACTTGGTCAGCAGGCAAATGTTGCAGCCATACATGGCGTGCTGCTACCGCAGTTGCCCAGCCGATACCTACTAGACTACCAAGCCATAGCAGTAGTCTTATCACTTTAGATTTAGGATTAAACAACGCTGATATCAGGGCGAATCCGCCCATGACGATTAGGCCAACACGCTGAAAAATACAGAGCGGGCAAGGTGAAAGCCCTAGATGACGCTGTAAATAAAACAGCGCAAAACTCATGCCTATGATGGCCATTATCACCAAAAATACTTGCAGGTTACGGTAAGTGGTTAGCTGTCGCATTGTGCGGTTACTCTTATGGGTTTATCTATAATAGATGTAGGGTAGCAAACAAAATTAGGCGGTCAAAACTTCACAGTCAGGACTTAGCAATTAATAACTAGCAACTTAGCGATACTGCTGTAAAAATTCCGCAAAGTCTTCTGTTTCAGACTGCTCAATCTCAGCTTGCTGTAAGATAGATTTTTCTGCCAATACTTCGTATTTAGCTTGAGTGTTTGGACTAAGTGTCTGCTGTAATAAAGACTCGCGATGCTGCTGAGCTAACGTAAATCCAAGCTGCCATAAGCTGCCTAAGCGTTTACTGTCAGAATTTACTTGTGCAGAGATAGTCGACTCAGAGTGTCCTGCTTTGCCCTGCATCAATGCTACAGCCGCGCGGTAATCGTTACCACCATAGTGAGCATCAAGCAATGCAGCAAGCGGCTGCATACGCTCTAGATGAGTGAGCATCCAACTTTCAAGTGACTGCTCTTGACCATTATTGATAATGTGCAAATCATCACGGCGACCTTCATTGACCACACGTTCAAGATTGATAGCGAGTGTATCTTCTTCTTCAGGTAGCAGGTCTGGTGAGTCACTGAACAGACAGTACAGTGCCATTACTTCCAAGAAACAAGCACTAGAGAGGCGAATACCTACGTCACTGTATGGGTCAAGATCGATAGCACGGAACTCGACATAGGCGATACCGCGACGCTCAAGCGCCTCGGTTGGTGTTTCACCGCTCATCGCAATTTGTTTAGGACGAATAGGGCTGTAGTACTCGTTTTCTATTTGTAGAATATGATTGTTGATTTGGATCGGGTTACCATTTTCGTCTTCTAAGCCAAGCTTAGCAAAGCTCTCGTGCGGCGTTTGAATGGCACGGCGCAGACCATCGACATACTCTGGCAGATAGTTATAACGGATATCAAGTTGCTCTTGCACGCTATTGGTATAGCCAAGCTTACCCATACGTAGGCTAGTCGCAGCAGGTTTGTAATAAGTCGAATCATTAAGCAATTCTAAATCGTGCTCACGCCCTGCCAAGAAACAAGGACATACGCTTGGACTGGCACCTAGCAAATATAAAACAAGGCTGGTTAGACGTTTAAAGTTACGAATCAACCCTAAGTATTTCTCGTTTTTGAACTCTGTCAACGTTTGGCTTTGTGCAGTCGGCGTTTTGGCTTGCCATGTCTCAAACAACGTATCACCAAAAGACAAGTTGTAATGTAGACCAGCAATCGTCTGCATACGGCGACCATAGCGGATACCAAGGCCACTACGATATAGGGTTTTTAGCTTACCCGTATTAGAGCTACCGTAATCAGCTAGTGGGATATCCTCATCTTTAGAAGACAACATACAAGGCATCGATAATGGCCACATCAACTCACCTTCAGGTATGCCCTGATAGACCAATACGTGCAATTGGCGCAGCATATTAAGGGTTTCTTTTGGTGAGGATTTTGGTTCAGTGATGAGCTCAAGCAGGCTTTCTGAGTAATCGGTAGTGATAAAAGGGTGGGTAAGTTTTGATCCAAGTTTGGCTGGATGCGGGGTCTGTGCCAAGAAACCATCAGGCTTTACGCGCAGGCCCTCTTTTTCAATACCGCGGAGCATACCAGTTAAGTGTTGGCTATCAAACCAATTAGGGATTTCGAAATTAACAAAGCTACTCGCAAAATTACTCATAATAGTCATCTATTGTTATTTATTATGGCGGATCAAAACACGATAAGCGTTTGTCCATAAAATAGGTAAATGTTAGGTCAATAATTCCGTCAGTTTAGCTCAAAGCTGTCTTGAAAACCACGGACAATTACAAATACGATAAGCTTTAGGCAACACGATTTGTGAGGATTTTGACCTTATTTTTGATACAAATTCATCTCGAATATAGCGTTATTCTGGCCAGACAGTTTGATAAAAAAAGCATCTACCTGAGAGATAGATGCTTTGTTCATTATGCCTACAAGCCATTTGACATGGTATGGGCACACTATCGCATTATCTTAATAACCATAGCGCGACCGCGTCTATTTGGCTTATATAGAGAATGACGAACCGCAGCCGCACGTGGTCGTGGCATTTGGATTGGTCACCACAAAACGTGCCCCTTCCAGTCCTTCGGTGTAGTCAACGGTAGAGCCTTGCAAGTATTGATAGCTTAGCGAATCGACGACTAACGTCACATCACCATTATCAAAATTGGCATCGTCTTCGTTTAGATCGTTGGCAAAGTTAAACCCGTAAGAGAAACCAGAACAACCGCCACCTGTCACATAGACACGTAACATAAGATCGCTATCGCCTTCTTCTTCGCGTAGACGGCGTACTTTTTGCGCCGCACTATCAGTTAGGCTTAATACGGTTGGGTCTACTGGCTGGCTTGAGCTTGGACTAAATTGGTTGGCTGATTCGTTCATATCTACCTCAGTTGCTAGGATCAAATGCGGTCGTCGTCCTGTTTGGGTTTGCAATAGGATACTTGCAAATAAAGATACGCACGGCGTTTGATTTAATTGGGTGCTGTCATTATGGCAAAGCTATTGGTGCATTATAAGCTGTTTGTACAATTTCAAAATATTATTTGTGCTACCACAACGTTTTATTGGCTCTATTGATAGTGGGCACTTATCTTTTAGCAGTATATCATAATGGGGGTGCTGATTCGTTTGTCAAGAGTGATGCAACTACTGAATTTTACTAATGAATAGCAGTGTTCCATTTTTGATATTGTGTTTTTTAAAATAACTGCGTCAATGGGCTAAACCAATAACCAGACTAAAAAATAATAGCGTGTGATTATATAAAACACTACTTAATAATATTAGGCAGTCTTAAAGCTTATTAGTCATATTACGGTATTTTACGGCTATAACCTTTATAATAGTAACAACCATGTATGAGCTCAAGAGTCGCTTGTACAATGTAAGGTTTTTAGCGTAATAAATACTTAGTTTTGAAATAGTTATTTAATTGTTTGCCTATGGAGCAAGCGTTTGAAATAATAGCCGCCAGTTGGCATACCCTATGTGTGTTTCTTATTGCCCTATATCTATATTATTGTTGAGATGAAGAAATTATATGATCGAATTTAAAGACGTTGGTGTTCGCCGTGATGGTCGTGAATTGTTTGCAGGTGCAAGCTTTCAGCTCCATCCAGGTCACAAAGTTGGACTGACGGGCAACAACGGCACAGGCAAATCTACCTTATTTGCGCTACTACTGACGCAGATGGGTACAGGCGATACAGAGGTCACCCTTGATAAAGGTGAGGTCAGTATTCCTGATAGCTGGCATGTGGCGCACATGGCACAGGAAGTTGGTGCTACGACGCAGTCTGCAATCGATTATGTATTGAGCGGTGATGAGCAGTGGTATGAAATTAATGCTGCACTAAATGATTTGAGCAGTGTCAGTGATGAGCAAATTGGTGTGCTACACCAACAGTTCGATGAAATCGACGGATATCGTACGCCGACCAAAGCAGCACAAATTATGGCAGGTCTTGGTTTTAAGACTAGCCAGCATGAGCTGCCAGTAGAAGGGTTTTCTGGTGGTTGGCGTATGCGTTTGAACCTCGCCAAAACCTTGATGAGCCGTGCTGATTTGATGTTACTCGATGAGCCAACCAATCATTTGGACTTGGACGCTATTCTGTGGCTTGAAACATGGATCAATGCTTATATGGGTTTGGTCATTGTGATTTCGCATGACCAAGCGTTTTTGGACGCGACAGTCGGTCATATCCTGCATGTAGAGCAGCAAAAAATCACTCTTTATACTGGTAACTATCAGCAGTTCATTCGTACCCGTCACGAGCGTATGGCGCAGCAGCAGCAAGCGTTTGAAAAGCAAGAAGCGACTAAGGCTCATTTGGATGACTTTATTCGTCGTTTCCGTGCTAAAGCCAGTAAAGCTAAGCAAGCACAGAGCCGTATTAAGCAGTTAGAGCGTATGGCAGAACTGTCACCAATGATGGCTGACAATCCTTTCTCGTTCCAGTTTTATGAGCCAGCAAACATGAGCTCACCGCTGATTGAGCTGACCAACGCAGATATTGGCTATAGTGAGACACCGCTTCTACACAATGCCAATGTACAGGTAACCCCTGACACCCGTCTTGGCTTATTGGGTATGAACGGCGCTGGTAAATCAACGCTGATTAAAGCATTAGTCGGTGAGCTTGGCGTACTAACAGGAAAGTATCGTGTTTCGGATACCTTAAAGCTTGGCTATTTCAATCAGCATCAAATGGATATCCTAGATGCCAAAGCAACGCCTATAGAGATGTTACGTCGCCTAGCAGGCAAAACCTCTGATGCGATGCTACGTTCATTCTTGGGTAGCTTTGACTTCCGCGGTGAGCGTATTGATACACCAAGCGAGCTATTCTCAGGTGGCGAGCGCGCGCGTTTGACCTTGGCACTGATCGTCTGGCAACGTCCAAACGTCCTTGTACTCGATGAGCCAACCAACCATTTAGACTTGCAAATGCGTCAAGCATTGACGATTGCATTACAAGGTTTTAAGGGCGCAGTGGTACTAGTCTCGCATGATCGAGAATTGATTGCTAATGTCTGTGATGAGCTGTATCTGGTACATGATGGCATCATCGAAGAGTTCGATGGCGACATTGGTGACTATGGTAAGTGGCTAGCAGAGAAGCGCAAGCAAGAGAATGCATCAGATAAGAATACCGGTAAGAAAAAAAGTAAAAAAGAGAGTAAGAAGTTTGTTTCACGTGAAACAGATAATAGCCAAGTAAGCAACAAAGCATCTGATAACTCATCAAAGAGTAAGGCTGCGACGCCTGCACTTAGTAAAGAAGAGCAGCGTAAGCTAGCGGCTGAACAGCGTAAAATGACAGCACCTATCCGCCGCGAGATAGAGGAAACAGAAAAGACACTGGCTAAGATTGATAAGCAGCTTGTGACGCTTGAAGAAAAACTGGCTGATACGGAGCTGTACGAAGAGCGCCGTAAGTCTGACTTGCTTGTATTGCTAAATGAGCAAACGGCGCTACAGCAGCAGCATAGTGATAATGAAGAGAAGTTACTACTATCAATGACGACTTTAGAAGAGATGGAAGCTAAGTTCGCATAAAGCATTCTAGATAGTTAGTTATATAAACAGACATAAAAAAGGGATGGCATCAGCCATCCCTTTTTTATTACATTATTCCTTACGATATTTGCCATCACCGTACGACAGTATTTCCATCGTGGTCGTACAAAGCTGACAGTTTATTTCACCAGCAGCGGCTTTTGATAAATCAAGGATACGACCTCTAATAAAAGGTCCTCTGTCCGTGATTTTTACAACGACGCTCTGCTTTGTCTTTTGATTGGTTACTTGTACCTTCGTGCCGAACGGTAACGTGCGATGTGCAGCGGTTAAAGAGTTCATGTTGAAGATACTACCACTCGCTGTGCGCTTACCATGAAACTTACTACCGTAATAACTGGTATTGGCAGCGAAAACTGTGGTGCTAATTAGTAGCGATAAAGTGACAACCAAAGACTTGATTAAATAAGACATTTAATACCTTTAAGCAATTAATAAAATAGACAGATGCTCTTGCCTACGTTATCTATACTCCCTATGAGTATGAATAATAGGGGATTCTACAAGAGCTAGCTTGTCATATTATTACTGCCGTGTAAAAAACTCATGAGGTCAAATAGCTGTTTTTTAAGGAAAAATAGATATTTTCTAGCAAAAATAATGATGATGTAGGTACTAAAATTAGACTTATAAAGAGTGATTCTCATAAAGAAGCCGACAAAATACTGGAAAGCCAAGAACGTAATATAAATAGGTAATATATAAAGACCAAATCTATCGATATAGCATAATTAACGTTATGAAACGCTATTTAGAAATAGATAATATAATGTAAAAAAACCTTTCTATATTCTTACTACTATGTAAATAAAAAATTTTTGGCATTCTTGTGGTTCCAATATAGAGCTGATAATACTAAATTTTAAAAAAATCTAACTTAAGGTAAAGATAAGGTGTTCGCTTACCTGCATTAGAGAGTATTGTTGATATCGCTTGGCACCACTACTGGTAATATTTATATAACGGTGTTTGTTGTAATTATTGTTATGATGATAAGTAGGCTACAAAAATTGCTATAGCAAAATCTAGTAGCCATTTATACCGTATCGTTTGAAATTGGCAGACTGATACCACTAATATGTTTTTATTTTGGGGAAAATAACATGGCAGAGAAAAACTACTATGACATTTTAGGGGTCAAAAAAGACGCCTCAGACGCTGATATCAAAAAAAAATACCGTAAGCTCGTTCGTCAGTATCATCCCGATGTCAGTGATCATCCAGACGCTGATAATAAAATTGCAGAAATAAATAACGCTTACGAAACGATCAGAGATAAAGAAAAGCGCGCTGAATATGACGCTATGCTAAATAATCCGTTTGCAGGTCAAAGTAGATCAAGTGGGTTTGGTGGCAGTGGGCAAACTGGTGCGGGTCAAGGTGGGTTTCGCTGGGAAGATATCAAAGATCAGTTTGGCGACGGTGAGGCCTTTGGTGATGGTGGTTTTCGCTTCGATGACATTTTTTCAGCGTTTGGTCGCGGTGCACGTGGGTCAACTGGTGGACAAACGGGCAGTCGCTCTCAAAGCAGCGGCTTTGATCAATTTGGTGGTGGCTTTGGGACGCAAGATAGCAAAGGTCAGGATCAGCATGCCGAGATTACCGTTGATTTATCTTCAGTCTATAGTGGCGACGACTACAGCATTAAGCTGAACGTCCCTGTTCGTCAGCCCAATGGTAATGTCGACTACGATAATAAAACCCTTAAGATAAAAATTCCTAAAGGTATCACTGATGGTAAGCAAATTCGTTTGGCAGGGCAAGGCGCTGCTGGTAGCAGTAATGGCAAAAATGGTGATTTGTTTTTGAAGGTTAAAATTCGTCATGATGCCAATATTCGCATAGAAGGCACAGACGTTTATCAAACTGTGAATATTGCACCGTGGGAAGCGGCATTGGGTGAAAAAATCAATGTCAGTACGCCAGCGGGTACGCTTGGTGTGACTATTCCTAAGAATAGCAAGTCCGGTAGCAATTTACGTCTTAAAGGCAAGGGTATCCCTGCCAAGCAAGCAGGTGACCTGTATCTAACTTTAAATATCGTCAATCCTGATGTCAGTAACGATGCGTCGATACAGGCTTATGAGCACCTAAAACAAGCCTTTGCGGATATCAATATTAGTCGTTAAACAAGGTTATAAATAACTGTCATTTATTACTGAAGTAATAGACGAATAGCAGAGATGAATACGATACCGATGAAATAAAGAGAAAACGAGGATAATAGCTATGAACCACTCGACTGAATTTACAGACATCATCATGAGCTTAGATGAACTGGTCTCTGCCTGTGGCCAAGAGCGCCAATGGGTCATCGAATTAATCGAAGAAAATATCATTGAATATGATGTACCAGAGCATGAAAAATTTACTGGTTATCAGCTGACGACAGTGCGCCGTGCATCGCGATTGAGTCGTGATTTTGAAGCTAGCGTACCTGCCATTGGATTGATACTTGAGTTGTTAGACGAGGTTGAGCAACTGCGCCAACTTAAACGTCAAATAGAGCAGCAAACACCAGTCATCGAAGTCGACATAGACAACCTAAAGTAATCAAATAATCAAAATAATATGTAAAAAAAGGGCCCTTTAAAGGCCCTTTTTTTATGTCTATATAAAACACTTCAGCAGAAATTAACGTGAATAAGTAGGATCCGCTGCTGCGGTAAACAACACATCAGTAGAAGAGTTCAATGCAGTCTCAGCTGAATCCTGAATCACACCGATGATAAAGCCAATCGCAACCACTTGCATCGCGATATCATTTGGAATGCTAAATAAGCTAGCAGCGAGTGGAATCAATAGTAATGAACCACCAGCAACACCAGAAGCACCGCAAGCACTAATCGTAGCAACCAGACTGAGTAGCAGCGCTGATGCAAACGTCACTTCGATACCCAACGTATGAGCAGCAGCAAGCGTTAAGACATTAATGGTAATCGCAGCACCAGCCATATTGATAGTGGCACCTAGTGGAATGGTCACCGAATAAGTGTCTTCATGCAATCCAAGCTTACGGGCAAGATTCATGTTGACTGGAATATTGGCCGCTGAACTGCGTGTAAAGAAGGCAGTAATTCCTGATTCGCGCAGACATCTGAATACGAGCGGATAAGGGTTTTTACCCGTTTTAATAAGGACGATAAGCGGATTGGCAACCAACGCAATGAATAACATGCAGCTGATCAATACCATTAAGATACGTGCATAGCCTGCCAAAGAAGCAAAGCCTGTCTCAGCAACCGTGCTAGCGACTAGGCCCAAGATACCAAATGGAGCTAAAGCAATAATCCATTTAACCACTTGTGAGATGGCATCAGCGAAATCACCGACAACATTACGAGCAGTATCACTGGCTTGGCGCAGTGCAAAACCGATAATAATTGCCCATGCTAAGATACCAATATAGTTGGCTTCAGCGATTGCATTGATCGGATTGGCGACCAAGTTCATGAGCAAGTTCGTCAAGACTTCTTTTAGGTCGGCAGGTGGTACTTGCGCGATATCGGCGTTGATCAAGACAAGTTCTGTCGGGAATAAAAAGCTGGCACCGACTGCCGTTAGCGCTGCCAAAAAAGTGCCGAACATGTACATGATAAGCACCGGCTTTACGTAGACTTCATTGCCACTGCGATGTTGACTAATGGCTGCCATAACCAAAATAAATACTAGGATGGGAGCGACTGCTTTTAGTGCGCCGACAAAGAGTGTACCGAGCAACCCTATGGCGGTGCCGATACTTGGCGCTAGCCAACCAATCAATACCCCTAACACCAAACCAATAATAATAAGCGGCACCAGCCCTATACGCTGATACATCGCAATTAATGAACGCATCTGTACACCCTCAAGTCCGTTAAAAGTAAGTGAATTGTCACAACAGAAAATTTATCGAAGGATGGTAGCATTTTTTGACATATTCGCATACCGCTCATAGCAGTAGCTGTTGCGTGCAAACGGAGAGATATCAGAGTCATATAATCAGTATAAAAAAGAATGCAGCACCTAGATGCAAGGGCTGGCTACTAAGAATACCTCATTTATAAGAGAGCAGAATTAGGGATATATAGCGTAAGGAGTATGTTTTACTGTAAAAATGGAAAAAGATACGAGGGAAAATAAACGATAAAGCTATACCTTGAAGTGGGTCAGATCGTAACCTAATTGTTGGTAGGCTTTATATTTATTGCGACCTTCTTGTGTACTTGTGGCATCAGGTCGGATCAGCTCAAGGACTCGGGAGGGTTTTGAATTATTGGTAGCAGCCATAAAATCGTTGACGGGACGTGTCGTCGTATTGAGCACGATACCATTAAAATCAGCTGGCATATGATTGCCTAATAGTACAGGCGCTGATACTTCAGAAGTAGCAATGTTGCTCTCATCATCGGTACTTTTATTGTCAGTATCAGAAAGACATTGATGCGGTATAAAACTCGTGGAGTCTTGTGCCCAAAGTGCCGTATCTAGATTTGCTAGTAATGTCTCATCTTCAATTAAAACCAGCAAAGACTGAGCGCTTTTGTTAAGCGCCGTCTGAGTCAGCTGACAAATAAAGCCCAAGAAATCTTGGGCCTTACTCTCACTTAATACATAAAAACTAATTTTCATAAATGAATTAAGCCATCTCTGCGCTGTTTTTTAGATATTGCATAAACAATGGTACAGGACGGCCAGTGGCTGCTTTGTCTTTACCTGAGTTCCATGCAGTACCAGCGATGTCTAAATGCGCCCATGCTTGACCTTCTTCAATGAAGCGCGATAAGAAGCAGGCGGCAGTTACGGCACCAGCACCTTTACCACCGATGTTTTGCATATCAGCGATTGGTGAGTCAAGCTGAGCTTGATATTCATCATCTAAAGGCATATGCCAAATAAGATCGCCTGATAGGTTACTTGCGTTTTCTAAATCAAACAGCACATCTTCATCATTACTAAATACAGCTGAACGCACATGGCCTAGCGCAACCACACAAGCGCCAGTCAAAGTGGCAACATCGATGATGGCTTTTGGCTGATAACGCTGCACGTAGCACAAGGTATCTGCTAGAACTAAACGACCTTCAGCATCAGTATTTAAGATTTCGACTGATTTACCATTCATGGCTTTAACGATATCGCCTGGACGTGTTGCATCACCTGATGGCATGTTTTCAGCACAGGCTAGCGCACCAACGACGTTGATTGGTAGACGCGCTTCGCACAACGCTTTGATTGTACCAAGTACTGATGCCGAACCACCCATATCAAACTTCATCTCATCCATCGCCGCACCTGGCTTGATTGAGATACCGCCTGAATCAAAGGTCACGCCTTTACCGACTAATACGATAGGTGCGTCGTCATTGGTTGCTTGTGCATTGTCATTGCTATTTTTAGCTGACTTTTTGGTTGGTAGTTTATCGGCCAATGCCTTTAGGCCACTCACTTTTGCGTTGCTAGTGGTTTGCTCGGTAGTGCCTGCATCTGAACTAAATTCTGATTTGCCACGGTATTCCATGAGTACCAGCTTACCTTCTTTAGTAGAGCCTTGTGCAACGGCCAAGAAGCAATGCATACCTAGCGCTGACATCTCGTCTTCACCTAGTACTTTCACGGTTAATAGGTCAGGATACGTTTTCGCAAGCTCTTGAGCTTGTTCAGCCATATAAGCTGGGAAGCAGATATTACCAGGCTCATTGGCCACATCACGAGTGAGGCTCTGACCAGCAAATACTGACTGAGCAAAGGCAAGTGCAGGCTGTAGTGACTCATCAGCTAACAGATAAACATCAGTCAATACAGGACTCGCTTGCTCAGATTTATATTTATCAAAGCGGTAGCTTGCTGCTAGTAGATTAAGGGCAAATTGACCAAAGTGATTTTCTTCTAGTGCATCACCCAATGCGACAGTGATAGAAGACACACGCTTTTGTGTGCTGCTATAAATAGTATTGGCGATTTTTTGCAGTACGGTGTTGTTGAACTTATCAGTGTTACCTACACCGACCAACAGCAGTTGAACAGGGTTTTGCTTAGTGGTTTTTTTATCACCTGCTAATGCGTAGTCAGCAACAGTCTCACAGGTAGTGCCCTTGAAATGTGATACTTCAATCAGCTGCTCAATACGAGTGGTATATTCGGTCAGTACAGATTCAGCCAGAATATTCTTCTTGTCATCGACCAATACAACCAGACAAGCATCGTCTTTACTTTTGGCTTCTTTTTTCAGGATTTTCTGCGTATGGGTCTTTGGTAAATGCTGAGATAATTTGATATTCATATAGTTATCCTTATTAGAGTTATGAAAATTGCAGGATTTGTATGACTGCTTATACCTGTCAGATTATTAGATTATTTGGTCTATCAAGCAATCACAGTAGTGTAGCATATTGCGATAATCGAGCGCAGTTAGCAAGCCTTAGGTAATACGTTTGAATTATTATACTGCGCTAACTTACGCTATGGTTTAGCAGTTACATTATCGTTTTTCGATGATACCAATATACTAGCCATTGACCAATTCATCGGTCGTTACCATCGCGGCAAATCTGTCTTGTAGTGCGGCCATGGCAGTATCATGTATGATTTCAGCGCTTATCGGCTTTCTAGTAGCACTCGGTAGGTCGCGCGTGGCACAGGCATCGTGACAGACGAAACTATCAAAACCTAAATCAAATGCGGCGCGGACGCTTGAGCTGACGCACATATGACTCATAAAACCCGCAAAAATAATCTGCTTCTTTTCTGCTGCTGAAATCAGTGATTGTAATTGCGTATCATGAAAGGCATTCGGATGCTTTTTGGCAATCACTGTTTCGCCATCTTGCGGCTGCAACTGTTCGACTATCTCAACGTTAGCTGATAGAGGATCAAAGACATTGCCATTCTCTGCACCGTGATGGGTAATGTGAAAGATAGGTAAATCTTGCTGACGCGCTTTATCGAGTAGTAGGCGCGCATTGGCGATAGCTTTTGCCCCAGCGTCCCCTAATGGCATAGCGCCATCGACATATTCGTTTTGATAGTCGATAAGAACGAGCGCACAATTTGACCAGTCAAGCGCATCAAAAGTGCCGCCAGCGAGTTCAAGTAGGGTAGAAGGTGTAGAGGTCGTTTTATTCATTAGTATTATTCTCCGTCTGACAATATAAGTATATTTTTCTATCAGTCAGTCTAGCAACTAATAACAGAGATAAATGTTTGATGATACGAATGACAAACAAACCTTTCTAAAATAAATAAAGCAAAAACTTAGCGCTATAAATACTATCAATTCGATGTACTTTGAGGTTTTATCAATTATTTATCCAATATTTGCTATATTTGTTACTTACTGTCAATAATGCGCTCTCAGCAAGGTGTAGGTAATGTTTTCAAACACATTTCACAGCCATTTTTAGGCAAAACATGCTAGCATTAGCGGTTATATCTGTCGCTTGTATTTATTGAGTATGACTAACCAGTCGCTTAGTAACGTTTACCGTTATTTGAGTATTTAGATGACCCATATCATGCTGGTGATATGTCGTCGTACGTCCTAGATATTCAGTAAGCCTATCATCAATCGCGCGCATACTAACCGTTTAAGAGTACCCATTGTGATATTACGCCGCTACATGACACAACAAGTTGCCTCGACCACTGCCTTAGTGTTGGGGTTTTTGGTAGTGATGATGCTCGGCGGTCGTTTGATACGCTATTTTGGCATCGCTGCTGAAGGTCGTTTGGACGTCAGCCTACTGTTTACAATCATTGGGTATAACCTACCGTACTTTTTAGAGCTCATTTTACCGTTAGCGTTCTTTATCGCTTTGATGCTGGTATTTGGTCGCTTGTATGTCGATCAAGAAATGGCAGTGATCAATGCTAGCGGTGTATCTCGAGGTCGGCTTGCTCGGTTAATGACACCATTAATATTGGCATTGTTCGTCGGCGAGGCGGCGCTATCTGTCGTTGGTAAGCCCTGGGGTGTCCGCTCGTCCGAGGCTGTCTGGCAGCAGCAAGCATTGACCAGTGCATTTGATTTGATTCGTCCGAACGAGTTTATCAGTAGCGGCAATTATCATTTATATGTGGGTAGTCTCAGCGATGATAAGAAAAAACTGCAAGATGTCATATTAATCCAATCTGAACCTGCGAAAAAAGGTAGTGCTGCTGAAAGTGTCGATGCTACTGCTACTGATATGAATAATACGATTGATAATGAGACAGCCGAACAGATTGGCATCTCTGACATACCAAAAAATATTATAAATAGTAGTGCAAAAGACATTAGCAAAGATACTATCACGCTGGCTAAGCGTGCTGAGCAAGTGGATACCGGTAATAGCGGTGTGACCCAGTTGGATCTGTTTCAGGGACGTCGTTACGAAGTCGGCGCAGGCAGTCTGAAATATAATCAAGTCGCTTTTGATCGTTATCGCATCACCTTGACTGAGTCTTCACAGGAAGTTATCACCGAAGACAATATCGAAACGCAACAGATAGGACCATTGTGGCAAGCCGCCACGAGTAGCTCACCATCAGGCACTAATAGTGCAATGCGTGCTGCACAAGGTGAGCTTGGCTACCGTTTGGCGCTACCATGGCTGATGATTATCGCGCCTATGTTGGCCGTGCCACTGGCGCAAGTCCGTCCGCGTCAAGGACGTTGGCTGCGCTTGTTTCCTTCTATCTTATTATTTGTTAGCTGTGCATTAGGTATCATCTCGCTCAAAAACGCGGTGAGCAAAGACAGCATCAGCGTATGGGCGTATGCATGGCTTATCTTAGGATTTATGGCATTGGCGCTTTATATGAATTGGGGTAGCCGCGTGCAACATCGATTGCGCTTTCGCAAACAAGAGAATAGGCTAGCCGCTGCCGCAATTAATCCAGTTAGCGACATCGATAATCAGAACAACAGCTCACAAGGAGGGCAGTCTTAATGCGCTCTTTATTTGCTAAGTCAGCCAAGTCTAATCAATTGGCTAAAAAACCTGCCAATCTAAAAGCCCTTAGTCGCTATGTCAAACTCAACGCTCTATTGGCTATTATCGCTGCCGTTATTGGTTTGTGGGCGTTGCAGCTGATTTTTTCTTACTTATCAGAGCTTGATTCGTTAGATGATAACTACACCATGGGCGAGGCGCTCAAATATATCTTTTATCGGTCGCCTTACTTTTTAGAGCAATTTATCCCAACGGGTGCGCTATTGGGTGCTGTCATAGGGTTGGGTTTGCTGGCGAATAAAAGCGAGCTGGTCGTCATGCGCGCGGCTGGGGTCAGTATCTATCGCATCGTCGGCTGGGTATTACAGCCCGCTCTCATATTTGTACTATTGGCCTTGGCTATCAATCAGTTCGTCCTACCATCTTCTAATCAGTTGGCAAAACAGATTAATGATGAAGATAGCACTTCACTGGTCACCTCGGTACGCGGCTACTGGACGATACAGCCACGATTCGAAACCGCAGAAGATGGCAGTGCTACACCTGATGGTAGCGACGTTTTATATATTGATTATGCTGATGTCGCGGGTAATATTGGTGAGGTGAAACGCTGGCATTTGGACAACAACGGTAATTTGCAAACTGCTGTCCACGCGGAAGGTGGGAAATATACTGGCCGTGAACCAATTGATGTAAATAGTGAAAAGCCAAGCGAGCAGTATCGTTACGAGTGGCAGCTAAATGATATGGTTAAGCTCTCTATCAATCAGGGTTTTGAGAGTAGCCAAGCTATTTCACCATCAGATACGCTAAGCTTACCCTTTGCCCCAGAGTCTGTGTATCTGCTAACGCGTAAGGCAGAAGATTTATCATTGACGCAGCTGTATGAGCATCGTACGTTTATGCGCCAACAGGGCAATCGCTCTTTAGATCATGAAGTCGCATTTTGGCAAAAGCTACTATCGCCATTATCGATATTGTCGCTGGTGATTGTTGCTTGCTCGTTTGTCTTTGGCTCGCTACGGACGCACAGCTTAGGCTTACGTATCGTCGTGGCATTGCTGTTTGGTCTACTATTTAGCTATATTCAGGACTTAGTCGGATTTGTATCGCTAGCGACAGGCTTTTCACCAATGCTCATGGTGCTATTACCAATTATTGGCAGCGCGCTATTGGGTGGATATTTGATAAAACGCCAGATGTAAAAAGACAATTGGTCATACAAAATAAAAAGCACGCTAAATCTAATTTAGCGTGCTTTTTTATGTCGATTTCAGTTTAAATGGCCGAAACTCAATCAGGTAAAGCTCAAACTAGTCTTTGGTCGCCATCGTAATCGTATAGGTTTTACCTTGTTTGATTTTATCGCTATTACCAAATACTTCGGTAAATGAGCGCTTAACAAATTGGCGTAGGCCATTAATCGTCACCACGTAAAAACGTCCACCTTTACGCATGCGTGCATAGGCATCGAGGAAGTATAAATAATGCTGCTCTTTACCGACTTTGGCTGGCAAGTTTGACATCACAAGGCTAAAGTCTTTGTCTTTTGCCACATGATTAAAGCCATTTGATAAATGTACATCGACATTGTTTAGACCGTTTTTCTCACAGTTACGACGTGCGTATTCTACTGCCATAAAGTCTTTATCAATCAGCGTATGCTGACCATTTGGACATTCACGTGCTGCCGTCATACCAAGTACACCATAACCGCAGCCTAAATCAATCGAATCATCATCTTGCTCAAAATCCACATAATCAAGCAGCATCAAGCTACCGTCATCGAGTTTTTGTGGTGAAAAAATGCCCCACGTGGTCGCAAAATCAAACGGCTTACCCAGCACTTCTTGGCGAAAATTGATATCTTCGCGCCAGTGTTCGGCGTTTTTTAATAGGTCAGCAGGTGGTCTATGGCTCATGGGATTCTCGGATAATAGATAGGAAAAAGGTAGTGCGCAGTCCAGTTAGGCAGCATGTATATCATGACGCACTTTAATAAGGGTATTGTAACGAGAAAAGGGCAGGTTTGCAGCTATCTATTTCTAGAACTGCATTTTGCTATATCGTAAAAATTTTTAAGAAAAAATGCTAGAGACATTAGATAAGAAACATCGCTTGATATAGAATCGAATTTAACCTAATAGTCTCTAAGTATTATTTATGCCAGACATTATATTCGTATCCAAAGTAGACTTTTGGCTTGCAATGCTACTCTGGGGTTTGAGCTTATTTACGGTGTCTGTTCCATTATGGCAGTGGAAGCGAGGTGCTCACAAATCCCTCATACAAACTATATTAATGACGGTTATTCTCATACCTTTTGCAGCACTAATGCTCATCCCTTTTTTCGGTACTGAGTACACATTAACGAATGAACAGCTACAAGTAGATAGTGGATTCTCTATTCAAAAAATTGAGATTACAGATATCACCTATATTACGCCGACTCGAAGTATGAGTTCTGCGCCAGCACTATCATTGGATAGGATTAAAATATCATATCAAGATGAAGAAATACTAATTTCACCAAAAGACAAATCACGTTTTTATCGCGAGATACGGGCACGTAATCCTAGAATAGTGATAGATACAGCAGGCGAATAGAGTGTCATTATCGTTAGCCGCCTTCAGCTATACATCGTTCTTGATATTGAAGGTTTCTTGAAACTACTTCCCCAAACTCTTCTTCAGTAAATGATCAAATATAAAGGGCCCAAATGGCAAAAACGAGCCGAGCACACCCGCAGGTAGCGCCCACAGTGGCATTTTTATTCTGCTCGCCGTAATGATTAGTACCATGACATAGGCAACGAATAACACCCCATGCACTGGACCGACATAGCTCACCGCTTCTGGAATATCGAACATATATTTGAGTGGCATCGCGATACCAAGTAACAATAGAAAAGACATCCCCTCTAAATAACCCATGATAGTGAGGTTTCTGAGTGCAGTGTTTTGACTATGTGATAAGGTAGATGGTTGAGCTTGCGACACGATATATTCCTTTTACAATCATCAATAATATTAGATTTCAATGCTGCCCATATGGCAAGGCTACCCACGTGGGTGATGCTCTGCATGTAATTTCTGCAATCTCGCCGTTGCTACATGAGTATATATTTGCGTGGTGGACAAATCGCTATGTCCTAGCAATAACTGCACACTTCTTAAATCTGCACCATGATTGAGCAAATGTGTGGCAAAGGCGTGACGTAGCGTATGCGGGGATAATTCTTTATCGATACTGGCAACTTTGGCGTACTTCTTAAGTAGATACCAAAAGTTCTGCCGCGTCATATAGCCACCTTGCGCCGTCAAAAATACCGCTTGGCAATTGCCCGATTTTAAATGAGCAATCAAATCTCCACGCCCATGAGACAGATAATCTTCCAATGCATCCGCTGCATATTCGCCGAGGGGTACCAGTCGCGTTTTATTCCCTTTACCCGTGATTTGTAGCCAGCCTGAGTTTAGATTCACTTGCTCTAATGAGAGGTTAATCAACTCACTCACTCGCAGACCGCAGGCGTATAAAACTTCTAGCATTGCTTTGTCACGCAGTCCGAGTGCCGTACTGGTATCAGGTGCGGCAAGTAGATTATCGACGTCAGCCTCAGCTAAGTCTTTTGGCAGCGGACGTCCGAGTTTTGGGCTTTTGATGCGTTCACAAGGATTGTCCTCACGCAGATTACTGGCAATCATCCATAGATAAAACTGGCGCAAGCTTGAGAGCATGCGTGCTTGGGTACGTGGAGTTTTGCCATCTTGAGCAAGGAGCGACAGACAATGCAGCACATCATCAGGCTGCCAGCGTGTCAGGGCGATAGGATTGGTCAGCTCGCAAGAGCGTAGGTCACGGACGTACGCATTACGAGTACGCGTCGCTAGACCGCGCGCCAGCATGGCTTGACGAAACTCAGTCATATAAGCTGGCTCATCATCGACCGCCAATGCTTTAGGCTGTCGTTGTTGCACAGCACGATCGCGGCTCATAAGACAATACTCAGGTAGGGGTTAAGTTAGCGATGACAGATAGTTATTAAGATAACATCAAACTTATCATGCCATCTTTTTCTTAACCAGATAGCGATATAGCGTCACGCTTGCAGGCGTATCATCATCGCTATCGATGGTGATTTCGTCAGGATCAGCGTCTAAGCTCACGTTTTCAGCCAGTGTTTCTTGGCCGATTAGCTCATGACCCAGGTGACGACAGAAATTTGGAATATCGCGCGTGGTAGCAGGATCTGTCGCCAATATCTCAATCACTTCACCTCCATCTGCTTTGCGAATGACGCGGTGTAGCATCATGACGGGCTCAGGACAGATCAGCCCTTGAGTATCTAAGTGATGGTGGATAGGCGTGTCTGGTATAGAAGTGGTCATAGTCATTATCGTAAAGCTAAATAAGTGGATTCGAGGATGAGTAGGATGATTAGTTTGCTTAAGTGCTTATAGCGGCATACTTTGTAGATCGTCTACGCTTCAGTACTTTCAGACTCTTCGTTAGCTTCAGGCAAATTAGCTACTTCTAAAAAGTTAAAAAATCGCTTAAAACTTACTTTAAATAAGAATGCCACGCCCAGCCAACAAGATAGTCCTAACCATGTAGTATCGGCAAAAATTAATCCGCCAACCAATATAATGGTTGATACACCAATACTCATGGCAATCATCGACGGTTGATTTAAGCGATAACGATAAACGACCAATGCATCATAAATAGTAATGGGTATCGTGAGGGCTACTAAGGCATAGGGCAAATTATAAAATAATTGATAAAGCAGCTGGTTATCATGGAAAGCTTTGATACTAGCAATCGTGCCAAAGACCACAAATGCAAAAATAGCCGCATAAATGAGATAAATCGCTATTTGGTTGGCACGCTGTGCGCCTCTAATACGGGCAATAGCCAGTGGAGCAAAACCATGCTGTGACTTATGTTGCGAAGGTTGGTCTGAGACAGTGGTCATAGTAATCAGTCATTTATCCGTTAAGAGGTACGATGTATCGAAGTGACATTATAGCCGCACACGTGTCTTTTACCTATTTGGCTGCTTTATTCTGCTTTGATTGCATCGATAGCGATACTGCTATTAGGATCAGCAAAATAGGTCGACATTAGGATACAAGCGGAGATATCATCGATTGGGTCGCGTTCGTTTTTGATCCAACCATTATCCCATGCGATTTCTCTTGCTTCGATGGAAGTCAGCCGCTCATCACACAGTGATATGGTTACTGGCAAATGTTGCTCCATCACTCTATGGGCCAGACGACGAGCGAATTTGTGCGCTCGTTTTGAAAGCATAGAGCTAGTGCCATCCATATTAAGCGGTAGGCCAACCACGACTTGCGCCACGCCCCAGACTTTGATGATACCAATTAAGTTGTCCCAATCTGGCTGACCGTTATTCATTGCCAATATGTCAAAGGCACGCGCCGTCTGCGTAATGGTATTACCGAGCGCCATACCCATCTTTTTGACGCCGTAATCTAGCGCCAAGATAAGATGCGGCTTTACCTCTGGCTCAATAGTTTCAGCAGTGATATTGCTATCGTTATCAAGAGTATCAAATCCACTTTCAATGTCATTATCTATAGCGTCTGTGCTATTGGCTATAAAAGTGCTATCTACCATAGTAATGGGTGTCCTTTATGTCTTTATCTAAATTCGCAGAGCGTATGATATTACGCATGACCTATGTCACTACTAAGATAGTCGAAATTGACTCCGATTTTGTCGGCTGCAATTTGCCAGCGTTCTTCAAACGGTGTATCAAATAATAAATTCAGATCGGCAGGGCAGACTAACCAGTCACCATTACTCAGCTCTTGGTCTAGCTGTTTTTTGCCCCAGCTGGCATGACCTAAGCACAGCTGATAGTGACCAACACCTTGCCCTGCGGCAATACGCTTTAGAATATCTTGGCTAGTCGTGATGCAAACGTTCTCTGAAATAGCAAAAGAAGAGGCCCATTCTGGCTGACCAGTATGCAGCACAAAGCCGACCTCAGGATACATAGGGCCGCCCTCTAATGCCACATCTTCCATCACCTGCGGATTGGTCACTTCAATATCTAAATCTTCTAGCAGCTTACCTACACGAGATTGCTCAAGCGGACGATTGACCATCAGACCTAGGGCGCCGTGCTTGTCATGACGGCAAATATATATAAGTGCCTGCTCAAACCTCGGGTCTGACAACTCTGGCGCAGCAATCAAAAAATGATGGGTCAAATTGGTTTTAGACATAGAAACAAATGCAACCTAATAATAAGGGTGAAAGACCACTATATGGTGATAATCAACAGAAAAGCAAGATTCACACCAATTGCTACTAACAATCATACAGACTCAGCTAACCATCCGTTTTGATGAAAACGAATGATTATTCAACGTTAGATAGGTCAGATAAGCGTTACTTAACATCGGATAATAAGCTGCGGGCATGATCGCGCGTGACATCGGTGATAATGACACCACCAGACATACGCGCTAGCTCGTCTACTTGTGTACTGTCGGTAAGTATGAGTAGCTCGCTTTCGGTCTGTTCTTGATGATGCTTTTGTACCAAGATATGTTGATGCGCTTGTGCCGCGACTTGCGCTTGGTGCGTAATAGCTAGCAATTGCTGTGTTTGCCCAAGCGAGCGTAGTAGCTCGCCAACCACTTGCGCAGTACCGCCACTGATACCGACATCGACCTCATCAAATACCAACATAGGCTTGGCGGCATTGTTATCAGCATTGGTCGCTTGTAGTACTTGCATCACGAGCGCCATTCGCGACAGCTCACCACCTGAGGCGATTTTATGTAGGGGCTGCATTGGCATGCCAACATTGGCGCTGAATAATAAATCAATATCGAAGCAACCTTGTGCATTGTACTGACTAGGTTCGGTTTTTTTTGTAAAGACAAATTCACAGCGAGCATTAGGTAGCGCAAGTGGTTGTAGTTGTTTGATGAGTTGCTTACTAATTATCGGGGCAGCTTTCGTACGCTCTTTATTTAACTGTGTCGCCAGAGCGAGATAGTCTTGCCAAGCCTGATCAATTTGCGCTGCCATTGCATCGCTGCTTGGCTCGTTCTCTAGCTGCTCTAATTGCGCTTCCCAGCCTTTTGCTTCATCAATTAAGTCACTGGCGGGCAAGCTGTGCTTACGTGACAGACGATGTCCTAAGCTGATTAGGTTGTCTAATGTTTGCAAGCGTTCAGGATCCGGTAGCTGCTGTTCGGCGTAATCTGATAGCAGAGCAGTCACCTCAGTGATTTGCTGCTGTGCTAAATGGAGCTGTTCAGAAGCTTGTTCAAACGTTTGACTGACGCCTACTTGGTTGTCACAGAGTTTAATCGCTTGTCCGAGCAAGGTCATGACGTCTGGCTCATCGGTATCATTGTCGAGCAAATGCAGACCATGACTGGCCTCTTGCATTAAGGCTTCAATATTGGAGAGCTCTTCGTGTTCAGATTCAACTTCTGCGTAGTCCACAGCCAATAACGGCGCAATATCTGCTAATTGGCTCTGCAACAACTGAATACGATCTTGACGCTGGGCTTCACGGCTCGCGATATCATCCGCGCGACGTTTTAGCTGCTGATAGGCTTGATAGCTACTGGCAGTTTGGTTGGCTAGCAGTGTTATCTGTGCCATCTCATCAAGCCATTGCACCACAAATTGTGGCTTGAGCAATGCTTGCTGAGCATGTTGGCTATGTATATTGACCAGTAAAGCACCTAAACTCTTTAGCTCAGCCAAGCTAACCGGTGAACCATTTAGCCATGCTTTTGAGCGGCCAGTATTACTCAGTTGTCGACGAATAAGTACTTCAGGCTCTTCTAGCGGTCGCTCATTTTTGGTAAACCACTCAGCGACGACGCTGTTATTTTCTACATCAAATTGAGCGTAGATATCTGCATGCACGGCGCCATGCCTGACCATCGCACTGTCTGCTCGCTCACCGACACATAGTGATAGTGCATCTAGCAATAACGACTTGCCAGCACCTGTTTCACCAGTGATGACATTAAAACCTTCAGCCACGCTCAGCTCATGCTGAGCAATCAACGCAAACTGATGTAAAGTTAACGATACTAGCATCAACGCCTCTCAGGACAGACAATGGACATCATATAAATCTTAGGAAGCCATCTATAAATAGGGTAAATAAGGAAGTGAAAATATCGATTTAAACTTGCTAATTAGATAAATATTGTAGGCAAATAGTATGGTGTTAAATGTGCGTAAATACAAACTTTAAGACGAGGTATAACAGAATTTATTATTGGGAGATTACCATAAAACTATTAAAAACTGACAATAAATCATCAACATAATATCTATAATATTAATCATTAGGGTCATTGGATATTCAAAGATAAGCATAGTATGCGAAGAAGTATTTTGATTGATAATGATAAAAATATACCTAAAATAATGGTCTAGCATCCGCCTAGAAAAATACCAAATGAATATTAAACGAACGGGTAGATACTTGCCATCGAATAGAATTTTCCTAGTCGCTTTAACAAACTTTATAGATATAATGTGGTAGCATAATCTCACATAACGATAAACTCTTCTTATGAGTTTGATGCGCGATGCAACCTAATAATGAGTCATAATTTTGTAAAATTGTAGGCGTATAGTGGTAAAAACATGCTACTCGATCATTATTCAAAAGCGTTTTCATAGAACCTGTGGCTACCTTTAGCGCGCAGATATCTACTATAGAGGGGTAAGGTGCCTAAAGCAGGTGTGTTTGCGTACTGGTCGTGTATTTGAAGCCCAGTGCAACTCTGTCAGTACTTTAACCCGTTACTTATTTTTTAGTTTTGCCATAATTATTTGATAAGGAAGCCACTATGACAGCGGCGCAATTTACTAACGTAACAGTTAATGCCCAAGCGACAGTATCTTATGATGGTCGCTGCTCAAGCCATACCATTATGTTTGAGGATGGTCGCCATAAAACGCTAGGCGTGATCTTACCTTGTGACAACTTGGTTGAGCATTATCACTTTAGCACCAACACCTCTGAGCGTATCGAAATCACTAGTGGTGAGTGTGAAGTGAAGATCAATGGTGATGATGATTTCAGCTACTACCGTGCAGGTCAATCATTTGTCGTTGAAGGCAATAGCGGTTTTAACCTACGTACTGAAGAGATTGTTCAATATGTCTGTCATCTAGAAGGCTGATATTATTAATAGGGCGCTTGAGCTTTTATTCTAGCGCTTGTTCTATTACACATTAGTGTTTCGAGAAAATAAACAATATCGGATTGGTATTGTTTATTTCTTTTTTTGACGTTTGGTTTACTGTTCTCTCATCATCAATAAGCTATGACATTTAAAGCCGACGTTACCCTCTTTTATCCCGTCGCCTAGTGCGATATCCACTTTATATTTAGTAGGCCTATTATGGCAAAACCCATTTATTTTTACGGCATTCATGCCGTTGATGCGTTACTTGAACATCGTCCTCTTGATGGTCTTAGCTTGTTTGTGCAGCAAGGACGTGAGAGTGACAGTCATGTACAAGCTATCATGGCTGAAGCGGAAGCAAACGGCATTAGTATTCAACCGACCCAAAAAGACAAGCTAACGCAATTATGTGGCAGTCCGCAGCATCAAGGCGTGGTGCTCAATGCTCGTCCGTTAGGTTTCGCTGATGAAGGTTTGCTTGATACTATTATTGGCCGTGAACAGTGCTTACTATTGGTACTAGATCAAATTACTGATGCACATAACTTTGGCGCTTGCCTACGTACCGCAGTGGCTATGGGTGTGGATGCAGTGGTTTGTCCAAAACATCATGCAGCGAGCCTAACGCCAACAGTCGCTAAAGTATCAGTTGGCGCAGCAGAGATGATGCCGATCGTCAGCGTTACGAACTTGGCACGCACGTTATCGCAAATCAAAAATGCAGGCGTTTTTGTATTTGGTACGGCACTTAGTGAAGAGGCTAAGCCAATACATGCCGCTGACCTAACTGGCAAGACCGCTATTATTATGGGTTCAGAAGGAGAGGGTATGCGTCGCCTGACAATGGAGAGCTGTGATGAGTTGGTTTATATTCCAATGTCAGGAAACGAGCATGGTAATCTACAGAGCCTAAACGTGAGTGTTGCTACTGGTATGGCATTGTATGAGGTTAATCGCCAGCGAACTTTAGCTGCTGGGCAAGCGTAAGATACTCTTGATGTAAAGGTTCTAGTTGTAGGTATAGAGAGGCAAGGTCGCTCTCATTGAGTATGACATTGTCTGCATGACGATTACGCTCTTCACGACTCAGCTGATTGGTCATAATGGCCTTAATCTTTTGTATGCTTTGATCATCACGCTGACTGGCACGTGCAAGCTGCGTGTCTTCGGTCGCATCCATGACCAAAATACGTTGACATAAATTGGCCAGTCCTGCTTCTGCCGCCTCTATAAGTAGGGGCGCAGACAAGATTATATACGGTGAAGTACTAGCATCTAGCTGTGCTTTTGCTGTCTCACGTATCGCTGGATGAGTGATAGCCTCAAGCTCAATCAGCGCTTCAGGATTTGCAAATACGTGTGTGCGTACAGCAGCCCTATCCATAACACCATCATCCGTCAGTATCCAATCACCAAATTTTCTCTGGATTTTCTGCAGAGTGACGCTACCTTTAGCGACAGTCTGATGGGCGATCACGTCTGCATCAATAATATCGATGCCTTGCTCAGCAAACCAAGCACTAGCGGCAGATTTACCGCTACCGATACCACCCGTCAAACCAACCACAAGCTTCTTATTTTTTGGTTGCGTGGTTTGTGGTTGGTGTGAATAAGAGTGCGATGTATTTTTTGACATAATAATGGCTTATCTGACAGATAGAACAATGAATGCAGCTTTAAACTCACAATCGGCCTTTTGAAGCTTTATTTATGAGTCACTGCCGAAAATTTCCTACAATAATCTAGTGTACGCTATCAGTTGTTAGACATACATACCAAGATACCAACTGACGATATCTGAGCCGTATAATAAGGCAACAATACCTGCAATAGCGATATAAGGTCCGAAAGCAAAAGGTCGGCTTTCACCCTGTTTTTTCATCAAGATTAATCCAATGATAGAGCCGAGTAAAGATGATAGTAGAATAATCAAAGGTAACATCATAGGCCCAAGCCAAGCACCTAATACTGCCAATAGTTTAAAATCCCCTTGACCCATTCCATGTTTTTTAGTTATTAAGTAAAACACTTTGACTACTATCCATAGTGATAAAAACCCAAATAGTAATCCCCATATCGACTGTGTTGGCGTGACAAACCAGCTTTGGGAGTTTACCGCCAATCCTAAGCCTGCCAAAGGGAAGGTTAGACGATCAGGTAGTAGCTGTGTGTCAAAGTCGACACCTGTTAGAGCAACCAGTGTCCATACTAAAACCAATGCGGACAAACCTGTAGCATTTACCCCAAACTTATATATTACTAATACGGATAAGAGGGCAGTTACTAGCTCAACGAGAGGATAACGTCGACCGATAGATGCTTTGCAATTTGAACAGTGTCCGCGTAGTAATAGCCAACTTATTAAAGGGATATTTTCATACCACTTAATTTTATGTGTGCAATGAGGGCAGCGAGAGGTAGGTCGACTTAAAGTAATTGGTTGGTCAGTAGCTACCATATTTGCTATGGGTAGCGTATGCTCGCGTGGCATATCTGCCTGTTCAGACATAAATTGGCTACACTCTTGTCTCCAACCATAGACCATCATCAGCGGTATGCGATGAATCACAACATTTAGAAAACTGCCAACACAAAGACCTAATAGGCCAAATACGAATAAAGCTAGGGCACTGTTCTCTTGTAGTAACTGTATAAATTGCATCAAATCATTATCCTACTACTGAGCCCATTTGGAAGATTGGCAAGTACATTGCAATGACTAGGCCACCAACTAATACACCTAGTACTGCCATAATCATTGGCTCCATCAAGCTGGTCAAACCGTCAACCGCATTATCAACTTCGTTTTCATAGTAGACAGCGACTTTATCTAGCATCTCTTCTAAGCTACCAGACTCTTCGCCAATGCCAACCATTTGAATAACTAGGCTCGGAAATAAGTTGGTCGAGCGTATGGAAAACTGTAATTGCTGACCAGTTGATACGTCATTTTTGATTTGTTGAGTGGCATTGTAGAACACAACATTATTAGTCGCACCGGCAGTAGAGTCTAGGGCATCGATAAGTGGAACACCAGCAGCAAAAGTTGTAGATAGTGTACGAGAGAAACGTGCAATAATCGCTTGATAGGCGATATTACCAAATATGGGAGCCTTTAGCGTAGCCCGATCCAAAAAGTCACGGAACTTTTTGGAGCGTTTTTTGGCTTCTGAAAATCCAATGATTGCACCACCGATAGCAATGATAAGGATAAACCACCATGCCTGCATCCATTCCGACATACCAACAACCATTTGTGTAAACGCTGGTAGCTCTGCGCCAAATGATTCAAATAGATCGGAAAATACAGGTACTACTTTTATCAATAGAATCATGGTAACAATAATAGCAACCACGATAACGGCAATAGGGTACTTCATTGCTTTTTTGATTTTTGCTTTTAGTAGCTCACTTTTTTCTTTGTAAGTAGCTACTCGCTCGAGCATCGTTTCAAGTGCACCGGATTGTTCGCCCGATTCGACGAGGGAGCAGAATAAATCATCAAAATAACGAGGATGTTTGCGCAAAGAAGAGGCAAAGGTGCCACCTGCTTCAATATCTGCTTTTATTTTCAATACTAAGTCTTTCATACTTGGATTATCGAGCGAGTCGGCGACAATCTCAAAGGACTGGGTCAACGGTACACCTGCTTTCATCATTGTTGCCAACTGCCGAGCAAAAATAGCAATATCAATGGCTTTAATGGCTTTTTTGAAGGTATAAAGTGGTTTTGGTTTTTTCTTAATCCCTTTAACCGTGATACCTTGTTTACGCAGGGTCGCTTTCGCTAGCTCTAAGTTACGACTGGTAGTTTCGCCCTTTACCTTCTGTCCACGTCGGTTTACACCGTCGTAAACAAAATCTAACAACATATCGGTCTTAGCTTTTGCCATGTTACTACCCTCAAAATTGTCCAATATATATTGTAAACTCACAATAGAATACCAGACTTAATATACCAGTCAGGCATACTTTATTTTAGCGTAAAAGACCAGTGTCTATCTGTTTTATTTTTAAAAGTATCTGATAATGAAAGTTACAGATTTATGAATTATTTAATAATTAGCAGTTAGAATAAAAAACGCATCGTACATATTCTATAGATTTTACTCATTATTCAGAAGTCACCCGCATCATTTCCTGAATACTAGTGACACCTTGCAACACCTTTAAAATCCCAGAACGACGCAAATCGCGAAAACCATTTTTAATGGCAGCGTCTTTGATATCTATCGCGTTACCATCTTCCATAATAATACGTGAAATATCAGGACTCACTTTCATCACCTCATAGATACCCACACGGCCTTTATATCCTTCACGACATTCATTACAGCCGACTGGTTCATAAATGACATTATCAGTGTTATCTAAATCAGTATCGGTAAAACCAATCTCTAACAAGCTTTGACGCGGAATGCTAATAGGTTTTTTACAGTTCTTACAGAGACGTCGTGCTAATCGTTGAGCAATAACTAGGTTAACCGATGTGGCAATGTTAAAAGAGGCAACACCCATATTGCGTAGGCGAGTTAGTGTTTCAGGTGCCGAGTTGGTATGCAAGGTAGAAAGAACCATATGACCTGTCTGCGCCGCT
This sequence comes from Psychrobacter sp. NPDC078501, assembly GCF_044900935.1. NCBI lineage: Bacteria > Pseudomonadati > Pseudomonadota > Gammaproteobacteria > Moraxellales > Moraxellaceae > Psychrobacter > Psychrobacter sp. NPDC078501. The sequence continues at coordinate 435,933 of NZ_JBJDOS010000003.1, read as the reverse complement.
TTAATCGCAATCTCAGCAGTTTCAAGGTCACGAATCTCACCGACCATGACAATATCAGGATCTTGACGTAAAAAAGACTTAAGCGCATTGGCAAACGTTAGACCAACTTTGGCATTGACATTGACTTGGTTAATCCCTTCAAGGTTAATTTCGACTGGATCTTCAGCCGTTGAGATATTGGTTGCGCCAGTATTCAAGATGTTGATACCAGTGTAAAGTGATACCGTTTTACCAGAACCAGTAGGACCAGTGATAAGCAACATACCTTGTGGTTTGTGTAATGCCTCTAAAAACATTTCCTGCTGATCTGGTTCATATCCCAATGCATCAATACCTAGCATGGCTGAGGATGGATCAAGGATACGCAAAACAAGTTTTTCACCAAACAATGTTGGTAGTGAGTTTACTCGAAAATCAATGGCTTTATTTTTAGAAATTTTTAATTTAATACGCCCGTCTTGTGGCACCCGACGTTCTGAGATGTCCATCTGAGACATGACTTTTAGACGTGCTGCAATTTTATTCGCAAGTTGAACCGGTGGATTGGCCATTTTTTGCATGACCCCATCGACACGAAATCGTACCCTAAAAGACTTTTCGTATGGCTCGAAATGTAAATCAGAAGCCCCCATACGGATAGCATCGACTAGCATTTTATTAACGAATTTTACAACAGGTGCTTCATCGACGCCGTCATTCAGCTGAGTCTCACCATCCTCTTTATCTTCATTACCATCTTCAAAGTCGACATTTAGGTCGCTATTAGAAAAGCTATCAAAGCTTTGCATCGTATCTGCATATGCACTTTCGATACGCTTTTTGAGCTTATTTTCTTCGACAACAATGGTTTCTATCGACAGTCGAGAATTAAAGGCAATCGCATCAATAGCATCAACGCGTGTGGGATCACTTAGTGCGACAAATAGACGTTGTCCTCGTTTAAAGAGTGGTAAAGCATTAAACTTACGAACGATTTTTTCATCAACCAAGTCTTTTGGAATAACATCAACGTTTAATGCATCAAGATCAAATAGAGGGTCACCGAAAGCTTGGGATAGCATTTGGGCAAGATGATAAGCATCGGCCAATTTGTTGTCTACTAAATAGGGTACCAGTCCTATTTGCTGCTGTTGCGACTCGATCTGTGCCGTCTTCATATTTGCTTCGCTAACGACACCGTCGCTAATCAGTTGCTGCGCTAGACCGCCGTACTTACTGGTTGCGATAGACATTGTAACCTCTCCTTTGATACAAAGTATTCTGTAGAACTGCTTGGTATTAGACGTTATATACTTGTCGTTGCTAGTCGATAACTCGCTTGAACTATTTTGCTTTGTTTATCTTATCTACCTGTATATCTATATATAGAACCAGCAACAATATTTGATTTTATACATTCTGTAGTATAGAACTTTACTTTAGTTTGAAAAATTTATATATACCATTAGACGACTAGCTCGTAAAAATAACGGTCCATTGATGTATTGTCTGTAGATAAATTTGCAGAAGTGATTCTGCTCATGGTGGCACGCTACTATAGCACTTACGAATTATTTGTTATACTGACGCGCATATTAGCCGAATTGGCATGAATACATGAGACAAGGTAAATAAGTATGCAAGCTTGGGTAATTGGCAATTGGAAACAGAATCCTGCGACTAACAGTGCTGTCAATGCACTGTTGAACGACTTATTGACTAAAGTTAATACTGAAGAACAAGCCAACTCGCAGGCATCAAAAAACCGCTGTAAATTAATGGTAGCACCAAGTTGTGTTCATTTAAGTACAGTGAGTACGCGTCTAGCAGATAGCTCAATACTTTGTGCAGCACAGGACGTTAGTACTTATAGTGCAAGTACAGGAGCCTATACGGGTGACTGCTCAGCACAGCAGGTAGCAGATGCAGGTGCTACTTGGACGCTACTTGGCCACTCTGAGCGTCGTCAATATCACAAAGAGTCTCATAAATGCCTGATAAGCAAATTGTCTCATGCGTTTTCTCAGAACTTAGGCGTGGTATTTTGTATCGGCGAAACACAAGAGCAGTATGACAATGGTCAAACACTCGACGTTATCAATGAGCAACTCTCAGTTATTAAAGATTTGCTGACTCAGCAGCCAGATTTAGCATCATCGTTATCTGAAAAGCTGCTCATCGCTTACGAACCTGTATGGGCCATTGGTACAGGTAAAGTGCCTACTGTGGCAGAAGTGAGTAAGACTCATCAGTATATTAAGCAAACGGTTGCAAACTTTGCTGATATAACAGATACGATTACCGTGCTGTATGGCGGTAGTGTTAACGCTGATAATGCCAATAGCTTTGCTTCTGATGCCATGATCGATGGTGCATTAGTGGGCGGTGCTTCGTTAAAAGCAGAGAGCTTCCTAGCGATTGCTGATGCCTTTAACCAAGCCAATGCTTAAATGAATAAATAACGCTCAGATATCAAGATCATAGCTTATAGACAGTATGGTTTTAGCGGTTAGTAAAAGTAGGTTTAACACTGCCCTTGCAATCGTGTACAATGCGCCTTATTTATATAGTCGATTTGGCATTTGAACATGCCGATTGTCATTCTATTAACCTTACGTTTTATTTTCCGTTATCAGTCGTCATTACGCGGCAAAAGAGGCCACCATGTTTACGTTTATATTAGCCCTGCATATTATTGTGGCCATTGCCATGATCGGCTTAATTCTGATACAGCATGGTAAAGGGGCAGACGCTGGAGCTTCTTTTGGTGCTGGCTCATCAGGTACCGTGTTTGGCGCAGCCGGCACTGCTAATTTCTTGACGCGTGCTACAGCAGTACTAACGGTCATATTTTTTATTACGAGTATGACGCTTGCTGTTCATGCTCGTAAGCAAGCAGAAGATCAGTTTCGTCTAGATGCGCCAGTTTCAGCACCGCAAACGCCGCGTCCATTGACTCAAAATCCTGAGTAAGCCTCTTTTAAGTAGGCAGCGCTTGCTATTTTGGTAGGTTAGATTTACAATGCTTTTCTGTTTTCGCAAGTCCTTATCTATTAATGCCTACCTTAAGCATTATATATAGTAGATAGGAAGTTAGAGAACAGAGTAGTAAAATGCGATTGTGGTGGAATGGTAGACACGCCATCTTGAGGGGGTGGTGGCGAAAGCTGTGGGGGTTCAAGTCCCCCCAATCGCACCAAGTTTTACAGACGCAGCATAGCGTCAGGTTGGATTTTTAGTAGATAATACTTAATTTATAATTAATTTAAAAAAAGTATTGACACTTCTACGAAACCTCCCTATAATATGCGTTCTAGATTGATGCGGGGTGGAGCAGTCTGGTAGCTCGTCGGGCTCATAACCCGAAGGTCGTTGGTTCAAATCCAGCCCCCGCTACCACTTTTTATACTGATGTTTTGTACACTAAATTTGTCAGTACCGATTAGCCCACCATTATGTTTGTGGGTTTTTTTGTATCTGAAGGTCAGTGTTATCGCGGTATCTATCCTACTTATGCTAAGCTCTAAGTCTATAGAGTACGATATTACTCGTCACTGATCATCATCGGCCGCTAACGGCACGATGCTTCTTAAGCAACACTATCTTTTATCCCTCATACTTTTATCGATAGTAGTGCTTTATAAATAATAAAAGCATTGTTTGGCCGAGCTTGATGTTTTTTATGCTCGTCCCTATATAAATGCACAATATGTATCATATATTTGTGATTTAAAATCATATACTGACCGTTATTCTTATCATTATAAGATTGCTGTATATAGATAAGAGTCAATCTTTAATACGGTTTACTAAGTACGATAGATAAGTGAATAGGAAAATACAAAGAGATTATGAAGCTTTCGACTAAAGTTGCAGAACTGACTAATATTATTGCCCCTGCCGTGGCCGCTTGTGATGTGTCATTATGGGGTATTGAGTTTGCGCCACAAGGTCGTCGCTCTTTACTACGTATCTATATTGAGGCATTGCCAGAAGAGCAAGCCCAAGATAAACAAGTAACGATTGAAGACTGCGCGGCAGTAAACCATCAAGTAAGCGGTATCTTAGAAGTTCATGATCCTATCGCTGGTGAGTACATCTTAGAAGTATCTTCACCTGGTTTTGATCGTGCGTTTTTCTCAGATGAGCAAATGCATGCGTATGTTGGTCAAACTGTGAGCTTGCGTCTGATTCAAGCTATCGGTACAGGTGATCAAAAACGTCGTAAAGCCACAGGTACTTTAGATAGTATTGATGAAAACTCTTTAAAACTGACGTCAAGTGATGGCGAGCAGTTTGAGATTGCATTAAGTAATATTGATAAAGCCAATTTGATTTATGAAGATGCCTAGATTTTTACTAGGGTAACTGTTTATAAATAGACAGTTTTATCTTCCAATAGCTTATGTGGCTTATAGCAACTATATAATAGCAGCACCCAAATTATAAAATTTAAGTCAATTAAAAAATGATAGGACAGGTATAGCATGAGTCGTGAAATCTTAACGGTAGTAGAAACTGTCAGTAATGAAAAGGGCTTAAATCCTGAAGATATCTTTGAAGCAATTGAAGACGCTTTAGTGGTATCGACTAAGAAGAAAGTATATACCGAACAGCCAGAAGTGGCTGTACGAGTAGCGATCGACCGTGCAACTGGCGATTACGATACTTATCGTTACTGGACAGTGGTTGCAGATGAAGACCATGAAATGCCAGCTTGTCAGCTTGCTATCACCGATCTTGATCAAGAAGAATGGTCAATTGGTGATATTAAAGAAGAGCAAATCGAGTCAATCGAATTTGGTCGTATTGCTGCTACTCAAGCCAAACAAGTTATCATCCAAAAGATTCGTGAAGCTGAGCGTGCACTAGTTGCAGACGCTTTCGAGCCACGTGTTGGTGAGATGATGTATGGCGAAGTCAAAAAACAGACTCGTGATGGCTATATCATAGATTTAGGTGACAATGCCGAAGGTTATTTGTCACGTGATCAAATGTTGCCACGCGAACAACTACGTGCAAAGTCGCGTATCAACGCGATCTTGTACCATGTAAACCGTGAGAACCGCGGTGCACAGTTACTGTTATCTCGTACACATCCTGAAATGCTATCAGCATTGATGCAAAAAGAAGTGCCTGAGATTGCAGAACAAATTATCGAAATTCGTAACGTCGCTCGCCTGCCAGGTACTCGTGCTAAAATAGCCGTGAAGACCAACGACCACCGTATCGATCCAGTTGGTGCTTGTATTGGTATGCGTGGTACACGTATCCAAGCAGTACAGCAAGAGCTAGACGGTGAGCGTATTGATGTGGTGGTATGGTCAGATGATCCTGCTCAGTTCATCATCAGCTCTCTAGAGCCTGCTGACGTAAGCAGTATCATTTTAGATGAAGATACGCAAACGGCAGATATTATCTTTAGCACCAATGATCAGTTGGCGCGTGCTATTGGCTCACAAGGTCAAAACGTACGTCTAGCGTCTGAGTTGACGGGCTATAAGCTGAATATGATGCTCGAAGAAGAGTATCAGCAACGTCAACAAAACGAATCAAAAGCGTTTATTGAATTATTCTATGAGCGCCTAGAAGTAGATAAAGATTTAGCACAGGCATTGGTTGATATTGGTTTTACCAGTATCGAAGAAGTGGCCTATGTACCAGTTGAGACTTTCTATGATATCGAAGGTCTAGACGATGAAGCGATTGATATGATTCAAGAGCGTGCTAAAGAAGTTGTCATCGCTGATGAACTGGTCAAACAACAGAACATGAAAGAGCCAAGTCAAGAGCTTCAAGAGCTTGAAGGTATGACAGTCAGTTGGGCTTATAAAATGGCGCAAAAAGACATCATTACTGTTGATGACTTGGCAGAACAAGCCGTCTTCGATCTAGAAGATATCGAAGGATTAGACTCTGAAACTGCAGGAAAACTCATCATGAAAGCTCGGGAATCTTGGTTCGATGAATAAGCGGTAACTGCATATCGCTGTCTTTTGGTGATATGCTATTGAGAATAAAGCGCTGATATCTATTTATAAGTATCAGCCTTAACCCAATCATTTGTAGCCAACAACTGAATTGAACATATAGCAAATAATAGACAGTAGGTGATAATAAATGGCAGATAAGACCGTCAAAGAACTGGCAGAAATGGTAGGCAAAACTACAGATGCTGTAAAGCAGCAATTAGTAGATGCTGGCCTGCCTGCTCGCGCAGAGGATGACCTAGTCACCGAGCTTGAGCAAGAAAAGCTGGTGACGTATTTAAAGCAAAGTCATGGTCAACAAGAAAAGCGTCGTATTAGTCTTAAATCTAAGACGACCAGTACTGCACGTGTGACCGGCTCTTCTGGTAAATCTAAGAGCGTCAACGTAGAAGTGCGTAAAAAGAAAGTATTTGAAAAGCCTGATCCAGAAAAAATGGCTGAAGAGCTAGCTGCTCGTGAGCAGGCTCTAATTGAGTCTCAAGAACGTGCAGCGAAAGAAGCTGAAGAACGCGCCGCTACTAAGAAAAAAGCGGAAGAGCGTCAAGCAGCAACGCTAGCAGCAATGCGTGCAAGCTTAGGATCTAGCAAAAAATCAGACGACAAAAACGATGATATTTCTACATCAGTTGTCGTCAAAAAAGGCGGCAAAGCGACTGCTGAAGTTAAGCCTAAAGAGCAGCCGAAAAAGAAAGTTGCTGCAACTAAGCCTAAAGTTGAAACCGCTGCTGAACGTAAAGCTCGCGAGACTCGTGAGAAAGAAGAAGCGCGTCTGCGTGAAATCGAATTAGAAACTCGCCGCACACAAGCTGAAGAAGCGCAAAAGCGTACACTTGAGCAAATGCGCAAAATGGCTGGTAAATATACAGATCGTGAACCTGTTACTGAAGTACGTAAAGATGAACCGTTAGCTGAAGGTTTGGTCGGTGATGCACTAGAAGAGTCTTTCGAAAAAGAGCGTCGCGAAATCAAACGCGGTTCGAACAGTACTGGTACTCGTGGTCGTCGTCGTAAGAACCAAGATGAGCGCGAAATCAAAAACCGCAAAAACGGTTTGCGTTCAACTCAGGCATCACAGCATAAGTTTGAAAAACCTGTCGAAAAAATCGTCTATGATGTCGAGATTAGTGAGCAAATTTCAGTTGCCGATCTTGCACAGCGTATGGCGGTTAAAGCTCGCGAAGTAACTAAATTACTTATGAAAATGGGTGAAATGGCTCGTGAGTCAGATACGATTGATCAAGCAACCGCAAGCTTGCTTGTTGAAGAAATGGGCCACAACCCAGTACCAGTTAGTGATACTAAAGTCGAAGATGACTTACAATATGCAGTTGATGAGCGTAGTAGTAACATCCAAACTCGTCCACCAGTAGTAACTATCATGGGTCACGTCGATCATGGTAAGACCTCACTACTAGATAAAATTCGTGAAACGAAAGTTGCGAATGGTGAAGCGGGCGGCATTACACAGCATATCGGTGCTTACCATGTAAAAACTGATCGCGGTGTTATTACTTTCCTTGATACTCCAGGTCACGCAGCGTTTAGTGCAATGCGTTCACGTGGTGCTCAAGCGACTGATATCGTTGTATTGGTGGTTGCAGCTGATGATGGCATGATGCCACAAACAGCAGAAGCCATTGATCATGCACGTGCAGCTGGTACGCCAATTATTGTTGCTATCAACAAAATGGATAAGCCAGGTGCTGATCCTGACCGTGTTCTTAATGAATTAACGACGAAAGAAGTGGTTTCAGAAGAATGGGGCGGCGATACACCAATGGCTCGTATCTCAGCCAAAACAGGCGAAGGTATCGAAGATCTACTAGAATTCATTAGCTTACAAGCTGAGTTAATGGAACTAGAAGCACCATTAGACGGTGCTGCTCAGGGTGTGGTTATTGAGTCAAGACTTGAGAAAGGTCGTGGTCCTGTCGTTAGTGTTCTAGTGAAAAAAGGGACATTGAAACAAGGCGACTTGGTTCTAGCTGGTGAGCACTATGGTAAAGTTCGTGCATTAACAGACGAGCATGGCCAACGTATCAAATCAGCTGGTCCTTCTATCCCTGTAGAGATTTTAGGTCTGCCTGAGACACCTGCTGCTGGTAGCGAGTTCCTAGTTGTGACGGACGAGAAAAAAGCTCGTGAAGTTGCGGACTTTAGAACCAACCGTGAGCGTGAGCGTCAACTTGAGCGTCAAAATGCGATGCGTTTAGAAAGCATGTTTGACCAGATGGGCCAAGGCGATGTGTCATTCTTGAATATCGTACTAAAAACAGACGTACGTGGTTCACTTGAAGCACTACTAGCTGCCCTAAACGAATTGTCTACTGACGAAGTAAAAGTCAGAGTGATCAGTTCAGGCGTTGGTCCTATCTCTGAGTCTGACGTAACCCTTGCAGAATCGAGTGAAGCGGTACTTTTAGGCTTTAACGTTCGTGCAGATGCTACTGCACGCCGTAAAGCAGATACTGCTAACATGGATATTCGCTACTATAGCGTAATCTATGGTTTGATCGATGATGTTAAAGCAGCAATGAGCGGTATGCTTGCGCCTGAACATCGCGAGAAAATCCTTGGTATTGCAGACGTTCGTGAAGTATTCCGTTCTAGTAAGTTCGGTGCTGCTGCTGGTTGTATGGTGGTCGAAGGTACAATCTATCGCAACAAGCCTATCCGCGTATTGCGTGATGACCAAGTTATCTTTACTGGTCAATTGCAATCATTGCGTCGTTATAAAGAAGACGTCAATGAAGTACGTACTGGTATGGAATGTGGTCTGGCCGTTCGTGGCTATGATGTTGAAGCTGGCGATAAGATCGAAGTCTTTGAAATCCAAGAGTTCGCACGTACTATCTAAAGCTGTTGTTCAATAGCAGAGTATGTATTAATGCAATATGCGCAATCCGCTGAGCTGTTTAGATACTTTGCCAATATTCAGCTGTACTTAGGCCTAACAGGTACATCCTGCTAGGCCTTTTTTAGCACATATAAGTGCAACATCTATTAATCAGCAGACTTATACAGTAATAAAATAAGCCCATTAAATTAAGGTAACAACATGAACCAACGTTTACAAAGATTGTCGGATCAGATTCAGCGTGAGCTTGCTGTTCTTATTCGCGATGAAGTCAATGACCCTCGTCTAACAGGTTTTGTCACTATATCTAGTGTCAAAGTTAGCCCAGATTTAGGCTATGCGGACGTCTATGTCACTATCATGGAGCCTGAGCTCAATGATGCTATGAACAAGACCAACCATGAAGAAAGCATCAAAGTATTGAATAAAGCAGCAGGGTTTTTGCGTACGGAATTAAGCCATAGCTTAAAGACACGTACTACACCGCGCCTACGTTTTCATTACGATGAAGTAACGGCTCGTGGTAACTACATGATGGACTTGATTAGTAAGGCCGTGACTAAAACTGAGCAAAACGAGAATGACGAGTAAATTATTATTATGTCTATAGCGTCTAAGCAAGTTGATAAACAAGCCAATAAAGTACCTGATAAAGTAAAAGTTTCAGGTGTCATATTGGTGGATAAACCCAAAGGTATGACCTCGCAGCAAGTCGTGTCAAAAGTGAAGTATTTATTTAAATCACCGATACACGATAGTAAAAAGGCAGGACATACAGGAACGCTTGATCCAATGGCAACTGGCTTACTGCCTATTTGCTTGGGTGAAGCCACCAAGTTTAGCCATTATCAACTGGATGCTGATAAGTCTTACCAAGCGACTATCTTGTTAGGTAGCCAAACCGATACTGGTGATGCTGATGGTCAAATCGTAACGCAGGCATCTATTCCAGTATTCGACGAAGCATCATTGGCGACTATTGCCCAGCAGTTTTTGGGTGCTCAGCAACAGATACCTCCGATGTATTCAGCGCTAAAAAAAGACGGCAAAAAACTGTATGAATATGCTCGTGCGGGTATTGAAGTTGATAGGCCGCCTAGAGATATTACGATTAAAGCAATCAATCTGCAGATGATAGATGATACCCAGATTAATCTCACGGTTACTTGTACGAAAGGTACTTACGTACGTGTATTAGCGGAAGATATTTCGAAGCAGCTAGGTACGCTAGGACATTTGACAGCATTACGTCGTACACAAGTAGGGAACTTCAGCATTGATGATGCGCTCGCTTTATCATCATTAGAAGAGCATAGTTTAGAGGAGCGTCAGTCTTGGCTACTGCCTATCGACGCTTGTATTGATATCGATGCTGAACTGACGCTGACAGAGGAACAATGCGCCCGCGTACATATGGGGCAGCGCCTAAACGTATTTGATGAGCTAACAGGTAAGCTTAAAGATTATGTTGCTAGTATGGTTTCTGACCAGCTGTCTAATGATAGTTCTGTCGGTATCGATGATGACGCTAGTACCAATGGTAAAGCTGATACTGATCTTGATGTGCCTCAGCTCCTAGAGCACGGAATACCAGTTGATATACGTTTACTCAATGAGCAGGGAGAGTTTCTTGGTTTGGGGTCTGTGAGCTTAAACGGACGTCTACAACCTAAGAAATTGATTCAGCGCTAATAGTGACGTTTTCATCAATGTTACTTAAATAGAGAAACTACCACCTAACATTGGCCTGATTTACTAATAGTTTACACTAATCACATTCCGTCACATTTTATTGCAGGTTTCGCCTATGGTGAAACCTGTTTTTTTTGTACTCTAGATTCATCAGATAGGGAATGCTGAGCTAAAAAATAAAATGGATAAATGTTATAAGAATAAAAAATTGCTATAAAGCAAATAATTAAAAATAGACAATCAAAAGAAAAAATAATGCAGAAAGGACGCATTTGAATAAAAATAAAATAGTTCAAAGGAAAATGTACTGCCGAATAATAATAAAGCTAACTTATAAAAATGTACTGACTCACAAAAACTACTAGATAAGAAGAAGGAAAGTTATGAAAACGATCGCTTTTTTACTACATAACCACTTCGAACAAGCAGAGTACGAAGACGTCAATAATCAGCTAAAAGACAAAGGCTATAAAACACTTCTCATAACAACAAATGATAAAAAAGAAGTGCAAGCCATGCAGCAAGACGTAGATAAGAGTGATACTTTTACGGCTGATATCTTTGCAGAAGATGCCAACGTCTCTGACTATGATGCATTGGTGTTACCAGGTGGTACTGTCAACGCTGATACTATTCGTGGTAACGAAAAGGCTCATCAGATTATCAATGCTATCAATGAAGCAGGAAAGCCATTAGCTGTTATTTGTCATGCTCCTTGGGTTCTCGTCAATACAGGTATTGCTAAAGGCAAAACCCTTACCGCTTACCCTACGTTGCAACTAGATTTAGAAAATGCTGGGGCAAACTACGTAGATAAGACAGTACAAGTAGATGGTAATCTTATTACTTCGCGTAACCCAGATGATATACCCAATTTTGTTGATGCCATAGATAAAGCATTATCTTAGAATTTTGACTTATAACTAAAAAAATTTAATTAAGTACTATTAAATCTCAACTTCGTACAACTAACATTTATAACCATAACTAAGGAAAATATTATGTCAAACTCTAACCCAAACGATACTAAGCTTGAGCAACAACGTTCTGATTCAGCAGAAGCAGCGCTTAAAAGTCAAACTGAAGACAATCATAGTGAAAACAGCGAAGCTGCAGCAGAACGTATCGCAGCTAACTTAGAAAACGCGAAAGAAGATAAGTAAGGTTTTAATATGCCACCTGTAATAGGTGGCATTGATATGTTTATAGTTTGCACGTCTTATGATCGATGAGTGCAACGACAGTTAGTCCACAAAATAATAATTCAGGAGCTAATATGAGTAATTCACCGAGCAATATGGACGAGCAGGAAAAAGAGATTGAAAAGCTTGCAGAAGAAATCAATCCAAGTGAGCATACTGCCCCAGACAGTCTAGCGGAAGTGACTACTGCCGCCCCTCTTGAAGATGATGAACTAGGCGGCAATGCGACAGAGTCTGACGTTAATAAGTAGCCTAGGTAGGATTTTAATAGGTTATCTATCAAATACTAGTTACTAGAAATTAAATGTCGCTTTACAAGTATTATGAAAAACTGCTGCTAGTTCAGCAGTTTTTTGTTATAATTATCCCCACATTTAAATTAGGTTTTGAATGATGTACTGTAGTTAGCCCATTACTTTGATTAAGTAGTGCTATAGCTAAATACAATGTACGATTCAAAATATATTAAATGGTTGTCAACCGAGCTTGTCGTACACTAGGTCAACTCTAGTAATGCAGGGTTGTCCTGAATGGCGTACAGGTTATTTTATTTATTATTCTATTGCTTTAATACTGACTCAAATTGCAGCCTGTATTTAAAGTTTTTAGCATTGCCGGAGATATTTATGCTAACTAATACCGATCGTGAACAAATCATCGCTCAATACCAACGTGGCGAAAATGACACTGGTTCTCCAGAAGTTCAAGTAGCTTTGTTGAGTGCTCGTATCAATGATTTGCAGAACCACTTTAAAGCACACAAAGCTGATCATCATAGCCGTCGCGGTCTTATCCGTATGGTTAACACGCGTCGTAAACTGCTTGATTACTTAAAAGGTAAAGACCTTGGTCGTTACACTACTCTAATCAGCCAGTTGGGTCTACGTCGTTAATCTAACGACAATAGTACGAGCGGATGCTGAATTTTTTGCCAAACCGCTTGGAACTTGTTTGTTATTATCGATAAAATAGATTTTTCTAAAAACGGTGTGGAATAGTTTCACGCCGTTTTTTTATGCTTATTCGTTTTAGATACCGTGCTCAAATAGTAAAAGCTGTAACTCCTTTTATGGAATAGCTAAGAGGAATATTGGTATAAACTGTACTAGCCAAGCCCCAAATACGGTATTTTCTGACGATAATTGCGCTACTGTGCAATTAATTGGTCAATGGCTATAAATCACTGTAAAATAATGCCTTGTGAGTTTGATAGCGCATCTGCTACAGATATGGCGATTATTAATAAGATATTCATCATTTGGCTTGGTAATCAGCGCAGATAGCTGATATTTGAAAGTTCAGAAAATAGCCTGTAGGGTTTTTAGCATCGAAGTCTTTTGACTTAATGTCTTTTTGATAGTATTTATAGTAAAGCCAAAATTGCACGACCGAATATACATAATAGTACGATGTCTAACTCAGACAAATATATGAGATAACCAAGTAACGTTATTGGCATTGGTTGCGATGATTTCTAATGGAAAACATATCAACGGATAGCCATATACACAGAATTTTAATGACAGATATCAGCTTTTTTTGACGCTGATATCAGTTTTGTCAGTCAACATTAGGAAGATTATATGACAATGTTCAACACCATTAAGCGTGAATTTCAATATGGCAACCAGCAGGTTGTTATCGAGACAGGCCGTATTGCCCGTCAAGCAAACTCTATTTTAGTACACATGGGCGGCGTAACAGTATTAGTTGCAGCAGTCGTAAAGTCAGAAGCTAAAGAAGGTCAAAACTTCTTTCCGCTAACGGTTAATTATCAAGAAAAAATGTATGCAGCGGGTAAAATTCCAGGTGCTTACGGCAAACGTGAAGGCCGTGCGAGCGAATTTGAAACCTTAACTTCACGCTTGATTGACCGTCCGATTCGTCCGCTATTCCCTGAAGGCTACGTAAACGAAATCCAAATCACCGCAACAGTTGTATCATCAGATAAAACTCAGTCTGCAGATATCGCTGCACTAATCGGTGCTTCAGCAGCACTAGCTATCTCTGATGCACCATTTAATGGTCCTGTTGCTGCCGCTCGTGTTGGTTTCATTAATGGCGAATACGTTCTAAACCCAACGTCTGAGCAACTTGAAACTAGTGATCTAGATTTGGTTGTGGCTGGTACTAGGTCTGCGGTATTGATGGTTGAGTCTGAAGCAGCAGAGCTGTCAGAAGACCAGATGCTAGGTGCAGTATTGTACGGCCATCAGCAACAACAAATCGTTATTGATAACATTGCTTCAATGGCTGAAGAGATCGGTACTGCTAAGCAGCAATACTCTGCTCCTGAGCGTGACCAAGCACTTACTAGCAGCATGAAAGAGCAGTTCGGCGAGCAAGTTGCTGACGCTTATACCATTACTGATAAGCAAGCACGTTACACGAAGCTTGATGAAATTAAGCAATCAATTATTGATGCACTTGCTGGTGATGCTGAGTCAGAAATTTATGCTGATACCGTATCTGAGCTTAAAGAAATCTATAACGACCTTAAATATCGTACCGTTCGTGACAACATCTTGTCAGGTAAGCCGCGTATCGATGGTCGTGACCCTGAGACAGTTCGTGCGCTTGACGTACAAGTTGGTGTATTGCCATATACACATGGTTCAGCACTGTTCACACGTGGTGAGACGCAGGCATTGGTTACTACCACACTTGGTAACAGCCGTGACGTCAACATGATTGACTCACTAGGTGGCACGATTCGTGACCATTTCATGCTGCATTACAACTTCCCGCATTTCTCAGTTGGTGAAACGGGCCGTGAAGGTATTCCAAAACGTCGTGAAATCGGCCATGGTCGTCTAGCACGCCGCGGTGTACAAGCGATGTTACCAGATAGTGAGCGTTTCCCGTATGTGATTCGTGTGGTATCAGAAATCACTGAATCTAACGGTTCATCTTCTATGGCTTCTGTTTGTGGTGCAAGTCTGGCATTGATGGACGCAGGCGTACCATTAAAAGCACCAGTTGCTGGTATCGCGATGGGTCTGGTTAAAGAAGGTGATCGTTTTGCTGTATTGTCAGACATCTTGGGTGATGAAGATCATCTAGGTGATATGGACTTTAAAGTAGCTGGTTCTAAAAACGGTATCACTGCACTTCAGATGGATATCAAAATCGAAGGTATTACCCCTGACATCATGGAGCAAGCGCTTAAACAAGCTCATGCAGGTCGTATCCATATCCTAGAAGCAATGAACCAAGTATTGCCTGAGAGCCGTACTGAAATCAATGCTCATGCACCAAACTACGCGGTTATCGAAATCAACCCAGACAAGATTCGTGACGTTATCGGTAAAGGCGGCGCAACTATCCGTCAGCTAACGGAAGAAACTGGCGCGGTTATCGATATTGATGACGCAGGTACTATCCGTATCTTTGGTGAAAACAAAGCAGCGACCAAGGCAGCTATCGGTAAAATCGAAGCACTAACTGCTGAAGTTGAAGTTGGTAAAACTTATGAAGGTACCGTTGCTCGTATCGTCGACTTCGGTGCGTTTGTAAATGTCTTGCCAAACACTGATGGCCTAGTACATATTTCACAAATCGCAGAAGAGCGCGTAGAGAATGTATCAGATTACCTAAAAGAAGGTCAGATCGTTAAAGTACTTGTACAAGACGTTGACAACCGTGGTCGTATCAAGCTAACTATGAAAGGTGTTGAGCAGAACTAATACTCAATATCTGATGTGGTTTAAGTAATAAAAAACCGCCTTGAAATGCTCGTTATGAGTATTCAAGGCGGTTTTTTTATGTGTCCAAAAAGATGATGACTGGCTAGCTAAAAGGCCATTTATAACTCAATGCTTTTAGGCAGATGTATGTCGATACGAAGTTTTGGTAGGTCTTGTAAGTACTCAGTTAGTAATGGCAAAGTATCAGCATGCCAGTCTAAAGGCAAGGTATCTGCTGTAGTGCTTTCATTGGATACGATATCACGTGGCTTGCCTGAGATAAGCGGCCGCGCAAGCAATGCAACTCTGCGTATACCTTGGTAACGTATAAGCGGCATTATTTGCTGTTGCAAATCAATCAAAGCAGCAGTCAGCCAGCGTGTGCGCGTTGGATGATAAGGATGGTTTGATATCACGAGATTGGCAATATAGTTTGGTTGGTTACCGTTACTACTGATACCAAGTCCGACTTGCTCACGTGTACGCTTATTAATTAAGCAG
Source organism: Psychrobacter sp. NPDC078501 (assembly GCF_044900935.1). Classification (NCBI taxonomy): domain Bacteria; kingdom Pseudomonadati; phylum Pseudomonadota; class Gammaproteobacteria; order Moraxellales; family Moraxellaceae; genus Psychrobacter; species Psychrobacter sp. NPDC078501. The sequence continues at coordinate 420,026 of NZ_JBJDOS010000003.1, read as the reverse complement.
CTACCAACATTCAGACTACCATCGCGGCATGCACGATGATAGCGACTATAATTATCAGGAAATAGAGTTTTCGCTCGTGTGAGTACAGGATCTAAAACGACACCAGCATTGTTGACAGGTAAAACCAGCAACTGTGCATTGCTATTTAAAATAGAGGCATGTGTGAATTGCAAAATCGCCATCGTAAGCCTCTCAATAACCAAATCAAGTATACGGTTATTGAACCGTCGCTTTATTAGAGTCGTTTGCTTCTAACTGAGCAATTTGTTGTTCGAGTAGCGCAATTTGTTCTGCCTTCATATCAGTCAATTGCTTATTCATAGCCACTTGTTCCGCTGCTAACTTTTCTTGTTCGGCCAGTCGCTGACGCTCATCTTCTAAACGATCAATCTCTTCTTTAGCCAAGCTATCATTTTCTGGTAGAGGTGCATCTAATATAGCAGTAGGATTTGGTATCGCGGTACTGTCATTATTGGCTGCTCCAGAGTTTTCATCCATGAGCACACTATTGTTAATCACAGAGTCATCTGTTGTCTCAGATATATTGTCTGTTGTTGACTCTGTCGGCGTTTGCTCAGTTACTGGTGCCGAAGTGGCGTCATCTACAGGGAGTATGGACTGAGTGCCAGACCTTCCTACAATAAGGTAGACAATGACGATAAGTAGCAATACTGAGATAAGTATTGCCAAAATTTTCTGACGTGATTTAGTCTGTTTTTTCTTAGAAGTGTGGGTTGATGAAGGCCGGATATTGTCTGGTTTCATGTTGTGATCAATTCATGTCAAGAATATAAGTAGCCATACTATAGCAAACTCAAAATAAAAAGCCTATCTATTGATAGATAGGCTTAATAGTCCATTAAATAATAAAGTATTTAATCTGTTTTTAGTTGTGAAAACTAAATAACTAAGGCTTAAATTTTACAGTGCCGCTGGTGCCAGTTGCCATCGCATCACGAGCTATCTGATCTTCTAAATGGTTCTTAGCACTAATGGCATCAGGGTTGGGGCGGTGCTCTGTGTGTCCGCACTGAGTGCATTCTATATACTCATCTGGGGCAGGGGTGACGATATTAACTTGCACCACAGCGTCCATCTCCTGACATTTCGGACAATGTACTCCTGCTAAAAATCGGCGCTTAGGACTAGATGATTGATAACGCATTTAAATGACCTCGCGCGTCGTTTGAGTATTTGCCGCATCAATATTTTTAGCATCAGTGAAACCATTATGGCGTAGCAAGGCGTCGATACTGGCGCTACGACCGCGGAAGTTTTCAAAATTGGTTTTCGCTGGGAAACTGCCGCCAACAGATAAGATAGACTCACGGAACGCTTTGCCTGTCGCTGGGTTGAAAATACCGTCTTCTTCAAACTTGCTAAACGCATCGGCTGATAGCAGTTCCGCCCATTTATATGAGTAATAACCTGCAGCATAACCACCCGCGAAAATATGACTAAAACCATTAGCAAAACGGTTATAGTCAGGTGTTTGCATAACGGAGATATCATCACGAACAGTATTGAGCGTCTCTAAAATACCATCGTAACTCAGTGCTGGCGTATGAGCGTGAATGAGTAAGTCAAATAGAGCAAACTCTATCTGACGCAGCGTTTGCATACCACTTTGGAAGTTTTTCACTGCTAATAGTGCATCGAGCTTGTCTTTAGGTAATGGCTCACCAGTCTCAACGTGGCTGCTGATAAGGGCGATACCTTCAGCGTCCCAAGCCCAGTTTTCCATAAACTGACTAGGAAGCTCGACTGCATCCCACTCAACACCATTAACACCAGCAACATCGCCCACCGTCACTTGGGTTAATAAATGATGTAAGCCATGACCAAACTCGTGGAATAAGGTTAATACTTCATCATGGGTCAATAAACTAGGTTTGCCATCAAGTGCCGGCGTGAAATTACCAACCATAAAGCAAACGGGAAGCTGCTGATGGTTTTGTTCTTCATAGCTATAGCGAGATTGGAAACCACTCATCCATGCACCGCCACGCTTACCGCTACGTGCAAACAAGTCAAAGTAGAAGCCACCGAGCAAGCGATCATCAGCATCGAATAATTGATAAAAGCTTACATCGTCATGCCAGCGAGAGACTGAGTCACTTTCTACATCTTTATGGTTTTGCTCTTGTACTTTAATACCGTATAGACGCTCAACGATAGTGAACAAGCCATTAACCACTTTGGGTAATGGGAAATATGGACGAATCTCCTCTTGCGATAAGCTGAACTCACTTTGTTTTACCTTTTCAGCGATATAGGCGCTATCCCACGGTTGCAACTCGTCAATGCCATAATCGCTAGCGTATTTCTGTAGCTGTGCCAAATCTGCTTTGGCAGCAGGGGTTGCTTGCGTTGCTAAGTCACGTAAGAATGTTTCAACTTCTAAGACGCTATCTGCCATCTTAGTCGATAGCGATACTTCAGCATAATTTGCAAAACCAAGTAGCTTGGCTTTTTGCTCACGTAATGAGAGGATTTGACTCATATTGTCAGCATTATTTAATGAGTTGCCTTTTGCATTGGTATGCGTATCAAACTCAGAAGCACGCGTAACGTAAGCACGATAAAGCGTCTCACGTAGGCTACGATCGTCCGCATGAGTCATGATCGCTAGATATACAGGAATATTTAAATTGGCCACATAGTAAGGAGTAGGAAGTGCATCTATATCAGCTTGGCTAAGAGCACCGCTAGCAAGCTCACGCGCTTTGTATTGCTCGCCTGCATCTGCCAATAGTGCCAAACCACTCTCTGTTAAGCCCTTTAACTGAGAGTCTTCTAAAGGCAGGGCAAATGCTTGCGTCGCATCCAAGATATTGTCCGAAAAGGTTGCAGACAAGGTAGATAACTCGCTTTGGATAGCGGCAAACTTTTCTTGCTCAGCTTGAGGTAACGCAACGCCTGATAACTCAAAACTACGTAATGCCAGTTCGATTGCGCGTGCACGAGCAGGCTCTAACGTAGCAAAGAAATTTGTGTCATTGACGATAGCTTGATAGCGATTAAACAAAGGCTGATGCTGGCCCACTCGCGTACCGTAAGCAGATAGCTTTGGTAACAGTTCATGGTGAACATGACGAATCTCATCGTTACTCATCACGCTATTGAGATGCGACAAAATACCCCAGCTACGATCTAATGCCAAATTAATATGATCAAAGCTCATCACATCTGCTAAAGCTTGTTCAGCACTTATTTTTTCAGCACTATTGCTTTCTATCGCGGTTAAGGTATCTAAAAAAGCATTGGCAGCATCAATAGCGTCAATTACTTGGTTCTGTAACGTATGTGGCGCAGTGTCGGTAAAATCGACAAGGCGTAAATCTAAAAGAGAAGATGTCATATAGGTATCCGGTATCAATGAATCATTATCAATAAAAATGAGAATGAGATAAGTCTGGCTACTATTGAAATATACAGTGTGTTCTTATTTTATATATAGATTATATAAAAGATGGGTTCGTTTGGTAAAAATACAACCTAAGCACTTTTATACGATTCAAGTAATTAGGACAGTGCTAGCAATCTGAAAGTAAATGTTGAGATTCTAGTACTTAGATTCAACTTTTCAAGATAATTATCCGAATATGTAGCTATGCTCGCTAAGGCAGTTCTTTAACAATATAGAGTGCTCTACTTACAAAGCGCTATCATTTGCTTGCAAATTAACCCTACAGGGAGTGGGGTATAGCTGTTAGCATCAAGATAATGGAATTTAAATATTATGCATCGACAGGATGCAAGAAAAACACGGATAGAAATTTCTGCACTTATAAAAGTACATGAGTGAAGAGATACATAAAGTTAAAAATGAACGATAATAAAACAAGGAGCAATATATGAAAGCGACTCTTAAAAGTTTACGTGAAACTAAAGCTAACCCTGCAGTAAGTATCTTTGTTAAAACGCATCGTGAACATCCAGCTAATGAGCAAGATCCTATCGCTCTAAAAAACCAATTGAAAGTTGCCGAAGATCGTTTGACGAAAGAATATGACAAACGAACAGCAACTACCATTCTAGATAATATTCAAAATAAAATCGGTGAGCTCAATCACAATTATAATCTCGATACGTTAGCTATATTTGCTAGTACGGATGATGTACAAGTTATTCGTATGCCAATTGATACAACGGAACGCGTTGTGATTTCAGATAGATTTGCTACGCGTGACTTGGTCCGTGATATGGCAAGTGCGGTTCATTATTATACGGTGGTTTTAACTCGTGATAATGCTCGTTTGATTGAAGCATCTAATGACCGCGTTGTGAGAGAGTTCGATAAAGATGACGATGCACAAAACAACATGGAGAACATTCAGTTCCCTGTCGAAAACAACGGACTATACACAACAGGTGACGGTGGCTCAGATCGTTCATCAAACAACGAAAGCAGTCACTTAAAAGAATTCTTTAACCAAGTTGATAAAAGTGTCCAAGAACTATGGGGTGACCATAAAATGCCTCTTGTCATAGTTGGTGATGCAAAAAATATTGGCTACTATAAAGAAGTTTGCGATCGTCCAGACAATATCATTACTACAGTATCTAATGCGACTAATTTAGAAGATGGTAGTGCTCAGCATATCGTAGACAGTGTGCAAGAAGCTATAGAAGAGTATCGCACATCGCTGCACAAAGCTGCGTTGGGTGAAATAGATAAAGCTCGCGGTGCGAATATGTTGCAGACTGATTTACAGGAAGTATATCGCAGTGCCTTCCAAGGGGCTGGCGAGACACTTTATGTACGCCGTGGTTATATACAGTCCGCTAAGATTGATGAGAAAGCACAAACGTTAAGCCCTGCCAATGATGCGACTACGGAAGGCATCACAGATGATGCAATCGGTGAAATCATCGAACACGTCATTCATAATGGCGGCGAAGCTGTATTTATGCCACAAGACATCATGGGTGAAGATCAACCAATAGCGTTAGTAACTCGATACTAATCTGACGATGACACCTATACGCGATGTTCATTTACGAGTCAGCCATTTATGAATTAGCCATTAATAATACATAGGTGTAATATGAGAGCATTGGTTCAATACGAGCCAGTGCTCTTTTTATGTCTGTCATTACCATCACTATGGGTGCTATCGTAGCTGAGCTATTGATCTTTACTCCATAAATAATGAGCGTACAACTAACCAAACTATGACTACCACCTCTTTTGTTTTAACCAGCTACAACATCCACAAAGGCATGTCACCGCTGAATCGCCAAGTGAAGATGCAAGGTATTGCTCAGGCGCTAGAGTCTGTGGGCTCAGACGTCTTGTGTTTGCAAGAAGTGCAAGGCCAAAACCTCAAACGTAATATGCAATATAACGAGTACCCAGATCAATCACAGCATGAATGGTTCGGCGAGTTTTTAGATCTGCAAAACAGTTATGGCAAAAACTCAGAATATGAAAATGGCCATCACGGCAATGCAGTATTGAGCCGCTTCCCCCTAGATCCTAAACACAATGTAAATATTACGGTCAATAAGCTTGAGCAGCGCGGTGTCTTGCACTGTGAGGTACAACCTATCGGTTGGGAGATGCCAGTTGTCGTATTGTGTGCACATTTAAATTTATTTGAGCGAGATCGTATCAAGCAGTATCAAGCGATTAGTGATTATGTTCGAAATGAGATTGCACCAGATCAGCCGCTTATCTTGGCAGGCGATTTTAATGATTGGAAAAAGATGTCTTGTGACAAACTGGCGTCAGATCTCGGTATGATAGAAGCGTTCAAGCATTGTCATGGCAAGCTGTTGCCAACCTTTCCAGCAAAGCTACCAGTACTCAGCTTGGATCGTATCTATGTGCGCAATTTGCTTGTGAAGGATGCTTGGGTACACACTGGAAAACCTTGGTCATCGCTATCAGATCATCTGCCCATTAGTGCAGAACTGATGCTGCCCTAATACCTAACTATAATAATTCGTCTAAATGTATTATATTGGCAATCTATCGATATATGAACAATTGTCTTTATTGATCATCTTATTGATTAACCATGTTCTCGATTGAAAGTGCTATTAACAGTACAACGTTTCAATAAAATGAATAACAAGTACAGCCTAATAAACAAAATATAAGGATATTCTACGATGGCAACAGCGTCTACTACTGATAATAATCAACAAGCTAACCACAACATACCTAAGACACAGCACGCCGTACTCATACGCGAGTTTGGTGAGCCTGAAGTAATGAAATACCAAGACGGTGCTGATGTCCCTGAGCTACAGGACGATCAAGTACTAGTAAAAATTGCCTATGCTGGAATTAACCCTGTCGATTATAAGACCCGCCAAGGTAAAGGCTGGGGTGCAGAGAACATTCGTAAAGACAAGTTTGAGAATGATCAGCCAGCTATTTTAGGATTCGATGTATCAGGCGAAGTAGTCAGCAGCAATAGCGACGAGTTTGCTGTGGGCGATAGAGTAGCGGCTTTGACCTTTAGCGGTGGTGGCTATGCGCAATATGTGGCAGTAGATGCCAAGTTACTTGCGAAAGTACCAGATAATGTCAGCTTAGAGCAGGCAGGTGCTTTGCCTTGTATCGGACAAACGGCGCTACAGTTTGTAGATTTTGCTGATATAAAAACAGGCGAGCATGTGGTGATTAATGCACCAGCAGGCGGTGTCGGTCATTTACTAATCCAATTGCTCATGAATAAAGTGGCGCAAGATAACATCAAGGTAACGGTAATTTGCTCACCAGAAAAATACGCCAAGCTTGATGAGTTGATAGACGTATCTAAGCTGGCGGGTTGGATAGATTATACCAAAGATGAAGCGTTTCCTGACCTACAAGCTGATATGCTACTTGATTTAGTCGGTGATGAAGCAGGTGTCCGCGCGCTTAGCGTGCTCAAATCAGGCGCCCGAGTAAATGTGTTACCCACTATCTGGGTTGATAAGCTCAAAGAAGCGGGTCAGCAAAAAGACTTAGCAGTAGCAGGCTACAAAGCGCAGCGTAGTGGTCAAGATATGGCGCGTGTTTTACAGGAGGTGGCCGATGGTAATTTAACTTTAAAAATTCAAAAGACCTATCCACTCTCAGAAGTTGTTGAAGCGCACCATGAGCTACAAAAAGGCGATGCTTTTGGCAAGATTGTCTTGGCCGCTGCTGAGTGAATATCAAGATTGCCTAATTATTAGATAGTGTTTGGTAGGATTTATTAGTAAGGGGATGTCTGTTGAAACCCAGTAAACTTAACTGATGACTTAACAAATCATACAAAAGTTTTATTTTGAACAACAGAACGTCCCTGTAGTCTTTGCTTATTTATCATAGGATAGAAAGCGAACGATACTAATAAAGGGAATAATATGACTATCAACAATAAGACTATCAACAATAAGACTATCAATAATAAGACCAGCAATGAAAAAACAGATGACCACATTGCTTATGAATCCAAAGTCCGTGAAGAAGTAGAAGCATGGAAGAACCCTGATAAAGGAATTTTGGATAAAACGATAGCAGTGCTTAATACCCCTGTGGTAGCAGCAGGTGATGCGTTAATGGAAGCTCCACAATTTGGCGATTCTCTAAAAAAAGTAACTGAGGAAACGATTACTGCTTTGAGTGATGCGGCCAACTGGACATTGGACACTCAAAACGTTATCGATAGCTATCAAGAGGCAGCAGATATTAACGACGCCTCTATCAAAACGCTGGCTGACATTAAAAGTCTACCCATTGCGGTTGTAGATAAACAAGTTAAGCTTTTCAAAAGCAAATATGTAGCGCTAACCAGTGCACAAGGGGTGACTACAGGGGTTGTAGGCTGGGCAGGTATCCCTGCTGACGTCGTTGGGCTCATTACGGCTAACCTACGTGCGATTGGAGAATATGCAACTTATTATGGCTTCGATATCAATGATGAAGGCGAGCAGCTATTTGCTATGTCTTTATTGGCTGTAGCAACTTCTGCCTCTGTTGAGGAGCGTAAAGCGGCGTTAGATGACACTCAGTCGATGATTAAAGATCCAGAAACTCAGGCATTTAATCAGATTAATGAAGAGGTCGTGTCTCGTGTACTGCGTCAGACAGCGACTAAAGTAGCCACTAACATCGTTAAGACAAAAGCGGCGCAAATTATTCCAGCAGTAGGCGCAGTAGTCGCAGGTGGTGTTAATGCCAATTATACTGCTAATGTGTGTGAAGCTGCTTACCAGTGTTACCGTGAGCGTTTTTTAGATCGTCTCGCGTAAGTATCAGATGACTCGTTAAGTCAGCGATAGTATCAAGATGTAAGCATATGCCGAAACGTTAGACTGATTCGCCCAGCATCGACCGTCTTTGTCTTAGTAATCGTATGCTTCCAAAAGGTTTGTGTATCACCATGCATCACAACGAGCTGACCAGACTCAAGATAAAGTTCAACTTTGTCTTGAGTTTTTTTATGCTTAAAAACAAACTTACGTGTTGCACCAAGCGATAAGGAGGCGATGACTGGTTGATGACCGAGCTCTTTTTCGTCATCAGCGTGATAGCCCATACCATCAGCGCCAGAAGGATAGTAATTAAGCAGGCAGGTGTTGAAATTAGCGGTGACACCGATTTCTACTAAAGCTTGCTCAATTCTCTGTTTCACGTGAAACAATGTATCTGACCATGGAACAGTTTGCCGCACGTGTCCTGAGTATTGGTAGTCTGCATCTGTATCTCCCATCCAGACAATTTTCCGAGTGGTTATATGGGTCTTACCAAATAACGTCACGATGTCTGGCTGCCAAGGTAGCTTATTTAGTAGAGTATTATAAAGGGCAGTGGCATCGTCGATAATCACGCCTAGATCATTCACCTTACCATCATAGGGCAGTAAGTTATCCGTGGGTGCAGGGGCAAAGAGGTCAGTCATAATTTAGTCGTTGTAAATCCTTATTTACTGCTTTGGTAGTGCTCGTTGATGATTTGAGCACATAGTTCAGGCGCTTCCATTGGTAATAGATGACCATAATCTGACAGCGAAATAAGACTGCTATCTGGGACAAACTTTTTCCATTGCTTGCGTACTTTGTCATTGATGAACAGGGTAGGCTTGCCTGTAATCAACGTGTAGGGACAGCGTAGTTTTTTGAGTACGGCATCGATATGAGGTGCGCCAAAATAATTGGCCAGCTCTTGTTCTGGTGCAAACATAAGCGTATAGCTACCATCTGCATTCTTGCTCAAGCTTTGCTCAGCAAATACTTGCAAGTGCTCATTGCTGATACGCTTATAGGCACGCTGCGCACGTAGGCTCTCGTAATAACTATGGGCACTTGGCCAAGTAGATTGCTTGGTTAACGTGCTTTTGAAAGGCTCACGGCTCAGTAGTACAGAGCGTGGCAAAAGGTTATATAAGGTAGCTTGGTTCTTGGTAAAAGTGACAGGCTCAATCAGGTACAACTGCGAAAACAACTCTGGACGTTTGGCAGCTGCCATCGCTGTAGCCGTAGCCCCTTGCGAATGACCAATACCTATGACAGGCTTATCTTGGGTCTTTTCTAAAAACTCAATCAGCATATCAGCATCTTGCTCGCGCGTAAGACGGCGGCTTTGCGGCTTATCATACCAGTAACCACGTAGGGCAAGTGAGCTGATATCAAACTCAGTGGCTAGCTTGCTTAATAGTGGCGTATAAGTACCAACAGTAAAACTATTACCACTATAAAAATGTGCTGGAGCGCGGGGAATAGAGCTTGAATCTAGCGGCTGATTAAATTGGCTAAGGTCATAATAGCGAGCCTGTTTTCCGCCAAGAGTAATGCGGTTTGTGAATGCTTCCATAAAATAAACACTTCCTTGTGACTTATTTTGAGTGATTTTTTTGCAGTTTGTCTTCTTATGATTGAGCTGACTTAATGAATCCTAGTTGTCTTCACCTAAGAAGCCACCGCTTTGACGTTGCCACAGTCGAGCGTAGACACCATTCAATGCTAATAGTTCATCATGACTACCTTGCTCGATGATGCGACCTTGATGCATAACGACCAGTCTATCCAATGCGGCAATAGTAGACAGGCGGTGGGCGATAGCAATAACGGTCTTGCCAGTCATGATGTCATTTAAGCTTTCGGTAATGGCATATTCAATCTCAGAATCTAGGGCACTGGTCGCTTCATCTAAAAGTAAAATCGGCGCATTTTTTAGCATAACACGTGAGATAGCAATACGTTGACGTTGACCGCCAGATAGTTTGACTCCGCGTTCACCCACTTGGGTATCAAGGCCTGTATTGCCTTTATCATCGTACAGATCTTTGATGAAATCCCATGCCTGAGCTTGTTTGGCAGCGATCATAATCTCTTCGTCAGTAGCATCAGGACGACCATAGGCGATGTTTTCACGTACAGTACGATGTAGCAATGACGTATCTTGAGTCACCATACCAATCTGTTGGCGCAACGATTCCTGCGTAACCGCATCAATAGCCTGACCATCAATCAGAATCTTACCACTATCGACATCAAAGAAGCGCAAGAGTAAATTAACCAAAGTTGATTTACCAGCACCTGAACGCCCAACCAGACCGATCTTTTCACCCGGCTTAATATCTAAGTGGAAGTTGTCCAACAGTTTGATATATGAGTTAGGAGCGCGTTTATCAATGTCGGTACCATCAACAGGCTTACTAGTTTGTCCATTGTCTTCTTCGTCATTCTCATAACTGAAGTCAACATGGTCGAACACGATACGCCCTTCCGTGACGGCCAGCGCTGGCGCGTCAGGTTTATCAATAATTGTCTGCGGCGCTGATAACGTACGCATACCATCTTGAACTGTACCGATACTCTCAAACAAACTGGCTGTCTGCCACATAATCCAACGCGTCAAACCATTTAGACGTAATGCCATAGCGGTCGCAGCAGCAATGGCACCAACACCAACTGCGCCTTGTTGCCACAAGTACAATCCAATACCTGCCGTACTACTGACCAAGATCACGCTGATAAGATGGGTCGATACTTCTAAATAGCTGACCCAGCGCATCTGCGCATGTACCGTACCTAGAAATTGCCCCATGGCGTTTTTGGCGTAGCCCAGCTCACGACGAGAGTGGCTAAATAGCTTTACGGTCATGATATTGGCATAAGCATCAGTGATTCGTCCTGTCATCAAGGCACGGGCATCCGCTTGCACAATCGCTGTCTCCTTGAGCTTAGGGATAAAGTACCAAATAGTGATGGCAACCAAGACCAGCCAAATGACAAAAGGAATGAGTAGTAAGCTGTCTAAATTAAACAGAATCACCCCTGAGGTGATAAAGTAGACAGAGACATACATAAACATATCGGTAACAGTCATCACGGTATCGCGTACTGCTAGGGCTGTCTGCATTACCTTAGCTGAGACACGTCCCGAAAACTCATCCTGATAGAACTGCATGGATTGCCCAAGCATGCGCTGATGAAAACGCCAGCGCATCTGCATAGGAAACACACCTTGCAAGGTCTGAAAGTGTATAAACGATGACAGGGCAATCCACAATGGGCTTACTATCATGACAGCGAGCATGATGAGCAGCATATCGCCTTTTTCTACCCATAAGTTTTGCGGTGTATAAACGCCCAACCAATCGACGATATTACCTATCCAAGCAAACAGCATGGCCTCATAGATACCGATACCAGCGGACAAAATCATAAAGATTAGTAGCCAGCCGCGTAGGCCATTGGTACATGCCCACAAAAACTTCAGCATGCCATCGCGAGGTGATGGCAATGGCATAGGTGTGTCTGGAAAGGCGGGTAGGCGGTTTTCAAAAAAGCGAAATAAAGCATTCATAGGCAGTAATAAAACATCAATAGCAGTACGTCAAGATGAACGAGAGGACTCGTTATCTAGAATCTTTACTTTTGTGATTGGGATTAGGTGCTATTTTAGCAAAATTACTAATCATACCTGCATGCTAATTGTAATTTACTTAAGAATAGCCATGTCTTTAGTGCCTTAGTCACAACCATAATAAATAGATTGCTGTAGAAAACATATTTTGTTACATTCTACATCCAAACTTATTTATGGTTTGAATATTGTTTTTATAAGTATGATTTTATTGCAAATATCAGCTGATTAGCAGGTATTTTATTTAATGGTCTCTATAAATATATGAACAGTAATAAATCAACATTGAAGTTCAAAAGGTAGCAGTGAATGGTGTATTTAATAATAGCGGTGCTATGTAGCGTCGCCGTCTCCGTACTTTTGAAAATATTGCGCCAGAAAAATATAGATATTCGTCAGACCATCGTGGCAGGCTATCCTGTGGCTTTTTTACTGACTTGGGTGTTACTAAAACCTGATGTGGGGGCCATACATGCACTTGATAGCGCTTGGGGCATCATCATCGCGCTTGGGGTACTATTGCCTGCTGTATTTATCATTCTCGGACGAGCTATTGAAGCGGTGGGGATGGTAGCAACCGACGCGTCTCAGCGCTTATCACTCATTATTCCCATCGTAGCGGCTTTTTTGCTATTCGGTGAGGTGCTGACTGGTACACGTATACTTGGACTGGCGTTAGGTTTTCTGGCATTAGGTGCGCTTGTCTATCGACCACAGCATAACGATATTACTCGGTCAGCAAAGCATACGCCACTATGGTTATTCGGGGTATGGGCAGGCTACGGAGTTATTGATATTTTGTTCAAACAAGTTGCCAAACAAGGGGCGGCCTTTCCGTTGACTCTATTGGTTAGCTTCGGGGTAGCAGGTGTATTGCTTTTAATCTATTTACTTGTCACACGGGTACGTTGGCAAAAACAAGCACTTATGACAGGCTTGCTGCTCGGTACATTAAACATGGGCAATATTTATGCCTATGTGCGGGCACACCAAGTGCTGCATGACTCTCCCAGTATTGTTTTCACTGGTATGAATGTCGGCGTTATTGCCGTAGCGACATTGATTGGCGTAGGTGTATTTAAAGAGCAGCTGAACCGTATCAACATAATAGGATTAGTATTGGCAGTCTGCTGTGTAGGGGTGCTATTTTTGGCATAAAGCACTTTGTCCAAAAGTATTGGTTTCATGATTTTTAGGCTATATTGTCACGTATCCTATATAGGCATATAAATCATCCTATGATAAGGTTATCTACAAATAACACAGCTTGTATGGAATAAAAAAGCTTAATTTATGATATTTAACTTAACCAATAAAAATAGGATGCAGGCTCAATGGAATACGATAAGCAATTACAGCGTATAAAAAATAGTTCAGGTTTTATTGCTGCTCTTGATCAAAGTGGCGGCAGCACACCAAAAGCGTTAGAGACTTATGGTGTCAACAGCGACGCTTACGATAATGATGAGGCCATGTTTGATTTGGTTCATGAAATGCGTGCTCGTATCATGACGTGTGACTGTTTTGATAGTGAGCGTGTACTTGGTGCAATTTTATTTGAAGACACCATGGAGCGCGAAGTTAATGGTAAGTCGACGGCCAATTACCTATGGGAAGATAAAAATATCGTACCATTTTTGAAGGTAGATAAAGGTCTGGCTGAGCAGATGAGCGGTGTACAAGTCATGAAGCCGATTCCGAATCTAGATCTATTATTAGATAAAGCAAAAAACTATCCCGTATTCGGTACTAAAATGCGCTCAGTCATTTATGAGCCAAACGTCGATGGTATCGAGCTTGTGGTACAGCAGCAGTTTGATGTGGCTAAGCAAATTATTTCAAAAGGTTTGATGCCAATCGTTGAGCCAGAGGTCAATATTGATAGCACTCAAAAGCATGAGTGCGAGTTACTGTTGAAGACAGATATACTGCGCAATCTGGAACGCTTGAATGACGAACACCAAGTGATGCTCAAGCTAACATTGCCAGAAGAGGCAGGGTTTTATCAGGAGCTGATTGACCATCCTAAAGTGCTCAAAGTAGTGGCGTTATCTGGTGGCTATAGTCGTAGCGATGCTTGTGTCAAGCTTAAACAAAACCCAGGTATGATTGCGAGCTTCTCGCGTGCCTTTACCGAAGGCTTAAGTAAGCAACAAAGCGATAGCGAGTTTGCTGAGACCATTAATGCTTCAATTGAAGAGATTTATGAAGCGTCAAAAGTGTAAAACTAAATCCGTACTAGTAAGTTTAAGTCAATAATACAAAAAAAGCTTGAACCTAATATGATTAGATTCAAGCTTTTTGCTTTTTATAGATATATTAAGCTTTAGAAGGTTGTTTGTAAGGACACATTAGCGCCTTGACTGTCGTAATTATCACGCCACTCACCACGATAACCTACAGATAGCTTAGTATTGATGGTTGGTGTATAGCTCAAACCAATGCCTGCAATACCAATCTCGCTTCCAATTTCTTGACCAATGGTAGTGAACTTATCATTAGGCATACTAATAAAGCTTGCCGTAACATCAGATCGACGGTCACCATTCTCAACAGCAGCAGCCAATTGACCAGTCAGTGCAATCGCTGGTGTTAGAGCCTGCGATAAACGTAGTCCTGCAGTCCAACGCATTGACTCATAGGTATTTTCATCAACGTTCAGATTGTAGACACCAGCCCCTGTTTCACGATAGCTGTCGCTCTCGGCACGCGCATAGTTTACCTGAGCGAACGGAGTCACATTACGCTGCTGAGTACCAATACGATGAGCAACTCCTAATCCTGCTTGTAAGGTATCAACAGAATAATCAGATTGTGCAACAGCATCTGTCAGTATGGTCATACGACGTTCACCTTCGACATCGCTCTTACCTAGACCTGCATGGAAATTTAGATCAGTCGCATCGCTTACAGCATAGTTACCGTAGCCAAGCACTTGCCAGTTCTTGGCGGTTAGCTCCTGATCAAGACTGGTGCCATCGGTATCAGCATCGCTCTTGATATAAGAAAACGCAACGCCCAGATTAAGATCACTATTAATAGGGGTGTCTAATCCTACAATGGCACCATATGCTTCAGAATCATAACCAGTAACACCTTCTTCTGCATCATGGCTACCGTTATTGCCAATTAGCTGAGCCCAAAGGTTACGTTGAGGAACAGTCTGGCTATGTTCCTGAATAGTATCAGATGCTGCATAGTTAGCATCAGTAATGATACGGTTGGTCGCGCCCATAAATAATGGCTGCAACTGGTTGGCAGCTGTAGCAAGCTGAGACTGATTAAAGTTGAGGGTCGAGCTAATCAAACTATCAGCCAACGCATTATCACCGTTTGTCACACGATCTTGAATGGCTTTATCTAATACATAAGCGATGCCTGTGTCATTTCGATTAGAACGACTGATCACTGATTGAAGGAACGTTGTATTGGTTACTGGTGGCTCAGGTATTACTGGTGGCTCAGGTATAACAACAGGCACTATCATTTTGAGATTTACGGTCTTAGCATCGCTATAATCTGCCTCAAAGCTCACCAATGGACTGTTATCATTGATAGCAGTGAATTCACCAGTACGACTGCTAGCGCTAATAATATCTGACCACTCATTATTACCAGTCATTTTTGTCACAGCTTCTGATGCATCGACTTGCAACTGACCCTGACTAATGTCAGCAGCACCTGTCACAACTAGTTGACCATAGTCATCAAGACTATTTAAGCTAATACCTAGTATTTCACCATCACGCATGGTGTAATCGCCGTCTAGACTAAGTGTACCTTGTTTAATGTTAGTAGCGCCTGTCCACTGTTTGGCAGTAGTCGCCATCGCTAGCATGCCAGTACCTTTCTTGGTAAAGTCACCTGAGCCAGTAATAACGGCACCATTACCTGCTAGCGTAGTATCTTCGAATAAGCGCGCATTAAATCCAGCAGTATCAATTGTACCGCCGCCCGTACCTAGATTAATAAGGTTGTCACCCGTGAAGTTTCTGAATAATACTGGCTGAAACTCTGTCAGTTCTAATGTACCGTTATCAAAGTTGACTTCCGATTTTGCAGAGTTCTCAAATCTTTCGATACTTTGAGTCTTGATGACACCATTATTAATAACGTTTAGTGTACCGCTGCCAAAAGCACCTACGACAGTGATGGGCGCGATCAAAGTAGCATTATCTACTGTCAATTCACCTACTGCATTTGTACCTTCAGTATCAGAGCCTCCGAGCTGCAACTGACGAGTCACTTCTAGTGTGCCTTGATCAGTAACATCAACTTGACCCTTACCGCTGGCAGCAGCCCCTACAAAAAGATCCATTGTAGATACTTTGGTGTCTTCTCCACTTATCTCTAAGAGGGCAGTTTCAAGCTCGACTTCAGGTTGAGGTTCAATTTCAGGTTGAGGCTCAGGTGGAAATTCAGACTCGAATGGAAGTGTAGAGGTGCCAATATATATGGCTTCCGCGTTGTTCCATTGTGCACCGCTTGCCAATGATACTTTCGCATCTACGCCAGCAGATGAACCAATATAAGCGTTATTAGAGTTCAGAACTGCTTCGTTAGTAATGTTAATTTCATTAACAGCATTAATAGCATTAATAGCATCAACATCCTCAACACTAATATGAGGGCCATTGTCAGAGCTACCTATACCCGCATATAGGTTGTTTACAGTTAGTGATGAACCATTACCACTGACGTTCACGATACTCTTGCTAGCAGTGCTGGTAGAGTTGTTATAGTCATCCGAGCCTATATATAGATTACCTGCTTCGGCCGTACCACCATTTTCTATGGTAAGTGTACTCGTCCCTGAATTTCGAGAGCTAATACGCACATCTTCTTGAACTTTCAGGGATGAGCCTGCACCATCAACGTTGACACTAGTCTCGCCAGTTATTATTGGCTGATTACTTTGATCATAATAACCATATGAGTATATATCTAGAGAATTTGCTTCGGCTGTGCCGCCATTTTTTACGGACAGTGTACTCGTCCCTGCATTTTCAGAGGAAATACGCACATCTTCTTGAACTTTCAGGGATGAGCCTGAACCATCAACGTTAACACTAGTCTTGCTAGTTGTTGGTAGTTGATTATCTTGATTGTAGTAATTATATGAGTATATATTCAGAGAGTTTGCTTCGGCTGTGCCACCATTTTCTACAGTAAGTGTGGTTTCTGAACTTCCAGAACCAATCGAGAGCCAATCTTGTACCTTCAGGGATGAGTCTAAACCATCAATTTTGACACTGGTATCACCAGTTATTAATTGATTGTTTTCATCAAAATAGCTATATGAGGATATATCTAGATAGCCTGCTTCGACCGTACCACCATTTTCTACGGTAAGTGTGGTTGTTCCTGCATTTTGAGAGCGAATTCCTAGATAATCTTGAGCCTTCAGTAATGAACCTAGACCATTTACATTAATTTTAGTATCATTAGCTAGTTGTTGATCATTTAGGTAGTAGCCATTTGTATATATATCGTTAGCTTCTAAACGTCCTCCAGCTTCAATATCTATTAATGCATTGTTACTTATGAAGAACTGGTCAGTCTGTACTACTCCGTTGTCTTTAATTAGAAGACGTGAAGGTACCTCTTGATCACCACTCATCTGCATATGATAATAGTTATTCGTATCATCATTATTCTTCAGAATGGTGCCATCATTTTTTACGATATCGTCAACGATAGTATAGCCATTACCCACAATGTTTACTGCGCCATTGTCATAGGTGATGGCATGAGTCACACTGGCTATACTCAGTCCGAGCACGCTAAACAAAGCAGTTGATAATGCGCGTAAGGCAAAATTATTGTTTGAGGTAGAGGTTGATGATTTACCAGAAGATTTGCCACAAGTTTTGGCAAGTTCAGACACACACTGATAGACACCTAAAGAATGATTAAAGACAACACGATAAATATGATTCATACTTTTACCCTGAATGTTAACTAACGGAAATGTTAGGTTTTCTTACGGATATATTACTCGATATATAATAATTGTCTATTTTTATTTGTCTGGATACATATTATTTGTAGGTTTGTACTAGCTTTTTTATACTCTGTTTTTATCCGAAATAGATAATATCTCTCTCGCCCAAATAGTACCTACAAGGATTTATCTATATTTGAGTTCATTCTGAATAATGGTATAAAAGCATTGTCACTGAATGTCAGATTACAAAAAAGCCCTACTAGATAAGTGTGAAAATACTTAAATAGTAGGGCTTTTCTTATTTCAAAAGCATAGGTTATTAATCCTAAACCTCTTTATATAACTGGCGTCCTTCGTTGTTATATTTCTTAGTCATCTCGGCCATGCCTTGGCGAATTTCCTCAGCAGTAGCTTCACCAACTTGTCCGACAAGCTCTGTATCTACCTCTTTGATTAAGTGACCAGCATCGGTTAAGTCACCCGTTTGCGGCGTTACTTTTTGGTTGACAGCATCTTTATCTAGTCCTGCTGCATATTCACGCACGTTCTGAGTGATTTTCATTGAACAAAACTTAGGACCACACATGGAGCAAAAGTGTGCCGATTTGTGAGCGTCTTTTGGCAACGTCTCATCATGATATTCGCGTGCAGTATCAGGATCGAGCGCTAGATTGAACTGATCATCCCAGCGGAATTCGAAACGTGCTTTAGACAGTGCATTGTCACGTGCCTGTGCTCCTGGATGACCTTTAGCAAGGTCAGCAGCGTGTGCAGCGATTTTATAAGTAATAATGCCGTCTTTGACGTCTTTTTTATTTGGCAAGCCTAAGTGTTCTTTTGGCGTGACATAGCATAGCATCGCTGTACCAAACCAACCAATCATCGCAGCTCCGATGGCGCTAGTGATGTGGTCATAACCTGGGGCGATGTCTGTCGTTAATGGCCCTAAAGTATAGAAAGGCGCGTCAGCACATAGCTCAAGCTGCAAGTCCATGTTTTCTTTAATGCGGTTCATCGCGACGTGTCCAGGGCCTTCGATCATTACCTGTACATCGTGCTCCCATGCTACTTTTGTTAATTCACCAAGCGTACGTAGCTCGCCAAACTGCGCTTCATCATTGGCATCTTGCAAGCAACCAGGGCGTAGGCCATCACCTAGACTAAATGCCACATCGTACTGTTTCATAATCTCACAGATGTCTTCAAAATGCGTGTATAAAAAGCTTTCTTTGTGATGGGCTAGACACCACTGCGCCATAATAGAGCCGCCGCGTGAGACGATACCTGTCAGACGTTTTGCGGTGAGCGGTACATAGCGTAATAGTACGCCGGCGTGAATAGTAAAGTAATCGACGCCTTGCTCTGCTTGCTCAATCAACGTATCACGGAATATCTCCCATGTTAGGTCTTCTGCGACGCCATCGACTTTTTCTAATGCTTGATAAATCGGTACCGTACCAATCGGCACAGGAGAGTTACGGATTAGCCATTCACGGGTTTCATGGATGTGATTACCCGTTGATAAATCCATAATAGTATCCGCACCCCAACGTGTTGCCCACGTCATTTTGGATACTTCTTCATCGATAGATGAACCTAACGCTGAGTTACCGATATTGGCATTGATTTTCACCAAGAAATTGCGCCCGATGATCATTGGCTCAGATTCAGGGTGGTTGATGTTGTTTGGGATAATTGCGCGTCCAGCCGCCACTTCATCACGAACAAACTCAGGGGTAATGATTTGAGGAGTATTGGCACCGAAGCTTTCGCCATCGTGTTGACGCATATCGGTCAGTTCATGCTGCTTTTGCGTTTCGCGTATGGCGATATATTCCATTTCAGGAGTGATGATGCCACGGCGCGCATAGTACATTTGCGTGACGTTCTGTCCTGCTTTGGCGCAACGCGGTTTATCAATATGAGCAAATCTAAGATTGGCAGTGCTGATATCGCGGGCACGCGCTTGTCCGTATGAGCTAGATAGGCCGCTTAATTGCTCGGTATCACCGCGTTCTGCGATCCAGTTCTCACGCAGTTTTGGCAATCCACGTGTGAGGTCGATATCGACATTAGGATCGGTATATACACCTGAGGTGTCATACACATAAAACGGTGGATTATGCTCACCGTCTTTATCTCCAGTGCCACCAACAGGCGTATCAGCCAAGCTGATTTCACGCATCGGTACTTGGATGTCAGGTCTTGAGCCTTCGATATAGACTTTTCGTGAAGCAGGTAAGATACGGTGCAAATCGCGCGCATCTTCTTCGAAACGGGCATCGCTTGCGGCACGGTGAGCAGGGGTTTTTAACGCATCTGCTTTTTTATCTGCTTTGACGTTAGTCGTGTCAGCAGCATTTGAAGCAAGCGTTGAGTTGTCGGCTGGGTTATGCGTTTGGGCTTTCGGTGCAATTGAGGTGGTGTCTGCAGTAGTCATATGCTGTCCTAGCGTGTTGGTTTTTGAATAAAATCAACACCGCCAGTATCTGCGGGGGTAGGCATCCATCATCTAGACAAGTTTATATCATGAACCCACAACTTCGACCAAAAATATCGTCGCGCATGGTGGTCATCAAATATTGGACGCAGCTTTATATCCTCTCTTCTTATCTGGCTATGCATCACGCATATTAAGACAGTAGTGACGATAAAAATGTATTTCTACGCGCCCTTTGTCATAAATAACAAAGTGCTTAAGACTTCCCTGCGTCGGTACTAACCGCATCAGGTTCGGCGGGTGATCTCTCAGCGAATGTATCAAGGCGACTACTTTAATAAAGCAAGTTTAATAAAGTGAGCCAAAAATACACCGCACCCCGAGTCTGTCAGTGTTGTAAATCAGCCTTCATACTAACAAAATTCTGTACCAACGGCTAATAGTATTTGGATACAGATATTCTGTGTCACACATACTATTCAATATCTACGTGAATAATTTTTTGAATGTTGATAGATGAGCATGCTTAGTATTACTAAGTTGTAGACAAATTATTCAAATATTATGTAAAGCGAATGAAGGATTCTAGAAGTTGTCATTAAACTGTCATAAAGATTTGGCAAGATAACACGCATATCACAAGCAATGCTTTTTTATACCGTTGTTAAACTTCAGGAGTCCTACATGCGTTATTCGTTATTAGCAGTGGCCGTCAGTTGTACATTAATGCTTACGGCGTGTAATAAGTCAACAGATACGGCGGAGCCAACTGCTGATACTAGCAGTAGCGCTGTGACAACAGCTGAAACAACCTCTCAGACAGCATCTTCTGCTACGTCAGATTTTAAATCTGCTGAAAATATCGCTATGAATATCACAGGTGCAGGTGCGTCGTTCCCGCAGCCTATCTATGCGAAATGGTCATATGACTACAATGCTGCGACCGGCGGCCAAGTCAACTATCAGTCGATTGGCTCATCTGGTGGTATCAAACAAATCCAGTCAAAAACAGTAGACTTTGGTGCTTCTGATGCACCGATGACGCCTGAAGAGTTAGATGAAGCAGGTTTGATTCAGTTCCCAACAGTCATCGGTGGTGTTGTACCAATCGTCAACATCGACGGTGTTGAGCCTGGTGCACTGAAGCTAGACGGCACAACGTTGGCTGATATCTATTTGGGTAAAATCAGTAACTGGAATGACCCTGCGATTAAGGCGATGAACCCAGATTTGACCTTACCAGATGCCGCAATCACAACAGTATTCCGCTCAGACGGTTCAGGTACGACGTTTAACTTTACTGACTATCTTGCCAAGGTTTCACCAGACTGGAAAGACACCGTTGGCGTTGATAAAACTGTCAAGTGGCCGACCTCTGCTACTGGTGCAGGTGGTAAAGGTAACGAAGGCGTTTCAAGCTACGTAAACCGCATGAAAAACTCTATCGGTTATGTTGAGTATGCTTATGCTAAGCAAAATAAGATGTCACATACTGCGCTGAAAAACGCAGCTGGTAACATCGTACAGCCATCTGCTGAGACGTTTGCTGCAGCAGGTGATATCGATTGGTCACAACAAGAAGGCTTTTATAAAGTCATCACTAACTCTGAAACTGACCAAGCATGGCCTATCGCTGCTGCGACCTTTATCTTGGTACATAAGCAACCAGAAAATCCTCAGCAAGTCGCTGGCGTGTTGAACTTCTTTGACTGGGCTTATACCCAAGGTGATGACAGCGCCATGGAACTAGACTACGTACCATTCTCTGACACGGCAGTGGCCTTGTTCAAAGAGAAGTGGAACGAAGTAAAAGGTAGCGATGGACAGCCTGTCTACAAGCCAGCTCAGTAATTTGTTTC
Organism: Psychrobacter sp. NPDC078501; assembly: GCF_044900935.1. Taxonomy (NCBI): domain Bacteria; kingdom Pseudomonadati; phylum Pseudomonadota; class Gammaproteobacteria; order Moraxellales; family Moraxellaceae; genus Psychrobacter; species Psychrobacter sp. NPDC078501. The sequence continues at coordinate 397,926 of NZ_JBJDOS010000003.1, read as the reverse complement.
TGCTAAATACGATCTAGCAACTGACAAGTTATCCTCTCGAATAACTATTCTCCGGTAGTTGTTTGAGGGGTTTTAACACAGCAAATTTGATGAATACATCTCGATAGATATAGTTACTCATACCATTTAAGTTTGTTGTGTTAAGACCTGATATACATCTTTTTAATATTTCGACTCATTCCATTCAATGCTGAGACACTTATGACAGACTTAAGGTCCCAACTGGCTAAACAAAAACGTTACGACGCTTTATTTGTGAATTCTACTAAAGCGTTTGCCATACTCGTCCTCCTATCTTTAGGGGGTATTTTGGTGTCTCTAATTGTTGGAGCATGGCCGAGTATTCAAGAGTTTGGTTTGGGATTTTATACCAGCAATAACTGGGATACAGTCGCCAATGAATACGGTGCATTAGCGCCTATTTACGGCACCTTAGTCACTTCATTTATCGCCATTGTTATCGCGGTTCCAGTCAGTTTCGGTATTGCGATATTTTTAACCGAGATGTGCCCTAAGTTCCTCAAAAAACCACTTGGTATCGCCATTGAGTTGTTGGCTGGTATCCCATCTATCATTTATGGTATGTGGGGATTGTTCGTATTTGCGCCATTTTTTGGTGATCACATTCAGCCATGGTTCATTGAGCACGTCGGCCCTTTGCCTATTATCGGTAAACTGTTTGTAGGTGCGCCTATGGGACTGGGTATGTTTACCGCCTCCCTAGTACTTGCCATTATGATCATACCGTTCATCGCTGCCACCATGCGTGATGTCTTTTCTGTTGTACCAGACTTACTGAAAGAGTCAGCATATGGTATGGGCGCGACGACTTGGGAAGTCATGTTCAAAATTATCCTGCCTTATACTAAAGCTGGTGTCGTTGGTGGTGTGATTTTGGGTCTTGGTCGAGCATTGGGTGAGACGATGGCAGTTACCTTTTTGATTGGTAATGCGTTTAATATCAGTCCAAGCCTATTCACTTCTGGCGTGACGATTACCTCGGCCTTGGCCAATGAGTTTGCTGAAGCGTCTAGTGAGCTACATCTTGCGTCTTTACTACATCTAGGCTTAATCTTATTTGTCATCACCTTCATTGTCCTGTCTTTAGCAAAACTGATGCTCATGCGCATGGATCACAAAGCAGGTAACCGATAAGTCTGTTACCGATTTATTGAACCTTGATAGATATTGATAAAAGATATGGGAAATAAATATTATGCCTGCTAACAATGCGATCAATGCACCACTACCTACTAAGCCAAACGGCGCTACCCGCTACAATCAAAGCCTTTATAACAAGCGTCGTTTGACCAACAAGTTAGGTCTAGGCTTTGCCATGTCAGCAATGGTTTTTGGCCTGTTTTGGTTGTCATGGATTTTGGTGACTTTGTTTGTTGAAGGCTTCCAAGGCATGGTGCAGCTACCAATCTTTACCGCCGATACGCCGCCACCGATGAGTGCAGGCGGTTTACGCAATGCTATCGTTGGTTCGGTCATGTTAGCGTTTTCAGGCTTGTTTATCGGTGCACCTATTGGTCTTATGACAGGTATTTATTTATCTGAGTTTTCTAAAGGCAGTATGCTTGGCAAGGTCACTCGCTTTTTAAATGATATTCTATTGTCAGCGCCCTCAATTGTCATCGGTCTATTTATCTATGCACTGATGGTAAAAGGTCAAAGTTTCTCTGGTTGGGCAGGCGCGTTGGCATTGGCATTGATTGTTATTCCGGTGGTCGTGCGTACGACAGAAAACATGCTGAATCTGGTACCTAATAGTCTACGCGAAGCGGCCTATGCGCTAGGTACCCCTAAATGGAAGCTGGTCACTCAGGTCACTGTGAAAGCTGCGCGCGCGGGACTGACCACAGGTGTGCTATTGGCTTTTGCTCGAATCACTGGTGAGACAGCACCGTTACTATTTACCGCACTTAACAATCAATACTTCAGTACAGATATGGGTCAGCCTATTGCTAACTTACCCAATACCATTTACCAGTTTGCGATGAGTCCTTATGACAACTGGCATACATTGGCTTGGGCGGCAGCACTACTTATTACTGCGTCTGTCCTAGTGTTGAATATTTTGGCAAGATTTATCGGTGGTAGAGGTCAGCCTAAATAAGGGCTGAGAGCAGACCAGACTGTAGTACGCTACACGCTAAGCAATTACTTAAACTTATATGAAATTAATTGAGCTAGGTTGAAATATTATGAATGATGTCCTAAGCAACGTCCGTACGAACACGACTGCTGACAACTTTAATACGGCAACAGGCAGCCTATTAAATAGACCCATGTCTACTAGCGCCCAAGCTCAGCAACCAAACACTGCTGATTTTAATAAACAAACGATTCAAGATATTCCCAAGAACATGCCTGCTGCAAAAATGGAAGTTCGAGATCTAAACTTCTATTACGATGATTTTCAGGCATTAAAAAACATCAATATCGATATCGCGGATAAAAAAGTGACCGCTTTTATTGGTCCTTCAGGTTGTGGCAAGTCTACGCTACTACGTACCTTTAACCGCATGTACGATCTATATCCAGGTATGCGTGCAGAGGGCAACATCAACCTAGATGGCAAAAACATCTTGGGTAAAGACATAGATGTGAACTTACTGCGTGCACAAGTTGGTATGGTTTTTCAGAAGCCAACGCCGTTCCCGATGTCAATCTATGACAATGTCGCCTTTGGCGTACGACTATATGAAAAATTAAGTAAAGACGAGCTAGATCATCGCGTCGAGTGGGCACTGAAAAAATCAGCGCTATGGCCAGAAGTGAAAGACAAGCTAAAAGCATCAGGACTGTCGTTATCAGGTGGCCAGCAGCAGCGTCTGTGTATCGCACGTAGTGTGGCGACCAAGCCTGAAGTGCTGTTGCTTGATGAACCTACATCAGCCCTGGATCCTATTTCGACGGGTGCTATCGAAGATTTGATCGAAGATCTGAAAAACGACTATACCATCGCTATCGTCACTCACAATATGCAGCAAGCAGCACGCGTATCTGATTATACCGTCTATATGTATCTAGGCGATATGATTGAGATGGGTGAGACCGATCAGATATTCACCAAACCTACCCAAACCGCGACAGAAGACTATATTACAGGTCGTTATGGCTAACATTGATTGAGATTGAAATCGGTACAAGCAGACAAAGCTGATTTGCATGTCATAAGCCGACTTTCTAACTTCACAGGCACACCGCGCTATTAAAATATAGATTCTAGGGAATACCTCTCATGCAAAGTGATAAGCATATCTCCAAAAGTTTTGACCAAGATCTTGATGAAGCCATCCGTTTATTTTTATATATGGGTGATAGCGCGGCTAACCAAGTGGCCAAAGCCATTCACGCTCTGATCGATAAAGACGAAACGCTGGCGCAAGAAGTCATCGATATGGACTTCGATATCAATCGAATGGAGGTCGAACTCGACGAACACATTTTATTATTGGTCGCCAAGCGCCAGCCAGCAGCCAGTGATTTGCGCTTAGTCATGTCGATCAGTAAAGGTGTGGTTGATTTGGAACGTATCGGCGATGAAGCGGTAAAAATTGCGCGAATGGCCAGTAAAATTGCGGCAGAAGGTAAATCAGCATACGGTTACGCTGAAGTTCAGCATCTGAGCAATCAAGTTCGTCTGATGCTAAACAACTCGCTAGAAGCTTTTAGTCAGTCGAATGCGGAGCAAGCGTTTGAAGTGATGCGTAATGACAGCGCGGTCAATACCGAATATCAGTCAGCCATTCGTGCTTTGATGACCTATATTATGGAAGACTCGCGCCACGTATCAAAAGTCATCAATATCATGTGGATATTACGATCGCTTGAGCGTATCGGTGACCATGCACAAAATGTCGCAGAGTTAGTGATTAACTATATCAGTGGGCAAGACGTACGTCATTCAGACTATGCCATGGTCGAAAAAGCGGTACAAGAAGCCAATGATCGCTTAGCTGCTCGTCAAGTTAGTACATTGTCAGCCAATGAACTTGAAACGTCAGATAGTGATGAAGGCTGATAAGAAAGGCATTGATTTTCACCTTATAATAAAAAACGCGCTATATTAAGCGCGTTTTTTATAACTACTAAATGTAGCTATAAGAAAGCCAGTAAATACTAACTTTCTGGTGTCCAACCCTGTGCGCGCTCATAGTCTTCATTGTCTAAGAACTTATCACGCTGCTCTGTTAAAAACTTTTTAGCAGCTGGATCCATCATGCTTAGATGATTCTCATTAATAAGCATCGTTTGGTGCTCAAGCCACTCTTTCCACGCCTTTTCAGATACGGTCTCTTGTAGCTCTTGACCTTTTTTATTAGGGAAGGGTGGATGCGGCATTTTCGGTAAATCTTGCTTATATTTACGGCAAAACACAGTATTTGCTTGAGGGTTAAATGTCTCAGTCATCAGGCATTCCTTATTCATTATATTAAGTGGTTAAATCAAATATCATATGAGTCTATGATAACGGTCTTGGTAGATTTAGCAAAGGGTACTAATGTATATCGTCAAGCCTCTATCTATTTGTTATAAAGTCTTTGGTAGTTGGTGTATGACAATATTATCTACATTCAGCCTTTTTATTTAGATTTTCAAAGCTAGTGATATTTTGAAAATGACATTGGCTAAACCGGTAAAGGTCATAGGACAAATAAAAACACCCGCATAAGTAGCGGGTGTTAAATTTAAATTAACAAGTTGGCTGTTATTTGCAAATTAATGATTAAGCAAAGGCTTTTAAGCGAGCACGGCCATTGACCACCGCTTGCTTAACTTGGTTTGGCGCAGTGCCACCTAAATGGTCACGAGCTGCTAATGAGCCTTCTAGCGTTAGATAGTCGAAGACATCTTCACCGATAGCATCGCTAAATTGCTGTAGCTGTGCCAATGATAAATCACTTAGATCAACACCTTCTTTGATGCCTAAAGCAACAGCGTTACCAACCACTTCATGGGCATCACGGAATGCTACGCCTTGACGTACTAGGTAATCTGCCAAGTCAGTTGCAGTTGCATAGCCTTTCATCGTAGCAGCACGCATGGCATCGACGTTTGGCGTGATATTTGGTAGCATATCAGCAAACGCTAATAGCGAACCTGTCAACGTATCAACGCAATCAAACAAAGGCTCTTTGTCTTCTTGGTTGTCTTTGTTGTAGGCGAGCGGCTGGCTCTTCATTAGGCTAAGCAAAGTCATCAACTGACCAAAGACACGTGCCGCTTTACCGCGTACCAACTCAGGTACGTCAGGATTTTTCTTTTGCGGCATGATTGATGAGCCTGTACAGAAGCGATCTGGTATCTGCACAAAATTAAACTGCGCTGACATCCAAAGAATAATCTCTTCGCTCATACGCGACATATGCATCATCAGGATAGAAGCCGCTGAAGTAAACTCAATCGCAAAGTCACGGTCTGAAACAGCATCGAGTGAGTTTTGACAGATACCTTCAAAACCTAACAATTCAGCAGTAATGGTACGATCGATTGGGAAAGTCGTACCAGCAAGCGCTGCGCTACCAAGTGGCATCTGATTGATACGGCGACGTGCATCGACAAGACGCTCAGTATCGCGATACAACATCTCAAACCAAGCCATCACGTGATGCCCAAAGCTAACAGGCTGTGCTGTTTGCAAATGAGTAAAGCCTGGCATGATAGTATCAGTATGTTGCTCAGCCAAATCAAGTAAACCACTTTGCAAACGTACTAATAACTCAATAATATTATCAGTCTCTTCGCGCAACCATAGGCGAATGTCTGTGGCTACCTGATCGTTACGGCTACGACCAGTGTGTAGCTTTTTACCAACGGCGCCTATAATGTCAGTCAAACGTGACTCGACGTTCATATGCACGTCTTCCAGAGCGATCGACCAGTTAAACTCACCTGCTTCAATCTCGCGCAATACTTGCTGCAGGCCATCGATAATAGTGGCAACTTCATCAGCAGTTAAAATGTCACATTCTTTTAGCATCGTTGCATGCGCAATCGAGCCTTGAATATCGTGACGAGCAAAGCGTTGGTCAAAGCCCACAGAAGCAGTAAAAGCAGCAACGAAGCTATCTGTCGCTTCACTGAAGCGTCCGCCCCACATTTGTTGACCTTGGCTACTAGCAGGCGCAGTCTGCGTTCTGGTACTTGTTATAGAAGCATCTGTGCTAAAATCAGAGTCAGATGAACTTTTACTTGATTCAGGATTACTAGGTTTTGAAGAATTGGCGTTCATATCGGTACAAGACAAGTCAAAAGAATAAGAACTCGAGTATAGCAAATGATGAGGTTGCCTTACTAGCTACACGCTTAGAGTTTTTTATTCCTAAACTCATGGAAATCATGAGGCCTTGGCAGTGGCTGACATATATCTTTTTTTGGTCCTTGTTCCTAACGGTAATGGAGCGCCATAGTCTAGCCACTTGGTCCGATTTCATGATTCAGTTTGTACGTAGCTTTACTCAAAACACTCTGACGGTTATTCCCTCACTGTATTTAGTTGACTATCTACGCCCTGCCTTCAAAAATGCCAGTATTCTTAGCGTAAGTATGCGAATAGTACTGTTACTGATGTTTGCTGCTGCAGTTTCGATGGCGTTGGTAACGTTATCTATGATTAATTTCGGTTGGCTAACATATGATAGTCGCACGTTTGTATTGAATATTGTGCTCAATACAGTGTTGGCGGGCGGTTTTACCACTGTATTTTTATTATATTTTTTGCGTAGCTACCGTGAGCTTAATGCGCTTAAGTTGTCCTTTGAATATAAATTGACTGCGCAAAACGACCTAATAAAAGCCCGTACGGCCCCGCACTTTTTCTTTAATACTATCAATACTCTCGTATCTCTGATTGAATCGAACCCGCCCAAAGCCGCTGATTTATTACAGCACGTTTCTGCATTGTTCCGTGCTAGTTTTAGTGGTACACGTGAGATTAGCTTTGAAGAAGAGGTTGACCTTTGTGAGCATTATTTGGCAATCGAATCTAGTCGTCTAGCAGATAAGCTCGAAGTCAATTGGAAGTTGCCTGAAGAAGATATCATGTACGACATGGTTATCACTGCGCTAACGCTACAAAGCGTGCTAGAGAAAATACTGCTCAATGTGGTAGAGATGACCACAGAAACTATCTGCATTAATATCGAAGTCACGTGGGAACAACACCGAGTTAAAATTATGATTGATGTTGCGCTTCCCAAAAAGACACTAATAATCAATCATGACTTGCGCCAACATATGAATTTCTATATTCAAGCTGATCGTTTGCGCGCATATTTTGGACAAAGTGCTGATATCCAAAGCTCGGTAGCCAGTACTCAAATTATCACCATTATCGACTATCCTCTACAAGATGTTGGCTTGTAACTTACTGTTATTTATTAACTTTCTCTCTTTTTTTAATTATTAAAAGCCTATTTGGCATACTTATTGCAATATCGTGTACAGGTATCATAGTTTGTGTTTGATAAATAATAATTACGAGTCAGTAATATCATAACTACCGTGAAACACAATTACACCATATAAAATCTACCTATAGCAGGAGTATATTGTCCGCTATAAAAACTGGTAGTTTTCGTCAGAATTTTATTAAATAATTTAGATTTTATATTCTAAGTGATTGATAATGAGTGCTAATATAGCCGTAATATTATTGAAAAAAATATTAAGTATGTCCTTGGATGGGAGTTTGCATGCGTATCGTAGTTTGTGATGATGAGCCCCTAGCGCGTGAGCGCTTGGTGAGAATTGTACAGGAGTCAGGCCATGAGGTAGTTGCTCAGGCCACAACAGGTGCAGAAGCCATCGTCGCTGTAAAAACCCAGCAGCCAGATATTATATTATTAGATATCCGAATGCCTGAAATGGACGGAGTGCGCTGTGCTCAAGAGCTTGCCAAACTTGAGCATCCACCAGCGATTATCTTTGTGACGGCATACGACCATTATGCGATCGCAGCGTTAAAAGCCAATGCAATTGGCTATTTGCTGAAACCTGCAAACAAAGATGAGCTACTAGAGGCATTAAACAAAGCAAAGAACTTAAATGCTGCTCAACTAAATGAAATTCGCAAGCTTGAAGACCCGACAGCACGTCCGATACGTGAACATATCGCTGCTCGTACGCATCGCGGTGTTGAACTGATTAAGCTAAAGGATATCTACTATTTTGCCGCAGATCAAAAATACGTCAAAGTGCGTCACAAAGACGGCATGGTATTGATTGATGAAACGCTAAAAGAGTTAGAGCAAGAGTTTGATGATCGTCTGTTCCGAGTACATCGCAATGCCATCATCAACCTTAGTTATTTGGACTTTCTAGAAACTTTGGATGCAGGCCAGTATCAGATACGTTTTAAAGGTATTGATGAGACGCTAGCGGTCAGTCGTCGTCACTTACCTGCCTTACGTGATAAAATCCAAAGTATGTAATAGGCTGTCCTGATAGCGACCAATCATTCCATATCATCAAACCCTTATTTATGCTTAAATAGGGGTATTTTTTTGCGTCAGCATCTACTATTAATCATTTGAGTCGCCTATGCTTTGGCAAATTTGCCCTATCGAGTAATATCGATATTATTCAGTATAAATATGAACAGTACTGACATAGGGACTATAGCCATTATAGTATTAGTATCGAACTTATTGAGGCCCTTTATGAGCAATCTGCAGCAACCTGTTTTGACTACTCTAAATATCGCTACACGTCAAAGTCCTTTAGCCTTATGGCAGGCTGAGCATATTCGTGATCGTTTATTGGCGTTGTATCCCAATCTGACGATTAATTTACTAAAAATTGTCACTAAGGGTGACAAGATTTTGGACACACCTTTGGCCAAAATCGGTGGCAAAGGATTATTTGTAAAAGAGCTTGAGCAAGCGCTGTATGACAAACAAGCAGATATTGCAGTGCACTCGCTAAAAGATGTACCGATGCAGCTTCCTGAAGGCCTAACATTAGGCGTCTACTGTAAACGCGCCTCACCAACAGATGCCTTTGTCTCAAACACTTATAATAGTATTGATGAGCTACCACAAGGTGCAGTCGTTGGGACATCGAGTTTACGTCGTCAATGCCAGATCAAAGCCTATCGTCCTGACCTGCAAATCAAAACCTTGCGCGGCAATGTTGGCACTCGTTTGGGCAAGCTAGATGCTGGTGAATACGATGCCATTATTCTGGCAACCAGCGGCTTGCAACGTATTGAGCTGGACGAGAGAATACGCGGTGAGCTTGATATCGCAGCTTGCCTACCTGCAGTCGGGCAAGGTGCCTTAGCAATCGAATGCCGTGAAGGCGATGAAGAAGTACTTAAATTACTTGCACCACTCAATGATGATAAAGCCCGTATTCGACTTATTGCTGAGCGTGCTCTGAACCGTCATTTAGAGGGCGGTTGCCAAGTACCGATCGCCGCTTATGCAGTTCTGCAGACAGCTGAAGAAACCAGCGTTAATAATGATAACAATGGTGATAATGGCAATAACGACAGCGGGAATGTGCTGTGGCTACGCGGTCGAGTGGGTCAGGCCGATGGTAGCGAATTGTTGAAGGCAGACAAACGAGCTACGTTGGTTGGGACACAAGCTGAGCAAGAAGCCCAAGCCAACCAATTGGGTATCGATGTCGCAGAAATGCTACTTGCCGATGGCGCAGGAGATATTTTGTCAGCCATTTATCAGCCTGAGTAGTAAAAGTACAGTTGCTATAGGTTTGATTAACCGTAAGATAGGCTGATCTAAGCATCAGCCATTTTTATATACTTAAGCCTTTTTCATTCGTTTTTGTCATGGTATATCGATGTCATCAGTGCCAACTCAATCTACATACATAACTTCTCATAAGAATTATTCTAATGAGAAGTCAAAAGTAATGCCGCGAATTGTCATCAATACTCGCCCAGTAGAGCGAGCAGCACCGCTGACTCAGCATTTGCAAGCGGCAGGATTGATAGTGGTTGAGATGCCAATGTTGACGCTACGACCACGTCCAACAACTGATTTAGATGTTGCATTAATGCGTCAGTGGATGGCGGGGGAGTACAAAGCGCTTGTTATCGTCAGTCCAACTGCGGCAGCTTCAGGGCTAGTCGCTTGGCAATCACTTGAACATGAAAAGCGTAAATACAAAGCGAAAGACGGTAATGACAACTATGCGCAGAGATTGTCAAAAGGTTTGTCATTACCTAGCCCTCTGGTTGCGGTTGGTGAAGCAACGGCAGCAGAGTTCAGTCAGGTGCGTATAGATACAACAGACTATCAAATACTTCAGCCTGAGACGGCCAATAACGAAGGCATGCTAGCAATGCCTGAAATTGATAGCTTACAAGCAGACGATAAATTGCTGATATGGCGCGGGCTTGGTGGACGACGATTATTGGTTGATACATTGCAGGCGCGCGGTGTACATATCGATAGTATTGCGTGGTACGAGCGTACGATGCCTATCGATGCAATGGCTGAGTATCAGCAATGGCAACAAGATTTTCTTACTCATAGTATTGCGTCAGATATTGCTCTACTAAAGCAGCCAAAGCCAATTGTCGTGATCAGTAGTGCGGCGGCTTTTGAGCATTGGTCAAATATCGTCAATGATGGTCAATCAAAGATAATAAACAAAGAGCAAAATTCTGATGCAGTGGCTGATACAACACAGCGGCTTTCGCTTACGTTAAAAGATTTTTCTTACGTTGTATTAGGAGAGCGTCTTGCCAATATGGTTGCCGCACAGCAGTTGAGCTACTGGCGAGTAGAGGATTTGTCGCCAGCTACGATTCTCTCAGCCATTCATTCTAAAATATAATACCTAAAACTTTTCATTTGCTTTAAACATGTTTATCTATACCAATAACGGTACTGCCTTATGTCAATGAATTCTGAGTCCTTATCCAAGGATCCTTCTACTGTTCAGCAGCGCCGGCAAGCAAATATTTTGCTGCTACGGATGCAATGGCTGGTTATCTTATTGCTGATCGCTGCATTATTATGGCTATATATTAGTCAGCAGCGCTTTCAGCATAGTGTCAACGATCGTTTGCAGAGTAATGAGCAAGTAATCAGTCGACTAAACGAAATGGACGATCGTCTATTTGCCATGAGTCAGCAGACGCTGCCAGAGCCTAGAGTTAAGGCCAGTAGCCAAGCTCAGAATCAGTTAGATCTGTTGCGTATCCAAATCAAAGCTGCTGATAGACTGTTGGCAGATAGTAATGATAGTGCCGCGATTGAGTTATTGCGAGGTCTACATTGGCAGTTATCGCAAAGCAGTAATGAGATTGCGCCTGCGCTAACCATCGTTATCAAGCAAAGTTTGCTCAACGATATTGAGCGTCTGCAGGCACAAAGCTCACAGCCAAGCCCATGGCAAATACAAAATCTTGCGATTCAAAACATTCAGGAATTTTTGCACAGTCATGAGCGTCTTGGCAGTTATGAAGGTACGGATTTACAGCGTCGAGAGCTGGTAGATGCAGCTACTGAGAACAGGCAGCAGCTCAAAACAACCAATGCTACTGATACCTCAGCGACTAATGACGCAAATCTAACGCGTCGTCAGCTCACTATCCATGAAGTCATCATGACGTTGAATTTAGCAAGCCAAGCCAGCAATATGCGTAAGCAGGATCAACTTGTCAGCTATTTGACGCAAGCACGCAAACAATTAAAAACGTTGGTGCCTAAGGCCTCAAATAGCGACAATAAAAAGTCAGTACAAGCTGGCGCGATTGGCATTGTACAAGCCGATAAAAAACCAATCGATGGTCAGAGTAATCTTGAGACAATGAAAGCACCGAGTGACATACCAGAAGTAATTGTATGGCTAAATCAATTGATTGCTCATGCACCCAAACCAACGCCATTATTGACGACAGAAATCTTAGACAAGCCTCAACGCTAACGAGAGTTAGTCGCAATAGCTAATACAGAAAATATAAAACGTAAGGTAAGCAATGACCCATTTTAATGAAAGCTCAACATCTATATCTGATACAGCAAACGAACACTGCCCTGAATTACTAGCTCATTACCCTGTTATACATCATCAGCCTATCCAGTGGGGAGAGATGGATGCCTTCAATCACCTGAATAATGTGGTTTACTATCGTTACGCTGAGTCAGCACGCATAAGTTATCTGCATGCGCTAGGAATGTTTGATGGTAGTATGGTCACTGTTTTAGCTCAGTCTAGCTGTCAGTATTTACGCCCAGTTACCTATCCTGATACACTATTATTAGGTGTTCGCTGTAAGCGTTTAGGCAATACAAGTATGGCGATGGAATATAGTTACTATAGTACTGCGCAAGAGATCATCGTTGCTACGGCAGAGGCTGTGGTAGTACGTCTGGATAGTGATGGAAAAGGTAAATTGCCATGGACAGCAGCAGAGCGTCAACAGCTGCTAGCATTGGAAGCCAAGTTTGGTCATACGCCTGAGCTTTAGGTTGGTTCCTATGTGAGTCGATTGTTCATTTTTTCAAAAAAATTATTATAAATTAAAAGCTAAAAACAAAAAAGGCACGCTAATATAATGTCAGCGTGCTTTTTTAATAACTCATCATTCAACTATTTTCTTAAACAGTTTTTAGTCTTGCTGCGGTGCATGAACAAAATCAACCACGTTTAGATCAAAACCTGATAAAGCAAAAAACTTCATTGGCGATGATAATAAGCGCATATCACGGACACCTAAGTGACGTAATATCTGTGCACCAACGCCGATACTACGATAAGGTTGCTGTGTAATGGTTGATTGCGACTCATTATCTGCGGCTTTGTCCAGCGCGTCTCCCAAATCAACTGGCTGATTGCTACCAATCCATACCAGCACACCACGATCTGAAGCACTGATTTCTTCTAGTGCTGACTGTACGCTCCAACCACTACGGCCAGTCATATCATTTTTAGCTGCAAACAAATCGCGTAATGGGTGGAAGCCATGCACGCGTACAGTGCTGACGCCTTCGCTAACATCACCTTTTACCAAGGCTAAATGTGTTTCTTCAGCGCCAAACTCACGGAAGCGATGTAGCGTAAAAGTACCGTGTTCAGTTTCAAACGGATGTGACTCAATTTCTTCTACCGTTTGCTCATTAGCGATACGATAATTGATAAGGTCAGCAATCGTACCTATCTTGATGTCATGCTCTTTTGCAAATATTTCAAGGTCGTCACGGCGCGCCATCGTACCATCTGCATTGATAATCTCTACAATCACCGCTGCAGGCTCTAGACCTGCTAAACGTGCTAAATCACAACCGGCTTCTGTATGGCCTGCACGGTGAAGAACACCGCCGTTTTGTGCCATAATTGGAAAAATATGTCCAGGCTGAACGATGTCTTCAGGTTTTGCTGACGAAGATACCGCTGCTTGAATAGTACGTGCACGATCACCAGCAGAAATACCCGTGGTGACGCCTTCAGCCGCTTCAATCGAGACAGTAAAGTTGGTGCTAAACTTAGCCTCGTTACGATCTGACATTAGTGGCAATGCCAATTGCTGGCAACGTGCTTGTGATAAGGTCAAACAAACTAGACCACGCGCGTGAGTAATCATAAAATTAATATCTTCAGGGCGGACATGCGTCGCTGCCATGATGATGTCACCTTCGTTTTCGCGGTCTTCATCATCCATCAAGATGACCATTTTTCCAGCACGAATGTCTTCGATAATCTCAGGGATTGCATTTAAACTCATAGTAAATCTCAATGTTTTATTATTTATAAATAGGTGTCATTTAGAATATAGGGCTCTATCTGCTTATTGTAGCAGTAGATAATACAAAGCGCTGTTACGGTCAAGCAAAGCGCTACTACGGTCAAGTAAATCGCGCTATAAGCAATATAATTTGATATAAAAGTGACTCGCTTAATTGCCTGTATATATCATTATGAGGTTATTTTAACGCTTTTCAGCGTCACGTGCTGCGCCATCTTCCCACTATATCGTTCAGTATGTCAAAAATAGTCATAAATATTATCAATGACCATTAAAACTGACTCGTAAATCTGTGCGTTATCTTTTTTATTGATCTGTATCACAGTTAGTCATTGCTCGCTGCTTGGCTTTTTAACCAATCCGTAAATTGCTTACTGTGCTGCTCACGCTGGTTATCTGCAAACTCGTAGAAACTGGTACCAATCAAATTATCTGGTAAGTAGCTCTGAGGATAGTAATGGTTAGGATAATCATGCGGATAAGCATAACCTTGACCATAGCCTTGACTACGCATCAATTTGGTCACGCCATTGCGCAAATGTAGCGGTACAGGTGAGGCATCTTTTTCAGCCAACGCCATTGCAGCATTGATCGCTTTGTAAGTGCTATTACTCTTGGCACTGGTCGCTAGATACACCACAACTTGACCTAAAATAATACGCGCTTCTGGCATACCAATAGATTGCACACTACGCAATGCCGCATCAGCTAGGAGTAAAGCATTAGGATTGGCATTACCAATATCTTCACTGGCCAAAATCACTAAGCGCCGCGCAATAAAATCAGCAGGCTCGCCGCCTACGAGCATACGTGCCATCCAATATAATGCCGCATCCGGATCGGAGCCACGGACTGACTTTATCATCGCTGAGATAATATCGTAATGCTGCTCACCATCTTTGTCATATCTTACCAAAGCAGTCTGTGCCACTCGGCTGACCAATTCATCATCAATAATCACTGGCGACTGCTTAGCATCAGCGGTCTGAATGGCTAACTCTAATAAGTTTAGCGCTTTTCTAGCATCACCGTGGGCCAATTGACTAATAGTATCTTTTGCTTGTAAATCGACGGTTAGTTTTTTGAGTATATTATCTTCTGAAAGGGCTCGTTGCAGCACGGCACTTATCTGCTCAGGTGTTAACGGCTCTAAACGATAAACTTGGCAACGTGATAGTAGAGCATTGTTGACGCTAAATGATGGGTTCTCAGTGGTAGCGCCAATCAGAGTAATATCACCGGACTCTACTGCGCCCAATAGCGCATCTTGTTGTGCTTTATTAAAGCGATGAATCTCATCAATGAAGACCACAGGTGATTCAAATGCCAGTGAGTCTTTATTATCTAAGACTTCGCGTAACTGTTTGACCCCAGTATTTAACGCAGAGAGCGCATGAAAAGGTCGATTAACGGCATCGGCTAACAACATCGCAATGGTTGTTTTGCCAATACCTGCTTCCCCATGCAAAATAATCGAGGGTAGATGCCCTTGATCTACTAAACGTCGTAACGGTGCGCCAGCTGCCAGCAAATGCTCTTGACCAATAATATCGGTAAGAGAAGTAGGGCGCATACGCTGAGCAAGTGGGGTATCGGCGTGGAAGTTAGGTGGCATAAGACTCTCGATCGGAAAATAAAAAACTATCTACTAGCTGCAAAGGTAGTAACGGCAAAGCCTCTATAGTTAAATCCAAATAACAGCATACTAGGCTACCTTTATCATTTTAATGAGGTTTCAACACTCATATACGTTTGGCATGATTTTCGCAGCAATTTTATAATAGTAATGAGTATTAGACATCAGCAGTAGAAGTAGGCTAGTTTATAAGGATGGTACTTGTTATAAGTCATACGTGCTAGGTTAGCGCAAAAATATGTTAATGAAAGCTAACTAAGCGTATAGCTTGTGTCCCGAGTACTTTAGTTTTCATCATTCATCTATATTAACGGCTCTACTATTAACAGTTCTACCGTATCGATGGGAAAAGTTGGCTAATTGCGACTGTTAACTATTAACTATTAAAAACTAAAAATGGCTTATCAAATATAAGGTATTGCATTAACGATGTCTGAACTGACTCTTAAACGCTTATTCAATCGCTACTTGCGTAGTGATACAGGCAAGCAGCAATCACGTTATCTGACAGCTGGCGAGATAGCGTTGGCGTATTCAGTATTTGGTGACAGCATCAAACTTGATGAAGTGCAGTTAAAGACAGCGTGGTGGGTACTAAAACATTATGCCGTCAGCCCTAATGGCAATATTTACTTTAATTCAGTTGATTGGATTACGGATTTTAGCGAAGCTCCACTGAGCAAACAAAGCTGGCTCATACACGAGCTAACGCACGTATGGCAGTTACAGCAAGGCTTAAAAGTGGTACGCGGAGCAATCATCAACCGAAAATATGACTACGTGTTAGAAACAGGTAAATCGTTCTTTAAGTATGGTATTGAACAGCAGGCACGCATGGTACAAGACTATTTTGTCCGTCGTCAGCGTGGTCAGAATTGCCAAGAGTGGGAAGCTTGTATTCCATTTTTGATGGTGCAGCCTATTGTTAAGACAAAAAATACTGATAATCCATCAGTCATCTAATTTTCAAGCTTAAGATTAAGCTTGGCTGTGATAAGTCATAACCGAGCTATAGAACGATTGAGCTATACATTAACTGAAACATAGGTCAGTCGGATAAATACTGGATAACTATATTGGACGATTTAACAGTTAATTGTATCGCTAAAAATCAAAGAATAATGAACCGTAATTGTAACTTACCCTTTAATAATTTTGCTTTACCAAAGGATATGCACTCTCATGTTTAAATTTTTGTCAGTAAAGCCTAATGTTGATACCCGCTACCCACCGACTTTGCTTGTAGCTGCATTGTCAGGAGTATTGTTTTTGACAGGCTGTCAGCAGTCTGACACATCGCCTGTAGCTGATGACAGTCAAACCAGTGAAAAAACAAGCGTAGAAGACAGTCAGCCTATGCCAAAAAGTGACTCAGCTGCTGCGCGCATAAAACAGTTTCAGCCGATATATGTCGCACAGGCACAGAGTTTACAGAGACGATTGCAAGCAGAATATGAGTCATTGCAAGCGGCAGATGCGTCAGACAGTGAGGAACTTTTATTACTGAATACTAATAATAGTGAAAATACAGATAATAATGAAGTAGCGACCGATGATACCGCTCTTATTGCAAATACTATTGCTACCAGTTCTGAAGAAGTAGCGTCATCGAATATCGATATCGCCCCGATAGACAGCAATCCAGATGTAGATGCAGAGGTTGACGTCAATACTAGCACTGAAGTTGGTGAGCGTGATTTAACGGTTTTAAAACGCATCAGTCTTGAGCCGCGCAAACCTGTTATGTTGACCGAGGACCAAATTATAGAACGCTATCAGCAAACCATGGATGCCTTATATCAACCGGTGACAACACCGCTGAGCGCAGAGGATTCTGATACATTAATCAATATGGCGACGTTGGTGCCGCAGTTATTTGAGCATGCAGAGATTGCTGGTAGAGTAAGTGCAAAAAGTCCGGCACTTGCCCGTTTAATTATTCAGCATCAGGTATGGGAACAAATAGAAGCTCAACAAGTGGTTGATATGCAGCAAATGAAGCAGAAGCAGCAACAAGAGTTTGAAGTTCTAATGGCTAAGTTTAATGAAACTATCGAAGGATACGATGAACAGATTGCCAAATATGAGCAAACGTTAAAAGAGTTTCAGTAACTGACTATATTTTTATGAACTTATTTAGTTAGTCATTTCTCATAAAACAGTCAATATCAAATAACGAGAGTTAAGACAATAAAAAATCCCGCACGATGGCGGGATTTTTTATTGGATAACGTTTATTTTTGCTTACTTGCGATCTTCAACTTTTACAAAATCACGGCGCGTTTCACCAGTGTATAACTGACGTGGACGACCGATTTTGAACGGTGCACTGTGCATTTCTAACCAATGGCTGATCCAACCTGAAGTACGAGCCAATGCAAAGATTACGGTAAACATTGACGTTGGGATACCAATGGCTTTCAAAATGATACCAGAGTAGAAATCAACGTTTGGATATAAGTTACGCTCGATGAAGAACGGGTCTTCTAACGCAATTTTCTCTAATGCCATCGCCAATTCAAGCTTAGGATCGTTGATACCTAGTGCTTCTAGTACTTCATCACAGGTCTCTTTCATTACTTGAGCGCGTGGATCGAAGTTTTTGTAAACACGGTGACCAAAGCCCATTAGCTTCACTTCACGGCTCTTCACTTTTTCCATAAATTCAGGCACGTTCTCAACAGTACCGATTTCATCTAGCATCTCAAGAACAGCTTCGTTCGCGCCGCCATGTGATGGTCCCCATAGGGCTGCGATACCAGCAGCGATACACGCATAAGGGTTTGCGCCAGTAGAACCAGCTAAACGTACTGTTGACGTAGAAGCGTTTTGCTCATGGTCAGCGTGCAAGGTAAAGATTTTGTCCATTGCGCGAGTGATAACGTCGTTTTTCTCGTAGTCTACGTCAGCAGGCGTTGCAAACATCATGTATAAGAAGTTTTCTGCGTAGTTAAAGTCGTTACGCGGATACATGAACGGTTCGCCTTGTGAGTATTTATAACTCATCGCAGCAAGCGTAGGCATCTTAGCAATCAAACGAATAGCTGTGATTTCGCGATGTTCTTCATTGCTCACGTCTAGGTCTTCATGATAGAACGCTGATAAGGCACCAACGACACCAACCATAATAGCCATTGGATGCGCGTCACGGCGGAAGCCTTCAAAGAACTTACGCAGTTGATCATGAACAGGAGTATGCTCACGGATTTTTTCAAAAAATTCTGCTTTTTGCTCAGCAGTAGGTAGGTCGCCATGTAAAAGTGCATAAGCAACTTCTAGGTATTCAGCATTGTTCGCTAGCTCGTCGATAGGGTAGCCGCGGTGTAATAACTCGCCTTTGCCACCATCAATATAAGTAATCTTTGATTCAACAGGAGCAGTTACTTTAAAACCAGGGTCATAAGACCAAAATCCTGATTCTTGTAAAGCAGCAATATCGATAACTGGGCGCCCTAAAGTACCTTTAATAATAGGAAGTTCGTATTCTTCACCATTCACGGTTAGTTTGGCATTAGTATCAGCCATAAATTGCTCTCCATTGGTTTGACTTGTTAGAATAAATTACTACAGACGCATACCCTCGCGTCATTGTCGGTTGAACGGTAAAAGTGCATTCAACTCATTTAGTACGCAGGGTATATTAGCAGCAATTCTTGATGATTTGAAAAAACTTTTATGGACCATGTGTCCAATTGGCGCGGTGTGGCGGTAGTTATTCGCTGTAATTTTTGTATCAAAATATGTCTGTCAGGTTATTTTGCTTAAAATTCCTCTATTTTTGAGCAAGTTTATAGCAGCATTACCGGACCAGTATTTTGGGTTTTTAAATATATTTTAGAGACAAAACTCATAAATAATGACACCAAAAACTGGCAGACTATGCCTAGTAAGCGGATTAAAGTTTGTCATAATAATCACTGTTAAAACCAGTATTATCCTTATTCATTCATTTATTGATTAAATATGTATATATTCTTACTGAATGGATAAATTTGTAATTATCGCTCAGGCATTTTATAATTGTAGGAATTAACTGGCACTAGCTTTGCGCAAATTAATAAATGACCATGTTATAGTGTCGTTCAGAGCGTCTTCTATTCATGCTTATTTACGATTGTCTGGTGTTACGATAGACCAAACCGCATTCTATGGTTTGAATTTTCTTCTTAACCAATATTTTTATTTGTTTGGCACAAGATTTTGAGTGCCTAATATAAGGTCTGCTCTGATATAGAAGACATAGTAACGTTGTCTTACTATTCATACGACCTCTAAAATAGACTGGTTAGTCGATGTTACTCATGTTTATTCTCTTTGTTGTATAATAGATAGGTTGTTTGATAGGCCTGTCGATTCGACAAGCGACATTGAACAGTCTATCAATACCTTTATATACATGATCCTTTCTTCATATTTAGCGCAAACTAAACGAAGTCAGCTAGCTCTTCCTTACTTTATTCGTCTCGTGTGTTGCTCAATGCTCAATTGGCACTATTTATGTCAGGCGTTGATAGCAGATACAGGAGTATAACCGCAAAAGGATGCCCGCTGTGAAAAGCAACCGACCTATTGATCTGCCTTTAAGCCAAGTGATTAGCGTTAATCGCTCACCGATCGCGATCGCCTCTATCTTGCATCGTATCTCTGGCATTATTTTATTTTTATTGATTCCTGTCATGTTATGGATACTACAGAACTCATTGGCATCGCCTGAGAGTTTTGCGACCGTATTTGACAATGTACTTGTGCGCTTTTTGGCATGGATATTTGTTGCCGCCATTGCATATCATTTTGTAATGGGTATCAAACATTTATTTGCTGATATGGGTATGAACGAAGAGCTAAAATCTGGCCGCACTGCCTCTATGGTCAGTTTTGTGATTGCAGCGATTTTAGTTGTCGCGTCATTTGTATGGGTGATGTTCTAATGATAAAAAATGATTCAGGAATCAAAAGTGCTACTGGTCTGACAGGTTCAGGCTCACGTGATTGGATTGTCCAGCGTATTAGTGCTGTTGTTTTAGCCGTTTATAGTGTGGTATTGCTGGGCTTCTTTTTGACCCATGGTGATGTCACTTTTGTTGAATGGTCATCATTTATGACCAGCCTACCAATGCGTCTATTCAGCTTGGTTGCAGTACTTGCCCTAGCTGGTCATGCTTGGGTTGGGATGTGGACAGTATTTACTGACTATATTACATCTGGCAAGATGGGTGAAAGTGCGCCAAGACTACGTTTGGTATTACAGACTTTGATGATTATCGCTATTTTAGTATTTCTATTTTGGGGCATCATGATTTTTTGGGGTAACGGTTTCGGTATCGCTGCCGTTTAACCATCTCATAAAAAGCTCTGATATTTATATAACGACGGATGCATCCAACTGATACATTAGTTGGCAAAGTGTTTTAGAGTCATCCGTTGATAGCCAAGAATAGTCATAGCATTGGACTGGCATTACTGATCAGCTAATCTGATTATAGTTGAGTAGGCTTAGTTCAGTATAACGATAGATATGCAAATTAAGTGATTAATGACTATTAAGACTCTTTATTTTATAAGCTTAGAAATGGCTAAATAGTAAGCCTTTATAGCTGTAATAGAGATGTCTCAAAAGTCTTTAATTTACTTTTATGCATTAACAGGCATTAGGAAAACCGTAATGGCAACTAGACAAGACAATACCATTAGTAATATCAAGACCTTAAACTACGATGCAGTTATCGTTGGTGGCGGTGGCTCAGGTATGCGTGCTTCATTGCATTTAGCGGAAGCGGGCATGAAGGTTGCAGTCCTTACCAAAGTATTCCCAACGCGTTCGCACACGGTTGCCGCTCAGGGTGGTATCGGTGCAAGTTTGGGTAACATGAGTAATGACAACTGGCACTTTCACTTTTATGATACCGTTAAAGGATCAGATTGGTTGGGTGACCAAGACGCTATCGAATATATGTGCCGTGAAGCGCCAAAAGTAGTCTATGAGCTTGAGCACATGGGCATGCCGTTTGACCGTAACGAAGATGGTACGATTTATCAGCGTCCGTTCGGTGGTCACACGTCTAACTATGGCGAAAAAGCAGTACAACGTGCTTGTGCCGCTGCTGACCGTACAGGTCACGCACTACTACATACGCTATATCAGAAAAATCTAGAGCAGGGCACTGAGTTCTTTATCGAGTGGATCGCCCTTGATTTGATCAAAGACGAAGCTGGTAACATCAACGGTGTCGTCGCGCTTGAGCAAGAGACGGGTACTATCGCTGTATTCCAGTCACCAATTACTGTCCTAGCGACAGGTGGTGCTGGTCGTATCTTCGCCGCTTCTACCAACGCTTATATCAATACTGGTGACGGTATTGGCATGGCAGTACGTGCTGGCATTCCATTGCAAGACATGGAGTTCTGGCAGTTCCACCCAACTGGTGTCCATGGAGCAGGTGTACTATTGACTGAAGGTTGCCGCGGTGAAGGTGCTATCTTGCGTAACAAGGATGGTGAAGCGTTCATGGAGCGTTATGCACCAACCGTGAAAGACTTGGCACCGCGTGATTTAGTATCACGCTCTATGGACCAAGAGATTAAAGAAGGCCGTGGTTGTGGTCCTAATGCTGATCATATCGTAATGGATATGACGCATCTAGGTGTTGAAACCATCATGAAGCGTCTACCATCAGTATTTGAGATTGGTAAAAACTTCGCCAACGTTGACATCACTAAAGAGCCAATTCCAGTAATCCCAACCATTCACTACATGATGGGCGGTATTCCAACCACTATTCATGGTCAAGTGATTGTACCGGATCTAGACGCAGGTACTGATGAAGACGGCCTATATGCTAAAGGCAATGTGGTTAAAGGTCTTTATGCAATCGGCGAGTGTGCTTGTGTAAGTGTACATGGTGCTAACCGTCTAGGTACGAACTCTCTACTAGATCTATTGGTATTTGGCCGTGCAGCTGGTAAGCATATCGTTGATGAATTCCATCATGCTGATCATAACTACAAGCCACTTGATCCACGCGTACTTGATTTTACAGTGAAGCGTTTAGACAAATTGCAACAGTCTACTGAAGGCTACAATGCTCAAGACGTAGCTGATGAGATTCGTGCTACGATGCAAAAACACGCTAGTGTGTTCCGTACGCAAGCGATGATGGACGAAGGCGTTGAGAAGATTTTAGCGCTAGGTGAAAAAATCGACAAGATTCATCTTGGCGATAAATCACAAGTGTTCAACACAGCACGTATTGAAGCATTCGAAGTTGCTAACTTATATGAGGTAGCAAAAGCGACAATGATATCTGCAGCGAAGCGTCATGAAAGCCGCGGCGCACACAGTGTATCTGACTATGATCGTCCAGAAGATGATGATTACGCACCTAACGGCCGTAATGACCACGATTGGATGAAGCATACTTTGTGGTACTCTGAAGGCAATCGCATCATTTATAAGCCAGTACGTAAAGTGCCATTAACTGTTGATTATATCGAACCAAAAGTTCGCGTCTACTAGTTCTAGACTGCATACTTTATATATAGTTGATAGATAACAGCAGTGTTAACGTTTTATCCCTTATTAATTTATTAAAAAGGTGACCGCCAGCTACATGCTCATGCCAGCGCTACTACGCTATTAATTGGTATCCGATACTGGTTATCAGTACTGATTAATAGCTAGCGCAAATATGTTGCAATCTTTGTATGCCCGCCATCACCTACGTGTGGAGTTTAGCATTATGAGCCGAGGTACTCGCACCATCGAAATCTATCGCTACGATCCTGATCTGGACGCAGCGCCACGCATGCAAACTTATACGATTGAGCTACTTGATTCAGATCGTATGTTGCTTGACGTATTATTACGCCTAAAGAAAGAAGATGAAACGCTTACTTTCCGTCGCTCTTGCCGCGAAGGTATTTGTGGCTCTGACGGCATGAACATCAATGGTAAAAACGGTTTGGCATGTCTAATCAACATGAACACGCTACCAGAAAAAGTAACGGTTCGTCCGCTACCTGGTTTGCCAGTGGTTCGTGATTTGGTTGTTGATATGAACCAGTTCTATGAGCAGTATGAAAAAGTACATCCATACTTAATTAATGATCAGCCAGCACCGCCAACAGAGCGTTTACAGTCGCCTGAACAGCGTGAAAAGCTGAACGGTCTATACGAATGTATTCTATGTGCTTGCTGTTCAACCAGCTGCCCATCTTTCTGGTGGAACCCTGATAAGTTCCTAGGTCCATCAGCATTACTGCATGCTTATCGCTTCGTTGCTGATAGCCGTGACGTTGATACTCAAGCACGTTTAGCTCGCTTAGACGATCCGTTTAGCTTGTTCCGTTGCCGCGGTATCATGAACTGTGTATCAGTTTGTCCAAAAGGATTGAATCCAACCAAAGCGATCGGTCATCTACGTAATATGTTGATTGACCAAGCTGGTTAAGCATAAGTAATTGATCTTTATAGTTACTATACGAAAAACACCACCTATTCATTAGGTGGTGTTTTTGTTAGTTAAAAAGCTGATATATAGGTTTACTACTTTTTATAGCTAACTTGTTATCTAAAGAATAGGATAAATTCGGCCTATTGAAAAATAGGTATCAAACGATTTAAGAGTAAAACTGTATGGTCAATACGTTGGTCGTATGTAAGAAGAAATAATATATAGACAATCACCCTATATAATCGAATATAGACATAGTCGAATTTTGGTATAATTGTATTTGGTATTTGATGAGATGATCAAAGCGTCTTTTTTAGCGCTTAATATGTGCCGTTTGAGCAGATTATGACATTATCAGGCTAAAATACTATGCGCACAATGATTATGCGTTTATAATTGATGATAGATATTCATTACATAAATACCTAGTATTGAACAAACAAACTATGTCGCAAAAAATGGACATGATAATCTATACAGCAATGTATGTCTGTCTGAAAAGGCAGGGTTTATCAGCAAATTTAGGGTAGTTCAGCATCAATAACCAGTTTATAGGTTAGCTGAAAATATAATTGTCTATTAATAGCTTATCATTAATGGATTGGTTATGACTCAAAGAAGTATATATAAATTAATGTTGTGAAACGAGCTAGATAAGAAAACTGAGCGTTCACAAATAGTTTTATTTTTAGACGGGTATTGCAATAAGACTTGTTACCACTATTTAGCATCACTTGCTCTTGTAGACAATGACAGCAATATTCTATGGTGATGGCAATACTTAGGGATAAAAGTGTTTTATCGAATAGTATTTAACAGGATATGACACATTGTCTAACTACCTGAGCATACAACGACTGACACAATAATAAGCACGATTCCATTCATTTATCTATCAAATAGACGATTATTATGAATAGTATAACCAAAGAAAAATCTGGCCAAGTACATACCGAACTGGCTGCCGATAACGCCAACTATATAGAAGCTCTCTACGAGCAATACCTAACAGACCCTGATAGTGTTGATACTGACTGGCAAACGTACTTTGAACAGTATAAGTCGCAGAACGATGCTCAGCACAACGCTATCAAAGATCAGTTCTTACTACTTGCTCGTAATCAAACGGCAAATAAAAGTAGTAGTACTGATACAGACTCTAGCAGCTCTGCCAACTGTGATCCTAAGCAGATGGGCGTACAGCAATTAATCTCAGCATACCGTCGTCGCGGTCATCGCCGTGCCAAGCTTGATCCTTTAGATTTGCATCCACGTGCAGAAGTAGAAGACTTAACGCTTGCTTATCATAATTTGTCAGAAGCTGATCTCGATACCGTATTTCCAACCAATGATTTAGTCATTGGTAAAGATGAAGCGACATTGCGCGAAATCATCGAAATCATGGAACGTGTTTACTGTGGCCATATCGGTGTCGAGTACATGCATGTTACCACCAGTACCGAAAAACGCTGGATGGAAGAATATCTAGAAACCAATCTAGGCTATATCAAATTCGATAAAGAAAAACGTTTATCTATTCTTGAGCGCTTAACGGCTGCTGAAGGTCTAGAAAAATATCTTGCTCGTAAATATACGGGTGTTAAGCGTTTCGGTCTAGAAGGGGGCGAGAGCTTCATTCCTGCTATCAATGAAATCATTCAACGTGCTGGCGGATATGGCACCAAAGAAATGGTCATTGGTATGGCTCACCGTGGCCGCTTAAACCTACTAGTTAACATCTTAGGTAAAAACCCTGCAGACTTGTTTGATGAGTTTGATGGTAAAGTACAGCCAGAAAAAGGCTCAGGCGACGTTAAATACCACAATGGTTTTTCATCTAATGTGATGACACCAGGTGGCGAAGCGCATTTGGCTTTAGCATTTAACCCATCGCATCTTGAAATTGTCGCGCCAGTACTACAAGGCTCAGTACGTGCCCGTCAAGTACGCCGTAACGATCAGCCACTACTAGACAATACTGGTGGTAATTCAGTATTACCTATCGTGATTCATGGTGATGCCGCTTTTGCTGGTCAAGGTGTGGTTCAAGAAACCTTCCAAATGTCACAAACCCGTGCTTATACCACTGGCGGTACTGTGCATATCGTGATCAATAACCAAGTTGGCTTTACTACTAGTCGTCAAGAAGATGTTCGTTCAACTGAATATTGTACTGATGTTGCTAAGATGGTTCATGCTCCTATCCTACATGTAAACGGTGATGATCCTGAAGCAGTCGTATTTGCTGCTCAGTTAGCATTAGATTATCGTCATAAGTTTGACAAAGATATCATCATTGATTTGTTCTGCTATCGTCGTAATGGCCATAACGAGGCAGATGAGCCATCTGCAACTCAGCCATTGATGTATGCTGTTATTAAGAAGCTTCCGACTACTCGTACTCTTTATGCGCAGAAGCTTATCGCAGAAGGTATCTTGAATGCCGAAGAAGAGAAACAGTACGAAGATGACTATCGTGAGTCTTTAGACCGTGGTGATTATGTTGTTAGCTCATTGGTTCAAGAGCCTAACGAGCAGCTGTTCGTAGATTGGAAACCTTATCTAGGTCATGACTTGGTTGATGACTGGGATACTAGCGTTGATATCGAAAAGCTTAAAGGTTATGGACGCCGTATGGCCGAAATGCCAGAAGGCTACAAGTTACAACGTCAGGTTCAAAAAGTCGTTGAACAGCGTCTAGCGATGCAAACTGGCGAAGAGCCTCTTAACTGGGGTGCAGCTGAGACATTGGCTTATGCATCATTGGTTGATAATGACGGCGTACTAGTACGTATCACTGGTGAAGATGTTGGCCGTGGTACTTTCTCACATCGCCATAGTGAAATATACAATGTCAATGATGGCAGTATGTATGTACCGTTATCTCATTTGAGCGAAAATCAAGCACGCTTTGCTACTTACAACTCATTGTTGTCAGAAGAAGCGGTACTAGCCTTTGAATATGGTTACGCGACCACCGTACCGAACGCATTGATCGTTTGGGAAGCACAGTTTGGTGATTTCGTTAACGGTGCTCAGGTTGTGATTGACCAGTTCATCTCAAGCGGCGAAACCAAGTGGCAGCGTGTTTGTGGTTTGACGATGTTGTTACCACATGGCTTTGAAGGTCAAGGCCCTGAGCATTCATCTGCACGTCTAGAGCGTTTCTTACAGCTATGTGCTGAAGACAATATGCAGGTCATTACCCCAACGACTCCTGCGCAAATTTATCATGCATTACGTCGTCAGGCAGTACGTCCTATTCGTAAGCCATTGATCGTTATGTCACCAAAGAGCTTATTGCGTCATAAGCTAGCGACTTCTAATCTAGAAGAGCTTGCTAACGGTAAGTTTGAAACGGTATTGCCAGAGATGGACGATCACAACGCAGATAAAGTGACTCGTATGGTTCTCTGTGGTGGTAAGGTTTATTACGATTTGTTAGAGCAGCGCCGCGCATTAGGTCTTGATCATGTGGCTATCGTTCGTATTGAGCAATTATATCCATTACCAGAGACTCGCTTAATCGCTGAAATCGAAAAGTACAGCAACCTAACTGAGATCGTATGGACACAAGAAGAGCCATTGAACCAAGGCGCTTGGTATTACTTAGCACCGCATATGTTCCGTATTGTCGTACCGCATCCAACCAAAGCAAAAGTCATGGAGCCAGTAGCACGTCCTCCTAGTGCAGCCCCTGCAACAGGATCACCAAAACTACATGCTCAACAACAGCAAGCACTCATTGCTGGTGGTCTTGGCATAAGTGTTGATGAATTAGCTCAGTAATACCTTGTCTAATCAAAAGATTATAGAAGATAAATGAATCAGGCGATGACAGTCAGTGTTTTTTAATAAAATATAAGCAAAGTTATTAGAAAACTACTGACTGCCTATCACGACTTAATAATAAGTATGAATATCCAAATCTAAGGAGTATATCGATGGCTGACATCAAAGCCCCCGTTTTTCCAGAATCGGTTGCCGATGGCACAATCGTTGAGTGGCACGTCACTGAAGGTCAACAAGTTAATCGTGATGACCTATTGGCTGAAATTGAAACTGATAAAGTTGTATTAGAAGTTGTAGCACCTGATGATGGTGTATTGACCAAAATCGTAAAGCAAGTTGACGATACTGTATTGTCTGATGAGCTTATCGCTCAGTTTGAAGCCGGTGCAAGTGCTGGTGCTAGCGCAGAAGAAGCGCCAGCAGTAGATCCCGACCAACCAGCTGCGCCAGTTCAAGCAAAACAAGCTGCTGATGGTGGCGAGCCTGTTCAAGCAACAGATAAGAAAGGCGAAGCTGATCATAAAGATCAAAGCCCTGCAGTTCGTAAAGCAGCAAAAGAGTCAGGCGTAGATCCTAAAGAAGTTGAAGGTAGTGGCCGCGGTGGTCGTGTAACCAAAACTGATATGGCTAACCCAACATTGAAATCAGATAGTAGTATCAAGTCTGACAGTGGCCGTCCTGTTGCTGAATCAATGGGTGAGCGTACTGAAAAACGTGTTCCAATGACTCGTCTTCGTAAGCGTGTTGCTGAGCGTCTATTATCAGCATCACAAGATACAGCGATGTTGACGACGTTTAACGAAGTGAACATGAAGCCATTGATGGACATGCGCGCTAAGTACAAAGAGAAGTTTGAAAAACGTCATGGCGTACGTTTAGGCTTTATGTCGTTATTCGTAAAAGCAGCGACAGAAGCATTGAAACGCTTCCCAGCAGTAAACGCTTCACTAGATGGCGATGACATTGTTTATCATGGTTTTTATGATATCGGTGTAGCAGTATCTTCAGATCGTGGCTTGGTTGTTCCAGTACTACGTGATACTGATCGCATGAGCATGGCTGACGTTGAAAGCACAATCCGTGAGTTTGGCGGTAAAGCACAGCAAGGTAAGCTTGGTCTAGAAGACATGACTGGCGGCACATTCACTATCTCTAACGGTGGTGTATTTGGTTCATTAATGTCAACACCTATCTTGAATCCACCACAAACTGCTATCCTAGGTATGCACGCTATCAATGACCGTCCAATGGCTGTCGATGGTAAAGTTGAAATCTTACCAATGATGTACCTAGCACTATCTTATGACCATCGTATGATCGATGGTAAAGAAGCAGTACAGTTCTTGGTAACTATCAAAGAGTTGGTCGAAGACCCTGCAATGCTACTACTAGACCTGTAAGCTTTTAAGCTTGTATTGGCAACTGCTGATACAAGCTTTTTAACTTTGGTATAGATAATGATTTTTATTAATCGGCGATCACCTTATTCGCTGATAACTGTATTTAAATGAATTTAATAATGGTGACTTGCTATCGATTATCGATGAGTGAGTCTATCTCATTGACATAGTGTATTAACTGTTCAGTGTAGATAACGCTGATCTATCAGTAAGATAACAACCAGTTTAAATGACACATACAATTAAAAATAGGAACGTACTATGAAAGACAATTATGATTTAGTCGTCATCGGCGGCGGTCCTGGTGGTTACGAAGCAGCTATTCGTGCAGGCCAGCTCGGTATGAGTGTTGCTTGTATCGAAAAGCGCGTTTACAAAGGCGAGCCAGCACTTGGCGGTACTTGCTTAAACGTTGGTTGTATCCCATCAAAAGCCCTACTTGACAGCTCACATCGTTACGAAGCTACTAAGCATGACCTTGACGAGCACGGTATCAGTACTGGTGACGTTGCTATCAATATCGAAAAAATGATAGAGCGTAAAGAAGGTATTGTTAAGCAGTTGACTGGTGGTGTTGCCGCGTTGCTAAAAGGCAATGGTGTTGACTGGCTACAAGGCTGGGGTACTTTAGTTGACGGTAAAGGTACTGACAAAAAAGTCAAATTTACTGCTCTAGAAGACGAAAGCGAAACGACGATCACTGCTAAGAATGTTATTCTTGCGGCAGGTTCTGTGCCTATCGAGATTCCTGTTGCCAAAACTGACGGTGACCGTATTGTTGATTCAACTGGCGCACTTGATTTCACTGAAGTACCTAAGCGTTTAGGCGTTATCGGTGCTGGTGTTATCGGTCTTGAGCTTGGCTCAGTATGGCGTCGTCTAGGTGCAGAAGTAGTGGTATATGAAGCACTTCCTAGTTTCTTAGCTGCTGCTGACAAAGACATCTCAAAAGAAGCTGGCAAAATGCTGAAAAAGCAAGGTCTTGATATCCGTGTCGATACCAAAGTAACCAATGCTGAAGTACAAGGTGATCAAGTTGTCGTCACTAGCGAAAGCAAAGGCGAGTCTTCTGAAGAGAGCTTTGATAAGCTAATCGTTTGTGTTGGTCGTCGCGCTTATTCTGAAAAACTGCTTGGCGATAATAGTGGCATCACGTTGACTGAACGTGGCCTTATCGATGTTAATGACCAGTGCAAAACCAATCTTGATGGCGTTTATGCTATCGGTGATTTGGTCCGTGGCCCTATGCTTGCGCACAAAGCAATGGAAGAGGGCATGATGGCTGTTGAGCGTATTCATGGCGAAAAACCTCAAGTTAACTATGACACTATCATCAATGTCATTTATACTCACCCAGAAATCGCATGGGTAGGTTTGACTGAGCAAGAAGCTGAAGAAGCTGGCTATGAAGTTAAAACAGGTTCTTTCAACTTAGCTGCTAACGGTCGTGCATTAGCGCAAAGTGAAGCGCAAGGTTCTGTCAAAGTAGTCGCTGATGCGAAAACAGATCGTCTATTAGGTATGCATGCTATCGCTGCTGGTGCTGGTGATATCGTCCATCAAGGTATGATCGCGATGGAATTTGTTTCTAGTATCGAAGACTTGCAGTTGATGACATTTGCTCATCCAACTATTTCAGAAGCAGTGCATGAAGCTGCTCTATCTGCAGATGGCCGTGCTATCCACGCTATCCAACGCAAAAAACGTAAGAAATAAGTAGTTGCTCGTTTAGTTATTATCGATTTACAACCTGATTGGGGTATCGCTATTTTGGTGATGCCACAATCATGAGTGCGTCAGACGTATGATTAATATGTATATGTGCGCACTTGATTTCACTTTTTATTAATTGTAAAAAATAAAGGATACAATCAATGAATTTACATGAGTATCAAGCAAAAGAGCTATTAAAAAGCTACGGTTTGCCAATTCAAGAAGGCATCATCGCTCACAACGGCGAAGAAGCTGCAGCAGCTTTTGATAAAACCCCAACTGACATTGCGGTAATTAAAGCGCAAGTACATGCTGGTGGTCGCGGTAAAGCTGGTGGTGTAAAGCTGGTTAAAACTCGTGAAGAAGCTAAGCAAGTTGCTGAAGAGCTGATCGGTACTAACCTAGTAACGTTCCAGACTGATGCTGATGGCCAGCCAGTAAACTTCGTATTGGTTGCAGAAGATATGTATCCAGTACAAACTGAGCTATATCTTGGCGCAGTCGTTGATCGTGCAACTCGTCGTGTAACTTTCATGGCATCTACCGAAGGTGGTGTAGATATCGAAGAAGTAGCACACAGCACTCCAGAAAAAATCTTCAAAGTAAATGTTGATCCTTTAGTAGGTTTAATGCCTTTCCAAGCGCGCGACGTTGCGTTCAAACTTGGTCTAGAAGGTAAGCAAATCAACCAGTTCGTTAAATTGATGACTGGCGCTTATAAGGCATTCGTTGAAAACGACTTTGCTCTAATGGAAATCAACCCATTAGCTGTTCGTGAAAATGGCGAAATCGTTTGTGTTGATGGCAAAATCGGTATCGACTCAAACGCACTGTATCGTCTGCCAAAAATCGCAGCGCTGCAAGACAAGACTCAAGAAAATGAGCGTGAGCTTAAAGCAGCTGAATTTGACCTAAACTATGTTGCTCTAGAAGGTAACATCGGTTGTATGGTTAACGGTGCTGGTCTTGCAATGGCGACCATGGACATCATCAAATTGTATGGCGGCAAGCCTGCTAACTTCTTGGACGTTGGCGGCGGCGCAACTAAAGATCGCGTTGTTGAAGCGTTCAAAATTATCTTAGAAGACAGCAGTGTTGAAGGCGTTCTAATCAACATCTTCGGCGGTATCGTACGTTGTGACATGATTGCAGAAGCTATTATCGCTGCTATCAAAGAAGTTGACGTACAAGTACCAGTTGTTGTTCGTTTAGAAGGTAACAACGCTGAGTTAGGTGCGAAAATCCTAGAAGAGTCTGGTTTGAAATTGATTTCAGCTCAAGGTTTATCTGACGCGGCTCAAAAAATTGTCGATGCTGTTAAAGAGTAAGTCTTTAAACATAAGTGTTTAGAGATAGACGCTTAAGCATAGTAGTCAAATCGTAATAGTGGTTTTCATAATAAAAGTTGGTTATCAAAATTTGATAATGATAGTTGTAAAGACCGCTGTTACAAGACAACCGAATACAAGGAAAATATAATGAGTGTATTAATCGATAAAGATACCAAAGTATTGGTACAAGGTTTTACTGGTAAAAATGGTACGTTCCATTCTGAACAAGCCATCGAATATGGTACAAAAGTAGTTGGTGGTGTGACTCCAGGTAAAGGCGGTCAAACGCACCTAGGCCTACCAGTATTCAACACCATGGCGGAAGCCATGGAAGCAACTCAAGCTGACGCTTCTGTTATCTACGTACCAGCACCATTTGTACTAGATTCTATCGTTGAAGCAATCGATGCTGGCGTTAAGTTGATCGTTGTGATTACTGAAGGCGTACCGACTATCGATATGCTAAAAGCAAAACGTTATCTAGAAGAAGCTGGCGACGTACGTTTGGTTGGCCCTAACTGCCCAGGCGTTATCACTCCAGGTCAGTGCAAAATCGGCATCATGCCAGGTCATATCCATCAGCCAGGTAAAGTGGGTATCATCTCACGCTCTGGTACATTGACTTACGAAGCTGTAGCTCAAACTACTAAGCTTGGTTTTGGTCAGTCAACTTGTATCGGTATCGGTGGTGATCCTATCCCTGGTATGAACCAGATTGACGCATTGAAGCTATTCGAAGCTGATCCACAAACTGAAGCTATCATCCTAATCGGTGAGATCGGTGGTACTGCTGAAGAAGAAGCGGCTGCTTACATCAAAGACCATGTAACTAAGCCAGTTGTTGGCTATATCGCTGGTGTTACTGCTCCAGAAGGCAAGCGTATGGGCCATGCTGGTGCTATTATCTCTGGTGGTCAAGGTACTGCTGAAGAGAAATTCAAAGCGTTTGAAGATGCTGGTATCGCGTACACACGTGACCCATCTAAGCTTGGCGATAAGCTAAAAGAAGTTACTGGTTGGTAAAACGGGCAAAAGCCTACTAACTACCAAAACTCTATTGAATTACTGATAAGACACCCCTACAATGGGGTGTCTTTTTTATGCTTGAAAATTTTATGAAAAATAAGATACTAGTCACGGGAGGAGCAGGCTATATTGGTACGCATACCTGTATAGCATTGCATGAAGCAGGCTATGATTTTGTTGTGTACGATAACTTATTCAATAGTAGCCGTGAGGCGATTAACCGTGTCTCTACGCTTATTGGACAGACAATTGAGTTTATCGAAGGTGATATACGAGATGCTGAATCACTCAAACAAGTATTTGCCGCGCATCATTTTTTTGGCGTAATTCATTTCGCTGGTTTAAAAGCCGTTGGTGAGTCTGTTGCCAAACCACTCATGTATTATAATAATAATGTCAGTGGAACCATCACTTTATTAGAAATAATGTCAGAGTATAATGTCAAAAATTTCGTTTTCTCATCCTCCGCTACTGTTTATGGTGATCCTGATACCTTACCTATCGATGAGAAATCACCACGCTCATGCACTAACCCCTATGGTCAGAGCAAGCTAACAGTTGAACATATCTTGGAAGACTTAGCTTTGTCTGACGACAGTTGGAGTCTGATTGCTCTTAGATACTTTAATCCAGTAGGCGCGCATCCATCAGGACAGATTGGTGAAGACCCCAGTGACATTCCTAACAACTTAATGCCTTATATTTCTCAAGTGGCCGTTGGCAAACTTGATAAGCTCAGTATCTTTGGTAATGACTATCCTACTGTCGATGGAACAGGTGTGCGTGACTTTATTCATGTCACTGATTTGGCTCAAGGTCATGTGGCTGCAATAAATTATCTAG
Organism: Psychrobacter sp. NPDC078501; assembly: GCF_044900935.1. Lineage (NCBI taxonomy): Bacteria > Pseudomonadati > Pseudomonadota > Gammaproteobacteria > Moraxellales > Moraxellaceae > Psychrobacter > Psychrobacter sp. NPDC078501. The sequence goes on along the minus strand of NZ_JBJDOS010000003.1, from coordinate 364,003 downwards.
ATAAACAAACCAGACCAAGTGAAGATGGTACGGCGCAAAACTCAGTAGGCTTTTTACCTATTAACTTAGGCACTGGCAAAGGTACGTCTGTATTAGAATTGGTATCTGCATTTTCTGAGGTATCTGGACAGGCTATTCCTTATCAGTTTGCAGAACGTCGTGCAGGTGATATTGCCAGTTGCTATGCCAGTGCCTATAAAGCGAAAACACTGTTAGGGTGGCAAGCTGAACTATCGATTGCTGATATGTGTCAAGATACATGGCGTTGGCAGAGCATGAATCCAAATGGCTATAAGTAAAAATTGTTTATTAGTAAATCACTCTTTAGTTGTTTATATGGGAGTGAAAATGGTGTTCATATAAAAGAAGCTTTTAGACTCGGAATTTTCTAGGACTTTAGCTAAAAATCAAGCTCTGAGTCAGCTACAATGCACAACTAGATAATTATTTAAGAGTATAATCACCCTATTAATGTAGAGAATCTTTATTTAAACAGGTACAAATACTTGAGGTTAATAAGAAATGTTAAGTAATTCAACGATTTTAGTAACAGGCGGTACAGGTTCGTTCGGACACAAGTTTATTCCGATGACCCTTGAGAAATATAATCCTAAAAAAATCATTATTTTCTCAAGAGATGAAATGAAGCAATGGGAAATGGCTAAACTGTTTCAGGATGATCCACGCGTACGCTTTTTTATTGGCGATGTAAGAGATAAAGAAAGGCTATACCGTGCTTTAGATGGAGTTGATTATGTCGTGCATGCTGCTGCTACCAAAATTGTTCCAACAGCAGAATATAATCCTTTTGAATGTGTGAAAACGAATGTACATGGGGCAATGAACCTAATTGATGCATGCATAGATAAAGGTGTTAAGGGTGTAGTGGCGCTATCAACTGATAAAGCAAGTAGTCCTATAAATCTATACGGTGCTACTAAACTCACTTCTGATAAGTTATTTGTAGCAGGAAATGCTTATAGCGGACAGCATGTGACCAAATTCTCTGTCGTAAGATATGGTAATGTGATGGGATCACGTGGATCAGTAATCCCTTTCTTCTTATCAATTAAAGAAAGAGGCGAGCTACCTATTACTGATGATCGTATGACACGTTTTATGATTACTTTGGAAGAAGGTGTTGAGCTTGTATGGCATGCTTTTGAAGATATGGAAGGTGGTGAAATTTACGTTAAAAAAATTCCATCAATGAATATTATGGATGTAGCAAAAGCTGTAGCGCCAGAAGCTACCACTAAGGTAGTTGGAATTAGACCTGGTGAGAAGCTACACGAGCAAATGATTGGCGCTGAAGATTCTTATTATACTTATGAATACCCTGAACACTTTAAAATCTTACCTACTATTAACAATTGGGGTCATTCACCTGAGAGAGTAAAAGATGGTAAATTAGTTCCAGAAGGTTTTATTTATTCAAGTGATAATAATACTGAATGGATGCCAAGAGAAGAGCTCGAATCTTGGATACAAGAGAACAAAGATAATATTGGTAAAATCTAATGAATTTTATTCCCTACGGTCGCCAGAATATTACAGAGGAGGACATTGACGCGGTCGTCAATGTCCTCAAGTCTGATTATTTAACGCAAGGTCCTAAAGTACCGGAATTTGAAAATGTAATTAAAGAATATTGTAATGTTGAATATGCTCTGGCAATGAACAGTGCTACTTCAGCCCTCCACGTTGCGTGTTTGGCTTTGAACGTGGGCCAAGGTGACATTGTTTGGACGACACCTATTACGTTTGTAGCATCTGCAAACTGTGCTTTGTATTGCGGTGCTACAGTTGACTTCGTAGATATTGATCCAAGAACCTATAATTTATCTATTCAGTCTCTAGAACATAAGCTCGAAGCTGCTAAAGAGCAAGATAAATTACCAAAGGTAGTGATTCCTGTGCATTTATGTGGTCAGCCTTGCGATATGGAGAGGATATATCAACTTTCTAAAAAGTATGGTTTTTCTATTATCGAGGATGCTTCACATGCTATAGGTGGTAAGTATAAAAACCAGCCAATAGGTAACTGCCAATATTCGGATATCACGATTTTTAGCTTTCATCCAGTCAAAATAATTACGACTGCTGAAGGCGGCGTAGCAACCACGAAAAACGAAGAGCTAGCACAAAAGATGGAGTTGTTACGTAGTCATGGTATTACTCGTGATTTTGATCTTATGACTCACGAACCCGACGGGCCTTGGTATTATCAACAAGTTGACTTGGGTTATAACTATCGTATGACAGAGATGCAGGCAGCGCTTGGGGTCTCACAAATAAAAAGACTATCGAGTATTACAAAAAGTCGTCATGAGATTGCAAATAGATATAATGAGAAATTAGCTAGTCTTGCCGTGATTGTGCCTTTTCAAATACAAGAATCTTATTCTGGTCTTCATCTTTATGTAATTAGATTAAAGCTAGATGAAATCAAACCTACGCATTTAGAAGTTTTTAAAGCTTTGCGTGCTGCTAATATTGGTGTCAATCTTCATTATATACCTGTACATCTTCAGCCTTATTACAAAGAGCATTTTGGCTTTAAACTAGGTGATTTTCCACAAGCAGAACAGTATTACGAAGAAGCTATTAGCTTACCCTTGTATCCTGACTTATCGCAAGAGCAGCAAGACTATGTGGTTGAAACATTAAAGGATATATTAGCTTATGACTAGCATAGCTGTAATACCTGCCAGGGGAGGTAGCAAGCGTATACCACGTAAGAATATAAAAAACTTCCATGGTAATCCTCTTATTTCCTATTCAATAAAAGCAGCAATAAACAGTGGGTGTTTTGACAGAGTTGTTGTGTCTACCGATGACGAAGAGATAGCTGAAACAGCTATCAGGTATGGTGCTGAAGTACCTTTCATTCGTAATGAAAAACTTTCGAATGACTTCTCAGGTACTACGCCAGTAATTCAAGATGTCATTGAAAAGTTAGAAAATCCAAATCTTGAATACATATGCTGTATTTATGCTACAGCTCCTATGATATCTCCAAAAGATATAATTACTGGCTTGAACACTATAAAGGCAAAACTAGACTGCGACTATGCATTTAGTATTACAAGTTATGCTTTTCCTATCCAGCGTTCTCTACTGCTGCAAAAAGAAGGTAGAGTATCAATGCATAATGCAGAGATGTTTGATGTTCGCTCTCAAGATTTAGAAGAATGCTGGCATGACGCTGGTCAGTTTTATTGGGGAACAAAGCAAGCTTGGCAGGAAGGATTGCCGATTTTTAGTTCAAACTCTATCGGTATCAAGATTCCTCGATATCGTGTTCAAGATATTGATACTTTAGAAGATTGGGATATGGCAGAAATTTTATACCGAGCTTGGAGGCAAGGTTGAGATCGGTAGGTTTTAGAGTTGACGTAGCTAAACACATAGGAACAGGCCATTTACAACGTTGTCTTACATTAGCTCGTGAATTGAAAAAGATGTCTATTTCGAGCATTTTTTTTGTCAGAGAATATGATAAAGAGCTGTTGGATTTAATCACTATTAGTGGTTTTATTCATCATGTTATTGGGTCTGCTACATTTGAAAATATTCCTGAAGATCACTCATATTGGTTAGGAGTTTCTCAGGAACAGGATGCTCAAGACTTTATCAGTGCCATTTCTGAGCAACACATAGATATGGTTGTCCTTGATCATTACTCTATTAATAGCGTTTGGGAAAATATAGTAAAAAATGCAATATCTTTACCTGTAGTAGTAATTGATGACTTAGAGAACCGCAAACATACTTGCGATTTATTGATTGATCAGAATTATTGGCCCAACTTGAGTTCTAGATATGATGGTTTAGTATCTAGTAATTGTTTACGGTTATTAGGTCCAAAATATGCACTGCTTAGAGATGAGTTTGTCTCTTTACGAGAGACCAAAACACAAAAATATTCAAGCAGGTTTGAGACTATATTAGTAAACTTTGGAGGCGTTGGTAATTTAAAAGTCTGGAAGGTTTTTTTACCTGCCTTAGTTAAGTGTCATAAATTTAATTTCCATATTATTACTGGCAAATTATCATCAGAAGATCTTGCTTATTGCAAAAATATAGTCAAACAGTCCAAGCATATATATTTAGAAGAGCAAACTAATCAGATGTCATACTTGATGAAAGTTAGCGACTTCGCCTTAGGTGCCTGTGGTTCTACAGTATGGGAAAGGTTTTGTTTGGGTTTAAACGCTGCATTAATCGATATTGCTGACAACCAAAAAGACCTAGTAAGTTATTTGCACGAAAAAAATCTAGTGGATTATTTAGGAAACTTAAATACTATTACCGTTGAGTCTATATCTAGCTATTTAAATCGATTGTCAATAAGTAGTAGTAAGTATAGAGCACGTAAACATAGTATTACACATTTAGTAGATGGGATAGGTGCAAATCGAGTAGCCAAAGAGCTCATCTTAATTTATGAAAAAGGTACTGATAAATGATTAATGATGCACTTGAACTGATTCCGGTAAATGAGACCGACTTAGACTATCTATATAATCTTCAGTGCATAGAAGGTATACGGAAGTTTGCATTAGATTCTAATATTCCTAAATATGATGAACATATAAAATGGTTCAATAACAAGCTAAAGAGTGATACAACGAAAATTTTTAAAATCGTAGATAATGACATTATCATTGGGGTTGTAAGACTTGATTCATTATTAGACAGTACAGAATCTATAGCAGAAATATCTTTAACTATTGACCCTAAATACGCTGGTAAAGGCTATGCTAAGCGGACAATTAATAAAATAATAAAAGTCACTGACTTAGATGCATATCATGCTGTTATACATAAAAGTAATATTGCTTCTCAGAAAGTATTTTCTGCCAACCGCTTTAGTTATAACAGTTTGTATTGTCCAAAATTTAATTTATATATATATCGTAAGGGTTAACTGATGAAAGATTTTTTTATAGAAAATAGACAAATAAGCCCTAATCATGCTCCATATATTATAGCTGAAATGTCTGCTAATCATAATGGTAATATTGAGAATGCATTTCGAATAATCGAAATGGCTAAGCATTGCGGAGCAGATGCAGTAAAAATGCAAACCTATACAGCAGATACTATTACTTTAAATTCAGATAAAGAAGAGTTTCAGATAAAAGGCGGTTTATGGGATGGTCAAACTTTATATGACCTTTACCAATCCGCGCATACTCCTTGGGAGTGGCACAAACCTTTGTTTGACAAGGCAAGATCAACAGGTATTACTATGTTTAGTTCTCCTTTTGATACAACTGCAGTCGATATGTTAGAAGATTTGAATGCTCCAGCTTACAAGATCGCTAGTTTTGAAGCAATCGATCTACCACTTATTAGGTATGTTGCAAGAACTGGTAAGCCTATGATTATCTCAACAGGAATGGCTAACGATGAGGAGATAGCAGAAGCCATTGACGCTGCCAAATCTGGGGGTTGTGAACAGTTAGCTATCTTACATTGCGTTAGTGGTTACCCTGCTCCTTCAAGTGATTATAATCTAAGAACTATATCAGATATGCAACAACGGTTTAATCTGCTCACAGGGTTATCAGACCATACCTTGGATAACACTACTGCAATAGCAAGTGTAGCACTCGGGGCAAATATTATAGAAAAGCATGTCACCTTAGACAGAAGTGGCGGTGGTCCAGATGATAGCTTTTCTTTAGAGGCATCCGAATTGAAACACTTATGCGATGCGAGTCGTATTTGTTGGGAGGCATTGGGTAAGGTTGATTATGGACGTAAATCGAGTGAAGAGGGCAATGCACAATTTAGAAGGTCATTGTACTTTGTAAAATCTTTAAAAGCTGGTGATACGATTACTCCTGACTCTATCAGAAGCGTAAGACCAGGCTACGGCCTACCCCCCAAAATGTATGAGAATATAATAGGAAGAAAAGTTTTGACCGACATAGAGTATGCTACACCAGTAACGTTTACTTTAGTAAATTAAATGAGTTAAATATAAATTTTGAGTTATATATATGTTGCCAAAAATGTTCAAAAAAACTACCAAACAAAAATTGTTTATATACTTTTTGAAAAGGGTTGAGGGGTTTTGGAGTCGAAAAAAACCTACTAATAAAGGTTACGAGTTTAATGTCCATGATCCGTTTGAAGTTATTGGTGAAGATACTGGCTATGAAAAGCTATATTTAGTTGGAGATAGTTGGTTAGAAGGATCTGATAAACCTATTGTTATTGCATTTGGGTTTAATGACTGGAAGTTTGGTTTTATAGCTGAGTATTTACCTCAGTATAGAGTAGCTTTCGCACCTAGAAAACAAGTAGATATGAAAGCTGTTAGATTACTCATGGGTTTATCTATTAAACCTAAACTGGCTTTAATTTGGGGCTACAATGAAAGTAAACTATTGGGAAGGTATTTAAAATTTATAGGCATTGATACTTGGAGAGCAGAAGATGGATTTGTCCGATCTGCAGATCTAGGAGCAAATGGTGTTACACCGTACTCTTTAGTTTTTGATAGAAAAGGTCTTTATTATAACTCTAATGGAACCTCTGACTTAGATTGTCTGCTAGACAATTATGAAATACCTATATCCACTGTCCATGAAGGGACGAAACTATTTAACTTTTTCATTGAGTCTAATGTTTCTAAATATAATCCTTTTTACACTAAAAAAGATATAGAAATTAAGACTAAGAAAACAGTTCTTGTAATTGGTCAAGTAGACAGTGATGCGTCTTTACGATATGCTAATATCGATAATTGGCAAGCTGAAGATGTTGTAAGGCTTGCTAAAATGGAAAATCCAAGTGCACAAATTATATATAGACCTCATCCAGAAATATATAAAGGCTATCAAAACTCAAAGTTTGAGTCAGATAAGGTTAAGTTCTTCGCTAGTATACAAAGTCCTGATGTAGATGTTATTGAGGCTATCAATAAAGCTGATCATATTTACACCATTTGTTCTCTTACTGGTTTAGAAGCAGTATTAAGAAATAAAAAAGTAACTTTGATGGGTAGAGCCTTCTATGGTGGATGGGGGCTAACCGATGATAGAGTTGAATATCTTGGAAGAAACAGAACATTAACAAAACTAGAATTGTTCATAATAGTTTATATTATTTATCCTAAATATTTATGCAATTTGGAGAATTCATTAGTTGGTCTCACTGCGACGATTTATAGGATTTCTTCAGATAAATATATTGGAAAAAACGTAGCTTCACAGAAAATAAGTTTAGAAGATAAAGATAGTCTCGTAATGGCTTCCAGCTCTTACAGTTGGCCGTCTATGTTGTTAAAAGCGAGTAAAGAAAAGGATGATAGTGCTTTTACTACCGTTTTAAGTAAGGTGGAAATAGGACAGTATTGCAATAAAAATTCTGAAATCAGTCAAAAAATAATAACTTATTTTCTTTTAGGTTTAGCTTTCAATGAATATAGTAGGAACTATTTATTAAATGTATTAAGAAATCATGTTTCAAGTAATGTTTATTACAACATATTATTAGAACTAAGTGTTCTAGGGTTTGAAAATGAATTAGATGCTCATTGGGTTTGGTGGTTAAGTGAGACAAACAATGACGACTTCGCTTTGGCGATTTTAGAAAGAAATACCTTAAAATCTAAACGTTCTAAGTTGATAAAGAACATATTAGAAGGAAGTGGACTGAACAATAGCTTTTCGGAAAAAATAGTTACTACAGAGCGTATTAACACTGAATATGATATTGACGAAAAGGTAGTAGGTATAAATTCGGTGAAAGTTGACCACGATGAATTTCCAGTCGAACAAGTCTCTAAAGCAGTTTTTGATATGTTCAATTATCAAATGAAAACACGAAAACTAGATGGCGCATTAGATAGTTGCTTGAAACTACTTTTACTTGGTTATAACTCTGAAGATACATTTAGTAAGTTATGTAGATTACTTAATCTTTTAGCCCTTCCAGAGGAACTAAATTCTGCAGCAAAAGTATATAAAGGATTGAATGTACTTAGTAGCAATAGAAACCCTATTGTTCAGGAAATGTTGTCCTATCAGAACACTGGTTTTAGAAGTGATGAAGACTTACTAACTTTTATCATTAATTTGGTGAATCTGAAACCAAATTTGATTGTAGCTGCCAAGTATTTACTTCACAATTTCTTAAGTAATAAAGAACTCTTAAGTGAGTATCTCATGATTATTAATAACCAGTTAAATTTTGATAATGATATAGACACTAGGAAGATACAAGCTTATATAGCTGTTGAAAGATTTGAAAAAGCAGAATCTACTTCTTTGAAATTATTAAATAATAGTAAATCTATACCTACATTAGTGCAGTATTCTCAATCGTTATCTTACAATAATAAGATAGCTACAGCTGTCAGTTTAATGGAAGACTCACTAGAGACGACTTTTACTAAATTAAATGTACAAGAGTTATTAAGGTTATATGTATTATCATCAAATTATGAAAAATCACTTGCTTTAGTGCATAGAGCAGAAAGAAGGGGTTTGCAAATTGGTGATATGCATTTAAGAAAAGCGTACTTTGGTAATCGTCTACTTTACGATGCATTTTACACCTTTACTCAAATTAAAATTACTGAATTTACTAAAATTTATTATAAAGATAAATATGTAGATTTTTCCCAAAAAGATTTTAAGGGGTTTGACAAGGTTTTGTTACTTGCTATATTTGGTCCGGGTGATGAGATAAGATTTGCTTCCATTTATAATTCTATTTGTCGAAAGTTTGCGGGTAAAGAAATATATATGTCTTGCTCGCCAAGATTGAAAAACCTGTTAAGTTATTCTTTTAAGAATATAACATTTATAGGAGTGCCAAGACCTAGAAGTACTGATTTGATTAATCTGAATGAATATACCAAAGTTCCAGGCTCTGACCTCTTTCAATCTATAAATAATGATATAGTCGATGTAATAGAAAATGTGGATGCTATTTGTTATGTTACAGATATGCTGCATGTCGTTAGGCATGGATATGAAGATTTTAAAGGCAATCAGTATCTACACTGTGCTCCTGAACTTAAACTAACATATAAAGAAAAAATTCCAAAAGATAAAAAGATTGTTGGTCTTAGTTGGAGAAGTAGCCTTTCTACAACGGCGAGAAATGAACACTACTTGAGCGTTGAAGAGCTTGAACCTTTATTTACCATTGAAAATGTCCAATTTGTAAACTTACAATATGACGAATGTAATGAAGAACTAGAATGGATTAATTCTCGATATCCAGGCAAGATTATGAACTTTGAGGATTTAGATCAATACAATGATTTTGACGGTGTCGCTGCTTTAATGTCTTGTATGGACCTGATTATAGCTCCAGCGACAACTGTAGTTGAGCTTGCTGGTGCGCTTGGCATTAATACATGGTTATTCTCCAATTCATCAGAAATTGATTGGCGAAAAATTAATAGTGCAGGAACAGATGTTTGGCATAATTCGATTACAATTGTCGATGTTCCAGAGAAAGGCAATAAGAAAGCTTTATCTGAAGAGATATGCAAGAGATTGGTCTATTTTGCAGAGACATGATACCTAATTGTGTTTTTATTAACTAAGAGCCTATAAATATAGGCTCTTAGTTAAAGTTGTCTAAATAACTATTTTCTTCGAAAATAGCTTTCATTGCTACTTGAGCATTACTCTTATGAAAAAAATCACTCACGCTGTTATTCCTGTCGCAGGCTTTGGTACTCGTATGTTGCCATTGTCGAAATCTGTGCCAAAAGAGTTGTTACCGCTTGGCAATCGTCCTGCTATTCATTACGTGGTTGAAGAGGCCATCGCTGCGGGTATCAAGCATATTGTCTTGGTCGGTCATGCGCAAAAGAGCGCGATAGAAAACTACTTTGATATCAATGCGGAATTGGATAATCAATTACGTCATAAAGGCAAAGATGAGTTGGCTGATAGCTTGAACTGGTTGCCAGAAGACGTAACGGTATCGATGATACGTCAAGGTAAAGCGTTAGGTTTGGGACATGCAGTACTTGCTGCTCGACCAATCATTGGTGAGCATGACTTTGCCGTATTACTGCCTGATGTCGTGCTTGATCCATTTACCACTGATATGTCTGCTGATAATTTGGCCTTTATGTTGGATGCCTTTGCTACAGATGGTCATTCACAGATATTGGTTGATCAAGTAGCAGATGAAGACGTACATAAATACGGTATTGCTCAACTAGATGGAAAACTCAGTGATACTAATGACATTGATGAAGAAGTAAATACTAATGTTAGCTTTAAAGTGGCTGGCTTTGTAGAAAAGCCTAATTTAGCTGATGCTCCTTCAAATCTGGCTGTGGTAGGACGCTATGTATTCAGCAACCATATCTTTGATTACTTAGCCAATACTAAAGCATCTGTCGGTGGTGAGATCCAGCTGACAGATGCGATTGACGCGCTCATTAGTGAATATGGTGTCCATGTTACAACTATGCGTGGTGATAGCTACGATGCAGGCGATATGCGCTCGTATATGCAGGCATTCATCTACTTTGCCGAGCAGCAATTAGCAGATGATGAATAGCTGATGAAAGAGGTAATGGGCGACAAGGCATATAGCAGTGCTCGACATTCTAAATACTGGCAGCAACTACAGACGCTTGCAAAGCACCCGTGGTCGCTTGCACAGTTATTTGCGCAAGATGATAAACGCGCTAAGCATTTCAGTGTGCAGGCTGGTGCGCTGTATATGGACTTTAGTAAGCAGCGTATCGATCAGACAGTATTGTCTAACTTACTAAGTTTGGCCGATAGTTGTGAGCTGGATGCTCGTATTGATTCATTGCTGCATGGGGCGATGGTAAATACTAGCGAGCAGCGTGCTGCATTGCACACAGCATTACGATTGCCAGAGACAGCGACATTACAAGTGGATGGACAAAATATCGTCGCTGATGTACATCATAGTTTGGCGCAAGTAGCACGCTTATCAGAGCGCGTGCGCAATGGCACGTGGCGCGGGTTTTCTGGCAAGGCAATTACAGATGTTGTCAATATTGGGGTTGGCGGCTCTGATTTAGGACCGCTGATGGCAACTACAGCGCTTGATGAATGGGCAGATACCAGTATTGAAGTGCATTTTGTCTCCAATATGGACGGTACGCAGCTTGATAATCTACTCAAGCATTTAAATCCTGAGACCACACTATTTATTATCTCTTCCAAATCCTTTGGGACGGTTGACACTTTATCGAATGCTAAGACGGCATTATCTTGGCTACTTGCGACGGCAAAGCTCCGTGCAGGTACAGAAGATAGTGTATTACGTCGACACTTTATCGGCATCTCAGCCAATAGTGAAAAAATGAGTGCTTGGGGAATTCATCCTGAGCATCAGTTGCAGCTTTGGGAATGGGTCGGCGGTCGCTTCTCTCTATGGTCGGCGATAGGCCTTGCCATTGCTATTCGTATTGGTATGAATGGCTTTAAGGCGCTATTAAGTGGTGCTCATAGTATGGATGAGCATTTTGCACAGGCGGACTTTGCTGATAATTTACCAGTACTGCTAGGCTTACTGGCAGTTTGGAATAGTACTTTTTTACAAGTAAATGCGCATACCGTATTGCCTTATGATGGTAGGCTAGGCTATCTACCCAGCTATCTTACTCAGCTAGAGATGGAGAGTAATGGTAAGTCCGTTACTCGGAATGGGGATCATATTGACTATGATACGTGTCCAATTCTATGGGGTGAAATTGGCTCAAATGCGCAACATGCATTCTATCAGTTGCTACACCAAGGCACGCAGCAGGTTTCCTGTGACTTTATCGCTTGTGTACGTCGCTACGGTGATGAGGCGCGAAACTCATCATTGCAACAACAGCACGAATTGTCTTTAGCGAATTGTCTGGCGCAAAGTCGAGTATTGGCATTTGGTAATGCTGCTGTGACAGATCTGGTGGATCCACAGACAGTTTCCGAAGCAGACAAATATAAGTACTACCGTGGGAATCAACCGTCAACCACATTACTGATTGATGAGCTGACGCCGCATAGCTTAGGAGCATTGATAGCGCTCTACGAGCATAAGGTTTATGTCATGGCCAGTATCTGGGATATCAATCCGTTTGATCAATGGGGCGTCGAGATGGGCAAGCAAATGGCAGACTCCGTACACCATGCTATGCAGCATGTGCAGAAAGATGCTCAAGGCCTATTCGATACGTCTACTGACCAATTACTACAGCGTATTAAACAGCTGTCTTAGTAGTATTGATACGTCAATAATATAGGAAAGCACGCTCATGGAGACGGCTTTAGATGGTAGCCATATGAATAAATATAACAAGAAATCTGAACCAAACCAGTTCTCCGATTCTACAGTTTGTGTGCTTATTGGTCACAGTATAGAGGCGATTACCAGTGCAGTGGTGCTGGCAAGTCTCGGTCAGTGTGTGCACCTTTACGCAGACAAAATGCTACTGACGCAGCAGATACAACAGTATAGTTTTGAGCATCATCTGCAAGCCCTATGGCAAATGTATGAGCAGCAGCAGGTCATTATCATTAAGGAATTGCCAGCTAGTGCCGATATGCTAATAAAAGGCTATGAAGCAGCTGGTCATAACGAAACTGATGTTCAAAGTACGGTGACGCTTTATTGGTTGTTTTTAGATAGTATTAAACCTGTATGGACAGAAGATAATTGGATTACCGCTTTTAATCAAAGCCATCAGCAAGCACTACCTGTAATTATGAGTGGCATTGAGCAATTAGGCCATGTAGCTGGTTTGGCTCAGCGTTTACAGCGTGCTTGGGTCTATTATGTGCCATTTGTATTCTTACAAGATGGCGATGCTTATAGCTCGATGCTGAACCCTTCGTTATGGCTACTGGGTGAAAAGACAGCAAGTAGCAGCCAGCACTTGAATGTGTTGAAGCCTTTAATGCAGCATGCACGCGCTACTCATCATGCTGATATCGCAACGATAGAGTTTGCTCGCAGTAGTATCATGGCAATGCTAGCGACTAGAGTGAGCTTTATGAATGAGATGTCACGTTTGGCTGATAGTCAAAAGGTTGATATCAGTCAAGTCAGTCGTATTATGGGATTGGATGATCGGGTAGGCAGCAGTTATCTAAAAGCAGGGTGGGGGTTCGGTGGTAATACTTTGCCCACTGAGCTGGCTAAATTGCAGCAGTCAAGCTATACGCATAGCTTAGATATGCCTTTATTACAATCTATTATGCATATTAATGAAGACCAAAAAGAGCTGATATTCCGTAAGTTCTGGCAATATTTCGATGGTTTTATCGATAATAAAACGGTCATGATTTGGGGCGGTAGTTATAAATCAGGTTCAGGACGTAGCGCTGGATCAGCTATTCATCCGTTATTAGCATTACTGTGGTCTTATAATATTCGTACGCTGGTTTATAGTGATAAGGCACAGCACGAGCTTGCTGAGCTTTATCAGCAACAACCATTACTTGAGCTGATTACTGATCCCTATCAACAGCTTTGCGATACCCATGCTATTTTTATTATTAGTTGGTCACCACGAGATCAATTAAATATTGGCAAAATCAATCAACAAGCCATGCCAGTATTTGATGCGCAAAATGCCCTGACACGCTCGCAAATTAATAGCTTAGTAGGTGACTATATGGGTATTGGCCGAACTAAATAGTTTGATTTAAGGTTTTCTGTGTATAGAAAAAAGGCTCGCTAATACTTATTAGCGAGCCTTTTTCGACTGACAATCAGAATGATTTTTACTGGGTCAATCACTTTATGCTGGTACGGCACCTTGCGTTGCTAGCCATTGCTGAATTTCTTGAGTTTTAGCAGCCAGTAACGGTTGATCGCCGCGACTTTCGATATTCAATCTGATAAGCGGCTCGGTATTCGATGCTCGCAGATTGAAGCGCCACTCTCCAAAATTCAGACTTAGACCATCGAGTGTCGATTTAACTGGATTCTGTGAACTAAACTTCTCTTCAATAGCGCTGATGATAGCTGGTGCATCGTGAGTAGTGAGGTGAAAGTTTAATTCGCCTGAGCTAGGGTAGGCGGCAATATAGCCTGTGACCAATTCGGATAGTGTTTTACCAGTGATAGACAACAGCTCAATGGTCAATAACCATGGAATCATGCCACTATCGCAATAGAAGAAGTCGCGGAAATAATGATGCGCGGACATTTCACCGCCATATACAGCACCTGAGTCCCGCATGACTTGCTTGATAAATGAGTGTCCAGATTTACTAATGACAGCCTTGCCGTTGTGTTCCTCTATCACTGCTTCGGTATTATAAATTACTCGTGGATCATAGACGATTGACTCGCTTGGGTATTTATTCAAAAAAGCTTGAGCGAGCATACCGACGATGTAGCTACCATCGATAAATTCACCACGTTCATCGAATAGGAAGCAGCGATCAAAGTCACCATCAAAAGCAATGCCAAGATCCGCGTTATTTTCCAAAACGGCTTGCTGGGTGGCCACTCTATTGGCTTCAATCATTGGATTGGGGATGCCGTTAGGGAAGCTACCATCAGGAGTATGATGTAATTTAATCACTTCAATCGGTGCATCTGCTTGTGCTAATTTATCGATTAATAAATCGACCACAGGACCTGCACTACCATTGCCTGAATTAACGACCAGTTTAAGTGGTTTTAGTTTATCAGTATCGATAAAAGTCATGACATGATCGATATACGCGCTTTTATCCGTCAATAACTGTAATTTGCCTGATTGATTATCCGTAGTGAACTGCCCAGATTCTGCCAGTGCTTGAATCTCTGCCAAACCATCATCAGCGCTGATTGGTTTTGAATGTTCTTTAACCAGTTTTAGGCCATTATAATTGATAGGGTTATGACTGGCAGTCACTTCGATACCACCTAACGCCTGATAGTGACTGGTAGCAAAATATACTTCTTCAGTACCACTCATGCCCAAATCAATCACATCAACGCCTGCATCAACGATGCCTTTGATAGCGGCTTGTTTTAATTGCTCACTAGAGTGGCGAATATCACTACCGATAACGATAGCAGGTTTTAGTGTTGCTACATCATCGGCTTGGGTTTGAGCTGCTGCCTGATAACGCTGATATAAAATCTGTGCGAACGCGCGCCCGATACGGTAGGAAATCTCTTCATCGAGATTGACCCCAAGCTCACCCCGAATGTCATAGGCCTTAAATGAGCTAATAGTAATAGGGTGGAATGTCGCGGCTGGTTGATAGTTGATGGTCGCAGAAGTGGACATAATGATAAAGTTCCTCGCGCATGAGCGGTGGTAAAATGAAGTCGTCAGTAGCACAATTATAAGCCAAGCTGTGTTCAATGATACACTAACTATTAGACGAATCAGCAAACAACACATAAAACGATAAGAGCCGCCCTTATGAGTATTTTAGACAATAAAGTTACCGTGCCTGTACCAGTACAAGAAACACCAGAAGCCACTGGCCAGCTTGATGATTTGTTAGCGTTGATGGCACGACTAAGGACAGACTGTCCGTGGGACAAAAAGCAAACCAACCATAGTCTTATTCCTTATGCCGTCGAAGAGGCTTATGAGCTAGGCGAGGCGGTACAGAGCGACGATGATGAAGACATCAAAGGTGAGCTTGGCGATGTGCTACTGCAAGTGGTATTTCATTGTCAGATGTATGCGGAGCAAGGGCGCTTTGATATGAGCGATGTCATTACAACCTTACAAGAGAAGTTAGTTCGCCGTCATCCACATGTGTTTGAAGCCGAAACGCTCAAAGACGATGCGGCAGTAAAAATACGCTGGGACGAAATCAAGCTTGAGGAGCAGCAGGCACGCGAAGCACGTGGTAAATCAAAGCGTCGCTTAGATCAAGTCAAAGCGGGTAGCGCATTGATGCAGGCGCAGGATGTACAAAAGCAAGCGTCAAAGTTAGGTTTTGATTGGGAAGGTATTGCAGGTGCTGTAGACAAGTTAGACGAAGAGATTGCTGAGCTAAAACATGAGCTAACAGATAAGTCTACAGCTGAGGTCAAAGCGAATATCAGAGAGGTCGAAAAGGAATTAGGCGATTGTATTTTTGCGCTGGTCAATGTCGCACGCAAATTAAACCTTGATGCAGAAGCGGCTACCTTAACCTGCGTGCACAAGTTTAAATCTCGCTTTGGTTATATTGAGGAGCAGCTAGAACTCTCTGGCAAGCGTATTGAAGACAGCGATATAACAGAAATGGATGCACTGTGGGAAGCGGCGAAACGACATGAACGCTCATCGTAAATTTTCATTTACCAGCTTACTGACGACCACCGCTTTTAGTCTCCTATTATCTGTAGTCGCACTCAATAACGCCAATGCAGATCCTTGTTTTGACGACCCTCAGCGTGCCTATAAATATTTAATAGAAAAAGAACAAGCTATCACACAAGCGCGTAAGCAAAAAGTCATCAATATCAATCGAGCCAATGAAGGCGATCTGGTTTCGTTGGATGGTATCGGCAGCAGTAAAGCACAGGCGATAATTTTATATCGTGACATGTTTGGCGATTTTGAGACAGTGAATGAGTTGGCAAAGGTGAAAGGTATCGGTGCAAAAACAGTCGAGAAAAACCAAAGACGTTTAAGCGTGCGTGATTAATTATGGTGTTTTGCATTAATTAACTCCAATATTGACAAAATAGCATGTAAGTAAATGTCATAACACCCCCAGTAGGTCCAAAATTTGTTAAACTAGCGGGTACATCCGCCTGATAAACGCTGTGTTATTCAGGGGTAGTTAAAGAATACCGGCGAGGAGTAGATGCATGGCCGAGCGTGCCGCCAAGCAGTTAGAACTGAACAAATCTGAATTACCCAATTCCATTACTGAAGTGATTGCCACATTGACCCGTGCTGGGTTTGATGCGTATATCGTCGGTGGTGGTGTGCGCGATACTTTATTAGGTCTGCGCCCGAAAGACTTTGATGCCGTCACTGATGCCAAGCCGCATGAGATTAAAGATGTCTTTGGTAAGCGCTGCCGCATTATCGGTCGCCGCTTCCAGTTAGCGCATGTATATTCAGGTCGCGAGTTAATTGAAGTTGCTACTTTCCGTGGTCCACCAACCAGTGATGCCAATACCAATCAAGATGGTATGATTCTGCGCGACAATGTTTGGGGCGATATTCAACAAGATTTCTCCCGTCGCGATTTCTCTATCAATGCGCTTTATTATCAACCGCTCAAAGGCATCGTTCATGATTTCTGCGGCGCGCTTGATGATATTGATAACAGAATCATTCGTCTATTGGGCAATGCGCCAGTACGTATTGAAGAAGATCCTGTGCGCTTGTTACGTGCCTTACGTTTCAAAGCCAAGTTAGGTTTTGAGTTTGATGAAGCGTTGTCCGCGCAATTTAACGACGGGAACTGGGCGCTGCTTGAGCAAATATCACCGCATCGTCTCTATGATGAAACGCAAAAGATGTTTACCGGTGGCTATCTAGTACCCCTATTGCCATTATTGTTTGAATCAGGTGCGATTGATAGCCTCATTATCTATCCACCGTCTGAGCCAAGTGCTTTAGTCAATCAGGTAGCTATCAATACCGATAAGCGTATTGCGGCGGGCAAGAGTATCAATCCTGCGTTCTTCTATGCTGCCTTACTGTGGGAAAATTACCTACATCAATTAGCAAAAGCCAAGAAACGTAATATGCCGTTTGCCGAAGCGCAAATGCATGCTGCTGGTAAAGTCATCGACCGTCAGCGTATCAAAACCGCTATTCCGAAATTTGCTGAGCAATTTATCCGTGATATCTGGATATTGCAGCCAAAACTTGCAGCCCCGCGTAGCAAACAAATCGTCCAGCTATCTGAGCATCCGCGTTTCCGTGCGGGCTTTGACTTTTTGTTATTACGTGAGCAATGTGGCGATGCAGAGCATCCGCTATCAGAGTCAACCAACGATATGGGTGACTGGTGGCAGACGTATCAAACCTTGTCTGAACAAGAGCAACAGCAGGCGATTGATGAATTTGACGAAAATATTCGCCGAGGTGCTTATAAAAAAGGGCAACGTGGGCGCGGACGTAATCGTCAAGAATCAAAAACACAGACTACTGATAACGCAACACCTAATCAGAACAGTACAAAGCAAAATAAAGCCGATGACCGTGCTGAAAAAGGTAGAAATGATCAAACAATGGTAAATGATTCGTCAAATATTCCAGCCCGTCGCCGCCGCGCGGCCAGCCAGTCTAAAGCTGGCCGCAACGACAGTAGCAGACACAACGTGCAGCAAGTAGAGCAAGACAATAATGAGCTTGCTCAGCTACAGCAGTTGTCTCTTGCTAGTAACAAGCAATCGGCAAGTCAACAGGCAAAGCCTAAGCCATTATTTGTTATAGAGCACGAGAACGTTGTGCCGCCATTGCAGAAGCAACTGTCAGCTGATGATACGTCGAAACGTAGTAAAGCACCTGTGCGAAAGCCAGCATCAACCAATCAAGATGCACCAAAGCAAGCGGCTAAAACTGAGCACTCAAATAACGTTCAGCCGTCTAATACTAATCAGCCAGAAGCTCAAGCGTCAGCTAATCAGGCTAGACCAGTTCGCTCGATCGCAAGATCACCTGCGCTAGTCAGTATGGATAACGAGCCGATCCCGCATAAGCGTCGCCGTCGTCAACCTACTGTAGATAGTACGAGCAATATCGAAGTACAAGGCAATAACGATGCGAAGGGCAGTAATGACAAAACACAGCCAGTAGCGAAGTATGCGAAAAAAGCGCCTAAACCTGCAGTTGAAGTGTCTGATAAAAGCGATACTAAAAGTGTAAAGGACGTAGCTAGCAAGGCATTAGATAGCAGAGACGCGACAAAAACCGCTGCACCTGCGAGAGCCAAGAAATCGGTGAAAGCAACTACTGCAAAGGCTACTAAAGCGAAGCAAGATACGAGCGCTCAGCTGCCTGCTGTGAAAGTAACTGATAGTAAAGGCCCTGTACCATCGAAGCGCCGCCGCCGTCAGCCTAGTACTGAAAGCGCATAATATGGATAACAGTACAGATAATAGTAACTGGGTTACCTGTTATGTGGGCTTGGGTAGCAACCTCGCTAATGAGCTGGGTTCGCCTGCCGATCATTTGCAGCAGGCGCTTGCAGTAATGCGAGCACATGAGCAAGTACGCGAAGTAAGTGTCTCTTCTTTTTATGCTTCAGCACCGATGGGGCCACAAGACCAGCCAGATTTTGTTAATGCAGTGGCTGGTTTTGAGACAACGTTTGCCCCTTACGAGCTGCTTGCTTTTTGTCAGCAGTTAGAGAGTATGGCCAAGCGGGCACGTTTGCGTCGTTGGGGTGAACGTAGTCTAGATGTTGATATTTTGCTATACGGCGAGACACAGATTACTGATCCAACATTGACAATACCGCATGCTGGCTTAAGCGAGCGCAATTTTGTCTTAATACCACTGCGAGAGTTGGCACCAAATTTAACCATCGCAGGTAAGTCGATAGGTGACTATTCCCAAAGTCGCGATTGGACAGGTTTAAAATTACTATCAAGCGATTGATTATAAGTAATTGATGCTAAGTGATAGACATTAAATGTTTGAAAGATTCGTCTAACGTATTTCAAGCATAGCTCTTATAGTAGCAATATTGATAATCAAAGGCATTGCAAATTAATTGAGGGTCATATGACGACATTATCTACTCTAAATAAGTTTAAAAAAGAAGGTACCAAGTTCACTTGCTTGACCTGTTATGACTCGATGTTTGCACGAATGATGGAAAAAGCCGAAATTGATACGATTTTAATTGGGGATAGCTTGGGCATGGTTGTACAAGGCCATGACTCAACATTACCTGTAACAGTTAAAGATATGGCTTATCACACTGCCAATATTGCTCGTAGTAACAAGCACGCGTTGATATTGGCTGACCTACCGTTTATGAGTTATGTGACATTACCAGAAGCCGTTACTAATAGCCGCACGCTAATGCAAGCAGGGGCGCATGTCATAAAAATCGAAGGTGGTAGTGAGCTTTGTGAATTGGTAACGACCTTAGCGCAAGCAGGTACACCAACTTGTGTACATCTTGGTTTGACTCCGCAATCAGTCAACGTGTTTGGTGGTTATAAAATTCAAGGTCGCGGTGACGAAGCGGCTGATAAACTGCTTGCCGACGCCAAAGCAGTTGTCGCTGCAGGTGCTGCACTGCTAGTGCTAGAGTGTGTTCCAGCCGCGCTTGCAAAAGCCGTTACTGAAGCTGTTGCCGTGCCAGTCATTGGTATTGGTGCTGGCGCCGATACTGATGGTCAGGTATTGGTTATGCATGACATGCTAGGTATGGCGCATGGCCGAGTGCCACGTTTTATCCATGATTTTTTAACAGATGAGCGTAATAGCGCACACAGTATCGAAGGTGCTTTTGCGCTCTATCAGCAGTCAGTACGCGAGAGTAGCTTCCCAACTGAGCAGCACCAATTTAGCTGATTTTGACGTTATTAAAGTTGTTTAAGCTATTGAAAAAAAGAACGTTTGAATAGAAGAAAAGTAATCATGTCTCCAACTATTTATCATGATATCTCGTCATTACGTGAAGCGCTGCATCCTTATCGTGGTCAGCAAAGTGACAGACAAGACCGTCAGCAGCGCATTGCGCTAGTACCAACGATGGGTAATCTGCATGACGGTCATCTTGAGCTGGTAAAAATTGCCAAGCAGCATGCAGATGTAGTGGTGGTCAGTATTTTCGTTAACCCTACTCAGTTTGGCGTTGGGGAAGATTTTGACAGCTATCCCCGTACGCTAGATGCAGATGTAGCTAAGCTTGCGACAGTGGATGCAGATTATGTGTTTGCACCTAGTATTGATGCAATGTATCCAGTATTACCACCACCTACTGCTGTATTAGCTGGTGCTATTGCCAATCAGTTATGTGGACAATCACGTACTGGACACTTCGATGGTGTTGGTATTGTGGTTTCTAAACTGTTCAACATTGTGCAACCAGATGTGGCAGTATTTGGACAAAAAGACTATCAGCAGCTTGCTATCATTAAGCAGTTGGTACGTGACTTGAGTTATCCTATTAATATCATTGGTGCGCCTATTGTTCGTGCTGATGATGGCTTAGCGCTATCATCGCGTAATCAATACTTAAGTGCAAATGAGCGTCAAGCTGCCCCTGTATTACATCGAGCATTGCAAGAATTAGCGCAGAGTTTGAAAAGTACGGCTCTTAGTCAGCAAGCATTTGATAAGCTATTAGTAGAGACGCGGACACGTATTAGTGACGCAGGTTTTATTATTGATTATCTGGAAATCAAGACTGAGGAGTTAGGTTCTGTCGTAAGTGACTCTAAAACCTTTAATATAGAAAACAAAAATATCGTTATTTTAGTTGCAGCGTGGCTAGGAAAAGCGCGTTTGTTAGACAATCAGTTGGTAGTGGTAAATTAGCTTTTATGACATAGCAGTAGACTAGACACAATAGACTTGGATGAGTAGATCATGGGTGTAAGTCAGGATCAAAATAGTAATACAGCAGCAACGATAGCAGATCAGACGTCTACGAATAAGCTCAGTATATTGGTGGTCTCAGGGCGTTCAGGATCTGGTAAAACCTCAGTATTGAATATCTTAGAAGATCTAGGCTATTACTCTATTGATAACCTACCGCTGTCTTTGTTACCTAATGCTGCTCATAAACTGGTCAATGAAAGCGGCATTCATCGTATTGCGCTGGGTGTCGATATTCGAACGCCACGTGCTGATTTATCTAATTTTGCAGTGACGTATGCTTCTCTTAAGGAGACTTATGGGTCTCATGCGGTACAGATTTTATATGTGACTGCACAAGAGAGTACACTGATAGCTCGTTTTAACGCGACGCGCCGTGTACATCCTTTGATGTCACAAGATATCGATAGTGATAACGCTAAGCATATTGCCTTTAATTTACCCGCTGCTATCAAAAAAGAAGTTGAGCTATTAGAGCCAATTGCTGGTCATGCTGATATTAGGATTGATACCAGTAGCCTAAATATCCATCAGTTAAAAGACAGCTTGCGTGAACACATAGGCATGGACAACCAGATTGTCATCAATCTACTGTCTTTCGGTTTTAAATACGGTAGCCCTATCGATGCTGACTTTGTATTCGATGTTAGAATTTTACCGAATCCGCATTGGAACCCTGAGTTACGTGACTCGACAGGTCTGGATACTGAGGTAGGCGCATTCTTCTCAGATTATCCAGAAGTAGCAGAAATGATGGGTGATATTGATAAGTTTTTGACCCGTTGGCTACCAGAGTTTTTGCACAATAATCGTCATACGGTCACGGTTGCCATAGGCTGTACGGGTGGCAAACATCGCTCTGTTTTTATCACTGATCATCTACAACGCCGCCTTGCTGACGCCATGCCTAAAGGCGTGAAGGTATTGGCAAAACACCGCGAAAAAAGTCGTTGGTAATGATATCAGACACTATTTAATTTATTAATTATTATTTTGGAAAGCTTTTATGATCGACTGGAAAGAACAGGATATGCGCGTTTCGCGCACAGAACTCAAAAAAGCCCATGAGCGCTTGCAGCAATTATCTATACCGCTTGCTAGCTTATCGAAAAAACAGCTAAAAGCTTTACCTGCTAGTGATTATTTTATGGCGGAGTTAATGGCATTGGCTGATATTACCAGCGCTAATGCTCGCAACCGTCAGACCAAACGTGTTGGCAAGCTGATGATTGAAGAAAATCGTCATGAGCTGATAAAGGCACTATTTGATGCCTTTTTTCCTAAAGAGCAAGTTTCAAAAATAGAGAGCTGGTACGAGCGTCTGAATATCAATGATGAAGGTACGCTCAAGCAGTTTGTGAAGCAATATAAGGCTTCTGAGCACCATAGTATGTATCAGTTACTATTGTGGATAGAGTATGCCAAACATATGCAAGATGATGAGTTGCTAGCAGAATCTAAAGCAGATTTGGCAAGCTATATACGTGAAGTGGCTATTTTATCGCAGCTGAAGAAATAACATCTATATACCAAGCTAGAAATCTATTAATTAGAATTTTATTAGTTGAAAGATTAGTAGTTAAAAAATGGGTGATTAAAAGACGTATAGCTAAAAGGTTAAGATGCAAAAAAGCCAATCAATTTATGATTGGCTTTTTTGTGCACGACATACCGATGTGCTGTACGTCATGTGAGTTATTTAAGTATTTATTGCTTGAATTATTTCTTTTCAGCGCGAGTTTTGTCAACTAAATAGTCAACAACTTTAGCGACTTTAGCGTTTTCACCAGTTACCACATATTTGCCTTGTACCACGACAGATGGAACACCAGTGATTTGATAACGCTTGGCACCTTCTTGAGAGCGACCGATTTTTGTACCAACAGCGAATGAGTTATATAGGCTGTTAAATTTCTTTTCATCAACGCCTTTTGATGCATACCATTTGCTTAGTGACGCTTGATCAAACAGTTTTTTACCATCTTTATGGATAGCGTCAAATAATGCGTCATGAGTTTTGCTTTCAAAGCCTAAAAGCTGAGCCGCATAGAAACCGCGAGCATTGGCTTCCCAAACAGGGTTAAGTGCTGCTGGTGTCTTGAAGAAGGCAACATCTTTGTCTTTGGTTTTTGCCCATTTTTCCATGTGCGGGTTAAGCGCATTACAATGTGGGCAGCCATACCAAAAGAATTCACGAACAATGATAGCATCACCGCTGATTTTCTCTGGGTTGTCTAGCACACGGTAATCTTTTCCAGCGACATAATCTGCAGCTTGTGCGCCCATAGAGGCAAGTCCAATGGCCATGGCTAGACCAGTCAGTGTGATGACACGTTTCATACTTTATCCTTGAGGTGTGGAGACTTAGAATGGGTTAAGAGGTTGGTGTCTATATGGTTGTTAAACATGTGACGCTTTAAAATATATAGTTTTTAAAGGGTCTAAACCAGACAGTGTCGAGTATAATCGAACAATAGCAAAGTATCGACTATGATAACGTAAAATGTATGTACTTGTGAATCGCATTCTTAACCGATAGTTGTAAAGCTGTTAGCTATTATTTAAGGTATATTGCTTGTTACTTTCTGAACCTACTGTTTCTCAAACGTCTACTTTATTTCTATGTAAGATTTAAGATAGTCGAAAGTATTAGGATGCGATATTGTCACAAAAGTATTTAGCTCTTCTATATTAAGATACTGCCCAAAAAACAGGGTAAAGTTTGAGCCTATTCACAATCGGTGACGATGTGCTTACGACAAAACTGCTACTCTCATGCTAATATTAAGCACATAATCGTGCACTGTAAACGATAATAACGATAGTGACAATCAAGGAACATACCATGAGTTCAGCTTTAAATTCTTCATCAACTTCGAGTGATCAAAATAACAATAGCACTTTCAATAATACAGAGTCTAACACCATCAACGTAGATCCTAGCGAAGTCGAAAAATTTAATAACTTGGCGAGTGAGTGGTGGAGCAATACAGGGGCGTTTGCAACGCTACACGAGATCAATCCATTACGTTTAAACTGGATAGAAGAAAACGTCAAACGTGGCTATCAAAACGCTGCTAATAAAATCGCTGAGCAAGGACTTGCTGGCAAAAAAGTACTCGATGTAGGGTGCGGCGGCGGAATATTGTCAGAATCTATGGCTCGCCGCGGTGCTGATGTGACAGGGGTTGATTTAGGTACAGAAAACTTAAAAGCTGCTGCGTTACATGCAGAACAAAGCCAGTTAGACAATACGCTTCGTTATCAGCATATACCCGTTGAAGAGTTAGCAAAAACGCAGGCTGGTCAGTTTGACGTGGTGACTTGCATGGAGATGCTAGAGCACGTGCCAGATCCTAGTTCGATTGTGCAGGCTTGTTATGAGTTGTTAGCTCCTGGCGGCGTCTGTGTGTTATCAACGATTAATCGCAATCCTAAGTCTTATCTGTTTGCCATCGTGGGTGCAGAGTATGTGCTGCGATTGCTTGATCGCGGCACCCACGACTATGCCAAATTTATCACGCCAGCTGAATTAGACAAGATGGCCCTTAATACTGGATTTGTTCGTCAGGATATTATCGGTTTGCATTATAATCCGCTGACCAAACGCTACTGGCTTGCCCAAAACGTCGATGTTAATTATATGATAGCCGTACAAAAGCCATTGGTTTAATGCTACACGCAGCCATTTATTTGCCATACTTTCACTAAACACGTCATCAATCTCAAGAGCATTCACTATGACCCAATTTGTAAAAGCTGTTTTATTTGACCTTGATGGGACATTAATCGATACTGCTGCTGATTTTGTTCGTATCATTGGTAAAATGAGTCTCGAAAATGACTGGCAGGCACCGCCTGAAGCGGAAATCCGCGAGCAAGTCTCTGCGGGTGCCTCGGCCATGGTGCAATTGATGCTAAGACATAACGATCAACTCGAAGTCAGCGAGGAAGCGTTGCTTGAGTTTCGTCAGCAGTTCTTAGATGATTATGAAGCAGATATCTGTGTAGATAGCTGCGTGTTTCAGGCGCTTGAAGCGGTACTGACTGAACTTGAAGCAAAGGGCGTGCCATGGGGTATCGTTACCAACAAGCCGCGTTATTTAGCCGAAAAGCTATTAAGTGAGATGCAACTGGATCAGCGCTGTGCGGTTTTGGTCTGTCCAGATGATGTATCACGTACCAAACCAGACCCAGAGCCAATGTATATGGCGCTAGAAAAACTCGGTATTCCGCGAGGGGCAGCGGGCTGCGTACTCTATGTCGGTGACCATGTACGTGATATTGAAGCTGGCAACGCCGCTGGCATGCCAACGATTTTGGCCGCTTATGGATATATTCCGCCTGAAGATCAAAAGTCTTTAAAAAAATGGGGCGCCGACTATATTACGGATACCCCTGAGCAGTTAAATAAATTGCTGCTATCGTCTGGTAAGTTTGAATATTTATAGACTGCTATATATCATCAGATTTACAACCATAAGCACATATCCTCAACGATTTAATGATAAGTAGTGAGCAATGCCATGAGTGACAATAATAATCAACCAGTCGTTCAACAAGACAATAAAAAAACGGTTCAGAGTCCTATTCAGCCTTTGACTCATGATGATATTCGTAGCTTTGTACCGTCCAGTAATTGCTTAGATGGTAAGACTATTTTGGTGACTGGTGCGGGGGATGGTATTGGCCGTGTTGCCGCACTGACCTATGCTCGTTATGGTGCCACAGTTTTATTGTTAGGACGCACTAGTAGCAAGCTTGAATACGTCTACGATGAGATTGAGAGTCTTGGTGGTAAGCAGCCTGCTATGTTGCCTATGAACTTAGAAGGGGCGACTTACGCCGAAATGCAGCAGCTTGAAGGGCTAATTAATAAAGAAGTCGGCCAGTTAGATGGCATATTGCATAATGCTGGTGT
The DNA here is from genome assembly GCF_044900935.1 of Psychrobacter sp. NPDC078501. Classification (NCBI taxonomy): domain Bacteria; kingdom Pseudomonadati; phylum Pseudomonadota; class Gammaproteobacteria; order Moraxellales; family Moraxellaceae; genus Psychrobacter; species Psychrobacter sp. NPDC078501. Next base: position 337,595 of record NZ_JBJDOS010000003.1, on the reverse strand, counting down.
ATTAGGACAACTGACGCCGCTTGAGATGTATGACGTTGATACTTTCGCCCAAGTGATGAAAGTCAATTTCACAGCGACTTTTATGCTGACTCAAGCGCTATTGCCGCTATTAAAAGATGCTGATCATGGGTCTGTTGTCTTTACCTCTAGCACTGTAGGTACACATCCTCGCGCATTTTGGGGGGCTTATGCACTTTCTAAACAAGCAGTAGAAGGGATGAGTGATATCTTTACTCAAGAGACGCAGAACACAACCAATCTACGTTTTAACTGCGTTAATCCAGGTGGTACTCGTACCAATATGCGTGCGCATGCGTATCCAGGTGAAAACCCTATGAGCTTAAAAACACCTGAAGATATCATGGCAGGCTATGTCTGTCTGATGAGTGACGAAAGTATTGGCGTACGCGGTCAAGTAATTGAGCTACAACCTAAAGATTAGTAGCAAATTTTGTAAATCGATTACGTCATTCTTTATGGATGATTTTATACACTATCGCAGGTTGCAATTAACCATAGCTAGCCCCATCTATTTGTTATTAAAGACATTTGTACTGTCTAATTATAATGAATAAAAAAATAGGATAAGATTATGGCAGGTGGCTGGTCAAGAGATGGTGCTGAGCACGAACAGATGGATGCAACTGTAAATGATGCGTTGGAGCGAGCGCGACGTTCGTTACCGACAGGTGTGAGTGCTGAGCTGTGTGACGAATGTAGTAAGCCTATTCCAGAGGCAAGGCGACTGGCAGTGCCCGGTATTCAGCACTGCGTTAGCTGTCAGACGGAGCTTGAACAAGAAGCAAAAGCGGCTGAGCTATTTAACCGTCGTGGTAGTAAAGATAGTCAATTGCGTTAAAAAATAGTTAGTTGCGTTGAAAAAAAGGGCAGACATTGCTAGTCAAAATAGCAATGTCTGCCCTTTTTTTGTCTGTTGCTATATAACCAGTGTCATCAGTTCGCGATCGCACTCTTCCCAATCTATCAAGGCCGATGACGCTTTGGCACCATTCTCAGTTTCTGATTTTTCTGTAGCTTTATCGACAGCATTTGTATCGACAGTATTGTCTAATTGCAAAATAATTTCCAATCGACTATCCGTCTGTGGGTCAATGGTTCTGGTGGTTAGACTACCAGGGTTAAAATTGATCTGCATCCAGCCATCAGAAGTATGCACCACGCCTTTGATACGTTGCCAGTTTGGCAGTGCTAATAACCAATTCTGTAAATCGTCAGCGTTTAGTATGTAGTGAGCGGGTAGTCGCCATCCAGCCAATTGAAAGTCTTGCTGATCTTCATGGTAGCGATAGGGCAGATCACTATCAGCACTAGCCTGAGCTTCGGTCTCATCGGTAGATGAAATCGATGATGGTACAGTTGCTAAAGAGTTGGCTTGAGACTGTACAGCAATCATCGATTTTTGAGGATGAGCCATACTGATTTTTCGTTGATTCGAAATGATAGAGCTGGGCTTATTCAGTTGGTCGTTTAAAGTAGACGAGTATGCATCTGCTACAAGTTTATTTGCTACAAACTTATCTGATGAATGGACATCTGATGAGTCTGTTGTCTCAGGTGTCGTTAGTTCTGATGCTGCCCAAATGATTTTTACTTGTGAATTTAGCTTGGTTATCCATTCTACTAAGACTTGTTTTTCGCTAGTATCTAATTGGACATAACGATTGATTAGCAGCACATCGGCATCACGAACATGCGCTTGAAAACCATCATGGTCACGATACTTAATCTGTTGCCACTGCTCGCCACTCAGTACGGTTATCACCGCATTCATTTTTAGGGCAGTTTGCCAGTGCGGCGCACTAAGTTGTAGTATCAGCTCACGTGGATGAGCCAACCCTGTGGGCTCAATGAGTAATCGCTGCGGATGATGTTCACTGAGCAGACGACTGATTGCAATTTGTAAGGGCAGCTGACTGGTGCAGCAAATACAGCCACCACTGACTTCACGAATGGCGATATTTTTTTGCTCAAGATCGTTATCTTGGGAGCTGGCTAGGAGTGCGCCATCAATACCGATACGACCAAACTCATTGATTAAGAGAGCCCAGCGTTCGTCATCAGGTTTTGTTGCCAGTAACTGATTGATTACGGTGGTTTTGCCAGCACCTAAAAACCCTGTCACTAACGTGCAGGGTATGTTTTGAAAAATAATTGGGTTTTTCACAGGTATGCTCATCATATTGGCACGTGTTTGTGAATAAACAAACACGGCCTATATTAAAAAAATTAGATCAGTCAAAAGTTATTCACTCTTGATGGTTTCTACCTCAGCTTCATCAGGAACGAACACATAACCCACGCCCCAAACAGTCTGGATATAACGCGCCTGTGAAGGGTTGTCTTCAATCAGACGACGTAGACGTGATACTTGGACGTCGATAGAACGCTCCATCGCACCCCATTCACGACCACGAGCAAGGTTCATCAATTTATCACGGGTCAATGGCTCACGTGGATGCTGTACGAGCGCTTTTAGTACTGAAAACTCACCTGTTGTCAAAGTGACTACGTTACCATCGCGTTTAAGTGTACGTGTCGATAGATCTAGTGTCCATGGACCAAACTCGACCACTTCCATTTGATGACTTGGTGCACCTGGCAATTCACGGTTTTGACGACGTAATACAGCTTTGATACGAGCCAACAGCTCTTTTGGGTTAAAAGGCTTGGGCAAGTAATCATCTGCACCCGCTTCTAGACCGGCGATACGGTCAGCATCGCCACCTTTAGCAGTCAGCATAATGATAGGAATGTCCGCATTGTCTTCACGTAAACGCTTACAGATACTGATACCGTCTTCGCCTGGTAGCATCAAATCGAGTACGACCAAAGAGAAAAGCTCACGTTGCATGAGTTTGTCCATCTGACTGCCGTCATGAGCGGTACGAACGACAAAGCCGTCGTCTTCTAGGAAGCGTTGCAACAAAGAGCGTAGACGAGCATCGTCATCGACGACTAAAATACGCTGAGTCAACGTGTCAGGGCTGTTGTTATCAGTCATACAGGCATCCTTTTATAAAAATTATTGTTATCAGAAACTACAAGTAAATAGCTATGAGCAAAAACACTGCCACTAATTATCATTATTTAATTATTGGTTACGAATAAGCACTTCATAAAATTAAAAACTATTGTTCAATATGTCAGCACATATCAATATTTGTGTTATTGATACTTTAGTGTATAAGATTGCACCGAGAATTGCATCACCCATGATAATAAATGCTGTATGCGTTTGTTTAACAAGTCCATAGGATGTGTGATATAGAACGATTTGCGTCTTAAAATGCGCAATAAATAACGAAAAGATAAAAAGGATTTTTATTCATGCAGCTTTTGCTATAATGCAAAGCTACATTTCTCAACGATTGATACGTATATGAGTAGCACTGATACCTTAACGTCATCTCAAACCTCGACAAATGCACAGGTTTTAGATGCAACCACACACGCGAATATTCACGACAAGCTTGCTCGCGCGCTTGGCATTAAGACTGCTCAAGTCAATGCGTTTGTCAAACTTTATGATGAAGGCGCGACGGTTCCTTTTATTGCGCGTTACCGTAAAGAAAAGACTCAGAATCTTGATGATGCGCAGCTGCGTGCTTTAGAGAAGTCTCTTAACTATGAGCGTGACATGGCAACACGTCGCCTCAAAATTACTGAGCTGTTAAGCACACAGGGCAATCTGACTGACGAGCTACAGACGCGTATCGATAATGCGACGTCTAAGCTTGAGCTTGAAGACATCTATCTGCCATATCGTCCGCGTCGTCGTTCACCTGCTGCCAAAGCTCGTGCCGCTGGTCTTGATACTGCTGCCCAAGCAGTCTTGACCCAAGAAATCACTCCGACAGATGCCTTGGCTGATTATCAAGTCCAGTCAAGTATCACTGATGACAGTGGTAATGAAATCGAAGTTGATTTTAGCGATATTGAAAAACAACTCGCTGGCGTACAAGCGATTATCGTTGATGAATGGACACAAGCATTGGGCTTGCTAGATAACTTGCGCAGTGGCTTTGCCAAGACTGCTAGTATCGTATCTAGCGTTGCAAGCGAAGAAAAGCGCGAAGTTGGCGAAAAATTCAAAGACTACTTTGAGCATAGCGAAAGCCTTGCTCGACTGCCAAATCATCGCCTATTAGCAATGTTACGCGGTCGTCAAGAAAACGTCTTGGGTCTAAAGATTGAAGGCGAAGACGCACCATTTATCGAAAAAATTATCAATCATTTCGATGTTGATGCCAAAGCGCCAGCAGCCCGCCGTGAGTTTTTGTCAGAGGCAGCCAGTAGCTTGTGGAAAGACAAATGGCGTCCGCATATCGAGCACCGCTTGTTAACTGAAAAGCGCCTAGCCGCAGAAGCGGATGCGATTGATGTGTTCGCTAGCAACTTACAGCATTTGCTAATGTCTGCACCTGCAGGTCCTAAAGTAATCTTGGGTGTCGATCCTGGTATCCGTCATGGCGTAAAAATGGCCATCGTTGATGCGCAAGGTCATATGATGTCAGATAGCGAAGAGAAGCCTGTCATCGCGACAGTGTATCCGTTTGCACCTGATAATAAGATGGATGAAGCCAAGAAAGTCATCGATGCGCTGTTGAGCACTTATAACGTTGATTTGGTCGCTATCGGTAATGGTACGGCAAGTCGCGAAACAGATGCGATGATCAAAGAGATTTTGGCTGCGAACGATGCATTAAAAGCCAAAGCTGTTATCGTTAATGAGTCGGGTGCGTCTGTTTATTCAGCGAGTGAACTTGCTAGTGATGAGCTGGCCAATCTAGACGTTTCTGTACGCGGAGCGGTTTCTATTGCTCGTCGCTTGCAGGATCCATTGTCAGAACTTGTTAAAGTTGATCCGAAAGCCATTGGTGTGGGTCAATATCAGCATGACGTCAATCAAAACCAGCTTGCAGACAGTCTGGATAAAGTAACTCAAGATAGCGTGAATGCCGTGGGTGTGGATGTGAATACAGCCAGTCCAGCTATCTTAGCTCACATCGCAGGTCTTAACCGCAATGTGGCGCAGCAAATCGTCACTTATCGCAAAGAGCATGGTGCATTTGATAGCCGTGAAGCGCTCAAAAACGTCCCACGTCTAGGTGCTAAGACATTTGAGCAAGCAGCTGGTTTCTTGCGTATTCATAATGGTAGCAATCCATTAGATGCCACTGGTGTGCATCCAGAGAGTTATGCATTGGTCGATAGCTTACTCGCACAAGCGGGCAAGCCGTTGTCAGAAGTTATTGGTAACGACGGTGTGCTAAATACTATCGATACGACTACATTGGCTGCTAACGATGATAATGTCAGCGTAAAAGCGATTATCGAAGAGCTTGCTAAACCTGCTCGTGATCCTCGTCCTGAGTTTAAAACGGCCAATTTCCGTGATGACGTCAATAGTATCAAAGATTTGAGCGAAGGCATGACGTTAGAAGGGGTAGTCACTAACGTAACGGCCTTTGGTTGTTTCGTTGACGTCGGTGTGCATCAGGATGGTTTGGTACATATCTCGCAGATGGCCAATGACTTTGTCGCAGATCCTATGAACCGTGTCAAACCTGGCGATATCATATCGGTACGGGTTATCTCTATCGATGAAAAACGTGGTCGTATCGGCTTTAGCATGAAACCTGAATCTGAAAAACCTGTCCGTACGGCTGCCAAGTCTACGACAGCTAGTACAGATGGTGAGAAAACCAGTCGTCCACGCAGTAATAATACAAATAGTGACCGTCCAAATAATAGCCGTCCAGCTGCTGACAAACGACCGTCTAAGCCACGTGGCAAGCGTCAGGATAAAGACAACGCGAGCAATCGTAGTAAGCCAGTAAAAAGTGATAAAGCTGAAGCCCCAAGTAAAATGGGTACACTCGGCGCTTTATTACAAGAAGCTGGCGTGACTAAAACTAAGAAATAAATGCTGCTAAAAATAGCTAAAATTTATAGTTTGGTATAAAAAAAAGGCAGCCATATGGCTGCCTTTTTATATAAGTAATACGCTTACAAAATAATCAAACAAACTAACTATCTGCTTAGCGTGATACAGCGATACGACGGTTCTCTTTGAACTGTACGTTTGCTGGCTGAGTAGCTAATAACTCACCACGCTTGTCTTTTTTCTTTTCTTGCAAAGTACTAGCAGCATCTGCAACTTTATTCTCAGTAGCCGCTTCACCAGCAATCAAAGGCTGATAGTCTGCATTACTGTGTTGCATGTTAGGCGCTTGAGCGTTCTGTACAGGAGCCTGAGCAGTTGTAGCAGTAGTCATTGTTGCCGCATTGGTTGTTGCCTGAGCGTTATTCATCAAAGCTGCATTATCATTGCTTGCTTCATTATCCATATCGTCAGTTTCGTCGTTCATCTCATCTGCTTCGTTACCCATGTCCATATCGACATCAGCAGTAGTTGACGCTTCGACATCTACAGCGCCAGGTTGTGTCGCTAGCAACTCACCATCAGGACCTTCTATTTCGGCCTGTACAGTGCTCTCGACAGCAGCGTTACGCATATCTGCTGGCATTAGATCGCTGTTGTTAACGGGTGCCGCCATTGCCATAGTTGGTAGTACAAGGGTAGCGCCGACGATTAGTGATAAAACATTCTTTTTCATTATAAAACTCCATGATACATAATTAGCAATAGTTAAAAACGGTAACTCATATTTAATAATGAGCCGTTTTTATTTAAAGGTGTCTGTAAATACTGTACGCAAATTATCAACGATGTAGTTTATATTTCAGTAGCAAACTCATTAAGGTTCTAACAGTTTAATGTTTTCTTGTGACGTTATGAAACTGCCATACCTAAAGTCTAGCTGATATTTTAACTTCTAGATTTTTCAAAAACTCATTAATAGCAAAGGTTGATTGTGTTATTACAACTGTTAATAAGTGAGTCTGCTAATAATAAATATCTACCGACTTCTCTAGTATTGAGAATATGAATATTTGATTGCTCATAGTTGTTATTTGAACTTAGATAACTGTTATTAATAGTTTTCTGAGTGCTATTTGTCAGTATTACAGAGACTTTCATCAGTAGTTTTTATTTATAATTCAAAACCAGTGTTTAGATAATTATCAGATTTTAGTACATAAGTTTTTTGATGATATACATTTAATTAAACTAATGTTTACATACAATTTTTCTACAATATTTATAAAACGATAGTAGAAATATTAGATTAGTAGTTAGTATCATAAAGTATTAAATAATTGGGAAACAGAAACATTGTTCACCAAAAAAATACGTTGTTCTTAATTTAATTTTCGTCTAAATATTTATAGCAAGCCATAAAAAACCGTATCTCGAAACCAAGATACGGTCATAAAAACATTGAGCTTTTGTTATCATTCAATAGATTAACTATCAATCACTTCAAAGCTAAGACCAGAATGCGCTTCTAAGCGAGTTATTAGCTTATCTCCCATCGCAGATGCTGGTGTCCAGAACCCACCGCCAATGTCCTCTTTGCTGATATCTTGTGCCAAGCATAATGCCGCCTGCGAAATCATACGAGAGGTACTACCGTAACCAGGATCTCTATCACCTGTTACCTTAACAGTAATAGTGTCATTTTTGGCCGTTTGGCCAAAGTGACGAATATCAAAGTAGCCGTTTTCTTGCTCGTCCTTAGAAGGGCCTGAGCCAGCTTTTGGTAAAACGTGCTTGGATAGTAACTCGCGACTTGGTTTAATCATCATCGCAGTAGCAAAGCCCAATAAACCTGCACTCATAGCATAGCTAGACAGTTTTCCTTTGACGCCATCTTTCATCCACATCGCTTCATCATATTTGAAATCGCGACCGTATTCATAGCTGAGTAATTGGTTAGTGCGATGGACGATACGCGTATTGATGGTCGCCATGACGAAAGGTGCTAACCAGCGCTTATGATTGCTATCATATACTGGTTTGCTAACATTATCCTGACGTACATTTGGTGCATCAGTATCATCGTTTAACAAATATGGATTGGCCACTTGTTTGCGACGTGCTTTGTCCTCACCAGCTTCTTCAAATATTGATGCCATTGACGCGATAGTACCACCTGAGATACCACCTTTCGCTGCTTTGACACGCATATGGATGACATTACAGGTCTCGCCGAACTTTTCTTCTGCCTTAGCTTGGGTAAAGTATGCGCCCAAATCTGATGGGATAGAGTCAAAACCACAAGAGTTAACAATACGGGCACCACTTTGCTTGGCAGTGTCTTGGTATTTATCCATCATATCTTTGATGAAAATGGCCTCACCAGTAAGATCGACATAATCTGTACCGTTTTCAGCACAAGATTTGATCAGTGGCTCACCATATTTCAGATATGGGCCGACAGTAGAAATGATGACTTGAGTTTGCTTTGTCATCATATCAAGGCTGGCAGCATCGTTACTGTTGGCAATAATAATGTCTACCTTACTCTCAAGTTTGGCCTGTAACTTATTGAGCTTATCTTCATCACGACCTGCGATTGCCCATGATACGTTTGAGCCATCTTCATTTTTATTATTTGATAAAAAATTGGTTAAATAGTGGGCAGTGATCTGACCGACGAAGCTTGTCGCACCATATAGAACAACTGCATAAGGGCGTGTGTCGCCGCTGGTTTTTTGTGTAGGGTTTTCAGTATCCGTATTGGTATCCATATGTATTGTCCTTAATAGATTTGAGAATAAGTGGATAGTAAACTATAAACCAAGTCGTTTGATTAGGTTAGGGGTTTGTGAGGTCGCTACAGTTTATAGTTTGCAGCCTACCTCACATACAACATCACATATAACGTGAGGAATTTAAAATAGTTCTGCATATAGTTAAAAGAATAGCGTTCATCAAAAGAGTATTCAATAAAAGCACATTCAGGTAAAAAGCGCTTAGTTTAAGAACTCTCAGTTAAATAACGCTGTATTCAGAAATATAATTCTATTTCGAAAATATCATCTATTAAAGAAAAAGAGGTATGAGACATCAACAGTTACTACAAACTTTACATAACCTACCGATATTATTACTAAAATGAACGTTTTTTAGAGACGAACATTGCTAATCTATAAGCGTAAACAGTAATAACTAGCATTAGATAAAAACAAGTTAAATAAATGCTATATAAATTTTAATATCTGTTTTTCACCATTATTTGAGGAGAATATTATGTTTCGTTGGGCTATTATTTTTGCAGTGGTCGCACTGTTAGCGAGCTTATTAGGGTTTGGTGGCGTTGCAGGCTTGTCTGCTAATTTGGCATACATTTTCTTAGCAGTTGCTGTGATTTTGTTTATCGTTGCCTTTGTCAGTCGTAAAATGTAAATACGGCTTATTGTTATAAAGAATTACTATAAAAAAGACCCTCAATTGAGGGTCTTTTTTTGTCTGCTTTAACGAAGGTAATCGTTAGAAAACTAGGATAATCGGCATCAAGGCATACGTTGTAGACTTGCTACTATAAGCGTTTGGGCTGAATAATATGCTCCATGCGTTTGGCTAAACGAATATCTAGACTAGATATACCGCCTGTATCATGGTTGGTTAGACGAACTTCTACGATATTGTAGGTGTTACGCCATTCAGGATGATGCTCAAGCGCTTCAGCATGAAATGCCACTTGATTCATAAAGCTCATAGCTTCGATAAAATCGCTAAAGTGATAGGTCTTGACGATGCTATTGCCGTCACGCTGCCAACCAGCAAGCTCTTCTAGCTGTAGATTGATTTGTTTGTCAGATAAACTACTCATATTAATAACCTTTATTGTTATGTCGAATTGGTTTATTAAAAGTGGTGCTAGGGTATGTCTCCTATGCTAAATAAATATCTACATATTTTTCTGCTTTTCCCGATATCACTTAACTGAACCTAGTTAACGAATTAGTTGAGCCTAATTATGTAGCCAGTTAAATCAAATCTTGATACTCAGGATTTTTGCTAATGTATGATGCGACAAATGAGCATTGCGGTATCACTTTCTTGTTTTGCTCGCGTGCATAATTCAATGCGTGCTCTACCAGTGCTGAACCAACACCGCGTCCACCCAACTGCTGCGGTACGATAGTATGATCGTAAACCAACTTGTCAGCCCTTTCCTGATAGCTAATATAACCTGTCTGACCATCGATAGAGGTCTCAAAACGTTTTGCTGCTTGGTTATGAACAATTTCTAGATTTGGTTTAGAGGTTTGGTTACTCATTAATATACTCCATTTCTTATTATCAAATTTTTATTATGAACTAAATATTTTATTAATTTAATAGTGCCAGTTTAGTATGTGGGTTTGATGCTTAACAATCTAGACGCTTACCGTAATGGTTGATAGGGCGACTGTTAACATCATTTATGTCTTTTGTCCTACCTTATCATGGTCGTATCTGGTTGCAAATCTGAATATGTCACAATGCATAGGATATGGCTTTACGAACGACTGGAGGCAAAAAGCGAGTGAGACCGCCAGTATTTTCTATCGCTAATTTTTCTTCTAAATTGTTTTCTAAATTGTTTTCTAAATTGGCCGCTGACCTATCATCTTTAAGAGTAGTACTATCTGCATTTTCCGTTGATTGCATATAGGCTTGCCATTCTTTTTCACTAGGTTTGCTAAAGTGATAAATACGTCCCAGTACTTGCTTTAGTTGTGTGCCAAAGCGGCCAGTGTTGTAGCTTAAATCATACTTACGGCATATGGCCTGTACCTGCGGTGCAATCTTTGCATAGTGGCCAGCTGGCATATCAGGAAATATATGATGCTCAATTTGATGAGACAAATTACCTGTCAAAAGGTGAAACCATTTGCTGCCTTTGATATTGCTAGAGCCAAGGATTTGGCGTACATACCAATCGCCTTTACTTTCATTGGCATCAAGTTGGGTATAGATATGCGCTTGCTCAGTGAAATGGCCGCAAAAAATCACCGCCCACGTCCATAGATTTCGGACAGTGTTGGCAGTCATGTTACCGCTCAGCGTACTAAAGGCGCTACGACGACCTAGTGTCAGCGCTACTACAGATGGCAGTGCGATATAGTCTTTGCCTATTTGCCGTCCAATTTTGGCAAATAAGGCGCGAGACTTTTGTTGCATGATTTTGTGCAGATTAGGGGAGTCGGCGTATTCATCTGCACTGATTTGGATGTCATGAAAGGCTACCGCCCATTCAAAGCCAAATGCCAGTACCGCTGTACTAAACATATTGTAGCGATCTTCTGGCGTCCAAGGCTGCTCGTCAGTCACTCGAATCAAATGATAGCCTACGTCATGATCACGGCCAACAATATTGGTAAAAGTATGATGTAGATAATTATGAGAGTGTTGCCATAATGGAGCAGGGCAGACAATATCCCAGTCGAATTTTTGACTATTAAGGTGCGGGTGTTGCATCCAGTCATATTGACCATGCATGACGTTATGACCCAGCTCCATATTATTCAATATTTTGCTAAAGCTAAGTAAAGATGTACCTAGTAGCCAAGTAGCGACCAGACTGCGTTTCGATGGCATACGCCCAGCCGCTGCAAGTAGACCACGGGCAATGACTTCGCTATATACCACGGTCGCATATATCCGCTGTATGTAGCGTGCATCCTCACTGCCTAGCGAGTCCATAACGCTTTTGTACAGGGCATTGAGCTCTACGGCTAAAGCATCACTTTGAAGCTTTGATAAAGGTGCGCCAGTCAACGTTGGGTAGCGAGTCCGTGTCGATGCGTCTGGCTGATCGCTATCATTGATTGCTTCATCATTAAGCTGCGAGTAAGGAGCTTGCGGCGTCAAAGGTGAAGGCGCGTTTTTTGCTAGCTGTGCATCGGAAAGTGGTGTCAAGATAGGCACAGCAGATTGTGGCATAGTAACGGGTGGTAGTAAGCGCATAAATAAATCCTTAACCGAAACGGCATATATAAGCAGCACTGCATCCGGTTTTATAAGTTATCTGAGTTTTAGCCTATAAGGTGACGTTTGTCTTTTATTTCTCATAGGTTGTCTAGCATATACTTTCTATTGAGCCAGTTGTTCTATTAAGCCAGTCATCAAATATCGAGTACCACATCAGTCATGGCAATATTGATGCAAGTCTGAACAGACTCGTAACCATCCCCGCTTACTTTCCCTGTCTGGACGTTTTTGACCACGCCGCTGACTTTATTACAGCGGCATAACTGGCAAATACCTTGCCGACAACCATGTGCTAGTCGTATATCTGCATTATCAGCCGCAGCCAGTATGGTCGTGTCACTGACAAATTGCCGCTGCCGTGACCGCAAATAGACAGTGTGTTCTTCTACAGGTATCGTCTTATCGAATGTTTGATTGCTGTTATTATCAACATCAGCTAGAGCATTACCAAAGTTCTCTACGATGATGTTATCGCGCAGCTGTTTATTTGTAGGGAAGGTTATCTCTGCGGCGGCATTATATAAGCCAGCTAATAACGCTGGTGAACCGCAAGCAAATATTTGCGTATCTGCTAGAGGTAAGTTTAGCGACAGCAGACTCTCTGCACTTAAATACCTTGTGCCAGCCAAATAGGTAGTCGGATCTTCAGTATGGATTAAATGATAAATAAAGTCTGGATATGCATCCTTCAGCTGTTGCCACTGATGTTGCAGTTTGGATAAAACAGTCCGACTGTAATGCAATAGCGTTACCTGATGTCCATTACTCAGGGCTTGAGTGATAAGTCCGAGCATGGGTGTGATACCGCTACCACCAGCGATAAATAGCAAAGGAGTGAGCTGCTTATTATCCGATATTTCATGCCTTAGTATCGAGGTCTGCTCCAAAGTGAAATGACCAAGAGGCAGGCTTGTATTAACGACGCTAGCCAGTGGCATCTGTTTAGTTAAATAGTTAGATACCAACCCTTGCGGTTTAATCGCGATAGTTACCGTATGACGTTGGTCTGCCGTATGGCTCTCGGTAATATCGTCGAGCCACCAGAGGGGTTGATGCGCCAAGCCCACTATCGAGTAACTACGCTGGTGATAAACTCCATCGATACAAACGCGCAAATCGAGATATTGACCGCCTTGCCAACCACCCATCACCTCAGAAATCTGCTGTTTAAAGGCTCTATTGCTCTCAAATCGAAGTGCTATCAAATCATCACTTAATGTATAGCGTGCGATCAGGCGTAACTTAGGAGTCGTCAATGACCAAAACGGATGTAAGCGCGATCCGATAAAATCGACAAACGCACGTTGAATAATTTCAGGGCGATAGCCGTTGGCCATATTATCAGTACCTGTATGATTGCTATGAAAGTGAGTAATGTAACGCGTACAAAGTCAGCTTATAGTTAATTTTGACAATCGAACACAAAATTGAGCCAATAGACCTTGTTAAGCCACACTAACATGCTAACGGCTATTGATTAAATTTGCGAAAGTTTTGATGCTATTTTTTGTGGTCTTTATAAAACGCTAATGAATCAAAATGTTAAGTTAGTTCATTAAGATAAGACTCCTTGAGTTATTTTTTAAAGCGAGTTTTATAGCCAAAAGGCATAGCCTGCTGTCAAAAACAGTAAAACAACTGGTAAAACAACCTGTCAGCTTGCAGGGTATGCGCCACAATGCGATAATGACCTATAATTTGTAACCCTGATTTTGAGGTACGGCACGCTTGGCATCATCGCTGAGTTGCATTTGCTGTTCTCTTCTATGCAGTCTATCGGAGTGTTAATGGCTCAATATATTTACACGATGAACAACGTGTCAAAACTTGTTCCCCCTAAGCGTGAAATCCTAAAAAATATCAACCTATCGTTTTTCCCTGGTGCCAAAATTGGTGTTTTGGGTATCAACGGTTCAGGTAAATCAACCTTGCTCCGTATCATGGCAGGCGTGGATACTGAGTTTAGTGGTGAAGCACGCGCGCAGGCAGGTACCAAAGTTGGCTATCTGCCACAGGAACCACAGCTAGATGACAGCAAAGATGTTCGTGGTAATGTCGAAGACGGTATGCGCGAAGCATTAGATGCGCTAGCACGTCTAGATGCTATCTATGCTGAATACGCAGAGCCTGATGCTGATTTTGATAAGCTTGCTGAAGAGCAAGGAAAGATGGAAGATATCATCCAGTCTTGGGATGCGCACAACTTAAATAACCAGCTAGAAAAAGCAGCCGATGCGCTCCGTCTGCCACCATGGGATGCGGACGTTAGCAAACTGTCAGGTGGTGAGAAACGCCGTGTGGCACTATGCCGTCTGCTATTGTCGCGCCCTGACATGCTATTACTCGACGAACCGACCAACCATTTGGACGCCGAGTCTGTTGCATGGCTAGAGCAGTTCTTGCAGAACTATAGCGGTACTATCGTTGCCATTACCCATGATCGCTATTTCTTGGATAATGTTGCTCAGTGGATCTTGGAGCTTGACCGTGGCCATGGCTATCCGTATGAAGGCAACTATACTGAATGGCTAGAGCAAAAGAACACGCGTCTAGAGCAGCAGAACAAGCAAGAAGAATCATTTGCTAAAGCGCTGAAAAAAGAGCTTGAGTGGATTCGCAAAAACCAAAAAGGCCAACAGGCTAAGTCTAAATCTCGTGTACAGCGTTTTGAAGAATTGAACTCAACTGAGTTCCAAAAACGTAACGAGACTTCTGAGATTTATATTCCACCTGGTCCACGTTTGGGTAATAAGGTTATTGAGATCAATGACATCTCTAAATCATTCGGCGATCGTCTGCTGTATGAAAACCTAAGCTTTAACGTACCAGCTGGTGGTATCGTTGGTATTATCGGTCCAAATGGTGCGGGTAAAACCACGCTGTTTAACATGATTACTGAGCGCGATACGCCAGATACAGGTTCAGTCGATTTGGGTGAAAGTGTTAAGGTTGCCTATGTCGGTCAGGTACGTGATCATCTAGATGACAACAAAACTGTATGGGAAGAGGTTTCTGACGGCCTTGATATCATTACGGTTGGCGACTACACCACACCAAGCCGTGCTTATATCGGACGTTTTAACTTCAAAGGTTCAGATCAGCAAAAGCACGTCGGTCAATTATCAGGTGGTGAGCGTAACCGTTTGCAGTTAGCGAAAACGCTAAAGCAAGGCGCAAACGTATTGCTCCTCGATGAACCATCAAACGATTTGGATATCGAAACCTTACGTGCACTAGAGGATGCGATTCAAGTATTCCCAGGTACAGTAATGGTCGTATCGCATGATCGCTGGTTCCTGGACCGTATCGCGACTCATATCTTGGCATTTGAAGAAGAAGGCCCAGTCTGGTTCGATGGTAACTATACTGAGTTTGAAGCGTATCGTAAAAAGACAATGGGTGATGATGCTAGTCCTAAACGTGCCAAGTATAAGAAAATCACTAACTAATACGGCTGTTTAATGTAGTCCAATCCAAAAAAAGACCGCTAATCGTTAGCGGTCTTTTTTTTGTTTAGCTCAAAATCTTAAAGGGTATGGCTAGTTGTTAAAATTAACGCTTACGCCCAAACTTACGCTGTTTTTTATTACTAATCTCAGTAATGGCGTGAGTGATTTCTTCTTCGTCCAAACTAGCGACTTGCTGCAAGATTTGCATCATGTCAGGCGTTAGCACGTACTTAGCATGATGAGCGATATCGTTAATGCGATGATCGAAAGTTAGTATGCCTGTTTCATCATCTTTTTGTAGATAGTCAAGACGAGTCAACGCACTGATAAAGCTGGTAAACAAGGCGCGGTCAAAGAAATCGGGAATATCATCTGCATAAAGCACAGACAAACGCTGTCCAAGTAGGTGACACAGGTCAACAACTTCGTTTTCAGTTAAATTACCAGAGCCTTGCTGAGCAAGTAGAGCAAGCGTCATAAAGTAACGCTCAAGGCTTTGGCCAACTGGAGTTGCTAGCACTTGCAGCTGCTGATAGTGCTTACTATTAGACTCAGGCACGCTGAGCGTATCATCACCTAAGTCAACGATGAGCCCATGAGATAGTAGATTATCCACTTTCTTATTGAGCGTATCAGCCAAGCCATGTGCTGGATAATATAAGAATAGCTCACTTTGTAAGAACGGATATAGCTGCTCAGCGATACTATCGAGACGGCTGCGTTTGATACGTCCATTGCGTGCGACTAGCGCAGACAGGAACGACAGCAAAATAAAGACATGCAAGATATTGTTACGGAAGTAGCTGAGTAATGCTGCTTGCTTACCTGCGACCTGAATGATATCGCCCAAGATATGCGGCGTACGCTCAATAAGTTTTAATTTAATACCATAATCAATGATTTGCTGCGGCGTCATATCAGTGATAACCGTATCCTCTGAGTAGACCAACTGCTGAGCCAGACCTTGATACAAAGCAATTTGCTCACGGCAAATATTTTCATCCAATGCCGCTTTCGGTGCCGATAGTAAAACTAATGACAGTAGCGAGACAGGGGTGACGACTGCAGCTTTATTGATATGCTGCATGACTTTCACGCCGATGTTATCAACCATAGCGCTGGTCTTTTCATCAAGCGGCGAGTCAGTACGATCAGATGGCAAACTATTGGCTGGCACATCGAACTTTGTCATAAAGTCGCTAAGATGCAACGGCGTACCAAAGCTCAAGTGCACATTACCAAAGATACGTTCGATTTTGCGGCCAACTTTGAGTAGTCCGATTAAAGACTCTGACTCTTTTGGCTTACCCTTTAGCTCACCGACATACGTGCCGCCTTCCATAATACGCTCATAACCAATATAAGTTGGAATAAATACCACAGGCTTATTGGTTTGGCGCAATTGGCTATGGACGGTCATCGCTAGCATACCCATTTTCGGCGGTAGCAAGCGACCTGAACGTGAGCGACCACCTTCGATGAAGTATTCAATCGGAGTGTTGCGCGTGATAAGAGTATGCATATATTCGCGCAGTACAGCAGTATATAGCGCGTTACCACGGAAGCTACGACGAATATAAAAAGCAACGGCACCGCGTAATAGTGGGCCTAATACAGGTACATCTAAATTGTCACCTGCTGCGACATAAGGGATACTCAGGCCACGTTTGTAGATGACATAAGATAGTAATAGATAGTCAACATGGCTGCGATGACAAGGCACATAAATCAGCTCATAATCGGTCGCAAGGTCACGTACTCGCTCAAAGTGATGGACTTCTACGCCGTCATATAACTGCGTCCATAACCATGTCAGAAATTTATAAAAACCACGGATGATAGAATGAGAGTAGTCATTGACCATCTCATTAGCGTAGCCTCTGGCCTGACTGCGAGCCTCTCGAACGCTGGTCCCTTTTTCGGCTGCTTCCATCTCGATCGCATGCTTGATCGCTGGCGAGTACACCAGCTTGTCTACCAAGTTGCGTCTATCTGATAGATCTGGGCCAAGCATACTGGCGCGCTGTTTATCTAAATAAATCGACAATTGCTGCTGCAACATACGAACCAGTTCACGATTACTATCAGCTGATGCGACTAGCGCATAACTCGGTGCTTGCTCAGCGTCAGCTGCGGCATCATTGTTAGTAGCCGTTGACTCTGTATCGAGTGAATCCGTCGCTGTTAAATCTACTTTAAGGGCATCTGTAGCAACTGAGTCAAAGGTAGCAGGTCCTTCCACGTCGCCTTTGAGATTATCATTGATAATGGTACGTAAGTCTTGCGGTGGGTGGAACTGTACGAAAGTATCGCGGCCCATCACCCCGATATTAAATAATTGCTTAGTAATGCTAGGATCTTGCCAGTTGTCAGCAGTTAGCAGCTTAAATAGAGAATCTTCTTTTTCAGGTGCGCGTCCCCACAGAATCGATACGGGTACTAGGCGTACCTTTAGCTCCGGATATTGCAGTACAGCTGAAACCAAGCGAGAAAGGCGAGGAGACAACTGGCTGTCTTTGGCACTTGGGTGATTCAAAAATATGATTGCCGCATTTTCTTTAATATTATGGGCGGCATCATTTACTCCAACCAGTGCTGGCGGTAAGTTATGTTCTTGCGTCTGCAAGTCAATCAGAATACTGTTGGAACGAGAATAGTCCTGTAGTACATAAAACCGTAGCGTTTGATCATCATTGTCGAACTCAGGTAGCTCGCCTAATAGCTTAGGTTTTACGGCGATATCGAGCATCTGACCTGACAGCTTACGATACAGCTGATTGATCGGTGCATTAGAATAAGGCTTAGTAGCGATTGCATTGCCATCAGTTTCAGCAGTGTCAGTTTCAGACGCATGGTCAGTCGCGACCGGCGCTTTAAAAATCCGTTTTTTTAGGAACTTCGGTATCATAATCAGTATCAAAAATAGTCAAATATGTTGCGCTTATGATGCCATAAAAGCCACCAAAGCGATATATAGTGTCTGTATATACTACCAATATTAATACGGTCTGGTTACGCTGTAGTGAGTGACAAATTATACAAAATGCTCAAACATTTGAAAGTTCATATATTTAGCGTAATAATATATTTTTATCACCGATGACTCATAAATATAGCGTCTATTTTTCAATTTCATTTTATTAAGCCTAAAACTTATGACTCCAGCTATCGATCTTGCCAAAAAACGTAACCTTGATTACCAAGTACACGAATATACTCACGACAGCAATGCCGCATCGTTTGGTTTAGAAGCTGCAGAAAAGCTCGGCGTAGCGGTGGCACAGGTATTTAAAACTTTAGTAGTGACTACCGATACTGGTGTGCTCGCTGTGGCGATATTGCCAGTCGACAAGACACTTAATTTTAAAAAAATGGCTAAGGCACTATCTTCTAATAAGTTGCTATCCTGCAAGAAAGTACAGATGGCTGACCCCAAACAAGCAGAGCGTAGCACGGGTTATGTGCTAGGCGGTGTCAGTCCACTGGGTCAAAAGAAGCGACTAAAAACCGTGATAGATAGTACAGCTCAAGACCAGGGCACAGTCTATGTGAGTGGTGGCCGCCGCGGTCTGGAGATTGAATTGCCGCCTGCACAGTTGGCTGCAACGCTTGATGCTTGCTTTAGTGATATCACTGATGAATAAAATATTATACGGTGGCTGTAATCTGGCTAGTACAAAATGGCCATATCGACAATTTTGCTAAGCATATTTATGAGTAATCTATACTGGTTTTTCTTGTACTGAAGATATTTTAGCGCAAGATTGCTGTAGATTGACCATAGCGATGAGGCGTAGACTTATACGCTAGCTTATCTATTATTTTTATCTACATTTAAGGACATGCTCATGCCACATTTAACCATTCAAGTGACACCCAACGTCAGTATCGCTCATGAAGAATCATTGCTCAAATCGCTAAACAAAGCATTGTGGGATAGTGACCAGTTCAAGCAACCTGCTGATATCAAAGCACGTATTGTACCTATTAAGTCATTTCTAGTTGGTGTTGAAGACGATGAGCAAGCAAATGGATTCATTTACGCCCACCTAAAGCTGATGAGCGGACGTGATATGGCCACTCGTGACCAGTTGGCTGAGCTGTTGGTTACTACTATCGAGGAAAAAATAGGCGCAGAGCAGTCAGGACGTGCAGCATTGCAGATATGTGTAGAAGTTGAAGAGATAAGTGCGGTGTATCATAAGAAAATGCTTGGTAGCTAACAGTGCTTGCCTTAAATTACTCATTGCTGTGTATTCTGTATAAGCAGATTTTTAGTTAAGCATAAAAAAGCGCCTAAATGATAGGCGCTTTTTTATGGATTATCGATGCTGTATTAGTCAATTTTAGTCTAAGAAAGCAAAGTGATCGATTTCCATTGATGTCATGCTTTCGCTTGGGGCAACCATCGCTTCTGCGTGACCAGACGTGCGTGGTAGCAACTTATCAAAGTAGAATTCAGCAGTCTGAATTTTTGCTTTGTAGAATTCTGGTGCTTCTGTGCCGCCATTTTCTAGCTTTTCATAAGCTACTGCTGCCATACGAGCCCAATGATAACCCATCATTACGTAGCCTGAGTACATTAGAAAGTCCTCTGACGCTGCTGAGATGATTTCACGATCTTTACGTGCCATCAGCATCAAGCGTACCGTCAAGGTGTTCCACTCAGCACATAGTTTGGTCAATGCCCAAACGAATTTACGCATTTCTTTATCGAGTGCGTACTCGCCACACCATTTCATGATGCTTGACGTGTAGTCACGGATAATCTTACCTTTAGACTGTAAGATAACCTTACGACCTAGTAGATCAAGTGCTTGTACGCCAGTAGTCCCTTCGTACATCGTCGCAATACGAGCATCACGAGCGATCATCTCCATGCCCCATTCTTTGATGTAGCCGTGACCACCATAGACTTGCTGACCATGCTTGGCAGCTTCGATACCTAGCTCAGTTAAGAAGCCTTTTAGAATTGGCGTATAGAAGCCCAATTTGTCATCCCATTTTTCGAACTCTTCATCATCGCCATTGACAATACCTTGTGCCATTTTGTCGGCATAACGTGCTGAATGATAAATCATTGAGCGACCGCCTTCAGCAAAGGCTTTTTGCGTCAGTAGCATACGGCGTACGTCGGCATGGTGGATGATAGCATCAGCTACTTTTTCAGGATCTTTAGTACCAGATAGCGTACGCATAGAACGGCGTTCTTTGGCATATGGCAAGGCGTTTTGGAAAGACAATTCAGTATGCGCCAGACCTTGGATACCAGTACCGATACGAGCCGTGTTCATAAAAGTGAACATGGCTTTTAGGCCTTTATGCGGTTCGCCGATTAGATAGCCGACTGCGCCGTCAAAGTTCAATACACACGTCGAAGATGCGCTGATGCCCATTTTGTGCTCAATTGAACCACAAACTACGGCATTGCGCTCGCCAGCTTCACCTTCAGCATTCGGGGTGAATTTTGGTACGATAAATAGTGAGATACCGCGCGTGCCTTCTGGTGCATTTGGTAGGCGTGCTAGGACGATATGGACGATGTTATCTGTTAAATCATGCTCACCGCTTGAGATAAAGATTTTGGTACCGCTGATTTTGTAGGTACCGTCATCTTGTGGAATGGCTTTTGATTTAACTTGACCCAAATCTGTACCGCACTGTGGCTCAGTCAGACACATAGTACCTGCCCATGAGCCTTCGACCAATTTAGGTAAATACAGTGCTTTTTGCTCGTCAGTACCGTACTGAAGCAATGTGTTGATACAACCTGTTGATAGACCAGGATACATCGACCATGACCAGTTAGCAGTACCGATCATCTCAGCTTTAATAAGGTTGATTGACGTTGGCAGATTCATGCCACCGAATTCTTCAGGATATGAGATACCTTGCCAGCCGCCTTCTACAAACTGGTCATAAGCCTCTTTGAAGCCCTTTGGCGTGGTCACGACGCCATCTTCGAAATGACAGCCTTCTTCACCACCTGATTGATAGAGCGGGGCAATGACGTTTTCAGCAAAATCAGCCATGCCTTGTAGAATCATGTCTACAGTTTCAGGATCAGCGTTTTCGCCGTTGTCTAAGCTTTTGTAATGCGTCTGATAGTCAAATACATCATTAATCAAAAATTTGATATCACGTAAGGGGGCTTTGTAAGTTAACATAATCGCTCTCTTTGGTTAGTTCGCTATCATAGACTTATGGCGCAATATTTGAGTCACAACTTATGTAAGCGATATTTACTTATTTTAGATGAGCTAGACGTTATATTAGTCATCAAGTGAATTATTAGTGGACAGCTTTCTAGTGTATTAGTTATTAGAACGTCTTTAGTGACGGACAGCTGTTATAGCGTTGATATGATTATAAATCTTCTACAGCAACAAATATACAACTAATAACTATTATTCATGATTAATTATGTTATTAATTCATTTTAGTTTGTATAGGTAAATTGTATCTTCGCTTGAAATTATTCTATAAAGGGCTATGTAGACTCATCTAAATTCAAAGACAAATGGACTTATCAAATAGGAAAAGCCATTTATGAGCACCTCAAAAAAGCAACAGCGAGCTTCTTGGTTGAGCACACTATTAACTCGTATTAAGGGGTTAATCGATGGTGAGCTGAATCATTTACTCACAGTCAATCGCAGTCAGCGACCATGGCATATGCCAATCATCGCGGCGATTGCGATTAGCTTTCCGGTGTTTGTAGGGGCTTATTTTGGTGACTTGTCTTCAGGTATCAAAGCCTCGCTAGGCTCTATGATTATTTTAAACCTACCATTTGCAGGCGGGCTGCCACACCGGCTAGTGACGGTCATGGCTTGGGGGTTTGCGATGATACTTAGCTTTGCACTGGGTCTGATCGCGCAGCTGTTGCCAGTGCTGCGATTACCTGTGTTTATGCTGATTGGGATTAGCGTGGTGATGTTAGGTCGTTATTATCGGCAACCACCACCAGCAGGATTGTTTGTGTTGATGGCGGGTGCGATTGCGCTATTTATCCCTGTGCCGATTGATCAAGTGCTCTCAGCGATAGGGCTTGTGATATTGGGTAGTGGCTCCTCGATGTTGCTAGCGCTACTCTATAGTTTGTTCTTATTGGCGACGCGTCCAGTTGCTTCTGTACCTGTCTATGACTATCAGCCTGATATGATTAGCGATAGTCTGATCGTGGTAAGTTTCGTTAGTTTGGCGTTGGTCGTTGCTGTTCTGTTAGAGCTGCCTTATCCCTACTGGGCAGCGATGAGCTGCTTTATTATCATCCAAGGTATGCAGCTACGAACCATGTGGATCAAACAGTTGCACCGTTTATTGGGTACGTTGGCTGGCATGGGCGTGGCGGGCTGGATGCTGTCTTGGGGACTATCAGGATGGAGCATCGCTATAGCAATACTATGTATGATGTTTTTGATTGAATCGTTTGTCGATCGGCATTATGGACTGGCGGTAATATTTATCACGCCGCTGACGATATTTATCGCTGAATATGGTAGTACGATGTCAGTGCCACCAGTCGCTGGAGACGTTATCCAAGCGCGTATGATTGATACGGCGCTCGGCTGCGTGATTGGATTGAGCGGTGGTCTGGCGATACACTCTACGCGATTGCGTGTACCGCTACGCCGTTTTGAAAATTGGCTGTTACTACGTTTTAGTTAATAGGGTAGAGCTTTACAAAGATTTTTCTTTGATTAACTGTCTTTATTTAGCGCTGTTGTCGCTTGTGCGACATCGATAGTATGCCCAGTCCAACGCTCAAAGCTTAAAGCGGCTTGACCGATAAGCATACCGTAGCCTTCAGAGGTCTGTGCGCCGCGAGCGGCAAAATGCTGTAAAAATGGTAGCGGACGACCATACATCATGTCGTAAGCGTACTGACAGTTTAGAGTATCATCCAGCGGCAACGTATCACCTGACAAGCCAATCGAGGTGGCATTAATGATAATGTCAAAAGAGCCACTGAGTTCATTGGTCGCGCAAACCTCGATGTTTTGGTTATCGATTATTGAGCTGGCCGCGCTTAGCTCATTTACCAAATCGGCTGCCTTAGACACGGTGCGATTGGCAATCGTGAGAGAGCCAATACCCGCTTCAAATAATGGCAATATTACGCCACGAGCGGCACCGCCTGCACCTATTAGCGCCACACGAGCATCGGTCAGTGGCCAGTCCATACTCATAATGTGATTGATAAGTCCTTGTCCATCCGTGTTATCACCATAGAGTGCTTCGGTGATTGGTACGCCGCTTTCTAATAGTGCTTTGTTCAACAGTAATGTATTGACCGCGCCTGCCGTCTTGGCATGTTCTGATAAGCCACCACGCGCCGCACAGCAATCATAAGCAACTTGTTTAAAAGGAACTGTCACGTTAGCGCCCACACCGCCACCACAAAAAAACGCCTCCACGACAGCCGTAAAACTAGCGGCATCATCAGGGCAGTACTGACGCTGATAACTAATATCAATCCCTGCTTGTACAGCAAACTGCTCATGAATCTCAGGAGATTTACTATGGGCGATTGGATTGCCAATAACGATAAAGTGTTGGGTCATAAATAGTCCGCTGGCTAGAGAATAAAAATACTATCAAAGAAGCCATAAGTGGCGTTCAATCATCATAAGGGATAACGCTATGATTGACAAACCAAGAGGCCATTACCAATCAATGATTAGGAAGTGACATTGTTAGTCAGAGGCAGCCTTATCGCTTTTGAAAATAAATTGTGACATTGAAGCAAACATACGCAAAACACGCGTAAGCAGTTTTGTACTTTCCATTAAAGAAAAGGTCGTTTTGGTACGTTATATATTTAACAAATCTGTACTCTCGGGGAGTGCTCCGCGTAACGTAAAAGGTAGTCAAGTGCTGAGCAGTTGGGTAAACTATAAAATATGGAAACCTATATCAATATGCTGTAATGACTGCTAGATTATAATATTTGTGAAATATGCTCTTTATTGAAAACTATTCGTTATCAGCGGCGTTCCTGCCAGCTCGTTAATACTATTTCGAGATCAATCTAAAAGTGTGAGTAAATTATCCATGTGGAATCCTAACCTACAGACCCTTCTAGTCGGTACGATAATGGCAGTTGGTGTGACGCTCAGTGGCTGTGACAGCACCAAAGAAGATGCTCCAAATCCAGATGCTGAGACCACTGAGCAGGCAACAACGAATGAGCCAGTACAGGACAGCGCAAACAATCCTGACCTAGACGGTGCCACTGCTCAGCAAGGCACACCAGTGAGATATGATGTCGCAGCATGGGGTACTGATAAGGTTGAGTCACTCGCGGTGGATGAGTTAGATAGTATAAAATCTGTGTTTGGCGAAGTGATGAGTACTGACGAAAACAGCCTAGACTATGCCAGTAATCCAGCGGCGAAATATCGCTTTATGAAAACGGACGCGCCTTATCTAGATATCATCGACTCTGAAAAATATCTAGAGCTAGGCTGGTACTATGCCAATCCTACTGACACAGACAAAGAAAAAGAGCTGAGCCAAAACCACGCCAAAAAAGCCTATCAGCTATCGCGTCAATTGATGGGCGATGATGGCGGTAAAATGGTTGCTGATATGCTCAATAGTCAAATCATCAAAAATAGAATCGTCGGTGGACAAAAGATAGAGCTGGCAAAATGCGAGTTTTATAGCTGCATGCTGGTTATCAATAAAGCCGCCGCTCAAACAGACAATAGCTAAATCATGATCGATATGACATCAGTGCCAAACGGCTGGGTGTGTCTGTACCCACAAGGCGACAGGGTGACCGAAGATAGTAGTTTGACCAGCCAAACGGTAACGATGTCTTTAGATAATCGCGGGCTGGCATATGCTGATGGGTTTTTTACCACTATAGGTGTCATCGATGGGTTGATACTATGGTCAGATTATCATTATCAGCGGCTTGTCTCTCATGCTGAAGCCTTGCAGCTAAACATAAATAGCGAAGAGCTATTAGCAGTACTGCAACTGTACGCTCAGCAATTAGAGCAGGGTATGCTGAAGCTAGTAGTAACCCGCGCTGCGCAGGATGTGCGCGGTTATGGCTATACACCTAGTGCAGATGGTAGCGATTGTGAGATATGGCTAAAGGCTACGGCAATGAGAGTTTCTACTGCACTGCAATTGTCTTTACCTGATGGAAACTTAATACCTATCCAACCTTATGCCTCGGCAATATGTTTGTCTTCTCAGATTGCTTGCTTACCGCCACCGCTGGCAGGTCTCAAGAGTCTTAATCGTTTAGACAATGTCCTCGCTAGTGGTGAACTACAGCAAATAAAAGCTGAGCCATTGGCATCAAAGCTTGCTTCAACACTTAGTGAAGGACTACTACGCGATATGAGCGGGCAGTGGGTCGAGGGCACAATGAGTAACGTGTTCTATCAATTGGCAGAAGCACCACTATCAGAATCCAAAACTGCCTTTAGTATTCATAAAGATAATGAAAACTACCTAACCACTGGCCAATGGTACACCCCTTCTATGGCTCAATCAGGCGTTGCTGGCGTCATGCGTCAGGTAATTATAGATGCACTATCCACGACGCAATATCCAGTCATAATCAGGTCGCTACAAGATGAGGATTTGCCTAAATTAACGCAGCTTTTCTTTTGCAATGCACTGCGCGGCATCATGCCAATGAGCAGTCTGACGTTATTGTCAGGTGATGTTGTGGATTTTGAATCTGCCTAGTTGTTATTGAAAGATATTGAATTGGGTATCAATAAAATCATCTGGATATAAAACCACTTGCTCATTTCTATATATTTCTTGCGCTTTTAAAAGGGCACTTTGCTCATCTTCAGCGACAACATCCACGATAGTGCTTAATGTTTCGACAATTTCAACTTGAAAGGTTTGTGCTGCCTTTTTATCTTTTCTTATTATATTCACACTCGATTCTCATATATCACTTCAGTCATTTATACAAGTAGATTAGCAAAAGCCCTCAAAAGAAGTGATCGTCTTTTGTTACGCAGACTTGTGTCATAAAGCAAATCGATCAATGCTGCTTATCCAATAAGGAGATAAGCCAATGTACGAAGTTTATGAAGATGAAAGTATCCCGCTACAAATCCGTCGTTTGATGGTTTTTGATGAAATTATTCACTTACCTTGTTATTCACAGATAGCATTTAGTATTGTTTATTCTAAGAAAGATAGAAAATACACAGCATTTGGGAGTGTGTTTAAGTATGCGCATACCCGTCAAGAAGTCATTGAACAAGGTTTAGATAAGCAGTTTCATGAAGATACTGTGATGTGTGCAATCACAATCGAAAGATAAGCTTTTACTAAAGCTTCTCGCACTCCGTTAGGGCTGCTAATGAGCTGGAATAAACAGGTGAAAAATCGAGCTTATACCTGTCTCGATGGCAATGTGAAACACTTTTTCAAAGTAAATGATGAGCTAGAGCTAGATTACCCTCCTCATAAGTTTTACGGTCGTTTGGTTGCTGCCAAAGGTTTACCATTATGGGATGATAAGTGTTCTTAGTATAACTTTCGATAGTGACCACGGCTTATAAATTCAATAATGCCTTTATCTCGTAATACTTGTAATTGTTGGCGAATTTTATCTTTTACGTGCTTGTTTTCAGGATGTTTGAGCTGCAACTCATCAGCGAAACCATAAACCTGCTTTAGCGAAAAGTGAGTATCAAGCCTATCGATACATTGCCAGACATCGAGTGTCCAACCGCGTGAAGCCATAGATTGTTTGCGTAAAAATAAAGTCTTTTGGAACTGTTGGGTGACATTTTCACGCGGTATAACTTGTTGGTCTTTGACCAAAAACACTTTGCCTGATTCGGGTACGTGGCGTAAGTCAATATTGCAACCAACCCAACCTGCTCGTTTTGCCGTCATTGATAAGGGTTTACGCTTAACAATAATATCGGGTGTAAAGAAATGCTTGGGAATAATTAGAAAATTGTTGACGGTGTATTCTTTTGAGTAAGTTAAAAAGAAAAAGCTGGGATTGTCCTTACTATTGATACGCTCAATCATCGTCTTATAAGCACCATCATTGACAACATTGCTTAACTTAGCTTTTTTACTTTTTAGCTCATATTGCTCATTACAATTTTCGCAATAGAAATCAGCGACAGGTTTGTTATTAGCAAACTCAGCTAGCGACTGGGCGCTACAATTGGTGCAGTAACTATTTTCTTTTACCCATGCTTCACTGAGTACACGAACTTTTTGAGGTTCAGAGTGATAGTTTTTAGCAAGACTTTGGTTAAAATGTAGGTTCATAAGATATTTTCATTATTAATAGATAAGCTGAGAATACTGAAAAAAACACCTAAGTATTAAGCCATATAAACTGCTATCAATAGCAAGATAATTCATAAGCTAAGCAAATACCATTGAAAATCGCACGGTTCAGTGCTAAATTCTAGCAAACATCTGCCTCGCGAGTTGCCATGAGCAAGCCTACACCCAATATACCACCTGAACGTCCCAATGAGTCGCCGTCAAACAAACAAGATGGCACAGTCGAGGAGCGTGTCGATACCACGCTGCCGGACGCGCAACCAGTGGTAGATGAGGTGGAAGACACATCAGCAACGCCAGCAACCAACGTCTCGCTCATCAGTGGCAACAGTAAACCACGTCAATATAAAGTCAATAACCCATCGTTTTTTATGCAACGCGGCTATCAAGTGCTGCTGGTGCTAGGGCTCATTGCTGCATTTTTCTTAGTCATGGTTTATCAGACGTTGTTTGGGCGTATCGAGCAGCCGCAGCAAATGGTCACGATTGAGCCAGGTCAGACGTATTATGGTCTACTACCGCAGTGGCAGCAGCAGATTCCGCTGTTTTCGGCAGGCGTGGCCAAGCTGTATATCAAGTCACAAGTCGATGCGCCATTGCATGCTGGTACGTATCAACTGCCCGAAAACCCGACTATCGCTGAGGCGCTACAGATACTAGGTCAAGGCGCAAAAGCGGCTATGGTCAAGGTACAGATTATCGAAGGTAAGACATCTAAAGACCTTTATCAAGCGCTGCGTGATGATGACAAAATTGAGAAAGAAGTACTGACCGCAGATAGTGACAATGCCAGTATCGCCCAAGCATTGGATTTGACAGGTGTATTACCAGACAGTGTGGCTAATAGCAGTGACCCGATTGTTAACTATAATCTTGAAGGTTGGTTCGCGCCTGATACCTACTATTATGGTGAAGGAACCAGCGATAAAAAAGTACTGACTGACTTATATAAGCGTCAGCAGCAGGTACTGACTGATGCGTGGGAAAATCGTGCCCCGAACCTCCCTTACAAGAGTCCATATGAAGCGTTAGTGATGGCGTCTATTATCGAAAAAGAGACCAGCGTTGCTGATGAACGTCCTTTAGTCTCTGCCGTATTTAGAAACCGCTTGAATAAAAACATGCGTATGCAGACGGACCCGACCATCATCTATGGTATGGGCAGTCGTTATGATGGCAATATTCGCCGCAAAGACATCAATGAAAAGACGTCTTATAACACCTACCAAATTGATGGTTTACCGCCAACGCCAATTGCGCTACCATCAGCGGCCTCTATCGAAGCGACCTTGCATCCTGCCGATAGTGAAGCATTGTATTTTGTGGCAACGGGAAATGGTGGGCACAAATTTACCAATAGCTTGGCTGAGCACAATCAAGCGGTAAAAGACTATCTCAGTGTCATGCGTGAGAAAAAATCTCAAACGCCGCCGCAGTAATATTTCTTCTTAATCTTCTTATAAAACTTATCGTTTATTGAGTGCTACAAAGTAGATGTAGCGCTCATCAATGACATAAGGTCATATCATGTCAGTATCTATGCACACCAGCGCAACACCATCACATGACAGCATACCATCATCTAATCTACCTGAATCAAGTACTTCAAATACGGAGACGGCACCTACGTTAGGCCGCTTTATTAGTTTTGAAGGGACTGAAGGCGTGGGCAAAACCACCGCGATTGAACAGCTGTGTTTGCGGTTAGAAGCTAATGGCATTTCGTATCTGCGTACTCGTGAACCGGGTGGTAGCCCATTTGCTGAGCAATTGCGTGACATATTATTGGACCCAGCGACGGATATCGAAGACGATACTGAGCTGCTACTATTGTTTGCGGCGCGCTGTGATCATATGCAGCAAGTCATCTTACCAGCGCTCCAAAATGGTACTTGGGTTATATGTGATAGGTTTACCGACTCTACTATTGCGTATCAGGGGTTTGGGCGTGCGTATGGCGACGAGCTGGTACGTGGTAAAATCGATATGCTTATCAAACAATTTGTGACGCAGCTTCCTGAGCTGACATTGTGGTTGGATTTGCCAGTAGCCGAGGGCATGAAACGTGCCAATAAGCGCAGTGCGGCAGATCGTTTTGAGCAGCAGGCTACCGAGTTTTTTACTTGGGTGCATACTGGTTTTAGCCAGCTAGCGAGCGAATACCCTGAGCGCATACAGCGTATTGATGCATCGGGCAGTACGGATGATGTGAGTGCGCGTATATGGCAGACAGTTATGGACAGATTCGATATTAAATAATTAAATTTTGCCAAGTAGATTTATAAGGCAGTTAGATGTAATCGATAGTTAGTTAGACAGTCAGTTAGCACCAATAAAAAGCCCCGGCACATTGCTGGGGCTTTTTGTTAAGGTAAATATTTTATTTTTAAGTCAATAAAGCAGATAACTATGCACGTTATTTGTCATCTATTTTATCTATTTTTACACCATCAGTAGTAGCGATAGAGGCGTCGCTATCCTGAGCAGAGTCAGGTAGACGATTTGGGTCAAGCGCCCCTTTTTTGTTTTTAGGGGCACTACCATTGCCATTACTGTTCGTAGAGGTTTTGGTCTTCGAAGTCGCTGTCGAGTTTGCAGACATGACGCCTTTATTATCCACATTAGTAGCAGACGTTTTTGGCTCTTCTGCTGGCTCACTTTTCTCTACGGTAGTGCTAGAAGGTGACTTAGTCTCGGTGCTACTGCTTTGGGTAGCTGATGACTGATTAGCAGTGTTTTGCCCATCACTTTTGTCACTATCTACCGAAGGCTCTGGCGCTGCTGTCTGGCTATCGTCAGGGCTAGGCTCCTGCTCTTTGCGCTTTTCAGGGGCTTTTGAGTTGGATTCAAAGTTAGCATCCGCTGCCATGCGAGCCTGCTCTTGCTTAGGCGTTACATCGACTGGCTTCGGCTGTACTTCATCGTCTACCACTAGCGATATAAGCTTACGGTCACGAGGGACAGTACCGTCAAATTTATCGGTGATGACGTGCAGTTTGCCTTCTTTATCTACCGTATATAGCGGTACAAATTGCTTATTATCCGCTTTATATTGCTCAAAGCTATAGCTATCCGTAATGTTGGTAATCTTAATTCGAGCTTTTTTGGACAGCATACTGGCAAGCTTGGTATAGGTCACATCTTTGCCAAACAACCACTGTGAATGGAAGTTCGATTGCTTGTCATCACGCTCGCTTTTGACTTTTTCGTCACTGAATTTAAGACGGTATAGCTTACGCTCACCAAATTCATGACGATAGTGAATCTCGGACAACGTATTCATTTCTTTGTCCATACTCATCGCAAACAGACGACCAATACCGATTAGATCCAGATGATGATCTGCATGATCAGAGATAGGATTACCAAAGTAAGTGCGCAGACCGCTCATGCGTGCGCGTGCAATGTTGGTGTAGTTATTGTGCGCAACAATAACGTCAAAACCTTGATCTTTTAAAGAAGTAGCAATCAATAGCGCAATTGGGTTTGAGCCAACGATAAGGATACCGTTGGTCTCAGGCTCACGTACGCCAAGTAAATTACCGACTACTTTTGCACCCAAGCCTTGAATCATGACCGTACCAATGATGACCATAAATACGAGAGGTACAAGTAGCTCTACACCCTGAATATCATACTCTTGCAAACGAATGGCAAACAGTGATGAAATGGCAGCAGCGACGATACCACGTGGGCCAATCCAGCTAATCATCAGCTTTTCATTGGTCTTAAGGTTCGAGCCGATAGCTGATGCCCAGACTGATAATGGACGTGCGACAAACATCACAATCGCGAGCAGCACTAGCCCGGCAAAACCAACGCTGAGCAAGCTTGCCAATTCTACGCGCGCCGCCAGAATAATAAATAGCACTGAAATCAGCAAAATGGTCAACGATTCATTGAACTCTAAAATCGTTTCACGTGGGAATTTTGGCCAGTTTGCCAATGCCACGCCCAATACTGTGACAGTTAATAAACCAGATTCATGCTCTAAATGATTTGATATCGAAAATAACACCAGTACAAATGCTAAGGTAAAGACATTACGCAAAAACTCAGGAATCATATGACGGCGCATAAGGAACGCAAGTAGCCAAGCGCCCGCCATACCCATTGCCGTTGCCAATACGACAATTTTAGCAAACAGTAGAATACTACTGGCTTCGCCGCCTGAGATAATGTACTCATAGACCAATACCACAGCGATAGCGCCGATTGGGTCAATGATAATACCTTCCCATTT
Organism: Psychrobacter sp. NPDC078501; assembly: GCF_044900935.1. Taxonomy (NCBI): domain Bacteria; kingdom Pseudomonadati; phylum Pseudomonadota; class Gammaproteobacteria; order Moraxellales; family Moraxellaceae; genus Psychrobacter; species Psychrobacter sp. NPDC078501. The sequence continues at coordinate 305,689 of NZ_JBJDOS010000003.1, read as the reverse complement.
TAGGATGTTGGAAATGGTTTTGTTAGGGCGTACACTACGCAGCAGCGGCATAATGACCGTTGGACCCGTCACACAGACTAACGCACCGAATAGTAGAGCAATCAATGGATCGACATCGAATAGTAAATAGGTCGATAGGGCCACGATAGCAATGGTAATCAGTACACCGACCGATACCAGCATCTGTACCACGGTACCATGTTGCTTAATCTCATCAAACTCTAGCGTTAGCGATCCTTCAAATAGGATAATCGCTACGCCCAAAGAGATGAAGGGAAACATCAGCTCGCCTAATACCAAATCTGGGTCAAATACACCCAGCACTGGGCCAACGATAATACCAATCAGTAATAAAAATAAAATGGATGGTTGCTTTAAATACCAAGCCAACCATTGGGCGGCAATGCCAATCCCAACCACGCCGGATAGCAAAAGGGCGGTATCCATAAATTAATCCTTTTATAATCTTGTCATATTTTATATCTATCGATAGCTGTTATAAGATAGTCGCTACCGTTTATTTAACATTAAGTTGTTATCCGTTTTTGTTGTAGCCAAACCATCGCACTGATAGCCATCATGAATCACAACATAAGCTAGATATGATATAACTACTATAAAGTAGCAAAGACAAAAGCGCTTCTAGATAAATCACAATACGCTAGAAATGCAAAAGATGGAAAACAAGAGTGATGATAGCCAGTTCATAAGCCTGTAATAAACAGTCTTATATACAAGCTAACTTTTGTTTGTTTAGTAAAATATTTGGTTTGACATCATACCATGATTTTATTTCAAGCTGATGTAAGCCGTACCTGCTAAAAAGCTATCTTACGGCCACGAAAGTATACGAAGCCCGTATGAAATAACGCTGTCTTGGGTTATCCTGCACTATGCAAATGGCATCAGCATAATACTTTAAGTTTTTATTTATCATACAGTAGCTGCGTTGGGCATGCACGTCACGCACAGGATAATAGTGTTGGCGCTATGAAATGTCATATACTGAACGTTGAGAGTATTTGTTTTTATAAGACACTATTAATCATGTTCTACACTATTAACCATCTTCTAAAGACAGGCACTCTATAAATATTCAAGTAATGAGTAGGGATAAAAATAATCGTAAAGTAATGGCTAAATAGTTATGACAATAAGTTCGAATAAAAGTGATGTGCAATATAAATAGATAAGAGAATATAATTTCACCAAATAGTAACGAATAGGGGCATGCCGCTTGGTGTAGTCGCTATCGCTGACAATCATAACGTGGCTGTTAATAACAGCGATTACTCATATGGAGGACACAAAATGCCTATCAATATGTTCAAAGGACAGACCACTGCCGATATGCAGCGCTGGTTACAACGTAGTGCGCTGGCACTCGCTGTTAGTACCGCGATGTTCGCTAGTATTAATCTCACGACGATAAACAGTGCTCAGGCTGTAGTCACTACGGCTGATTTCTCTGGTTTGGTGCAACAAGTTACGCCAGCAGTGGCACGCGTCAATGTCACCAAAACGATTAGTGAAGCCGAGCTTGCTAAGGCTCAGACTGCTGAAGTATTACGTCAGTTCTTTGGTGATCGTCTACGCATCCCTGATCGAGTTGCTACTCCAGCGATTGAACATGCTTATGGTACGGCCTTTTTTATTACCTCCAATGGATATATGCTGACCAATCATCATGTCATCGCAGGTGCGGACAAAATCACTGTGACGCTCAATGACAGAACCGAGCTTGATGCAACTTTGGTTGGTAGTGACGAGCGCTCAGATGTGGCCGTGCTAAAAGTTGAAGGCAATCAATTTCCAGCCCTGCCTATTGGCGACTCAAGTGGTTTAAAAGTAGGGGAGCCAGTATTAGCAATCGGCTCGCCATTTGGTTTTGACTATTCAGCCTCTGCTGGTATTGTCAGTGCCAAGTCGCGTAGCTTTTCGCGTGAGACCAGTGTGCCATTTATCCAAACGGATGTGGCATTAAACCCGGGTAACTCTGGCGGGCCACTATTTAACCAGCGCGGCGAAGTGATTGGTATCAATTCGCGCATCTTTAGTGGTACTGGCGGTTATATGGGGCTGTCATTCTCTATCCCTATTGACGCTGCCATGGATATTTATGAGCAGCTAAAAAATGATGGTGAAGTGGCGCGTGCATATCTAGGTATTTACCCACAAGATATCGATCGCAATCTGGCCGAGGCTTATAATTTAGAGCGTCCTCAAGGTGCCTTACTGACTCGCGTATCACCAGATTCACCAGCACAAAAATCAGGCCTAAAACCTGGTGACATCATTTTGAAATACAATGACGTACAAATCATGGAGGCATCTGATTTGCTGAACTTGCTCAACCGAGCGCGTCCAAGCGACCCCTTCCGTGCACGGATTCAGCGTAACGGTAAGCAGATGGTGATTAACGGCAAGCTCGCTTACGCGCCCAATGATGTAAGAGCACAGAGCGGCGATGAGCAAAATGATGATGTACAATTGGGCTTGCGTTTACGCGATTTGACGACAGATGAACAAGCAGAAATCGCTGTCGATAATAAAACGGGCATATTGGTTACCACGGTGGATCCTACTGGATTGGCCGCGCGCTCAGGTATTCTAGCAGGTGATGTCATTACCAATTTTCATCAAAAGCCGATCGAAACAGTGGCAGACTTTTCAGGTGCTATCTCATCTCTTCCTAAAAAAGGCGTAGTCACTATAGAAGTTATACGCCAAGGCATTCCTGCTATTATTGGTCTGCGTATTGAGTAGGTGTCATGATTAAAGCGTGACTGTGAATGTCACTGTTAATGTGACTAATAACGTAACTCAGATTACGGTGCAGAGTATAAAGGCAGCGCGCACGTCAATAATTGTGCTTGTCTATCATGGAGGTCGACCTCTATAATGTTTGATTTTTTATCAAACAGCTAAGAGTAAGACCTCAACAGCAATCCATTCGTTAAATGAGTTATTGATCAATCAATAGGCTCTAAGGTGGGCCGAGTCGCTTAGTAGGCTCGTACCATTATGCAACCGCTAGGTAATTATGACTGACCCCGCTCTACATACGCTTATTACAACGACGTCAGCAGCACTGCTAGCGTACATTGCACTGTGGTCAGGGCTACAAACGTTTAATGCCAATCCTACCAAGCGCTTTATGCGTATTTGGGTGAAGCTAGCATTGTATTATGCTGCTTATACGATGCCTGTTTGGGCGATATTGCTTATCATGGTTTGGTCACAGGAGCTGATGCCGATGTTAGCGCAGCTATCACTATCTGCCGTACTGATGGCAATATTGATGATGGGCTTATACTTTTATACTGTCATTGTACAACCTAACCGCTTACGATTAGAGCATCATTCTATTGACTTAGATTTGTCTACACCGCTCAAAGTAGCCGTATTGGCAGATTTGCGTATAGGAATATATGGTGGTAAGCCGCGTCATATTCGCAAGCTGGTCTCTACTATCAATGCCTTATCGGCAGATGCCGTACTGATTACGGGCGACTGGCTATACTATCCTAGTGCAGACTTGGTGGGTCAGTTAATGCTATTTAAAGGGGTGAATAAACCTGTTTATACGGTCATGAGTACCTCAGACTTGCGTTATCAATCTATGAATACGACCAAGCAAGGTCAGCCATTATTAGAAGATACATTGGCCAGTACTTTTGATGTACTCGACATCAATTATATTGGTCAGCAATGTACGTCACTACCACTCAAATGTGCAAGAGCGAAAAATAAGCAGTCAGTCGTCAATCAGTCGACTAATCAAACTAATAATCAAGACAGTGTTGAGCAAGAAAGTTCAAATATAAATCCATTAGTAGCGGTACTTTGCGGCTGGCAAGATGTGCCCAAGCAATCTACAGATATCGAAACGTCAGAGGCGACTGATAAAGCAATGCTTGGAACAGAGATTGCCAATGCCACCAGTCCAGTGATTATCTTGGCATCACGATTTGATAGTATCAGTGATCTGCCAAAATCTTTACAACCACGCCCTTTATTGATAACCGGCGCTGCAAAGGCTATTCAAAAAAATATCCTGCTTGCTCAAAAACAAAACGATATTCGACGCAGTAGTGAGCAGTCAGCATTGCTATATAACAGTCGCATGGGTAAGCAGCGCGGCTTATATCAACATGCAAGTGCACAGATATTTGTTAGTAGCGGCATCGGTACGAGAGGGTTGCCTTTTCGATTCTATCGACCTACTATCGATGTGTTGACGATTCGTTAATATTACATAAGAGACTTATCAGCGTACGTTGATTACGCTAAACTGCTCCTTTAATGATGTAACTATTCATCTACAAGGTTTTAGTTCAAGTTCTATAAATTTAAGCAAAAAATAATACACGTTTTTTGGTACTAAAATTATGGGCTGACTGTCAATTGATTGATAGCGGTCAAATCAAAATATGCTACACTAACGAGCACTCTTATTATTATATTTCTGTCGGTTAGTAAGTACGCCTATTACTCTTGGTAGATTGCCATCACGATACTAATATCGTAGATATAATAATCTATGGTACAAACGCTATTATAGTAAGTAGAGACGCAGCATTAACATCAAGTAAGTTACGCCATCAGCGTTTATCAACGCATATAAAGCAATGGCCACTTGCAAACGACCTATCATGTGACAGCTTTAATAAAAGCTAGGATAATACAGTAAGGCACGGTTATGAGCACAGCATACGACGAGATCAAAACCCGACTACAAGGCTCAATGGTAGCCTTGGTAACGCCCATGCACCCTGACGGTAAGGTCGATTATAAACGTCTCGCAGATCTCATAGATTGGCAGATAGAGCAGGGCACACACTGCCTTGTGGCTGTTGGTACTACTGGCGAATCAGCGACCCTATCTATGCAAGAGCATAGCGATGTCATTCGCTATTTTGTCCAGCATGTTAAAGGTCGTGTACCGGTCATCGCGGGTACTGGTGCCAACAACACGATGGAAGCCATCAAACTGACTCAGGATGCTGCCGATGCAGGTGCAGATTGCGCGCTGCTCGTTGCTCCTTACTACAATAAGCCGCCACAAGAAGGCTTATTCCAGCATTATCAAGCCATTGCCAAAGCCGTAAATATACCGCAAATGCTGTATAACGTGCCTGGACGTACAGTGGTTGATATCGCTCAAGAAACGGTCGAGCGTTTGTGTGATATCGATAATATCGTTGCTATCAAAGATGCGACAGGATCTGTCGGTCGCGGTGAGCAATTGATCAAAGCCGTTGGTGACAGAATGGTTGTGCTATCTGGTGATGACGGCACTGCACTTGATCTAATGAAAGTAGGCGGCAAAGGCAATATCTCAGTCACTGCTAACGTGGCACCAAAAGCCATGAGTGAGACTTTTTCTGCAGGTTTACGTGGTGACTTTGAAGCGGCTGGTAAAATCCATGACGTGGTCAAGCATCTGCACCGTGACCTATTTATCGAATCAAGCCCTATCCCAGCGAAATACGCCTTGCATAAAATGGGCATTATCGATAAAGGTATCCGTCTGCCATTGGTTTGGCTCGCGGAGCAGCATCATGCGACTATCGATGAAGCATTGGTTCGAGCAAACATACGATAAATTGATATTTAGCCAATTGATATTCGGCGATTTAAGACTTGCTGCACATTAGATAAGTGCCATTCGAGCTAGCAGCAAGTCAACTTATCATGATAAGTCCATCGCCTACATGAGCAATAACTGCTAACTCAGAGAGACAACATGATGACAGTAACATCAAAGACAGCATCATCAACGAAAAAATTATTTCCAGCAATGCTGACCTTGGTTTTGGGTAGTACTTTGGTATTGAGCGGCTGTCAAGCAACTAAAAACTTGCTTGGTAAACGTGACAACGGTAGCTTAGATTATCAACAAAGCAAAAAGCTTGCACCGATAGAGCTACCTGCCGCACAAGAAACGGCACCCTTTGTACCTTTGTATTCAACACCTAATGCTGGGGCAAACACACTCCAACTACAAAATGAGTCAGGCAATCAGTATCAGCTACCAAAGCCTCAGCGTGCTGTTAGCAGCACTTCGAACTAAACTTATTCCCTTATCTATATCGCTGACTGTTGCGTTTTTTATCATAGCCGCAAACCATGTATCTTACATCAGTCAGCGGTAGCTGCGCGTTTTTACCACATAAGCTTGAACGAACAGGAACCCCCATAATGCAAAAGCAACAACTGCTGTATAAAGGTAAAGCCAAGTCTGTCTATGAAACAGAGGACAATGATCTTCTGATTTTGCACTTCCGTGATGATACCTCAGCGCTTGATGGTAAGCGTATCGAACAATTAGCACGTAAAGGTGTGGTTAATAACCGCTTTAATGCTTTTATCATGCAAAAATTGTCTGATGCTGGTATCGAAACACATTTCGAGAAGCAATTGTCTGATGACGAAGTGTTGGTTAAACGCTTGGACATGATTCCTGTAGAGTGCGTGGTGCGTAACTTTGCAGCTGGTAGTTTGGTGCGTCGTTTAGGCTTAGAAGAAGGTCAGGCATTGACGCCGCCAACTTATGAGCTTTTTTATAAAGATGATGCGCTAGGTGATCCGATGGTTAACGAATCACTTTCTGTATCTCTTGGCTGGGCGACCAAAGAGCAACTGGCTAAGATGGAAGAGCTAACCTATCAAGTCAACGATGTATTAAAAGCATTGTTTGATGCGGGTGATTTAATCTTAGTTGATTTTAAACTAGAGTTTGGCGTATTCCATGACCGTATCGTGTTAGGTGATGAGTTCTCACCAGATGGCTGCCGTATCTGGGATAAGAACACTAAGAAAAAACTTGATAAAGACCGTTTCCGTCAGTCATTAGGCGATGTGATCGAAGCTTATGAAGAAGTCGCTGACCGTATTGGTGTACCATTAAAATAAGTATCAGATACTTAGCATAAAATAAAAACTGAGCCATGTGCTCAGTTTTTTTATGTCATTATATTAATGTTGGTTCCCTAGTGAGGACTTGAACATCTGGCTATAGGCTAGGAGTATCAAGGTTTAAAATCTCTGAATTGGTTGCAGTGTACTTCATGGTGTACTTACCATAAATATTCCATTAGTGATCGGTGCGCTATACAGGTATCGGAATACTAACATTAGGTATAAATTTATATACCATGAAATTGATAGTATGAGTCGTTACGAACGTTATGTTAAATGGTTTTGACTAAATTATTCTGAGACGAAATAATATGAAACAAGAAGAAATTAGAGAAAAAATGACCATTCTTATTGATAAGTTATTATCAAATACTTTAAGTGAGCAAGAAGATAACAAAGTTTTGGATGAAATCAGTCGAATTTCTCCATATCGATATTGGAGTGATTTAATTTTCTGGACTAACGACTACGTTGATGAGATTGATGGAAATCTTAAGTTAAAGCACGACGAGTTTTTTGATGAGGTATTTAACGGTTCTAAATTAAATGAAGAAAAGAAAAAACAGAAAATCAAAGAACTTTTGGCACATTTAATAACAAATGATTTTTCAGGTTTACCGATACAGTCTAGCATGGCTGTAAGCGCTGAAATTGATAGACTATCTCCTGATAAGAATTGGTGGGCAATCCTACATCCGAATACAGGCGTTTTGAATCCAGAGTTTATGGATAGAGAAGGTGATTTTAATTATGAACTGTTTGTTGAAAAGCTATTTGATTAGCATGAGTCTATTATTTGAGAGTATAGTTCCCATGTAGGGTGTCGAACCAGCGAAAGCACCTGATTGGTCATCCTAATGTATACCCCAACGGAACCAGCTATTTCACTCGACAAACCTATTAACAGACCACTTAAAACAGACTGCCATAATGGAACCACTTATAACAGACTGCAATTCCTATCTATTTATCAACCTGTAATACCCTTTAGGCACAGGCTGGTAGTTTAGCTCGTATAAAAAATCAAACATAGCGCCAACACTGTCCTCGATACCTTATCTTATTTTTATGCTAATTTGTTATTGCTTACTCATATCAATTAGACCATAAAAATAAGAAAAGGTTTTGCTAATGTCTACTGCCTCATCAACTGTTTTGGAGCCTGACTGGTTCGCTCGTCCAACCTGTGTGGTCGCTGCTGACCTGATTGGTAAAGTCTTATGTCGACAGTTAACCGATAGTGATGGACAGCAAAAAACGCTACGTATGCGTATCTCTGAAACCGAAGCCTATATTGGTCAAGATGATCCTGCGTGCCATTCACATGCAGGTACTCGAACGGCACGCACAGAGATTATGTATGAGCAAGGCGGTGTGTTCTATGTCTATTTGACCTATGGCGTGCATCATATGTTAAATTTGATTAGCGGCTCTGTAGAGTCGCCTGAATCGGTATTGATCCGCGCTGGGTTTTTGACTGATGATAGTGACCGTCTTATTGAAGAGCAACAACTCAGTTCAGATAAACAGTTTACACATCCTAAGCAGTTCGCAGGTCCTGGGAAATTGACCAAACGCTTGCAAATTGATCGTCATTTATATGGCAAATCTATTTCGCCATCATCAGACGTTTGGATAGAAGATGATGGCTGCCAGCCACCTGTATCACTACGCCCACGTATTGGTATTGATTATGCAGGTGACGCAAAAGACTGGCTGCTACGTTATATATGGACTGATCACCCTTCTTTATCTAAGAACTAGCAGATTGAGATTCAAAACCATTCTATAAGGTAAACCTATGTATAAGTTGACTGTTTTTATTCCTGATGCAGCGTTAGACCAAGTGAAATCTGCTCTGTTTACTGCTGGTGCTGGGAAGATTGGAAACTATGAGCAATGCTGTTGGCAGGTACGAGGAGCCGGTCAGTTTATACCATTGTCAGGTAGTAATCCGCATATTGGTACACAGGATAGCTTAGAAACGGTCGATGAGTGGCGAGTAGAAATGGTGGTAGATGAAGCTTTTATCGATGCTACCATTGCCGCGTTAAAAGAAGCGCATCCCTATGAAACGCCAGCTTATGATGTGATAAAAGTTTTGAATTTCTAGTTTTATATAGAAAAATATTAGCTTATTGAGTGTAAGAATTCTCATAAAAAAACCAAATAAGCCACTTGATGACTTATTTGGTTATAAAGTTTTTAATGTTCCAACTTAATATTAATAGTGAATATCAGACCCTAATAATTGATTAATCTTTTTTAAGTTTAATCACGTTGTAGCTTGGATAGCCTAGCTCGATTTTATAATCATCGCGTCCACGTTCAGCCTTTATCTTAATCTTACGATCACCGTTTTTATATTTGACGTCTTTGACGCGATATCCCATGCTACGGACTTTACTAGCAGCTCGTTGCTCGACAACGGAGACATAGCTGTCTTTATCGTTCTTTTTGTCTTTGTGTTTTTTATGCCCTTTATTGTCCTTATGAGTATGCTCGTATAGGTCGTCATAGCCATTGTAGCCATTCGGCGCAGTCACACAGCCTGTGGTCACTGCCAATAAGGCTGCGACTATGCTGCCAGTCGCTACCGTTTTTAACGTCGAAAATGATAGAGTTTTCATAATGATTTCCTAATAATATGTCGTTGCTCAATATGGATAAAAGCTAAATGTACCGAGGTAATTAGTTAAAAATGCTGAAAGTAATCAATCTTTTCTGACTTTGATCACATCTAAATTTGGATAACTTAATAATATTTCGTACTTCTGTGAACCGCGTTTGGCCTCAATTTCAAAGACGCCTCGCTTGTTTTTCTCTTCAAGCTCGATATCTTCAACACGGTAGCCCATAGCCCTTACTTTGTTGATAGCACGGCGTTTGATAGTTGGGTAACGTGCTTCTCTTTTAATAGTGTCTTCAACATCGCCTTTTTTATAGCGCTGACCATTTTGATAATTACCTTGATGCTTGTTTTCTTTATAGCGGTCATTATTCTTTTGCGACTTATTATTATCCCAGTTATCTGGCCATGCTCTTTTGCTTGAGCTGATGAGTCTTAGGGTAGGGTAAGTATATTTTAGCTCGTAGGCTTGGTTGTTCTTTTTAGCATAAGCCGTAAGAGCTCGATCACCACGGTAACTATCAGCTCTGATATCTATAACCTGATAGCCTTTGCGGCGCAAGTCTTGTCGAAGCTGCTGACTTACGCGATTAAAATTATTGTTCTGGCTATTATTATCACCACGATATACGGGCTGATTGTCATATCCTGGACCTACAACCGCACAACCCACGGTCGTACCCAATAAGGAAGCGACAAGACCGATAGACAAAGTGGCCTTAATAGAGAAGGGTTTTATTATGTTCATGAGGCAATATCCTATGATGGTATTAAATAGGCGATATATGTTAAAAATATCTATAACTGCTATAACTATAAGATTTTAAAAGTATTCTGGCGAATTAAATTAAATCGTCATTAATAAGTATCTCTAGTGATTTATTTTTCGAAATATTTCCTTACATTATCTATAATAGAGCACAAAACTTTGCGCTAGGTGTCATTTGCGTTAATAAGTTGTAATAATTGTGGCAAGTAAAATAGATTGTTGTAAGCATATGCTTACACGCAATGACGTTTACGCGACTTAACATACGAGTGAGAGTTAGGCATTATAGTCACACGGCATTAGGAAATGTGACTCAAGGATTGAGTTGACCGCATTAAGGATAATGATTCGATAACTAGCGTCAGGATGACAATAGCGATTGAAGTAAGGACACAGTCCCTTTGCTGATAGCAGCAAGTAATACTGAAGCTGTAGTGTAGTAAAAAGGGCAGGATGCCCAGTATCACAATATACTGAATATTTGTGCAAGGATGCATGAAAAGCAGTCGTGATAGGTAACATGGATAGTTAACAATAAAACCGCATAACAATTGATTGCTATGCGGTTTTATCGTGTCTGGAGAATGGTAATTTATTTCTCCAACAGATTATCTGTACAGTATAAATTTGCCATAAAAAAACCGCATATATTTCTATGCGGTTTTTCAGTTTATTCAGTACAGTAGTTATGAACTAAATATATTAATATTTGTTTTCTACACGCCAGTCATCTACTTCACGCTCTGCGTCTTCTTTGGCATGACCATAGCGCTCTTGTACGCGGCCTACTAGCTTGTCACGGCTACCTTCGATATGGGTAAGGTCATCATCTGTTAGCTCGGCCCATTTTTGTTTAACCGAACCTTTCATTTGGTTCCATTCGCCTTTTAGAGTATGTTCGTTCATTGTATTATTCCTTTTATTGAACTTATTGTGTTTGATTTATTTCTTAATAACTATTTTGGTTCTTATTTCACGATTTCGATTACTGATACTACTATTTAATTTTTATTCTAATTATATTGCACAAGGATAAAGGATGGGTTCCAAATATCTTGTGAGATTAAATATAGGACTTTTCAATTCAGCTGTCTGTATATGCTATGTTTATAGTGTTACTTAATTATAGTGAGCGTTTACTAAGTGTTATCTACAGGGCTGCTGTAGTAGTCCCACGTAAATTGCGTCTATTGTGCGTGATAATAATTTTTTCTATGAATTTATTTTTTATATGAATATTAAAAAAATATATCATTATTCGAAAATACTTATGTAGATAAAAAAGCAGATACTCAAAAATAGAGTAGCTGCTTTTTTATTGTCTTTGAAATTGATTGAAAGTTATTTCGTCGAATATTTATTCAAGTACTGATGATAGCGTTTGGTGAGTTTCTTTATTCGTATACGATCAGAAATTAATGAGAAAATTGGCGACGCATTTGGTTTGGGTGATTTTCCTTGCCCCATGCGTTGTAATTGTCGTTTGATGACCGCCATTGTAGCAACTGCACTTAAGGTTTTATCTTTCCAGCGTACCACAGGATTGTGAGCACTAAGCGTACTATCACTTTTCCAGTCATTCGGTAGAGCAGGGTTCATGGCTAATGCGGTTCCCATACCAACCACGTCAATCCCTTGCGCCAGTACATCTTCTGCGACAGCCAATCGCCTAACGCCACCTGTCGTCATGATAGGCATGGTAGCGACTTGAGCAATCTCCTTTGCAAAGTCTAAAAAGTAAGCTTCTCGTTGCAACGTGCGACCATCAGCTGTACTGCCTTGCATGGCTGGGCTTTCGTAACTGCCACCTGATAATTCGACCAAATCTACGGCCAATTCATTCATCGCTAAAATAACCACTTTAGCATCATCTGCATCGAATCCTCCGCGCTGGAAATCGGCCGAGTTTATCTTAACAGCCACTGCAAAGGTAGGCGCAACTTGAGCACGAACGGCTTTGATTACTTCGATTAATAATCGCATCCGATTCTCAATCGAACCGCCGTATTCATCTTTACGTTTATTAGTAAGCGGTGATAAAAATTGAGAAATTAGATAGCCGTGGGCGGCATGAATTTGTACACCATCGAAGCCAGCTTGCTCTGCTTTTAGGGCACTATCCGCGAACCGCTGTATCAGTTGCTCGATATCTTGCTGCGTCATCGCACGCGGTTTACCAAATAGATGAGAGTGCTTACCTAAATCTATCGCTACGTCAGAAGGTGATAGCACATCGCCGCCCATGGCAACATATAATTGACGACCAGGATGATTGAGCTGCATCCAAACCTGTGTATTGTTGTGTTTAGCAGCATTTGCCCACGCTCTAAAAGGCGCTATCTCACTGTGTTTGTCTAATACGACACCACCAGGCCCTGTCATAGCGCGGCCATCGACCATCACGTTTCCCGTGATCAACAGACCTGTACCGCCTTCTGCCCAGTTTTTATATAGATGGAGCAGAGTAGAGCCAGGGACTTGACCGACATCAGCCATGTTTTCTTCCATGGCAGCTTTTGCTAAGCGGTTGGGTAAGGTAGCGCCACAAGGCAGCACTAAAGGGGAGAATGCAGGTGATGTCATGATAGTGGCCTAAAAATAGTTGTTTTGTGAAGCATGAGTTCTACTATGGGTTTGGCTATAGACATATGGTTTAAATGACTATAACCTTATAGCTAAGATATTCGCTGTCGGCAGTTGACCATTATCATCACATTTTTTTGGCACAATAGCACCTAAGGTAAATTACTGGTGTGTCGATATAATTATCTATTGAATAGGAAGACCTCTGCATTGAATGTACTAACGCAAGATTTAACAGTCCCAGTAGAATCTAAACGTGAGCTAGCAAAAGCCAAGACTCGGCGTGCGTTATTAAAAAGTGCCTTGCGGTTGTATAGTTTGGAAGGTGCTCAGGGCATGAGCATGAATAAAATTGCCAAAGGTGCAGGTATTGCACAGCCCAGTTTTTACAATCATTTTGAGAGCCTAGAGGCGCTGCAAAACGAGCTGAGCACCCAACTAAAAGACAACTACCTATCACCGATGCGACTGGCATGGGTCAATATGCTCAAAGATTATGACCTGTTGAGTAAAGATCAGTTTAATCAGCAATGTCGACAATGCCTGATTATGATTTTTGATTCTGCATTTGAGAATATCGCACTGTTTCAACACTTGCTCGAAGACCGTCCTAGATTTAGTGACAATATAGAAAACCAGTCATCATTAAATAATGGACTGGGCAATCTGATTACCGAAATACAAGAAGAGTGGACAGAGATATTCATTCAGGGATTGCAGTTATCTAATCGTACTTGCGAGCGCAGTGCTGTCAATCTATGCGTCGATATGGCGGCGGCACAAGTACATGAGTTGATATTGGGCTGTCATCAGCAGCGTTACTCAAGGCAACAAGCGATTGCCACGTTGAGTATCAGCTTTGATGCACTGTTCGCCAATTTTTTGCACGGAAGCAATACTAGTCAGTAGTGATAATAAGCAAAAATTATTGTCATGAAATCTAGAACAAAAAACACAACAGGGAGAGTGACTATGGCCACCACCACGGCTGCACCAACGTTAGGCGAAACGCAAACGCATTTTAGAACTTGTACATTGTGCGAGGCAATGTGCGGCGTCGAAATAAAACATGATGGCGAAAAAGTCTTGTCGATTAAAGGGGACAAAAACGATCCCTTTTCGCAAGGCTATATTTGTCCGAAAGCCACCGCTTTGCAAGATTTGCATGAAGATCCTGACCGTTTACGTCAGCCGGTAGAGAGAACGGCTGACGGTTGGAAATCTATTAGTTGGCCAGAAGCGTTGGATAAAGTCGCCGCAGGTATTCAATCCATACAGCAAAAGTATGGTCAAAATGCGTTAGGTGTTTATCTAGGCAATCCTAACGTACACAACATGGGTGGTATGTTGACCATCAAACAACTACTTACCAGTTTAAAGACGCGCAGTCGTTTTTCTGCCACTTCTATCGACCAGCTGCCACATCATATTATTAGCATGCATCTGTTTGGTCACATGCTGCGTATTCCAGTTCCCGATATCAATAATACGCAATATATGCTTATCATCGGTGGCAATCCGTTGGCTTCTAACGGCAGTATCATGACTGCGCCCAACATGCGTCAAAAGCTAAAAGATATCAAAGCGCGCGATGGTAAGGTAGTAGTGGTTGATCCAAGACGTACCGAAACCGCAGACATCGCTAGTGAGCACCACTTTATTCGTCCAGCGACGGACGTATTGCTGTTATTGGCCATGCTCAATGAAATCTATACGCAAGGCTATGCCAAGCTCGATACTAGAGTGGCGGCCTTGGCACCCGAGATCGATCGACTTGCTTTGTTTGCTGAACAATATACGCCTGAGTCAGTGGCAGACATCACGGGTATTACCGCAGCCGAAATCAAACGTATCGTCAAAGAGTTTTGTGAAGCGGAAAGCTCTGTTTGTTATGGCCGTATGGGCATCTCAGTGCAAGAGTTTGGTTTGCTCAGCCAATATCTATCTATGGTCATCAATATTGTCACGGGTCGTTTAGATGAGGTGGGCGGACTCATGTTCCCGAATCCTGCTGTCGATGTTGTGAATAGCTCTGGCCCAGGCTATCTGGGTAAACGTCATAGCCGCGTCAGCAATTTGCCAGATTTTAATGGTGAGTATCCCGTGGTTGCGATGGCAGATGAGATGTTGGTAGAAGGGGAAGGCCAGTTAAAGGGATTCGTTACGGTCGCTGGCAACCCTGTTCTGAGTACGCCAAATGGTGAAAAGTTGGATGAAGCACTATCTCAGTTAGAGTTTATGGTTTCGCTTGATTACTTTGTGACTGAAACCAGTCGCCATGCCAATATTATTCTGCCGCCTGTATCGCCATTAGAGCGCGACCATTATGACATTACTTTTAATGGTTTTGCCGTGCACAATGTCGCCAAATATTCGCCTGCTTTGTTTGATAAAACTGACGATACCAAGCATGACTGGGAGATTTATTTAGGACTGGCAGAGCGCTTAGATAAAGATGCGCCAGAAGCAACGCAAAAAGAACGTGCCGCGACAAAAGCCTTTGGTCCTAAGTTCTTGTTAGAGCAAGGTCTTAAGTATGGACCTCATAAAGAGGTGACATTCGAAGCACTGGTTGAAAATCCGCATGGTATCGATTTGGGTCCGCTGCATCGTATGTTGCCAGAGGCTATTAAACACGCTGATAAACAAATTCATCTTCATGTTGATTTTTATCAGTCAGATTTGGCCCGTGTCAAAGAAATGGTGCAAGAGTATGACAGTAGCCAAACGCTGCTCATCGGCCGCCGTCATGTGCGTAGTAACAACTCATGGTTGCACAATAGCCATCGACTGGTAAAAGGTAAGTCTCGCTGTACATTGATGTTGCATCCGCAAACGGCAGCGCAACATGGTATTGCAGACGGTCAAGATGTCAGAGTAACTTCTCGAGTAGGTAGCGTGGTCATCGCAGCAGAAGTGACGGATGAGCTGATGCCAGGTGTGGTCAGCATTCCGCATGGCTTTGGTCACGGTCGTGAAGGCGTTAAGCAAAAGATTGCTCAAGCACACGCAGGGGTTAGCGTCAACGATTTGACCGATGAGACGTTGATTGATCAGTTGAGTGGTAATGCCGCCGTTAACGGTGTGCCTGTGCAATTAGAAGCATTGGATATGGGTGTTGATGGTTTATCTGCTGCTACAGACAATGTAGCAGAAGGCGCACTAGCATAAAATTAATGATAAGTTTGTAGAAATACAAAAAAGGCGTTCACGTAAAGTGAGCGCCTTTTTTTGTTTGCAATTTAAATATATCGCTGACTCGATCAAACGCTCATGCCGATAAAATCAAAATCGACATTAGGGGTTTCGCCTTGGATTAACAAACTAAGGGCCTTTGCAGAGCCACAAGAGTGTGTCCACCCTAATGTGCCATGTCCTGTATTGAGCCATAAATTATCAAAAGTGGCTGAAGCGTTATGACTACCATGTTTGACTTGACCACAGTGTGCGCGACCAATCAAAGGTACGTTCGATGGGGTCATCGGGCGCAGTCCTGTCCAATATTGCACCGAGTTTGCGATAATGCCTTTCGGAAATAACTGCTGTACACGCCGAGTGATGGCTTCACAGCGCGTGGCATTTAAGTCTAAATTATAGCCATTAAATTCAGCGGTACCAGCAACTCGCAATTTGTCCCCCAGTCGTGAGGTGACCAGCTTAAATTCATCATCAATCAAACTGACAAAAGGCGCTAAGTGCGGTGCCCGTGGATTCACCGTATAGGTAGCCGAATAACCTTTTGCTGGAAATATTGGCGCGTGTATCCCCAAAGGTTTTAGCAGAGGTACGCTATAGCTGCCAAGCGCGATCACATGACTATCAGCTGTGAAAGTCTGCGCATTTTCGCCTTTTGGACGAATAGTAATACTGTGCACGTGCGGGCGCGAAGAGTCTGTATCGGTATTGAGTGCTAAGATCTCGGTATCATATAAAAACTGTACACCAGCATCGATGCAGCGCTGTGCCAATCGTTGGGTAAATAGATGCGCATTGCCAGACTCATCACGACTGGTATAGGTCGCTCCAGTAAGCTTATGCGCAATTGGATAGAGCGCTGGTTCTAAGTTGACAGCATTATTGATATCAATCACATGGCGCTCACAACCGAGGGCTTGCATGCGTTCAGTTGGTTCGATAGCCGCATCAAACTCTGCTTGATTGGTATAAAAATGCATGATACCGCGTGTTTGCTGCTCGTAGTTGATGCCAATATCCGCGCGCAGCTGTTGTAAGGTATCTCTTGAATATAGACCTAAGCGCACCATTTGCACGAGATTGGCATCGGCTCTATCGGCGCGGCACTCTTGCAAAAATTGCATGGCCCATTTGAGCTGCGCTTTATCAGCGCGCAAACGATAGAGTAGTGGAGCATCCTCTTTAAACAGCCATTTGAGCGCTTTCATCGGGGTTGTAGGATTGGCCCAAGGCGTGGCATGTGAGACAGATATTTGACCGCCATTGGCAAATGATGTCTGCATACCTGCTGCTGATTCTCGCTCAATCACAGTCACATCATAGCCTGCCTGACGTAGATACCATGCGGCGGTCACGCCCACCACTCCTGCTCCGAGTACCGCAATATGTGTCATAGGATTCTCTATGCTCATGTTAGTCATGACGGTCGCGCTGTATTGAACGACCATCACCTTCGCTACGTCGCTTGCTTGATTCGATGTGCTTTTATTTTGGACGCGCAACATCTACTTGTAGTGCGGTTGGTAAGTCCAATATGCTCAAATCACTTTCTGCCAATTGTTCAGGACGCGCCACGACCAAAGCGGTAAAGCCATCATCATTTTTCATCGCATTGACCACTTGGATTTTATCAATTTTGTCACCTGCGCTTGGTGCTTCACCGGTACCTTGCACATAGTGTAAAAATGCTTTGGGTGCAGATTTAAAGTAGATACGAGCGATGACTTCTTGGCCTAAGTAGCAGCCCTTATCATAGTCCATGCCGCCGCGCTGATGTAGACGCAGCTCTTGCGGTTGGAACTCACCTTGAGTCGCGGCCACAATCCAATAATTACCAGTGGCAATACTGTCTGCCATCCAAGCCTGCGTATCGTCAGCAGTATTATGGTCGTCTTTATGGCTAAAAGTTGGCTCATTTGCTAGCACGCAAGGATAGATCGCTGCTGGTGCACTGGTCTCGAATTTAGAAAACGCCCCGTACTTATTAAGGTGTGCCTGAAAAGACTTAGCACAGTCGCTACTTATGACCACATCATAATGTTTTTCTGCTTGTTTTTTGATCCAGATGCCAAACTCAATACGACCTTTTAGGTTACCGATAGCGGCTGCCTGATAGCTAAGCCCGAGCTTGGTAACGTCACAAGTCAATTGCCCTTGCAAGAATTTTTCGGCATCTTCGCCTTGGATAGTTAATTGCGAAAACTGCGGTACGGCTGATAAATTTGAAGACTGAGTCATTGTTATTATCCTTCTGGTGAGAGCTTACTTATTAGGGCATATCCCTAATTCAAATGTTTATGACTAAATGGGCTAAAAATGGATATATCTTTAGCAAACGGCGTCAAATAGCTGGCCAATAGCTCGATATTACCTGCGCTATTTTCCTTGTTTGCCTGCGATTTATCTCATTTTTAAAATAGGGACACGCCCTAATATAGAGGGTAAATCGAAGTGATAAAAAATTATATGGGCGCTTTTATCATTGACAGCATCTGTGCACATAAATCTAAATGAGGCTAAGAAGAGTACCACAAAAAACCCTGTCATAAAAAACGTCATCAGTAAGCGATGAGTTAAGTGTTAAATTGGGCATAGCGTTTGATTTTCAAGCGTACAAATTGGTTAAAGATGGTGAGTTACGGTACAATATCAGCTCTACAATTAACCTAATGTACGATGGCTGCCGAGGAAATAATGAGCTTACCAAATTGCCCTAAATGTGATGCTGAATATACGTATGAAGATGGTGCGTTACTGGTATGTCCTATGTGTGCTCATGAATGGACGGCGGCTGAGACTGATGCAGCGCAAGCTGAAGACCAAGACGCAGTTATTCGTGATGCTGTTGGCAATGAGCTACAGGACGGCGATGCGGTGACGGTCATTAAAGACCTAAAAGTCAAAGGCTCTTCACTCGTGATTAAAGTAGGAACGAAAGCGAAAAGCATTCGCCTGTTGCCAGATGCTACTGACGGTCATGATATCGACTGTAAGCTTGATGGCTATGGCCCGATGAAGCTTAAGTCTTCTGTGGTCAAAAAAGCTTAAATTGTAAAAACTTCTTGAAAGATTCGATAATAAACAAATATAAAGCAGACGTTTAATCACAAAACATTGTCGTTATAAATGTCGCTATAAGTAGAGAATAATTATGAGTACTAAAAACGAA
Organism: Psychrobacter sp. NPDC078501; assembly: GCF_044900935.1. Lineage (NCBI taxonomy): Bacteria > Pseudomonadati > Pseudomonadota > Gammaproteobacteria > Moraxellales > Moraxellaceae > Psychrobacter > Psychrobacter sp. NPDC078501. The sequence goes on along the minus strand of NZ_JBJDOS010000003.1, from coordinate 286,420 downwards.
CAGCTCTTTGCACAAGCACGTAAACATATCCCAGGTGGTGTCAACTCACCAGTCCGCGCTTTTGCAGGGGTCGGTGGTACGCCAATCTTTATGCACCGTGCCAATGGCAGCAAAATTTACGACACTGAAGACAATGCTTATATCGATTATGTCGGCTCTTGGGGCCCAATGATTTTGGGTCATGCACACCCAAAAGTCATTGATGCAGTTAAAAAAGCTGCTGATGATGGTTTGAGCTTTGGCACACCAACGCCGTTTGAGACTACGGTTGCTGATAAGATTTGTGAAATCGTGCCTAGCGTTGAGATGATTCGTATGACCAGTTCTGGTACAGAAGCGACCATGAGCGCGATTCGTCTAGCACGTGGTTATACTCAGCGTGACAAAATCGTTAAGTTTGAAGGCTGCTACCATGGGCATTCAGACAGCTTGTTGGTAAAAGCTGGCTCTGGAATGCTTGATATTGGTGAGCCAACGTCTAAAGGCGTGCCAGCAGACTTTGCCAAGCATACGATTACGATTCCTTATAATGATCCGCAAGCGATTAAGGACTGCTTTGAGAAATGGGGTGAAGAAATTGCCTGCGTTATCTTAGAGCCTATCGCTGGCAACATGAACATGGTTATCCCAACACAAGAATTCCATGATACGTTGCGCGCAGAATGTACGTCTAATGGCGCAGTATTGATTTTTGATGAAGTGATGACGGGCTTCCGCGTTGGTCTTGGCGGCGCGCAAGCCCATTTCGGTATTGACCCTGATTTGACCTGTTTCGGTAAAATCATCGGTGCTGGCTTACCCGTTGGTGCTTTCGGTGGTAAAAAAGAAGTTATGTCTTGCATCGCGCCACTTGGCGGCGTCTATCAAGCTGGTACGTTATCAGGCAATCCACTAGCAATGCGCGCTGGTATCGCTATGTTTGAAGACTTAACGGCAGAGGGTTTCTACGATGAGTTAGCAGCGAAAGTTGATCACCTAGTGGATGGTTTCCAAGCAGCAGCTGATAAACAGGGTATTCATCTACGTACCAATAAGCTTGGCGGTATGTTTGGTATGTTCTTTGTTAAAGACGGCGCAACTGAAACACCAAAAAACTTCGATGACGTGACAGAGTGCGATATGGACGTATTTAATACTTTCTTCCACGGTATGCTAGATCGCGGTATCTATTTGGCACCGTCAGCTTATGAAGCAGGTTTTATGTCTATCAAACATAGCGATGAAGATATTGATGCGTCAATCAAAGCAGCTGATGAGATATTTGCAGAAATGGCAAAAGCATAGTTTATGCCATGTAAGTTATTAGCTAACTAAAAAGTTGAAGCTTAAAAAACCAGCGAGATCATCCTGTGGTCTTTGCTGGTTTTTTTGTTTATCAATATCTTATTTATAATCGTATTGGGAAGAATACAAAGTATTTTTGAAGATGGTTTGTATAGCCGTTAACGTGACTGATGCTTATACAGTTCTTGCCTGCGCATCCGAAAAACAGACAATAAGTTATGATATTCTGAGTTAACCCCGGACAATTAAGCAAGGATGCAAACGAATGAGTATCAGCACTTCTAGCAATACCGCGCCACTATGGCAAGCCACTTACGACCAATACGGCCTAGACAATCATTTGGATGTATTGGAAGGTAAGCACAACCTAATTGACTTACTGCAACCAAAGATTGAACAGCATAGTGAATTGCCAGCTTTTAGTATGGGTGCGGCGACGCTCACTTTTGGACAGTTAGACATTGCCAGTCGACGTTTCGCGGCTTTTTTACAAGCGCAAGGTATTGAGAAAGGCGACCGCATTGCGGTACAACTGCCCAATATACTGCAGTATGCCGTGGTGCTATTAGGTTGCCTACGTTCAGGTGTGGTATTGGTCAATGTCAATCCCATGTATACTCAATATGAATTGGCACATCAGCTTACTGACGCTCAAGCCTGTGGTCTAATTGTGCTAGATGGTATGAGCACTGCTTATGAGCAATTAGATGACACAGTCAAAGCGCAGTTGAAATGGGTGGTCAGATGTTCCATTGATCCTAGCATTGCTGATAACGACATTGCCTTGCTCAGTCAAATTGGCACAGCAAAATCTGCGAACACAGATGAGCAAACACATTCCTCGACCGAATTATCAAATGAATCATCACAGCACAACATAATGTTTGCACATATTATGCAGGCCTATGGTGCAGAAGCGTTCAAAACAGTTACGATTGAACGTGAAGATTTGGCGCTACTGCAATATACAGGCGGTACGACTGGCAAGCCAAAAGGCGCCATGCTAACTCATTATAATGTCATGGCCAATGTCTGCCAGTGCTACGCGATGTTTGGTAAAACGATTGAAGCCAATCGTAGCGAGCAGATTAAAATACTTAATCCCTTACCGCTTTATCATATTTTTTCGTTTACGGTCTGCGGCTTGCTAGGTCTTTATGGCGGCTGGGAAGATATATTGGTCACCAATCCACGTGATATCGATGGTCTAGTGAATACCATTGAACAGCACCGACCTCACGTTATACCTTCAGTGAATACATTATTCATTGGCATGTTGCATCATCCAAAATTCGCTAGTCTAGATTTTAGTCGTTTAGCCTTATCTATCGGTGGTGGCACAGCGATTATCAAAGCGGTTTCTGATCAATGGCAGCAAGTGACAGGTATGATTATTAGCGAAGGTTATGGAATGTCTGAGACGGCGCCTGTTATTTCTTTCAATCCGTCTGGCATTACAGAGTTCAATGGTAGCGTCGGACTACCACTGGCTTTGACAGATATCCATATCATTGATGAAAATGGGAATACTTGCCCAGTAGGTACAAGGGGTGAGGTCTGTATCAAAGGGCCACAGGTCATGCTCGGTTATTGGCAGCGAGACAATGCTGATACTTTTACCCCAAATGGCTATTTTAGATCAGGTGATATCGGCGTCATGAATGATGAGGGGTTTTTGACACTCGTCGACCGTAAAAAGGACATGATACTGGTATCAGGATTTAACGTATATCCCAATGAAGTAGAGGCTGCGCTGACTGAACATCCTAAAGTGCTCGAAGTCGCTGTAGTCGGGGTGGCAGATGACCATAGCGGGGAAGTGCCAAAAGCGTTTGTGGTCAAAAAAGACGCGGATCTCACCGTAGAGGAGCTAAAAGACTTTGCAAGCAAGCGTTTAACTGGTTATAAGCGCCCACAGTCCTACGAGTTTATCGATGAGCTACCTAAGACTGCTGTTGGCAAAATATTACGCAAATCCTTACGATAAAAAATGTGTCACTTTGCTTATAGAAATGAGCTGATATCAACGAAGCTATCAACATAATTAAAAACTGGGCTACTAAAATAGTAGCCCAGTTTTTTTTGTCATTTAATTTATATGACGACTAAACGTTATCGTGCTTTATCAAACTTGCGATCTCTCAAGCTTAGATTGCCTCGTAGCACATCGCTATACATACGAAAATCGCTGACAAAGCTTTTCAATGGAAACTTAAAAGAAGCGGGTTTGTTCTTTTCAAAGAAAAAGTGTCCAACCCATGCACAAGCATATCCAGCGGCAATGCCCTTTACCAAAGGTTTGGCTGACCCAGTTTTGACAGACTTTGCCAATCCTAGTAGGCCAAAGCTACTGCCTGCGAAATGTAGGCGGCGACAGGCTATGTTTTGATGCTCATCTAAGTAAAAATCATAAAATGCCTGTTTGGGCGAATTTTCAGTTTTTACCATGTCTTTTTTAGCGCTACTGATAGGGGTCTCAGTATTTTGGGTAGCGTCTTTTGTGGTAGTCTGTTTCATGTGACTAGCTTCCTTGCTGGTGGGGTTGATAACTACTAATTGCGGATGATTTTTAACCGATTAGCTGGTGACTTTTGAAGTAAATTATACGGATAAAAATTCTGTAAATAACGGTTTTTTATTATGATATTGATAGCTTTCAATGTAGCAAACCGATATGAGTAACACAAGCGTTAGATGCTGATCCGATACCTGTCAGCTCATAGGTTGGTCTTCGATGTTCCCACTACAGTTTTGCATCGCTTGCGAGTGTTTGGCATAAATGCTTTAATGACAAAATTGCCCTGATTTTTGTGGTTACTACTTTTTTCTATACATGTGATTTTATAACTATATAGCACGTGATTTTGGTAAACTATCCACTCTCTCTAACACGGTGACGACTTGTCCTATGCCTATTGACTACCTTACGAATCCGCCAATTGGCGATGATGAAATGATGGCAGCCATCGATATTGGTTCCAACAGTTTCCATTTAGCTATTGCTCGTCTTGACCATGGGGAAGTGCGAAAAGTAGTCTCGATGTCTGAAAAGGTACAGCTCGCCGCCGGTCTGGACGAAAATAATATTTTAAGCGCAGCTGCTGAACAGCGCGGTCTTGATTGTTTAAGCCGCTTTGTGGCGCGCTTGGATTCAGTACCGCCAGAGCGTATTCGTGTGGTCGCGACCAATGCGTTGCGTCAAGCCAAAAACGCCAACGACTTCATCTCCCGTGCCAATAAAATCCTGCCAAAACCGATTGAGATTATTGCTGGCCGCGAAGAGGCGCGATTGATTTATTTGGGCGTCTCACATACCAATGAGAGTAGTGATAAGCGCTTGGTCATGGATATTGGCGGCGGTTCGACAGAGTTTATTATTGGTCAAAATTTCGATCCATTATTGACTGAAAGTTTACAAATAGGCTGTGTTTCTTTTACCCAAAAATTCTTCGCGGACGGCCTGATTACTAAAGAAGCTTTTAATAGTGCGATTTCAGGTGCACGCAAAGAAGTATTAGCCATTAATGGTCGCTACCAAAAGACAGGCTGGAGCAGTGTGGTTGGCTCAAGCGGTACGATTAAAGCGGTGCGTAACGTCCTAGTGTCAAAGGGTTGGGCCGATGAGCAAGAACGCATCACTTACAAAGGTGTCAAAAAATTAGAGAAATTGCTGATTAAGATTGGCAATATTGATGATATCGAGTTAGAAGGCGTCAAAGAACATCGTAAAGCCGTATTTCCTGCTGGTGTGGCAGTGCTGCGCGCGGTAATGAAAGTATTGGGCGTTGAGACCATTACCTACTCAGATGGTGCGTTACGTGAAGGCGTTATGTACGATATGCTCGGGCGCTTTGCTAGTGAAGATGTGCGTGACCGCAGTGTATTGGCATTAATCAAGCGTTATTCAGGGGACAAAAAGCAAGCCAAGCAAGTGGTGAAAACCAGCCGTCATTTATTTGAACAAGTAAAAGATAAGCTTACGCTGTCCAATGATGATTGCGACTTGCTCAGACGTGCTGCTTTCTTGCATGAGATAGGACTGGCAATCAGTCACAGTAGCTATCACAAGCACAGTGCGTATTTGCTTGAATACTCGGATATTCCAGGATTCTCGCAAGTCGATCAGAAACGCATGGCACAGTTGATGCTCAACCATCGCCGCAAGCTCAAAGCCGATATGCTAGAGCAGACTTGTCAGATTGGTGGCGATCAGCTGGTTTATCTCTGTTTACTGTTACGCCTCGCCGTACTGGCACATCATAGCCGCAGTGATTATGCGCTACCAGAGCTAGAACTAAAGGTAGTCGCTGAAAACAGCTGGCAAATCACTTTGGCGGATAGCAGTGAGCATTATGCGTTCTTGCTCGCAGATTTACGTACGGAGATTGACCAGTTTGCTAAGTGGGGCGTGCAGCTTAGTGTGATTGAAGCCCAAGAGGTTGAGCAGTTACCATTGTAAGTATTGAGTTAAAGATTAACGTAACAAAAGCGGTGTTGTCGATAATGTCATGCTATTTAAGATGTGCTACTATAGCTCCTATTGAGTTTACAACTGTACTTTCATTATCTGAATACGGATAACGATATTATTCTTAAACATAAATACATTAAGTATAATTATTAAAGGGAAGCGTCTATGAGCACTGTCTGGGATAGTGTGCAGCTTGCACGACACGCCAAGCGTCCATTATTTATGGACTATGTTAATCAGCTTTTTACCGAATTTGACGAGTTGCATGGCGACCGTGCTTTTGCCGATGACAAAGCCATTCTAGGTGGTCTTGCACGTTTTGATGGTCAGCCTGTGATGGTAATTGGTCAGCATCGTGGTCGTAGCACCCGTGAGCGTATTGCTCATAACTTTGGTATGGCCAATCCTGAAGGCTATCGCAAAGTGATTCGTTTGGTCAAAATGGCTGAGCGCTTTAACATTCCTGTGATGACCTTTGTGGATACTCAAGGTGCCTATCCTGGTATTGGTGCAGAAGAGCGCGGACAAGCGCAAGCGATTGCAGAAAGCATCGCTGTATTTTCTAGTCTGAAAGTGCCTGTGATTGTGACTATCATTGGTGAAGGCGGCTCAGGCGGTGCATTGGCAATTGGTGTTGGTGATAAAGTAAATATGCTACAAAACAGCATTTACTCAGTGATTTCGCCAGAAGGTTGTGCTTCTATCCTATGGAAGACCGCTGAAAAAGCACAAGATGCTAGTGAAGCACTAAAATTAAACGCCATTAACCTTTATCAAATGGGTTTGATTGACGCTGTCATAGAAGAGGGCGAAGGCGCACATGTGCAGCCACAACCTGTGATGAATGCACTGAAGGCACTGATTACGGAACAGCTTGATGAGATCAAAGATTTAGATCCTCAAGAGCGTTGTGAGCTACGTTATGAAAAGCTAAAGTCTTTCAACTCAGAAGTGATGTTGCCTGCTTAATTGGTTGCTATGGCGCCTTTATTGTTAAGTCGCTATTATTAATAATAGGCTTTTCATATTAGAGTCTGAGTCTTAATGATAAAATAAAAACGTGTCATTTAATGGCGCGTTTTTTTATGGCTGTTAGTATATGAAGCATCTAACGTAACTAAAAATAAGGCTGAATATGACCAGCAGCGCAATCATCTCACATCCTATTAAATCAATTGCCAATTTGCCAGTTGATGAGACTCTGGCGACAGCTTTCTTGAGCAGTATGTCTGCGTATAGTGATCAGCTGCATGGTCGTCGTCTTTGGTTGGCATGTAGTGGTGGACGTGATTCATTGGCACTTGCGGCGCTGTGTGTGCAGCTCTACCGACAAGGTAAATTGCCATGTCTGCCGCAGCTGTTACATGTCGATCATGGCCTACAAGCGGATAGTCAGCATTGGGCTAAGCATGTTGCCAATTGGGCAGCGGCTCAAAAAATACCTTGTCGCATTTTACAGGCACAAGTGAATGGACATGATGAGCAAGCTGCGCGACAAGCACGCTATAATGTTATGCGTGCTCATATCAACCAAGACGATGTATTACTATTAGCGCATCACGCTGATGACCAAGCTGAAACGGTATTAATGCGATTGATTCAAGGAGCAGGAGTCAATGGTCTGTCTGGTATGCAGCCATGGCGAGTGCAAACGCAGGGCGCACAGCGTAATATCCTGTGGCGACCTTGGCTCACGATACGACGAGCCACTATTAGCGCCTATGCCAAGCGCTTAGAGTTGCCTTATATAGATGATCCTACCAATGACAGTGGCGACAACGTACGTAGTGGGCTACGCCGCGATATCATGCCAATACTGGCTACATACAATCCTAATGTCATTGATAATATTGCTCGCAGTGCGCAGCTGTTAAGTGATGCACAGGAAACAGTCAATGCTCAAGCTATGCAGGATATGCAGCAGACAGAAAATACAGACCTGCAACTTTCACCCGCACAGCGTGTATTAAATATTGATGCGTTGCAAAAGCTACCCATGTATCGTCAGCGGCAATTATTGCACTATTGGCTCGGTCAAGATGAGCCATTACCACCTGCTAAGCAACTCGTCGATGACGTACTAACTCTCAGCCAACGTGATAACCAAGATCACCAGACAGAACTGTTTTGGCAAGGTCGTAAGGCGTCTTATACCGTTCGCCGCTATCGTCAGCAGCTCTATCGTATGAGCAGCGAATGGCTGTCTTGGCTAAATGTACCACTGATCGAGCGAGTACTACCATTATCTAGACCGACTTTATCTAGTAACTCATCTAGTCGTTCAGCTAATAATTTAACATCACTCACCATGCGTAGCAGTGATCGTTATACTTGGCAGTTGCAAGTAAAGCCAGATGCGCTGGTACGATTGTTAGAAAATAGTACGGACGGTGTAGCACAGCAGGTAGTGTTAAAAATAGCGCCGTTAGATCGTAAGCAACGGTTAAAAACCGAGATGGCTACGCGCCCACAAGCAGGCAAAAAACTATATCAAACGCTTGGGATTCCACTATGGCTGCGAGACAGCTTAATGGTAGTTAGCATTACCTTTATAAATGAATCCGAAGATGGAAGAGACATACAAACTGATATTCCTCTATTACTAGCGTCGCCATTTGAGAGTTGGCTCTTGAGTTCTGAGCAAACGGATAGCGATGCTAAAAGCAATCAATTGGCTGAGTACATCAAAAGTGAGCTTAGTCTAAAATAGAAAGCATTAAAAGTTTAATATCCGTTGGCTGACTCATTGATTTTTATCAGGTTGATGTCAGGCGCGACATTTTGAATTTATCAAACGGTGATAGTGGCAGTATGATAAACTGAGTGTCGTTTTACATATCAGTATGTTAAGTTGAATACCTTTGAATTTTGTGACTAGGAGACAAGTATGTCGGTATTAGATAATAAAAAAATCAGTTTTATTGGTGGCGGAAACATGGCACAAGCGCTCATTAGCGGGCTTGTGGGTTGCGGCATCAAACCAAATCTAATCACGGTCGCCGATCCTAGCAGCGATGCACGTGAGCAATTAGCCGCCAAAGGTCTAAATACTGTTGATCCAATGGCTGATCCAAAGTCTGCTGTGATCGGTGCAGATATAGTGGTACTCGCAGTCAAACCACAAATGATGAAAGTAGTGGTAAGTGCTTTCGCTGATGTACTAGACAATCAATTGGTCATTTCAGTGGCGGCGGGCTTATCGACCGATCTTTTATCAAACATGTTGGGTGGCTATAGCAATATCGTCCGTGCAATGCCAAACACGCCTTCTATGATTCAAATGGGTGCAACTGGCCTTTATGGTACAGATAACATTTCAGCAGAACAGAAGCAGCTAGCAACGGCTGTTATGGAAGCCTCAGGTTTGGTCATGTGGGTTGATGACGAAGAGCATATGCATGCCGTTACAGCCGTATCAGGTTCAGCGCCAGCGTATATGTTTTACTTCATTGAATCGATGGTCGATGGGGCAGTTGCATTAGGGCTGGATAAAGAACAAGCCTCAGCGCTTGCTATGCAGACCATGTTAGGTGCTGCAAAAATGGCGATGAACAGTGATGATGCACCAGCTGAGCTACGCCGTAAAGTTACTTCACCGAACGGTACTACTCAAGCAGCGGTTGAGTCAATGCAAGCCAATGAGATTGGTCGTCAAATCAGCGAGGCCATGCAAGCTTGCTATGATCGTAGCCAAGCGTTAAGTGAAGAGATGAGCAAGTAAACACTGACAAGGTGTGCTGTGAGTCACCACTGACGACACACCTTATGTAATCATCAGCATCTGATAATGACATTTGTCATCCTAGAATCTGTTAATAATGTCACATTGAGTAGCACTTCATGAACAACATGTTATTTCAAATTTTTGATTTGGTCACCACATTCGCTATGATGCTGGTGTTTATTCGTTTTATGTTACAGTTTGCAGGAATGGATGCGAGCAATCCGATGATTGCACCTGCCTATAAGGCGACGCATATCGTCGATGTATTCGGGCGTATTTTCCCGACTGTTGCACAGGGTCGTATTAGTATTGCCGCTATCGTACTAATGTTTTTGATTCGTCTAATCGACATCTCTGGAAAGGCAGCATTAACGCATAAAGGTATTGCCCCTGTACCGCTATTCTTTACAGGTACCACTAGCTTACTGTTAGACTTTTTACGCATGTGTCGCTATTTAGTGATTGGTTCTATTATCGTTAGCTGGATTGTGGTGTTTACCAGATCTGAGCATCCGATTATTGGCATTATTATCAATTTGGCTGAGCCTATTTTGGCCCCTTTTCGTCGTATCACGCCGAATTTAGGTATGCTCGATTTATCGCCAATGGTTGCTTTCTTAGCATTTTATTTGTTGGAGATATTTATCGGTGGCTTGGCTGCGAGTGTGTTGCCAACCTTGGGTTAATCCTAATAGAATTAAATCTGAAAACTGTCATGAAAAAGGCGTTCTATAAAAATATAGAGCGCCTTTTTTGCATCTGTTACTTGGGTAAGCTATGGCTTTGTAAATATGCTAAAAACGAACAAAGCGATTAGGTATGAGCTGAGCTTGAGTATCATCAGGATGCGGTGCATCAGCTGCCCGCAATGTCTGGGTAATCCAACTATCTGCCGATTGCACAGCATCAATGAGAGCATCGCCCATTGCCAAGCGTCCAGCGATAAAGCTGGCGAGTGAACATCCTGAGCCATGGAACTCACCGTCTAAGCGCGGCAAAGTACTTTTATGGACCATTTCCCCCTGTATATATAAGTACTGCTCGATATCACCACTATCAAAATCATGTGAGGTTTTTACCAGTACGGCATGAGTACCTTGAGCACATAGCTTTTGTGCACCGACATGCAAGTCTTGCTCACCGCTAAGCGCTCGTAGTTCATGAGTGTTTGGAGTGATTAAAGTGGCGTAGGGCAGCAATTGTCTAAAGGCGCTAACCAGTGTTTTCTCATCGCCCAAGCTGCCACCGCTATTTGCAACTAGTACAGGGTCTAAGACAAATGGCGTGTTGTTATCGATAACTTGATCAGCAAATAGTTTGGTCAACATTGCGATATTATCAGTAGTGCCAAGCATACCTGATTTGATAGCACTAACAGGTAGATCATCAAGCACCGCAGTAGCTTGAGCTTTTACCAATGATGCTGCGCAAGCCTCAAAGCCAAATACCTGCTGCGAGCTTTGGATAGTGACCGCCGTACACGCGATGGCTGCATGTGCCCCTGATTGTCCAATGGCCTCGATATCCGCTTGTAATCCAGCACCGCCTGAAGGGTCTAATCCTGAAAAACACAGTACGACAGGTCGCATAATAGCTCCTTTTGAGATGTTTTGAAATAAGTGACAAATACTATAGCCACCTACTACTAAAAAATCTATCATAGTCTTATGCTTGTGGATGAGGTATAAGACGGTAGAGTGAGTAGGCCTAATATTAGTGAGCAGTTTGGTCGTTATATTTAGCGATGATATGTCGCAATTTTCTTTATAAAAATGCAATATAAGTACTTATATCTATAATTTTGATAAAAGCCGCATTAAATCTGTAGACAACGCTTGCAATTCGTTTTGGCTTTGTTATAATACTCGCCCACGACATGAGACGTATTGTTAGCATCAATACTATGTTTATAGATTTTTTATAAATGTCTTGAATCGTTAGGTGAAGTGGGTGAGTGGCTGAAACCAGTTCCCTGCTAAGGAACCATACGTGTAAGCGTATCGAGGGTTCGAATCCCTCCTTCACCGCCATTTATTCAGTTGTTATTAGAGTAATAACGCAATATACTGCGTTAAACATTTTAATAATTAATTCAAAAAATAATTTGTTTTAATTAAAAAAGATGTTGACACAAGCGATATTATCTATATAATGACCAACCTAATTTACTGCAAAAGATATTATCTTCGCAGTGGATAAAGTGCAAAATACGCGCCTGTAGCTCAGTTGGATAGAGCACTTGGCTACGAACTAAGGGGTCGGGAGTTCGAATCTCTCCAGGCGCACCATTTGCATAATAGCTTAATACAAGCTGATAAAACATTAAAATAATCGCCTGTCTTATGACAATTGGCGGTTTTTTTATGTCTGTAGCTTTTACCCTTCTACTTATTTATTCTACGACCATCTCTTGTATGTAGCATGATCGGATAGCCAACTAATAATATTAAAGAGCTATCTAAGATATTGAGGAGTAATCTATGATATTGGACAGTCATCTACGATGTTAGGCCATCTACGATGTTAAATAGTCATCTAGGATAATGTACGATAGCCCCACCATTTACGGTACAATAGCGTTACTATTCACTGCTTGCTATGAGCTTGTACCATGTCAAAAAGTCCATCTAAACGTCCGTTAAAAACGACTCAAAAATCAAAGCCTCAATCGAGTGCGCCTGTACAGCAAGATCCTAACGAAGAGCCAACCATCGCTAAGCCTATGATTCGTGTCGTGGCGATTCTCTATGATGGTATGCTGATTTTGGCGCTGTTGTTTTTGGTCGGGACGATACTAACCGTCGTTGGTACGCTGTTGACTATGGAGACGGGTACCGAGTCATCACAAGCTCAGTCACTGCCGCTTTGGTATCAGAACGCCATTATGACGCCGTCATTTGTACTGACACTCGTGGCATTCTATGGAATCTTTTGGCGCCGTGGTGGTCAGACATTGGGTATGCAGACATGGCGGTTAAAAACGATCAATGATGCGGGTCAATGGCTAACGTGGGGTCAGTCGTTTAAGCGTATTTTGGCCGCTTGTCTGATGCCGCTGATTTTTGGCATTATTGGTAGTCTTATTGATGGATCACGCGCCGCTTTATTGGCCAGCGCATTTCTTGGTTTAGTATTCAACTATGTGTTCTGTCTGTTCAACCCTCGCGGTCTGGCGGTACAAGATATGCTGTCCAACACCATCACCCTAAAGATGCCAAAAGTGGCACATGAAGGGCTATGGCGCGGTTTTAAAAATCGTAAGAAAAAATCGTAGTCTGATTTTATTGACGTAACAATTTTTATTGAACTAGTAACTCTTATCGACGTAATAATTTAGTTGTACCAATGCTCAGTTGGTTCAGTCTAAACAGTTACATACTAACGCTTTGGATCAGCCATGCGGTGTAGCCCATAAAGAACAACACTAATGTGGCACCTGACGTACGACCGAACTGGCGTTTTGTTTTAAAGGCAAATACGCATAGTGTCACTAGCAATATCGTCAAGACTCCCATTGCCATCACATCACGCGATAGAATCACTGGGTCGGCTGCGATAGGAGCAATGACGGTCGCTAAGCCGACAACTGCCAAAGTATTGAAAATATTAGAGCCGATGATATTGCCGAGCGCCATATCATGCTCGCCTTTACGGGCGGCTGATAAGCTCGATACCAGTTCAGGCAGTGAGGTCCCGACTGCGACAATCGTTAGACCAATGATAAGCTCACTAAGACCCCATAGCGTTGCTAACTCGACAGCGCCCCAAACAATAGCACGTGAGCTAGCTACTAGCATCAGCATACCGATAATTAAACTGACAAGACCACGCGTTACGCTTGGTTCTAGCTTTTCTAAGCTCTCTGAGTTATTTAAATGCTCTAAGTTATTTAAGTCCTCTGAGTCAGCATTAGCCACGACTATATCGTCTTCGTGCCCATGATAGCCTTCGCGTATACTCATTATGATCTGTAGTCCTAAAACTGCGACCAACAAAATCAACAATACGATACCATCAGCTTGGCTCAGTGTTCCATCACGTAACTGCCAAGCGGCGATGACAGTAATCAGTAGCAGTAAGGGTAAGTCGCGCTTTACGATGCCTCTACGGATGATAATAGGGCTAATTAATACGGTTGCACCAAGTACCAATGCGATGTTGATGATATTTGAGCCATAAGCGTTCCCTAGAGCCAGCTCAGGACTGCCTTCTATCGCTGCTAGTACTGATACCACCATCTCAGGCGCTGACGTGCCTATACCCAATATTAAGACACCAATTAAGAAGCTAGGCACACTAAACTTCTTTGCTAGTGCTGTCGCCCCATCAATAAAGACATCGGCACTCCAAACTAAAATTGCTAACCCAATCAGTATTGCAAGCGCGGCCAACCACATCAGTATGTTTCCTTGTATATGATGAAAAATGTGAATTTGATAAATAAAAGTGGCATAAAAAAAGCCGAATCTTGATTTAGATTCAGCTTTCCCTTTAGCATCGAGATTTTTAGTAATAATAGCAGCTAATTCAAAGATGTAACTTTGTGTTTATCTTAAATTTACCAAAACCTCACCATCCTGTCATATTAAGCAACTTGTACAGGAATGATATTTGCTGTGTCTTTTACGGTGTTGTCTTCGTTGCAATAGACCAGTTTTGGCTGATACGTTGACGCTTCAACTTCATCAAAATGCGCGTAAGCACAAATGATAACGATATCGCCCAAATCTGCCATATGAGCCGCAGCACCATTTAATGAGATAATACCAGAGCCCGCCTCAGCACGGATAGCATAGGTGCGAAAGCGCTTACCGTTGGTCACGTTATAGATATCAATAGATTCATTTTCGCGTAGACCAGCAAGATCTAATAGATCGCCGTCGATACCGCAAGAGCCTTCATAGTGAAGCTCGGCATGGGTAACACGGGCACGGTGTAATTTGCATTTAAGCATATTAAGTAGCATAGGTTGGTTCCTTGGCGTAACTGATATTAATTAACTAAATCAAAAGGTTAATGGGGATAAAATTACCAAAATAAAAGGTCATTATCATTGAACGACTATATTATTCTGGTAATTTAAAGCCATTAATTTGTGAACGTGCTTTTTCGACATCACCATCTAACAACAATGGGAGCGCTTCAAAAGCAGCTGTCAGCGCGCTATCAATCGCAATCTGCTCATCAGGAGATGCTTTAGAGAGAACGTGTCCACTAACTTTAGACTTGTGACCAGGATGGCCGATACCCACACGCAGGCGATGAAAATCATTGCCAATATGCGGCGTGATATCACGTAGGCCGTTGTGACCACCATGTCCACCGTCTGTTTTGAGTTTGATACTACCAGCTGGAATATCGAGCTCGTCATGAGCAATCAACAATTCATCATTTTTGATGCCATAGAAATTTACCATAGGCACCACTGACTGACCAGATTTATTCATAAACGTCAGCGGCATAAGTAAACGCACATCAGACCCATGAATTTGCCCACGCCCTGTCACTCCATGAAACTTCTTATCAGGGGAGAGCGTGATATTAAACTGCTGAGCCAAATGATGGACAAACCAAAATCCTGCATTATGACGCGTAAACATATACTGCTGACCAGGATTACCAAGACCGACAATAAGCTTTATGGCCATAAAAACACCCTGCTTGAGTTTGATAAATAGGGGTAAGGTGTGAAGTACTGATAGACAGTTTATTTTCAAACCTTACTTACAAAAACAGCAGGAGATTTTAATCACCTGCTGTCTTATTGACTAAACGAATGTATCACTAACCAGCACAAAATAATGCACTAGTTAGAAATAGTTATTACTCGCTGTCTTTGTTTTCTTCAGTACCGTCGTTTTGCTCAGTTGCTGGTACTTCATCAGCATCAACGTCAGCATCAGCATCAACTTCTTCTACTGTTGGTGGCTGCATGTTAACGATAGTACGGTCATGGCCGTCTTCTAGCTCAAGCTCATGAATAACAACGCCTTCAGGAAGTTTGATGTCTGATAGACGGAACAAATCACCGATTTCCATGCCAGATACATCTACTTCTAGGTATTCTGGAAGTTGTGATGGTAAGCAGATAACTTCGATATCAGATACTAGAGTAGATAGTACACCAGCAGCAGCAGTACCAGGCGCATCTTCACGACCAGTGAAATGAACAGGAACGTTCATGTGGATTTTCTGACCTTTTACAATGCGCTGGAAATCAGCATGCATTGGGAAGCCTTTAGCTGGATGGCGCTGCAAGTCTTTGATAACTGCTTGATGCTCTTCACCGTCAACGTTGATAGTCAAGA
Organism: Psychrobacter sp. NPDC078501; assembly: GCF_044900935.1. Taxonomy (NCBI): domain Bacteria; kingdom Pseudomonadati; phylum Pseudomonadota; class Gammaproteobacteria; order Moraxellales; family Moraxellaceae; genus Psychrobacter; species Psychrobacter sp. NPDC078501. The sequence goes on along the minus strand of NZ_JBJDOS010000003.1, from coordinate 270,633 downwards.
TGTGTGAGAAAAACGCTTCGAATTCTAGTGATTTTACTAGTTCGTTAAGCTTAATAGAGATAGCTGTTGGCTCTTCGTTACCACCATAGATGATAGCAGGAACTAGGTTCTGCTTACGTAGGCGGCGGCTCGCACCTTTACCTTGTAGTTCAGCAGCACGATCAACGGCGTTTAGTTCAAAATGATTAATGCTCATGGATATAATCCTATAAAAAAAATGATGAAGTGTCTGGTCATAAAAAAGTGGATTTGCGACCAATCCACTAATACGTGATGATAGCTAATATTATCGTTACGAATAAAACTCGCAATGTCTAAGATTAGCCATTTGCTTATAGCAGCGCTCGCTACGATAATGACCATAACGATAGTTGCTGTTAAGCATGATCAGCACTTTTGATAGTGCCAGCCTAATAAAAACAACGAAAAGGTCAGCACAGGCGCGCATTATACGTGATTCTGTAGCAATAATAAAGACCTACGCAAAACGCCTACACAAAACAAAGCGCCAAGTAAGGATACTTGACGCTCTGTTTTTTAACTATTTGAGATGTCTTACTACAGTCATTGCTACTAAAAATTACCGCAATAGCTGTTTTAAAAATAACTGTATCAGATTAAGCGTCAAACATCGCGCTAATAGATTCTTCGTTATTGATACGGCGTAAGCTTTCGGCCAGCATCGGTGCAATGCTTACCTGACGGATTTTGCTACAAGCTTTGGCTTCAGCAGATAGTGGAATCGTATCGGTCACAACCACTTCATCCAATGCAGATTCGCTGATGTTTTTCAGTGCGTTACCTGATAGGACAGGGTGCGTGATATAAGCTAAAACGCGACGTGCACCATTTTCTTTCAATGCTTCAGCGGCTTTACACAATGTACCTGCAGTATCGACCATATCATCAACGATAACGCAATCACGGTCACGAACATCACCAATGATATGCATTACTTGTGACTCATTGGCACGAGCACGGCGCTTATCAATAATTGCCATGTCGGTATCGCCTAGCTGCTTGGCCATCGCACGTGCACGAACCACGCCACCTACGTCAGGTGAAACAACCATGATATTGTCATAGTCTTGCTTTTGTAGGTCGTTTAGCAATACAGGTGTGCCGTAGATGTTGTCTACAGGAATATCAAAGAAACCCTGAATCTGATCTGAGTGCAAATCAACCGTCATTACGCGATCGATACTGACGATGTTTAGCATGTCAGCGACCACTTTAGCCGAGATAGGTACACGAGCTGAGCGTGGACGGCGATCCTGACGAGCATAACCAAAATATGGCATGACAGCTGTGATACGACCAGCACTAGAGCGACGCAAAGCGTCAGCCATCATCATGATTTCCATCAAGTTGTCGTTGGTCGGTGCACAAGTAGGCTGCATGATAAACACATCTTTACCACGTACGTGTTCTTTGATTTCCACGGCAATTTCGCCATCAGAAAAACGCGTGATGTCAGCTTTACCAAGAGGTATGTGAAGATGATCGGCTACGGTTTTTGCTAATTCTGGGTGGGCATTACCCGTAAAAATCGCCAAATAAGGCATGACAGAAGTCCTATTGATTGACTCAAGCAGCGACCGCTAAGCAGTGTCAAACTGCTCAAATTAAGAAAAGAGTGGTGAAGGTGTTGAAGTATACTATTACAGTAAAAAATGGCAGGGGTAGCTGGACTCGAACCAACGGATGTCAGGATCAAAACCTGATGCCTTACCAACTTGGCTATACCCCTGTAATGTCTAGGCTATGAACAACCGATATATAATAGCGACTAAATAGTCGTTCTTAATATGGTGTCATGACCTGTCAGTTATCTAAAAAACGGATAAACCGTTTAAAACATAACTTTTCCCTAGCGGTGTCCATTGCGAACTATACCGAAACTGGGATAACGTTGTCAATGACAATAAGATAAGTGGCTGTCTATAAACCGCTTATACTCGATGTATCTCTAACGCTTCGTACTAAAAAATGGCAGGGGTAGCTGGACTCGAACCAACGGATGTCAGGATCAAAACCTGATGCCTTACCAACTTGGCTATACCCCTATTGTGGCGACCTATTATAAGTAAATTTTCAGATTTTGCAAGTCATTTGCGGCTTTTTCTGGTATTTATTCATCATAGGTTACTGCTGGCGCTATTTTAGCAAATTAAAATCGGCAATCCTACCGTTGTCATTATTTAGATGATAAGAAATCTAAAGGTTATATGTGCTATTTTAAGTTTCCAACGATATACCCTGCACAAGGCGCATTTGCAATCCACTTCGCCACAAGTTTTTTGTTAGTAGCCACACTCGCATCTAGAGGCAAAAATACCGCACTGCCAGAGCCAGTCATGCGTGCTATGCTCAGTGCTTGCGCTTCTAACCCCTGCAAATAATTCAAGGCATCTGTAACGGCAGGAGCGAGGCTAGTCACTACTGACGTAAAAACATTGTGATAGGGTGCATTGAGCGTTTGTACATAATTAGCGTATTGGTTTTTGATAGTTGCAACCGATAGAGGTGCGATATCTCGCTGTAGTTTAGGATGGGCAAATAGTTTGGCAGTATTTACATGAGCGTTAGGCGTTAAGATTAAATATTGCTGGTCAGGCAACTCAATCGTAGTCAGTTCTTCACCAATTCCCATGGCAATAGCGTCTTGCCCAAAGATAAATATAGGTACATCCGCACCCACAGTCGTGCCAATCTTTATGAGCTCAGCACAAGTAAAGTTAAGCTGCCAAATCTCATTGAGCACTAGCATAGTCGTTGCTGCATTAGATGAGCCACCGCCTAACCCTGCACCCATTGGCAAGTGCTTGTCTAAAATGATGCGCACTTGTGCTAATTGCTCAGGTAAAGTGTTTGACTGTATGGCAAATGCTAGCAATGCGCGTGCCGCTTTGAAAATTAAATTGTCTTCTATATTAGTAGTGATAGCCTCTGCACTATCTAGTATCAGTAGCTGATGACAGAATTGGTTAGCACTTAATTCACTAGCTATAGTAGAAATCACAGCATCATCACTGACCGAAAAATGCAAGTAATCGCCCCAGTTAAGCAGGCGAAAAACCGTTTGCAAATTATGATAGCCGTCGGTACGTTTACCCGTGATGTGCAAAAATAGATTGAGTTTTGCAGGTGATAAACGGGTAATCATAGAAACAGATGGTTCGGCTATATTTTCAGTCATATTTTTTTATCATAAGGTGCAGTTATAAACAGCTATCTTAATTAGCAATGATGGTTTTTAGCAGGCTTTCTGTTGTTAATGAAAGATGGATTAATGATTGATCGTCATTACAACTTTGTTGCCTTGTGGCTGTACTGCACTAATTTTACTAGGTAGCTTATCCGTACCTTTATAAGTAAAGCTGGCTGTCCACTCACCATTGACTGAGCTAACTAAACGGCTCTGATCATCCAGCTGTGGCGCACTATCTGAAGGCGCTGGGCGACCAGAAATCCAGTAAGGCATTTGTGAAATTGGGGCTTGCCAACCAGTGGCTTTCTTTAGCAAGGTTTCGGGATCATCAGCGGTCAATGTACCTGTCTTTTCGCTAACTAGAGTAGCGGTCTGACCATTGTATTCGATGTTGGTTTTACCAATACCAAGTGCGCCAATCAGCTCAATGGCAAATCGGTCATTTTGCTGACCCCATGCATAGAACGCACTACCACCTTGGGTACCGGTCGAATCATTCGCAGGTGTCGTCACTCCAATCTTGCCCGTGATATTAAAGCTCTCTAGCTTTTTGGGTTGATCAGCGTTTTGACCTTGTACAGTAGTCGTTGGCTGGTTGGTCGCGTTGGCCGTTTTTAATGACTGACAGCCAGAGGTTATGACCATTGCTGCAGTTATAGCAGTAAATAGAGCCAATTTATTTGGTTTAAAAGAAGTGATGGATGCTGACATAATAGTTTCTCAAAAATGGAAAGATGAACAAAGATATTAGCTTAAGCGTTATTTGTTGCTCGGTTATGCACGGCTGTTAGCTTCTTATAACGACCTTGTAATTTATAAATGCTTCGTTATTTATAAAAACCTTATCAACTATCATATCTCTGTGACTACAAAGCTCGAATAACATATCCAAAATCAGCGCTATTAATATAGCTGTATGCGGTCATTGATATTATGCTGTCCAAATGAGAAGCGCTGCTGCAAATCTGCGAGTAATGCCTCAACTTTGTCATTGTTACCTAAGCCTTGATAGGCGCGCAATAACAGCGTGCCTGAGCGCAGAGTTGGCAGCACATCATAAGGTGTCTGTAGATAGTCGATGACCTGCTGATAGTTCTCTTTGGCCAATGCATTGCCCGCCAAGACATTTAAGGCTTGCAGATGTAGGTCGTTATCATAACGTGGGTCATCATAGCGAATCTGAATAATTGCGGTAGCTAGCGCTAGACCTTGCTCTGAGCTGCGCTCATTTGCCAGCAGTAACTGTGCATAGCTCAACTGATAGGATAAATTGCTAGGATCTAAAGCCTGCAAATGGTTGAGCAGGGTGCGCTTAACAACATAGTCTTCTTTATCATCTAAAAGCTGAGCCCGTGCAAAGAGTAGCATCTCATTGTCAGGATATTTACGAGCGGCACGGGTTAGTAGACGCAGCGCTTCATCCGACTCGTTTTGTTGCCATAAGATATCGGCTTGCATGACAAAAGTGTCAGGCGCGAATACTGTGAAGTCTTTGCGCAGCTTCTCTAAAGTCGCGATTGCCCCATCGACGTCGTTATCGAGTAATTCAAACGCCACTACCTTTCTACGCGCTTCTAATACCAAATCCTCTTGCATGACGCCATTGAGATAGTATTTGGCTTGATCGAACAACTGCTGACGCTCAGCACTGATACCCAGATAATAATAGGCTTGATCAAGATAAGCTGGACTCTTAGCAAGCATATTGAGTAGCTCATCGGCACTAGCGTACTCTTCAATATCCAAGCTCACTAAGGCTGCGAGCAGAGTAATCTCAGAATCATCGCTGAAGCGGCTATGCGCTTCAAGTAGTAACTTCCAAGCTTGCTCGCTTTGCTTTAAATCTAAGAGATAGCGAATCTCATATAGATATAAGCTTTTACTATCAGGGTTACGTAGACGAGCTTGACTGACATAATTAATGACAGTTTCTGCGGTCACGATTTTACGCAATATATCGGCTTTTAAGGTAATAAAAGGCACATAGTCTGGCTGACGCTCTAGCGCTCGATTGATATGAACGATAGCCACTTCAGGTTCGTTAAACTGATAGAGTAAACCCGCTTTTAATACCGACAATGAGGCGTTTTGCTCACTATCTAATGGCTGCAACGCGGCAAGCAGCTCGCGCTTGTCATCATCATTATTTGGGTAAATACCTATGAGGATTTCGCTTAAGTCTGCGCGTGGGTCATAGCGCAAGATGCGGTTTAACGTTTCACCCGCTAATATATAGTCGTGGGCACGTAAAGCCAAATGCGCGACATAAAACCAAGCAGGTACGTGGTCAGGGTTTTGGTCTTGCCATGTCTTGGCAAACTGTAATGAATCTTCAACCCTTTCGTTACGCAAAGACAGGCTAAGCGCTCTCTCAAACACCGCTGTCGCATCTTCTTTAAAAGACTGTTGCTTATAAATAGAGACCGCACGTCGTTTGTCATCGCGATCAGCAGCAAACTCGGCATCCAGTAGAGCGTACAAGCTTGGTTCACTAAGCTCAGGTTGCCATAGACTGGCTGGCGCTAGGCCATTAATATTTTTTACATTCTCTATGGTGAGTGTATCTTCATTATAAGGTGTATCGAACAGAGTACTATCATTATTTACTTTATTGCCATTTAGCTTATTGTTAGCTGCTTTAGTATCGGTAGCAACGGCTACTTTAGGAATTTTTGTTTCTAGCAATACATCGGGATGGCTAGCATGAACAGGGGCTGCCAAACACAGGCACACGGCTAGAGGCAACGCTAGCTTATACCGTTGACACAGGCGCTCAATAGCGACATGCAATAAAGCACGGAAGCTAGAGTATTCGCTATAGGGATGTGGTGACCGAAGTAATGACCCAAAAAAAATCATAGATAGCCGTATTCGCCCATGGTTTACCTACACAGATAAGGCAAGTTTGTTTTAATCATTTCAAGTTAGTTATTGGCAATATGTACCCATGACAAACATTATAAGAGTAGACCGATGAGATAAACAATAGCATCCGTGTTACTCAGGTATTGGCATGTCTGGCTGTATGAATATGCTACTAGTAGCGAGCACGTTGCCAAAGAACGATACTGAAGATAATTAAATATAGATATGTTTGTCGAACTGAATATTATAGAAATATAACAAGTTAAGATAGAGTAAGCGAATGATTTAACATTATATTATTGACCATAAGTCAAAACCCAGCTATTGATTTTATAAATCGTATGAGTAGTTGATTTGTTACATTTGCGACCAGATACAGAGATATGGTTATCATAGATGGGTGAGTGTTAATTAAAGCCCGCAATAATGATATAATAGGCGGTTTTTAGGGTCTTCCTTTTTAGCGCTGTCGTCAAAAACTGTCTTTTAAAAATAATAAGATAGCGTAAGGGGCAACTGAGCGTCATGTTTATGGTCTATCGATAATGAGATTAGTGGTCATTGGGGTCAATCACAAAACTGCACCAGTCGCTCTGCGAGAGCGCTTGGCGCTTGTGGGTGACGATGTAAATGTCGCGCTCAAACAAATAGAAGCCTTTACTGATGGTAGCGTGATCGTCTCTACTTGTAACCGCACCGAAATCTATGCGCTAGTGCCACAAACGTCAACGTCGCAGCACGCTAATGACCAATTATCTGACTCACAATTACCCAATTTGCAAGATGTCAAATCTGCTGGCCAGTCATCCAATAATGCTTTTAGTAGTAGCATGAATATCTCGTCTGCTGCGATTAGTGCGCATATTACCAAAATAAAAACGTGGCTGGCTGACTTCAAGCAACTACCACTCGTTGATATTGATCCTTATCTCTATGTACATCGTGATACTCATGCATTGACTCATTGGTTAAGAGTAGCGGCTGGTCTCGACTCTATGATACTGGGTGAGCCGCAGATTCTCGGTCAAATCAAAAACTCTGTGCATCTGGCTCAAGACCAAAAAGTACTCAGTAATCAGCTAGGCTGGATCATCGATCAAGTATTCGCTGCCGCCAAACGAGTGCGTAATGAGACACAGGTTGGCGCACAGGCTGTATCGCTTAGTTTTGCTGCAGCTAAACTGGTCACACAGATATTTGATGATTTACCCAGTCGTACGCTTTTGGTCGTTGCGGCAGGTGAGATGAATCGCTTGGTTGCCACCCATATCGCAGGGTTAGGGGTCGGACGAGTCATTATCTGTAACCGTAACCCCGAACGTGCCGAAGCATTAGCGGCTGAACTACGTGGTGCTAATCGCCGCGTAGACGTTAGACCCTTACAAGAGTTGCCGCAAGTATTGGCGGAAGCCGATATCGTTAGCAGTTGTAGTGGTAGTATGGATTTGCTGATTGATAAGACAATGACTATACAAGCGTTAAAGCGTCGCCGTTATCAGCCAATGCTTATGATAGATTTGGCCGTACCGCGCGATATCGATTCGACTATTAGCCGCATTGATGATGTTTATCTGTACTCTGTCGATGACTTGCAGCATGTGATTGCAGGTAATATCGAGCAGCGTCGCCAAGCCGCAGTGGATGCTGAACTGCTAGTGAGCCAATTGGTGGTTGAGATAGACCGTCGCTTTCAGGTTCGCCAAGTTGGCAAAGACATTCAGCAGTATCGTGCGTGTACTCAAGGTCAGGTGGATAAGCTGCTGCATGAATCTATTGCTAAGCTGCAACAAGACGATGTCAGTCCAGAAGATATCATCACTGAGCTATCACGACGTTTGACTCAAACACTGACCCATGCGCCATCGAAACTGATGCGCAAAGCCGCACGCGAAGGCGACAGTGAGTTGCTAGACTTCGTGGTGTCAGGACTACAAGATGCTCATCGAGGGCACTGATGCTTTCATCGTGGCTTTATAAATCAAAATTTATCAATCAATACCTACCAATAAATGCTCAATAGCGCAAGTCATATCGTTGCCTGAGCGTATCGTTGTCAACCTTCAGTATCAGTGCTAATATCAAGCTCTCATGGATGGCTTAGGTCAAGATATGTGCTGGTGTTTGCTCGTAATATGACTATAAATATATTAACTTCACGTTAGTAGACTTCACCAGTGTTCTTTGGTTTTTATTTGTTTAAAAACAACGCATCTCTAGACAGCGCAAGACCTCACCATCAAGAATAATAGCACTTGATTATAGTGCTATCTAATCCATGTCGCATATTATCTAACCATACACTAGGAGTGTTCAATGCCTGCATTACGTCAAGATATCGATCCAAACGGCTTATTAGAGTATTCAGTGGTTTACACCGATCGTGCGCTAAACCATATGTCAAAAGCCTTTCAGCAAGTGATGAACGACCTATCTAGTGACCTAAAATCTGTGTATAACGCGGACGCCGTGGTGATCGTTCCTGGTTCTGGTACTTATGGTATGGAAGCAGTCGCTCGTCAGTTGGCAAATGATGAGGACTGCCTAATCATTCGTAATGGTTGGTTCAGCTATCGTTGGACGCAAATCCTAGAAAAAGGCAAAATCGCCAAGTCATCTACAGTCCTCACGGCCAATCGTGCTGATAATAGTGAGTCGCCAAAGCCGTTTGCTCCAGTCGATATCGACGTTGCCGTAGCCAAAATCAAAGAAGAAAAACCAGCAGTTGTATTTGCCCCGCATGTCGAAACCTCATCGGGTATCATCTTGTCAGATGACTATATCAAAGCGTTGAGCGAAGCTGTGCATAGCGTTGGCGGATTGTTAGTCATTGACTGTATTGCTTCAGGTTGCGTATGGCTAGATATGAAAGCATTGGGTATTGATGTGCTGATTAGCGCACCGCAAAAGGGTTGGAGCAGTACGCCGGGCGCTGGCTTGGTCATGCTAAGCGATGCTGCTGTCAAAAAAGTGGACAGCACTGAATCTGATAGCTTTAGTATCGACCTAAAGCAATGGTTGAACATCATGCGTGCTTACGAAAATGGCGGTCATGCGTACCATGCGACTATGCCGACAGACAGCTTACGTCAGTTCCGTGATGCTGTGAATGAAGCCAAAGCAATCGGTTTTGATAAACTGTGTGACGCGCAGTGGACACTTGGCAAACGTATCCGCGAAGTATTAGAAGCCAAAGGCGTTGAGAGCGTTGCTGCCGAAGGTTTTAAAGCACCTGGCGTTATCGTCTCTTATACTGATCGTGATGACATGCATAAAGGTAGCGCGTTCGCTGAAATCGGGGTGCAAATCGCGGCTGGCGTACCATTAAAAGTGGGCGAGCCTGATAATTTTAAAACTTTCCGTTTGGGTCTATTTGGCTTGGATAAATTGACTGATATCGATGGCACAGTAGCGCGTTTTGAAACGGCACTTGATAAAGTGCTGGGCCAGTAAAAATAACAATTAAGAGGGCTGATAAAGATAGTAATGTGATAGCTTATTAAGTCTTTTTCACTGCCTTTTTTGAAGCCTTTGCGGTACAGTCCTAACAGTTATAAAAAATACTGAACTATTAGCATTATGCTAGGTTCAGTATTTTTTTACCTTTTTATTATATTTTATAATATAATGTATTTTTATAAATTAAAACTCAAACACGTATTTAATAAACTTAATTAGGTAGTCCGTTATGAGAATACAAATAGACTGGCAAGCATTTACGCCGATCTCCTTAATTGGTGGTCTAATGCTAGGCGTAGCGACGGTTATCTTACTGCTAGGTATTGGCCGTATAGCAGGTATCAGTGGCATTTTTTCAAGCTTGCTAAAACCCAAGCGTGTAGAGATGTGGCAGGTGCTATTTATACTGGGTTTGGTCATCTCACCGCTGTTATATCAGTTGGCAAGACCACTACCTGAGGTAGCTATCAGTAGCTCTTTGCCATTATTGATTGGAGCAGGGTTACTGGTCGGTTTTGGCACGCGTTTAGGTTCTGGATGCACGAGTGGACATGGTATCTGTGGTAATGCACGGCTGTCTCCACGGTCATTGGCAGCGACTGTCACCTTTATGCTGTTTGGAATTGTGACCGTTTATATCGGTCGACACGTACTAGGCCTACTATAGCGAACTCATGGCATATTGCCAGATGAAGATTGATAGCTGGGCTAACGCGCTAACGACATATGATGGTTAATAAAAAATAATAATAGCGAGATACGACGATGCTAAAAAATATAATCGGATTGCTAGCAGGATTGCTGTTTGGACTGGGACTACTGGTGTCAGGTATGACCAATCCTGTTAAAGTACAAGGGTTTTTGGATATCTTTGGCGCATGGGATATCTCCCTTGCACTGGTGATGGGTGGTGGTCTGATCGTCGCTTTCTTCGGTGTGCGATTGGCAAAGCGTCAACAGAGCAGTTGGATTGGCACACCAATTGATATGCCGAGCAAAACTGTCATTAATAAAAAATTGCTTATCGGTGCGATGTTGTTCGGTATCGGCTGGGGGCTAGTTGGTATTTGCCCAGGACCAGGAATTGTGTTGCTCGGTACTGGTCAATGGCAAGCCTATGTCTTTATTCCTGCCATGATTATAGGAATGCTAGTTTATCAGTGGTTTGAGCCTAAGCTTGGCTAATATAGTCAGTTTTATATAAATAGACGAGCGCTCAAAAAAGGTCAGCTATATGTAGCTAACCTTTTTGATGAATGTTAATTGACGATATGACTTAACAAGTCGCCGCTCTATTTCGCACTGGCGGTTACTTTTGGCGTTTCGTGTGCCAATGATTTTGCTGCTTGGCGTAGCTCAAATTTTTGCACTTTACCAGTACTGGTCTTCGGTATTTCAGCAAAGACAATATATTTGGGCACTTTAAAGCCTGCTAGATGCTGACTGCAATGCTCCATCACCGTATCACGTTGCAGCGTGCTACCAGCGTGAATCTCGATAAAGGCAACGGGCACTTCACCCCATTTATCATGTGGCGCGGCGACGACGGCACAGCTCTCAATCGCAGGTAGTTTATACAAGACGTTTTCTACCTCGATACTAGAGATATTCTCACCGCCTGAGATGATAATATCTTTTAACCTGTCCATGATTTTGATATAGCCATCAGGGTACTTAACACCCAAATCGCCTGTGCGGAACCAGCCATCAGCGAATGCCTCTTCGGTAGCCTTGCGGCTTTTTAGATAGCCTTTCATCACCATATTGCCACGTAGCGCCAGCTCACCCATCTCTTCTCCGTCAGCGGCGACTGGCTCGGTAGTACCTTGTTTAAATACCTCAAACCCTGCCATCAAGTGAGAAGTCATGCCTTGGCGTGATTTCTTTTGGGCGCGTGTGGCTACATCAAGCTCATTCCATTCTTCCTGCTCAGCGCAGACCGTCACTGGCCCGTATACTTCAGTGAGGCCGTAGACATGCGAGATATGAAAGCCCATTGCTTCCATTGCAGCCAGCATGGTTTCAGACGGCGGTGCACCAGCGACCCAGCCTTTGACCGTATGGGTGATAGCGTCTTTATACTCAGGTTTGCCGCCTGCAATCATATTGTGTACCACAGGCGCAGAACAATAATGAGTGACCTGATGCTTGGCAATCAGCTGCAATATCAAATCAGCATCGATTTTTCGCAAGCACACATTGACCCCAGCACGCTCGGCAATGGTCCACGGAAAGCACCAACCGTTACAGTGAAAAAGCGGCAGCGTCCATAGATACATGGGGTGTTTGGGCATGTCCCAATCCAAAATATTAGAAACAGCATTGAGGGTCGCGCCGCGATGATGATAGACCACACCTTTGGGTTTGCCTGTGGTGCCAGAGGTATAATTCAGTGCAATCGCATCCCACTCGTCTGATGGTTTTTCCCAGTTATCCAAACTGTCTGAGCTGGCTACCAATGCTTCATAACTCATGTGTCCAAAACGCTCGACATCGACTGCTTTGTCCGTTGAATGAATGACGATTAAGTCTGGAAAAGTCTCATCGATAATCTCAGCATGCTCAGCAAATTCACTATCTAAAATTAATACCTTCGCTTCGGAATGCTGCAAACAAAAGGTAAGCGCATTGATATCGAGTCGGGTGTTCAAAGTACAGAGGACACCGCCTGACATCGGCACACCAAAGGCGCATTCGACCATCGCTGGCGTGTTCGGTAGCATCACGGCTACAGTGTCGTTTTTATCAATACCCAGTTTGCGCAGGCCATCAGCCAGTTGGCGACAGCGAGTATAAGTCTGTTGCCATGTCTGAGTGAGGTTATTGTGTTCTAGGTCGTCATAAATGATGGCAGTCTTATTAGGATAAACTTGCGCGCTACGAATGATGAAATCAATAGGAGTAAGTGGTTGATGGTTGGCGGCATTTTTGCCAAGACCTGTATGGAAATCTGTCATGATGATAGTCCTTTATCGTATTTCTATAATGCGTCAGTACATTAACGTCAGTATGTTCTTTAGTACAGTAATCTAGCATAGAAATTATAGGTATAAGTCGATATTTATCGATTTATATCTTAGTCTAATCTCTAAGTGACATTAAACTAACGGTATATAATCTACCTCAAAAGTTGGCTAGGTTTTGTGGTGTTTGCTTAACCATATGCCACAGTACCGCCTGATACACCGTCCCGCTCGTTATAGCAATTAATATAGTGCTCACTCATCAGTCGCTTGTCTGCATAGCTGACAATAATCGCGGTGTGTTACGATATCGATGATGCTAAACCCCTTAGGCCCACTAATTCTAAAAAGCCGTTTTTAAAAAGTAGCCTCATAAACTATTCATAAGGAAAATGATATGTCTGCCAGCCATAGTGCCAATACGATCCAAACCGCTAGCACCAATGAACACTATCCACATTTATTTGAGCCGCTAGATTTGGGCTTTACTACGCTAAAAAACCGTATGGTGATGGGCTCAATGCATACTGGGCTTGAAGACCGTTTTTATAATTATGGCAAGCTGGCGGCGTATTTTGCAGAACGTGCCAAGGGCGGCGTGGCAATGATGATTACTGGCGGTATCTCGCCCAATCGCGAAGGTTGGTTGTTGCCTGCTGGCGGAACAATGAATACTAAAGCTGACGTTATCAATCACCAGCGCGTTACCCGTGCTGTGCACAAGCACGATAGCAAAATCATCATGCAGATATTACACAGTGGTCGCTATGGCTATCATCCATTTGCCGTATCATCTAGCCCGATTAAATCTCCAATCTCACCGTTTAAGCCACGCAAGATGAGCATCAAAAACATCGAGCAAACGGTAAAAGACTATGCTCGCTCAGCCAAACTTGCCAAGCAAGCAGGCTATGATGGCGTCGAAATCATGGGTTCTGAGGGCTATTTGCTCAACCAGTTTTTATCAAGTCATGTGAATAAGCGTAAAGACATCTATGGTGGTGATATTCATGGTCGTATGAAGTTCGCTGTCGACGTGGTCAAAGCGGTACGTGAGGCGACTGGCGAAGATTTTATTATTCTATTCCGTTTATCAGTGATTGATTTGGTCAAAGACGGTAACGTCATGGATGAAGTCATCACCGTGGCTAAGGCACTAGAAGAAGCGGGCGTAACCATCATGAACACTGGTATTGGCTGGCATGAAGCGCGTGTGCCGACTATCGTGACTAGCGTACCACGAGCCGCTTTTGTTGATTTCACTGCTGAAATCAAAAAGCATATTAGTATTCCGATGATGGCGGCTAACCGTATCAACATGCCAGAAACAGCAGAAGAAATCGTTGCGACTGGTCAAGCAGATATGATTCAGATGGCGCGTCCATTCTTGGCTGATGCGCACTGGGTCAATAAAGCCAAAAACGGTCAGACAGATCGCATTAACACCTGTATTGCTTGTAACCAAGCCTGCCTCGACCATACGTTCGAAAACAAACGCTCGACTTGTTTGGTCAATCCGCAAGCCTGTTATGAGACTGAGCTGGTCTATAAAAAAACCAAAAAACCGAAAAAAGTCGCCGTCATCGGCGGCGGTGTCGCTGGTATGTCAGCCGCTCATGTGGCAGCCTTACGTGGTCATGACGTAACTCTGTTTGAAGCAAAAGACGTGCTAGGCGGGCAGTTTAACTACGCTAAAGTTATTCCTGGTAAAGAAGAGTTCTTTGAAACTATTCGCTACTATATCAATGAGCTTGAGCACTTGGGTGTTGAGATTAAACTGAATACCAAAGTCGATAAGGACATGCTCGAAAAAGCTAAGTTCCATCATGTCATCGTGGCAACGGGTGTCGTACCTAGAAGTCTAGAAGGTAAGCTCGAAGGTGCTGAGCTGCCACAAGTCATGAGCTATGCTGAGCTGCTGTCTGGCGAAAAAGCAGTGGGTAACACAGTAGCGGTCATCGGTGCTGGTGGTATTGGCTTTGATGTAAGTGAGTATCTGACAGCCAATCATGGTAAGTCACTGGATGAGATCGGTCCTGAGGGACTAAAAGATCCAAGCTATCGTCCTGAACCACAGTCTATCAGCGAGTGGCGCGAAGAGTGGGGTGTGACCAATGATACCGACTATCAAAGTGATGGTGGTCTGGTCAGACCACATGCGATCAAACCGATTCGCCAAGTGTATTTGATGCAGCGTAGCAAAGGCCGTTTGGGTAGTGGTCTGAACAAAACCTCAGGCTGGGTACATCGTGCGCATATTAAATCTCACGGCGTGATCCAAGTTGCTGGCGTGCAATATGACAAAATCACCAACGAAGGTATCTGGGTGACTAACCCACAAGGTCAAAGCCAGTTATTACGTGTCGATAGCGTCGTTGTCTGTGCCGGTCAAGAGTCAGTCGTTGAGCTGATGCCAAATGTTGGCGATGCGCCAGACGCGCAATATCACCTAATCGGCGGTGCTAAGCTAGCAGCTGAACTAGATGCCAAACGTGCGATTCGTGATGGTGCTGAAGTCGCCGCTCAGATCTAAACTCTTTAGCATGAATGTTAAATAATGGACGGCGAGGGTATATCTCTTGCCGTTCTTTTTTATTTAGATAGGCTGTATTTATATGTATAGCTCACCTGCTGATGCTAATACACTGAAATCAGCAGAAACAAAACTTTGCCATATTAAAAGGATTTTACGATGGCTATATTAAGAATGTTATTTAAATGGATAGTGCTACCTATCATAGGACTACTGATAGTTATTAGCCTAGGTTTAGTGGTGACTGGCAATGCCTATATTTTCCGAGGCATACAACTAACTTATTTCAAAGGTGAGACCACTGCTAATATAGATGATTACAAAGATTTCGATAATCGGATTATTAGCACAAAAGGTCCTATAGAGTGGGATAAGGATACCAACTTCGGCAATATCTCCCTGACACCTACCTTACAAAATGCCTTAGATACCGACCAAACCGTGGCCTTTGCTATTATCAAAGACGGCAAGCTACTATATGAGAACTACTGGCAGGGCTACAGTGGCGACTCGCACACCAACAGCTTTTCTATGGCAAAAACCGTCACCACCATACTGTATCTCAAAGCGGTAGAAGATGGTTATATCTCTAGTATCGACGAACCAATTACTAAGCTGCTGCCTGAGTATGCAGACAGTGAATATGCCCAAAACTGTACGCTTGCGGATTTATCGGCGATGACATCAGGCTATGATTGGACAGAAGATTATTATTTCCCAGTCAATCCCACAGCAAAATCCTACTATGGGAATGACCTAGTAAAGCATATTACCAGCCGACCTTTTGTAGAGCAGTGCGGTGGTCAGTTTGATTACTCCTCTGGTGATACTCAGCTGCTAGGTATTGCGTTATCACGTGCATTAGAAGCGCATGGCTATACGATTTCTAGCTATTTAGAAGAGAAGTTTTGGCAGCCGCTAGGTATGAAAGGTGATGCTTATTGGTCGCTCGATGGCTCACAAAATATCGAAAAAGTGTATTGCTGCTTAAGCGCTAGTGCACTAGATTTCGCGAAATTCGGACAGCTGCTGTTGAATGGTGGTGAGTGGCAAGGTGAGCAATTGCTGAGCAAAGCGCATGTTGATTTTATGGTTACGCCAAATGCAGCAGCATTCACAGAAGGGCAAGCGCAAATATACGGACACTCGGTATGGACGGATATGGACAGTCCAATTCCATTTTATGCGATGCTTGGTCACTTAGGTCAGCGAGTGTTGGTCTTACCCGAAGAGAATGCAATTATCGTTAGGCTAGGCAAGCAAAAAGGCTTACCTACGTCGGTAGCAGGTTTTCATTTAGAGCCGGACTTGGGTCAGTACGTTACCGAAGTCAAAGCTATTTTGGATAGTTTGGCTGATTTAGATGATTTAGAGGGTTCACCTAAGTTAGCTAATGAATAATGGATTGTTAAATAGAATGTTATTCGAGCAATCCGAACAGATAAGTCGTCTCTATTGCAAACACACTTACGAAGATATCAGGTAGCAAAACTATCAGGCAGTCAGGTTAGCCATTAATCCTGCTATCTTTTGTCTTCGCAAGTGTTCTTACAAGTTGTTGTTCTTAATTTTTGAATCAAAATTTTGCTATGTTTGAAGGCTAACTTTCCATCTCGCCAACCAACCACTGCTCAAAATCACTAACTTGCGCTGCCAACTCAGGTTGCGCTTTTGCTAATTCATCGAGTTTATCTTGAATTTCTTTCTTGTTATATTTAATACCAGTCAATGTATTCTTAAGCAGGTCGATAAGCTCAACATTTAGCGCGTCAGAGAAGATAACAACCTCTGTAATTATGGCTTGCTTCACATCCATATGTACATCCATCATGCCCCAATCAAAGCGCGTCTCGATATGATGGGTGAACTCAGGCGTTTTACCAAAGCGCCAATCCCAGTCTGCCATCTGCTGATAGTAAGCGTTTAGCGTCGGTTGCTTAGCAAGGCTGGCCTCATCTAATTGCTCGACCTGTGCAGTCTCTCCATGATATTCACAGAACGCTTCGATAATCGCATTAGACAAGGTCTCGTGATTGATAGCCTCATTAAAATCTACCAAGTTTGCCACGCGAGCACGCACAGATTTGATGCCTTTTGCTTTAAGCTTTAGTGGATGCGGGTTTAGATAGTCGCCAAGCTTTTGCATATTGGCATTGACCAGCAATGTGCCATGATGAAAGCTGCGATCGGCTGCATGTCTAAATGCGCTGCCCGATATTTTGCGGTCGCCGACCTGCATGTCATTGCGACCAGACAGCGTGGCGCCTATGCCGAGTTTCTGAAGCGCATTGATGATGATAGTGAAGTTTGCTTCTTGGTCGTAAGCATCACTGGGCGATAGAAAAGTAAAGTTGGTATTACCCAAGTCATGGAACACAGCGCCGCCGCCGCTCTGACGCCGCGCTAAAAATACATCGTCTGCTTCCATCTTATCGGTTTTGCACTCTACCCATGGATTTTGTGAGCGTCCAATAACCACGGTCTCAGAGTTACGCCATAAAAATAGAGTATGAGAGTCGGGATTGAGCGTATTAAATATCCAATCTTCGGTGGCAAGATTAAACCAAGGATTGGTCACAGCAGATTTTAGAATGCGCAGTTTCATGTATTTGACTCGTTAATAAACTGGGTTGGTGAGCAGGTTTTATGAATAAGTAACACCATTCTTACCGATGCAGGGTTGTAATTCAATGGCTGTCCAACAGGGAGGTTGATTTTACAATTTGAAGACGTTGAGCATATTTTTAAAAACTAAGATTTATAGCTTAACAAACTGGTAAAGTAGTTGAAAATTGGGCCTGACCTACTAACGTTAGCTTTTTGGAAATATTTTCATGCAAATAGAATGGGTGAATTGGGTATCTGTATTTATGGCGTTGATAGCAACAGCGTCGACTATTATTACTTATGCTGTATACCGCTCCTCAACTGATCCAGAAGTTATAGTTTACGCTGATACAGATAAGAAACGCCCATCAGTTATAATTCTAATTATTGAAAACATAGGTAAAGGCCCAGCAGAAAATATAAGTTTTAAGACATCAAGGGAATTACCTGAAAAAGCGTTCGGTATAAAAGAGCCTGATGATATGCCGAAGGCAATGAGTTCTGGTCCTATAACAACCGGAATACCCTATTTAGCTCCGAGTCAAAAAGTAATTATTACTTGGGGCCAATATGGAGGATTAAAAAAATATATTGGTAGAGACAACATTGTAGTCAAGGCTCAATACAAAAGAGCAAATTCTAAGTTTCGATTTAAGGAGTTAGATAGTTCATCTCAAATTTTTGTTGAAGCATTCTATCAGACAGATATTTCTGACTTGAATTGGGATAGGAAAATCTCAGAAACTCTAATAAAAACCAATGAGCAATTACAAAATATTGATAAGGCTATTAAGAAATTAGGTTCAGAAGAGGTTTGAATCTCGTCTATAAATGTCAGATATTTTGCACGAGTCATTGGTCATTAGTCATTGTCAACACTCATAACTACTATTTAGCACAAATCTCCCACTGCGATTTTGTACTAAGATAACATTGCATAACCGCTTTACCAGACTGCGCATAGGCATCACTGACAATACGCTGATTGGTTGGCAGACGATATCTGATGATCGCTGGCTCGTCATTGACAGTGGTCGTCCATCCAGTCACTTCATTACGGTCATTATAGTTTGCACTGGTAGAGGTTGCCATTTTGCCAAATCCTGGCAGGTTATAGGAGACCTGTCTAAAACTATAACTCATCGCTGCACCCTCAGCGCCCTCATACTGACAGTTTAGCTTTTTTTGCAGTTTATCTTGTTTATAAACATAGCAAGTAGTCTCATCTGAGAACTGACCAACCCCGCAAAAACCTGCCGTTGCAACTGATATCATACCGATAAATAACGCTATCCTTTTCATAATCATTCCTCAATAATTTATAAATCCTACTAATGATGTTTGTCATCTATTGTTTGTATTGCCAAATACTAACCAATACCTTTTAGATAGTAGAAAATTAGTAAACAAATATCAACTAATATATTTTAAGAAAATCTTGAACTGATGTATTAAAGCTACTTTTAACATCAGCATTATTAAGAATAGCTGACGTAGAACAGGGTTATGAGAAGGGTTTGCTATGACTGTAAGTCTGTTTTTATAGGTATTGAACGGATGACTTACTTAAGGATGACTTTGGAGTTCTTTAGTATGTGAATAGAAAGGTGCTGGAATAGGCTAAAGTATATGAATAATAGGATTAGCGCTGCTTGCTATATGCTGCCTAATAAAAGGGATTTGTCCAAATTTATAAATTATTAAAAGGTGAAAACCTTGAAACTGTGCTAGAAAAATTAATAAGTAGATAAAAACTGACTATAAATTTTATAAAAAATTACCCATCAAACAATTAAAAAGTTATCATCATGAGTTTTTAATCACATGATAATTTTCCCAACGCATCAGACGCTTATGACCGACACGAGTTGGTAAACGCAGTCTAAGCGCTTAATAGGATTACCCAATGACCAACCGTGACCTCATCATCTTTGTGACGCTCTCTTTTATGTGGTCACTCTCCTTCGTTTTTTATCGTATCGGCGTGCCTGAGTTTGGCTCATTGGCATTTGCCAGTTTGCGTGTGATATTTGCCGGATTGGTCATGTTGGTCTTTGTATTATTAAATAAGAAAAACAGAGTAGGCATCAAGGAGCATTGGAAAATGCTAGCGCTCGTTGGCTTGTTTTCAGCAGCGCTGCCTTTTGTGTTGTTCTCATTTTCCGCGCAATCAGTGAACGCAGGCGTGCTAGCCGTACTAAATGCCTCTGTGCCGATGATGAGTGGTTTTATCGCTAGAGTCTTCTTTAAAGATAGATTATCAAAAAAACAAGCACTTGGTTTGGTCATCGGAGTGATTGGGGTAATCATACTGATGAGCGAAAGCTTATTTAGTGGCGGTGAGCCAGGCAAAGGGTTGGTCGAAGGTCTATTACCGATGGGTTACGCGCTACTGGCCTGTGTAGGTTATGCGCTTGGGGCCAACATCACCAAAAACTATCTGTATGAAGTATCGCCAGTCGCTATCACCGCAGGTTCGCTCATTATCGGTAGTATCATTATGCTGCCTGTGGCTTTTAATGAGTTCCCTTATGGTAAAGATATCAGCATAAAGGCGTGGGTATCAGTGATATGTATCGGTGTATTTTCGACAGCCATTGCGCTTATCTTTATGAATCAGCTGATTAAAAATATTGGCCCGACGCGCGCCACCAGTATTACTTTAGTCATTCCGATTTTTGCCATCATTTTAGGGTATCTACTGCTTGGTGAAGCCCTAAATATCCAAGCCATCATTGGTTCAATAGTGATATTGTTTGGTACATATCTGTCATTAGAGCTGTCTATTAAAAAAATGCTACAACCAAAGAATCCCACGCGGACGACGTGAGTTTAAGCTACGGTAAACTGTCTTCGTAGCCTTTAATTATAAAGATTCGAATATCTAAATATTGGTGTTTCTGTTTGTAAATATTGCTTGGAATAATGGCATTTGCCCCCTATAAAGAACTCGGCTTATGAGTAGCGTACTTCGCAAATTATAGAACGATAGCTAAGTGCTACCTACTAATATAAGTGCTATTTATTACCAATAATAGTAAACCTGATAGTAAGGTTTAAAACAATAAACAGGGCTTTTTATGGCACACGATAATTTATTTGAAACCGTCAAAATGGGTACTCAAACCCTAAAAAACCGCATCATTATGGCACCGTTGACGCGTCTACGTTCGGTTGAGCCAAGTGATGTACCGACAGCACTTGCAAGCGAATATTACTCACAGCGTGCAGGTTCTGGTTTGGTAATCACTGAGGCAACGCAAGTATCTTTCCAAGCGAAAGGCTATGCTGGCGCGCCAGGTGTTCATACCAAAGACCAAATTACTGCGTGGAAAACCATCGTAGATAATGTCCATGCTAAAGGCGGCAAAATCGTCGTACAGCTATGGCACACGGGCCTAGTTTCTCATGAGAGCGTACAGCCAGACGGCAAAGCGCCTATCTCTGCTTCTAACGTTGATGTTGGTGTACGTACCTCGCTACGTGACAGCGACAACCAAGCCATTCGTGTAGATGCAACGCCGCCACGTCCAGCCACGCTTGAAGAAATCAAACAAGTTATCGCTGACTTTGGTCAAGCAGCTAAGAACGCTAAAGAAGCGGGTTTTGACGGTGTAGAAATCCATGGTGCCCATGGTTATTTATTGCATCAGTTTTGGGTTGAGCAAACCAACCAGCGTGATGATGAATACGGCGGTAGCCGCGAAAACCGTGCGCGCTTGACGCTTGATGTTATCGATGCGTGCGTAGACGCTTGGGATGCAGATCATGTCGGTATTCGTATTTCACCACTTGGTACGTTCAACAACGTAGAAGCTGGATATAACGAAGACGAAAATATCTGGATGATTGAGCAGATCAACAAACGCGGAATCATGTATCTGCATCTGTCAGAGCCAGATTGGGCAGGTGGTACGCCGTATAGCGAAGACTTCCGTAAGCGTGTGCGTGCTGCTTTTGATCAAATGATTATCGCAGCTGGTGGTTACACTGCCGAAAAAGCAGAGCAAAATGTAAAAGCGGGTTATATCGATGCAGTCGCCTTTGGCCGTGACTATATCGCCAACCCTGATTTGGCTGAGCGTATCCAAAAAGGCGCGCCTCTTAATGAGCAGCATCCAGAATCTTTCTATGGTGGCGGTGCTGAAGGTTATACCGACTATCCATTTTTAGACCAAGCGTAATAGTTAGATTTTTAACTAAATAACGCAACATAAAAAAGCCGCTTAACTATCAATAGTTGAGCGGCTTTTTTTATGCATAAATTTTCATTATTTGCCGAAAATACCTATTTGATAATCACGAAAGGTTTGACGTAGTTCTTCTTGAGTATTCATGACAAAGGGACCGTGACCTGCGACTGGTTCGCCGATTGGCTTGCCGCTTAGCAGTAGCAATTTGATAGGGGTATCGTCATCGGTAGTTGCAGGGTAGGTCAATTCGATAGTATCGGTCGTAGGTAATGATGAATGTTCAGATTGAGTGCCTACATGATTTCGAATAGGCGCTGAAAACTCAATTAGGCTGCCTGCGCTGATGGCTGTACCGTTGACCAATACTTGACCTTCTTGTACCAGCAGTAGAGTGTTGTGTGTTTTCGGTACTTGTAGCGTGGTTGTACCTGCTGTATGTAGCTCGATATCCCACATATTGACAGGCGTAAATGTCGTTGCGGCACCCGTTATTCCATGCCAGTCACCGGCAATAATGGCAGCTTGACCGATGATAGTTTGCTCGTCGCTATTATCTATCAGATCAACGATAGGCATGTCAGCACGTTTGATAGATTGATATTTGGGGTCGGTCAGTTTGTGGGCGCTTGGCAAGTTGACCCATAACTGCACCATACTAAATATACCACCACGTTGCCCAAAAGCTTCAGAGTGGAACTCTTCGTGCAGAATACCGCGACCCGCAGTCATCCACTGTACATCACCTTCTAAAATATCGCCGCGCCCACCTGTCGAGTCTGCATGACTAATCTCACCTGAATAAGCGATGGTTACGGTTTCAAAACCTTTGTGTGGGTGCAGTCCAACACCATGCGGTTGCAGCTTATAATCAGGATTGGGTAAAAAGGTCGTAGGCTTACCGTAGTCAAATAATAAAAAGGGATCGGTATGGCTATAGTTAAAATCAGGATTATTATCGAGATGATTGATTAGGGTTTTTACAAAAAAACCGTCACCTACCCAATGCGGCTTTTTATCACCATGAATATGCTTGATTGGACGCATGGATTACCTCATAAGTCTAAGTGGCATTACTATCAATAGGATGAATGCCTTACGTTAATTCTACTATAAAAATAGACTTATGTTGTGTTTATTCTCATCACTCTCTAATACTACTGTCTAAAACCATTCAACTATCATCAAACATACTGTCAGCCATTATCTGAGTACTGATCAATTATCCAAATGCTGACAGTCATTAAAGCCACTATTATCGCTATAGATAGGGAGGCTATTGAAGTTATTAAACGACTTCACCACTGACAAAACCACTGGCCCAAGCCCATTGAAAATTATAGCCGCCAAGCCAGCCAGTCACATCGAGTACCTCACCGATAAAGTACAAGCCATCTTGCAAGTTGCTTTGCATCGTTTTGGAGGATACTTCATCGGTTGTGACGCCGCCGCGTGTGACCTCAGCGGTACGGTAGCCTTCTGTACCAGAGGGCTTGAGCTGCCAGCCATTGAGCGTAGCACCAAGTTCTGTAAGGCGTTCGTCTTTAATGTTGGCCAGTTCTGTATCTTTGATGTCTTCCCACAGATGCGTCTGTAACGCTGCCAATAGCTTCTTGGGTAATGCGTTATCTGTATTTTCTGCCAATACTGTACGAATCAGTTGGCGTGGGTGTGATTTTTTGCGAGCAATCAACAACTCAGTGACATCAATGTCAGGCAACAGATTGATACTGATGGTTTCGCCAGTCTGCCAATAGTTGGAGAGCTGTAGCATAGCAGGGCCAGAGAGACCGCGATGGGTAAATAGGACAGGTAATTTAAAAGAAATCCGCTCGTTACTGGCGATAACTGGCAGACTAATACCAGCCAAGGCACGGATAAGCTCGCCTGTTTTATCAGTGAAGGTAAACGGCACAAGACTGGCATCAGTAGGCACGAGCGTATGCCCGAACTGCTGTGCCAACTCATAGCCGATACCACTTGCTCCCATGGTCGGGATAGACAGACCACCAGTAGCGACCACCAAAGACTCACAGCTATAGCGTGTCTGCGCAGATTGAGCACCGCTCGCGATGTCTTTTTTACCAAGCTTTTTGCTCGTCGTTAAATAAAAGCGTTCGCCGTTATCATGAGCGGTAGTTTTAACATGATCAATTTGAGCGTTAAGTTTTACTTGTACGCCTACGGCCGCGCATTCATCTAGCAGCATAGACAAGATATCTTGTGCCGAGTCATCACAGAACAGCTGACCATGTTCGCGCTCATGGTAGGCAATCTTATGCGACTCTACCATGCCGATAAACTCCCAACTCGGGTAACGACTTAGCGCTGATTTGCAGAAGTGGGGGTTGGCACCGATAAAATGCTCAGGCTCCACAAAGTAATTGGTAAAGTTGCAGCGACCACCACCCGACATCAAAATCTTTTTGCCAGCTTTATTGGCATGATCCAACACCAAGACACGGCGACCACGGCGACCAGCAGTCAGTGCGCAATACAATCCTGAAGCACCAGCACCGATGATAATGACGTCATAGTGGTTATCAGTAGATTTTTTGGCTGACGATGGATTACCCGCTGATGAATTGCTTGGCTTAACTGGCTTTGCTTGTTTTGGCATTTGGCTCATGATGATGACTTATAGAATAGGTTTGGATAGACGATATAAAGTAGCTAATTATACCATGGCAATAATGGCGGTGTTTTTAGGGAAGTAATATAAATAGCTTTTGCCGCTTGCTATAAATCATTGAATAACTTTGATTTTTCTATAGACAATAATTCGTAGTTGGTATAATGTGAATATATGAATATTATTCGCTACTACTGCTGCCATGTTGATTACTTACTAAAACGCTAGTCGTTTTGATATGAAGAAAATGAATTTCTTTACAAGTAGTTGATGAAAAAGTCAGTCGATTGAACCGCTTATTCAAACATTGTCACGGATGATAATGTTAAGACAAAAGGGACTTTATGGATATCCTACAACTGCTCATTAGCGGGATTGCTAATGGTTGTATATATGGGCTGTTAGCGCTGGGTTTTGTACTCATTTACAAAGCCTCAGAAGCGGTCAATTTCGCCCAAGGCGACATGCTTATGCTCGGTGCCTTTTTGGGCATATCTTTCATCAATGCCGATCAGGCAAACCTTCCCTTCTTATTAGGCATCACCTTTGCTGCTGTCATCATGGGTGCATTTGGCTACTTACTCGATCGCTTTATCCTACGTGGTATTTTTGGTCAGCCGCAATTTGCGATGGTCATTCTTACCATCTCGCTTGGATTTTTAATGCGTTTTGTCGCTGGTGTCATCTGGGGACATAGCCCAGTCTCACTACAGACGCCGTTTTCAGGCAAGATGTTGGCATTAGGCTCGCTCAGTATCGCTTATGTTGACATCATTATCATCATATCTACTATCGCATTAACCTCCATTTTGTACTTCTTTTTTGCCCACACGCGGCTTGGTATTGCGATGCAAGCCAGTAGTCAAAATCAAATGGCAGCCTACTATATGGGTATTCCTGTAAAGCGGGTCAACGGTATTGTTTGGGCATTGTCAGGGGTGGTTGCTGCGCTTGCTGGCATATTATTTGCGGCTAAAGGTGCGATCGAACCCTCTGTCGGATTACTATTCGGTATCAAGGCCTTTGCTGCTGCGGTAATCGGTGGCTTAGGCTCCTTGCCTGGTGCGCTGGCAGGCGGACTGCTAGTAGGGGTTATAGAGCCCTTTGCTGGTCGTTATCTACCGCTAGGTCTTAGTCAAATTGCGCCTTATGTGGTTATGTTGATCGTACTAATCGTACGTCCAGGCGGTATTTTTTCTCAGGTCAAACAGAAAAAAGTATAGAAGCTTTGATCCAAGGCAGCTTTGATTCAAGGATGACAAAGCGGCCTCCAAAAATTTTCAAGGATGAGTACTGCCCATGAAAGCTCAGTTTAAACACAGCTATGATCAAGATATCAATATCTTCGATGACAAAAGCCAACTCATAAAGTATGGCGTGCTCCTCTTGCTACTATTAATGGCGCCTTGGTTGTTGAGCAACTATTACATCAGTGAGCTTAGCGCCATATTGATTTGGTCTATCTCTGGACTGGGTCTGATGCTCTTGACGGGACATACCGGACAGGTCAGCTTAGGGCATGCCGCCTTTATGGCGATAGGAGCATTTAGCCATATGGCACTGATGGCTCGAGGGTGGAATTTTTTCCCTGCTTTGGTTGCCTGTGCACTCATCACTGGGGTTATCGGTGCGATCATCGCCAGACCAATCTTAAGAACCAGCGGTATCTACTTAGCCATCGCAACCTTAGCACTTAGTATTATCGTTGAGGACATCGCTATCGTAGCTGAGCCTATTACGGGCGGTATCTCTGGCACCTTTGCCTCTCCTATCAATCTGTTTGGCTACACCATCGATCGCTACATCACGCCAAAAGCCTTTTATTACTTGTGCCTTGCGCTCGTGGTGTTGGTGACTTTAGGGTATATCAACTTGCTCAGAAGCGGCACAGGGCGTTCGTTCTTAGCCATCAGAGACAGCGAAGTATCCGCCCGCGCGCTTGGCGTCAATGTACCGCAAGCCAAAACGCTAGCTTTTAGCATATCTTGCGCGATTACCGCTATTGGCGGCGCTATGTACGGGCATTTTGTGCAAGCGGTCAATTATGAAAGCTTCACCGTTATCATCTCTATCACCATCCTACTGCAAATTGTCATTGGCGGTTTGGGCTCCATACATGGTGCGTTTTTTGGTGCTGTCGTCGTTGTCTTATTGCCACAAGTGATTGCTATCTTGGGCGATATGGTTGGTCAAGGTGCGGGCTCTAGTATCACCAGTATTCCTGGTATTGATACGGCGCTGTTTGCCTTAGTCATTGTCATCATGATCATCTATGAGCCACGCGGTATATACGGTATTTGGATCAAGATACGGACTTGGTTTCAGATGTTTCCGTTATATCGAAAAGGACTGTTTCGCCGTTCTAAAACTTATCTTAAAACGGAGCGTATGCGATGAGCTTATTAAAAGTTGACTCCTTATCTATTGCGTTCGGTGGCGTCAAAGCTGTTGATGATATTAGCTTTGAGGTAAACGAGGGCGAGGTATTTACTATCGTAGGACCTAATGGTGCTGGTAAATCTACGATTTTTAACTTAATCAGTCGCTTGTACGAGCCGCTTAGTGGTCGTATTACTTTTGATGGCACTGATATTACCAAGCTACCTGCTCACGATATCGCAAAATTGGGTATTGCCCGTACGTTTCAAAACATCGAGTTGTTTGATCATTCAAGCGTATTACAAAACCTGCTTATCGGTCGCCATTCGCAGCGTAATACGTCATGGATACAGGACTTGCTGTTTTTACCAAAGGTGCGCCGTAGCGAGCGCGAGCATCGTTTGCAAGTTGAGAAAATTATCGATTTTTTAGAGTTAGCCCCTTATAGAGATAAACTAATCGCAGGTTTGCCTTATGGTATTAGAAAGGTGGTTGAGATTGCGCGTGCATTAGCTGCTAACCCCAAGCTTATTTTGCTCGATGAGCCGGCATCAGGCCTTAGCGTAGAGGAGACGTCCGAGATGGCATGGTGGATCGAAGATATGCAAAAAGATCTTGGTTTGACTATCTTGATGGTAGAGCATGACATGAGTCTTGTAAATCGGGTGTCAGATCGAGTACTGGCCGTCGCTGAAGGTAAGTTTTTGGCTCAGGGTACAGCAGCTGAGGTGCAAGCCAATCCACAGGTCATTGAAGCCTATCTTGGACAGGAGAGTGTGTAATGTCATCTATCAAAAAATCACTATCCTCTGCCGCGCCAGCTACTGAAATGAATTTGGTCGACTCTGAAGTAAAGAACAATGTGCTTGAGGTGCGAAATCTAGAATCCGCTTATGGTCCAGTGATGGCATTAAGAGGCGTGAGTCTAGAGGTGCCGGAAGGCAAAGTGGTCACGATTTTGGGCGCTAACGGTGCGGGTAAAACAACGTTAATGAAAACCATCTCGGGGGTTATCAATCCTCGCAAGGGCGCAGTATGGTTCCACGGAGAGCGTATCGATGGTACCGAGCCTGATCGCTTAGTCAAAAAAGGACTGTCGCACGTACCCGAAGGGCGCGAAGTGTTTCCCTTTTTGAATGTCGCCGAAAACTTAGCGATGGGCGCTTATACTCGGCGTGACAAGTCTGAGATACAGCGTGATGTCGAGATGATATATGAGTATTTTCCTATTCTAAAAGATCGCCGTACACAAGCAGCTGGCACGATGTCTGGTGGTCAGCAGCAGATGCTCGCTATCGGTCGAGGACTAATGTCACGACCCTCTCTCATGCTGCTCGATGAGCCGTCTCTTGGGCTGTCTCCACTATTGGTACAAGAAATATTTGCCATTATTCGACGATTAAATAAAGAGCAAGGCGTAACAATTCTACTGGTTGAACAAAACGCTAGAGTTGCCTTGGCAGCAGCGGATTATGGTTATGTGTTAGAAACAGGGCGTATTGTCATGGCAGGCTCAGCAGACAAACTGATGCACTCTGATGATATTAAAGAGTTCTATTTGGGACAAACCAAAGACAACACTGCGGAAGCCACTCGGTGGAAACGCAAAAAGACTTGGCGATAATAATCATGACGACCTCTATTGATATTGATGTTAATACTGAAAACAATACTTCACTTTCTCCTATTGATGCGGCGGTCACGAAAGACACATCTGCTGCGCCAGTATCGTCTCACGATCGCTCTGAAAACCATGCTAAAAGTTATGATTACGATACGGGTCGAAAGATACACAATGCGCCTTTCGATCATGCACCTCAAATCCTAGAAGGGTGTGATACGTTGAGCAAACTTTGGCGACAAGTTTGCTTGAGCCGAGGCGATAGGATTGCTCATCGCGAAAAGAGCTTTGGTATTTGGCAAAGTTATAGTTGGCTAGACTATTATCATCATAGCTGCGATATCGGCATGGCACTCGTCGAGCTTGGTCTGAATAAAGGCCAGACTGTTTCTATTTTGAGTGAAGATAATAAAGAATGGCTTTATTTTGATATGGGCGTCTGCGGCGTAGGCGGGATACCCAACGGTGTCTATACGACAGACAGTCCTGAGCAGCTTGCTTATATATTAAATGACAGCCACTCAAAGTTTCTGATTGTAGAAAACGATGAGCAATTGCATAAGTTTTTAGAGATTCGTGAGCAGACGCCTCATGTTAAAAAGGTAATTGTCCTTGACCGTAAAGGTTTGCGTAGCCTAGAGGATAATCAGGTTATTTTCCTCGATGAGCTATATACGATTGGTCGAAGTGTTGATAACGCAAGAGAGCGTTTTAGCGATCATATCGATCAAGGCACACCTAACGACATACGTACTTTAATCTATACCTCTGGCACGACAGGTAACCCAAAAGGCGCTATCTTAACGCACGCCAATGTCCTCTTTGAGCTAAAAACAAGTATTGATATCCTTCCTATTTTACCTACTGATGAGCAGCTCTGCTTTTTGCCTTTATGTCATGTACTCGAACGTCTAACGTCAGTAGATCTGCCTATCCATCGAGGCTGTATCGTCAACTTTGCTGAGAGCACAGAGACAGTATTTGAGAATATGAAAGAGGTATCGCCTGATACTTTTACCGCTGTGCCTAGACTATGGGAAAAAATGTATGCCTCTATCAGTAATATGCGGAGCGACGCCAGTGCACTCAATGGCTGGGCATTTGATCAGGCCATAAAAGCAGGCCATGACTATGCTGATATCGTGATGGCAGGCAATACTCCTACGACAGGTCAGCGACTGCGTTACGAGTTTTGGAACCGACTGGTGCTATATAAAATTCGTGATCTGATAGGCATGAGTAATATTCGCCGTGCCACTACTGGCGCTGCGCCCATATCGCTAGATATTATCCGCTGGTTTCATGCGATAGGGGTGCCTATCTATGAAGGCTATGGCATGACCGAAAGTGCGGGCGTGATATCGGTCAATACGCCTGAAGCACAGATGGCTGGCAGTGTAGGCAAGGCACTACCAGACTCTGAAGTCCGTATCGCCGACAATGGGGAGATACTCGTAAAAGGGGCTAACGTATTCGCAGGCTACTGGAATAAGCCAGAAAAAACGGCTGAGGACTTACGTGATGGCTGGCTACATACGGGTGATGTCGGCGAGATAAGAGACGGTTATATATTTATCACAGGTCGTATCAAGGACATTATCATCACCGCAGGCGGCAAAAACGTCACACCAGCTGCGATTGAAAGCAAACTTAAATTTTCACCTTATATTTCAGATGCGGTCGTCATTGGTGATAAGCGGAAGTATTTGACCTGTCTGATCATGATAGATCAAGAAAACGTCGAAAAATATGCACAAGACAATCAAGTGATGTTTTCTGATTTTCGCTCGTTGTGTCATGCGCCAGAAGTCATCGCCTTGATAGATGACGTCGTACAGTCTGCTAATGAGACCCTAGCTCAGGTAGAAACCATAAAGCAGTTCAGGCTTATTGATGTGCTGCTCAGTCCTGAAGATGATGAATTGACCGCGACGATGAAACTGAAAAGAAATTTGGTTGAGAAAAAGCATCATTCTCTCATCGACTCTATGTACTGATCTAGCTCTTTATCACAGTTTAGTTTAGCACCGTTCAGCTTTTTTGAAGTCGTCTCAACCTCGAAAGTATTAATCTCAAGAGCATCAAACTAACAGCGACGGAGTCGCAAGGAGAAAGGCAATGAAATGGACATTCAAGACCACGCTACTAGCACTCACAGTCGGTACGATGGGTCTAGTGGGGTGTAGTGATCCAGAAACGACCGCAGCGACGGGCACTGATACTGAGGCTGCTACATCTACTTCCACAAGCGATATGCCAGTACAAGGTGTGACCGATACTGAGATTATCTTAGGCGGTGCAAATGATTTATCGGGGCCGTTTGCTGGATTTGGTAATCCTGCAGTCGCCGCAGCCAATATGTATTTTGATGAGGTGAATGCCGCAGGCGGTGTCAATGGACGAAAGATTCGTTACATTGTCGAGGACCATTCTTATCAAGTACCAAAGGCCGTACAGTCTGCGAACAAATTGGTCAGCCGCGATAAAGTGTTTGCCATGCTGATGTCGCTCGGCACTCCGCACAACTTAGCGAGCTTCCCTATTATGGATCGCGCCAATGTTCCTAGTATCATGCCGCTCACCTTTGCGCGGGCTATGCAAGAAGAAGGGGATTTCAATCGTCGTTATACCGCTGGTAGTACCTATTATGATTCAATAAAGCTAGGTATGGAGTACCTTATTGCCGAAAACAAAGTTAGCAATTTATGTGTCATGTATATCCCATCAGACTACGGTGAAGAGACCAATGAGGCGGCTAAGGATATCAGCGATAGCAATCCTAACGTCACTTTAGTTCAGTCCAGCTCACATCGACCTGATGAAACCGACTTTGCTGGGGCGATGGCCAAGTTAAAAGACGCTAAATGTGAGCTTATTGCCTTATCTTTAACCATTCGCGGTGCTATCACCGCGGTAGGTACGGCAAATGCTATGGGCTGGAGTGATGTGAAGTTTATCGCTCCTGTCACTGGTTTCCATCCTGCAGTTGCAGCGGCACCAGGCGGCGCAAGTGAAGGCCTATACTCTGTGTCTTACTATAATGATTTGGCACTAAGAGCCAATGAACCTGAGACTAAAGCTTGGGTTGAGAAGTTCGAAAAAGCCACAGGAGAGGAAGTATCAGCAGGTGCTATTCTTGGTTATCTAGCCGCTAAAGTAACCGTTGATGGTCTAACCGCAGCAGGTCCTGACTTAAATGCCGACACTTTCAACAAGGGTCTAGAGACCGTTAGCTTTGTCGATGGCGTTACAGGATCTACAGTTGCCATCACGCCTGAGAGCCATGTCGCGATTAATGATATCTATTTATCGCAAGTACAAAATGGTCAGTGGAAAACGGTGACGCAGCTTAAATAATACATCCTAGATGTTTAGGGAGCTTTCGATAGCAGCAAGCCATACATAAGTATGGCTTGTGTCGTTTATAAAATATGGGTTTGACAATAATTTCATTTATATTTTAACCGTTTTACGATTATCCATAAGTCCAAAACCCTTCTCAATACAAAATAAGTCATAGACAATAAAAATTGACTAGAATGCTGAGTTAATTTCGCTTATAGCAACTAGATTATTTGTGCCTAAAGATACAGATGTACAGTGAAATTGTTATGTTTGGCTTTTGATGTCTTGCAACCGTCACGCTTATTTGTCAAACTAACGATGAGTGTCACACATTATGGAAGATGACTCTTATCGCTTACATGGGGCGCGTCATAGACGTTTATCCGTGTAGGTCATAATAATTAAAAGGGACCCAACACTATGACTCAGAAATCATTTCCTATCTCAGCCGAGTTTATGTCTGCTGCCAATACTACACCTGATAAGTACCTTACAGACTACCAGCAATCTATCGAGTCAGCCGAAGCAATTGATGCTTTTTGGGCGAAGCGTGCTGAGCTAATTGATTGGATAAAAAAGCCAACTAAGGTTAGTAACGTCAATTATGACTTAGATGATTTTCGCATCAAATGGTTTGAAGATGGTGAGCTAAACATTTCAGTCAACTGTCTCGACCGTCACCTCGAAGAAAACCCATACAAGCCGGCTATCATCTGGGAAGGTGATCACCCTTCGTTGCACAAAATTATTTCTTTTAAAGAATTGCATGAAGCTGTCTGCCGTTTGGGTAACTCATTGCGCAAGCTTGGCGTTGTAAAAGGTGATCGCGTAACTTTATATATGCCGATGATACCGGAAGCCATGGTAGCGATGCTGGCATGTGCGCGTATCGGTGCGGTGCATTCAGTGGTCTTTGGTGGTTTTTCTGCCGAGAGTCTGGGTAATCGCTTGATAGACAGTCGCTCAAAAGTTGTTATTACCGCTGATGAAGGTTTACGCGGCGGCAAGCACACACCGCTAAAAGCCAACGTCGATCACGCACTCGATATGGATGGTACTGAGAGTGTCGAAAAAGTCATCGTCGTTCATCGTACGGGTAACTCTATACCGATGAGTGGCCGCCGTGATGTTTGGTATCACAATTTGGTCGATGGTCAATCAGAGATCTGTGAGCCTGAAGTCATGAATGCTGAAGATCCGCTATTCTTGTTATATACCTCTGGTTCGACAGGTAAGCCAAAAGGTGTAGTGCATACTACAGGCGGCTATATCACCTATGCTATCTCAACGTTCCGTGATGTTTTTGATATCAAAGAAGATGACGTCTACTGGTGTACGGCAGATGTGGGCTGGATTACCGGTCACACGTATTCAACTTATGCACCACTGGCCAATGGCACGACAACGGTAATGTTCGAAGGTGTGCCAGAGCACCCAACATGGGCGCGTATCGGTCATATTATTGATAAGCATGACGTGACTATTTTATACACTGCACCGACAGCCATTCGTGCAATGATGAAAGAGGGCGATGCTTTTGTTCGAGAGTCGGATCGCTCAAGTTTGCGCCTGCTAGGTTCGGTCGGTGAGCCGATCAACCCAGAAGCGTGGGACTGGTACTACAATGTCGTCGGTGATGGTAAATGTCCTATCGTTGATACATGGTGGCAGACCGAGACTGGTGGTATCTTGATGGCGCCAATACCAGGGACGGTCGATCTCAAACCGGGCGCGGCCATGACACCACTATATGGCGTCAAACCAGAAGTCGTCGATAGTGATGGTGCGATTTTAGAAGGCCCTGCAGAAGGCAACTTGGTAATCAGTAGCGGCTGGCCGGGGCAGATGCGTACTATCTATAATGATCATCCACGCTTTTTGAAGACTTACTTTAGCGATTATCCGGGTCATTATTTCACGGGTGATGGCGCTCAGCGTGATGAAGATGGGCATTACTGGATTACTGGTCGTGTCGACGATGTACTCAACGTTGCAGGGCATCGCTTGGGCACAGCAGAGATTGAGAGCGCCGTGGTTGCGCATCCTGCAACTGCTGAAGCTGCGATTGTCGGTATGCCGCATGAGATACGCGGTACAGGTATCTGTGCATTTATCATTCTAAAATCGGGTGAAGAAAAGACCGACGATCTAAAAGCAGAACTAAAACGTCATGTGCGTGCTGAGATTGGACCAATTGCGACTTTAGATGCCATTTATATGGTTGATGCACTACCAAAAACGCGCTCGGGAAAAATCATGCGCCGTATCTTGCGTAACCTTGCAGCAGGTCAATATGTGGGACTGGGCGATCTATCTACGCTTGCCGATAGCTCGGTAATTAATGACTTGGTCGAAGTAGTAAAAGCAGGCCGTGGAGAGTAATTCAGCCTGATAATGAACCTGCAGAATTAAGGATAGTGACTCAATACTAGCCATCAATATTTGCATATCAAAGTTAAATAAAAGCCATGTTATCGAGAATAGCATGGCTTTTTTACGTAGACTATATTGATATTGAGTCACTTTGAAGGTTCAATAATACTAACAAGACAACATCGCTACCATTTTAATTGAGGATTAATTGACGAGTCACTCGGTACTTACTAGGCTAACTAATTAATATAGTAGCGACTCATAAATACTTTATAAGGTCTACTGTCATCATGACTGATCATGCTTTGTGCTCAACTGTTCTATCTGCTCCAAAAATTGCCATCATCGGTGGAGGCCTAACGGGTTTGCTCACAGCAACACTATTAGAGCGCGCGTCAAACCAATCAAGCTCGTCATCTAACACCCCGCAAATCACTATCTTTGAAAAATCACGTAGTGTAGGCCGTTTAGCGACCCGCTATCGTAGCGATAGTGAGACTGATAAAAACTGGCAATGGTCATTCGGAGCGCAGTTTTTTACTGCGAAAACTGCTGACTTTCAACAGTTTATCGCGCCTTGGTTAGATACAGGGATGCTACAGCCGTGGTGTGCCGAAGTGGTTGAATTAACACCTGCAGATGACAATGAGCAGTCGTCTAATATCCAAAGCAAAGAGCAATGGGACGCAGTGCATGCTCGCTATATCAGCACACCGAAAATGACCAGTTGGGGTCGTGAATTGGCCGCTGTGCTCAAGCACACGACCATAGTATTTAAGACCCGTGTTGCACCGCTCGCTCAGTATTTGCAGTCTCACAACCAACAGCAGTCTCAGAACCAGACTCATAATCAAACTTTTAATCAAACTTTTAATCAAACTTTTAATCAAACTTTTAATCAAACTTTTAATCAAACTTTTAATCAAAACAGCAAGCAAACTGAGCTGTTCGACGAAACTGGAGCCAGTCTGGGTTGGTTTGATTGGGTTATTTGCACAGCGCCAAATGGTCAGGCGATAGAGCTGATGTCAGATAGTGGCTTTGCTCAACAAGACAAAATTACTAAACCACGAATGCAAGCCTGCTATACGCTGATGCTTGGCTGGGATGATGTCCAAAAACTACCTGAGACATTAAAGGGTCAGCTAACACCGCAATGGGATGTCGCTTATTTAAATAGCGTTATTCTTGATAGGATATTTATTGAGCATCAAAAGCCTGCTCATGATGAGCTACTACCAAGTGTCACCATTCATGCACGTAATGACTGGTCAGAAGCCCACGTCGATGATGATATAGAGTTGGTAAAAGAACAGTTATTACAGGCGGCAAAACAAGCATTAAATTGGAATGAAGCTAGTGCACCTAGCCAAACAGACTGTCATCGTTGGCGCTATGCAGCTACTATCGTAAATAAGGATACTGAAGAGTTGGGCATCTTAATCGATGCAACTAAGCAGTGGATCGTCAGTGGTGACTGGTGTGCAAAAGGTAATATTGAAAGCTGCTATCGGATGGCCCAGCAAACCGTTAAGGCAATTATGCAAACGCAGTAAGCGGAATATCCATGCTCATTATTTTACATTGTTTAGAACTGAGGCTTATTTCAAAGCTAATGTTCGAGCGATATTTGGGAAGTATAAAAACTCGATATTTAGCAAAATGTAAGCAAAAAAAGGCCCACAGAGGAGGTACTGTGGGCTGAGGAAAACGGGTCATGTATTAGCTACACAGGCCGTGGTCAAGAGTTGTTGTAATTATTGGTGCTCTCTACTGTTATTTATAAGGGTAATAATTATCAATACAATAGGTGGAGATATTTACTTAGCTATTTACATCTACTGATTTAAGTGTACAAGTGTTCTGGTACAGTCGCTATGATAGCGCAATTGAGTGCTGTCTGGCGGTTTTGGTTACAGTATATTACGTTGTAAAAATCCAAAAGACGCAAAGACTGGTATGAAGCACTGATATTTAGAGTAAGTAGCGGAGCTTTATGGTGAAATCATTCATAAAGGCTCTCAATAATTTCAATACCTTATGTCGATAGGAGGGCATCTAGTCGATCTTGATACCTTTCTTGATATCTTTGATAACTTAATCGCTGCAGAGATGGCATGACGCCTTGTCCGAAAAATGCTAAGCTATCTGCCATTATTATGTTCATATTAAACTGGGTTTGCCATGACTGACAGCACGCATTTGCATACGCAGGAAGAACCGCCAAGTTCGCAAAATACCAAGAGTATTTTTAACTTGCCTAACAACCTTACGATTGCGCGTATCTTGATGATTCCGCTATTTGTTGCGATTGCCTATTGGCCGCCAGCCATGGGTATTGGTATGCCTGCGATTTCAGACAATGTCATTGCGCGGGTTGGGATGAGCGAGTTTAGTGATAGCTTGTTGCGCCATTTATTATTGACTGGCGTTTTTATCATTGCCGCAATTACCGATTGGCTTGATGGCTATTTTGCTCGTAAACTTAATGTCATGTCAGCCTTTGGTCGCTTTTTGGACCCTGTTGCTGATAAATTGATGGTAGCTGTAGCGCTCATCGTTCTTGTACAGTGGCATCCCAATATCATTATGGCGATAGCGGCTATCGTCATTATTTCGCGTGAAATCGCAGTATCAGCATTACGCGAATGGATGGCAGAGTTGGGCAAAAGCACTAGCGTCGCGGTATCTTATGTTGGCAAACTAAAAACCACGTTCCAGATGGTAGCGATTACCGTACTACTGCTTAATTGGCAGTCGCTTGAAACCATCGGTTATGTATTAATGGTCGCTGCTGTGATACTTACCTTATGGTCTATGATGATTTATCTAAAAGCTGCTTGGCCTTATTTAAAGCAAAGCGGATAATTCCATAAGACAAATACAATAAGCTCAAAATTTAGACAATAAAAACGCCAGTCGCATTAGCCACTGGCGTTTTTGTTTTTACTGCCTATAAATTAGACGACTTATAGTGTCACTGAGTTGTTTTCGCCTAAGTTGGTCGCTTTCTTACCGTCCATTACTGCAGCAGTAGTCATCTTAAACATATTAACTACTGAGCTACCGCTTAACCAGTATTCGGCACCATGTGGGACGACTTTGATTAACTGGACGTTTGGATCTTCTTTACCTTGCTCATAAAACGCATTGTAAATTGGCGACCATAGTTCATCTAACTTTTCTTGGTCTTCTACCAATTCTGCTTTACCGTTAATTGAGACATAATCTTTTGAGTCTTGACTGACATAGGCCAAGTTTACTTGTGGGTCTTTTTCGATATCTTTGATGGTTTCGGTAGTCTTATCGCCAATGAACCAAATTTCTTTTGCGCCAATGCTTGTCTCGCTAGTGGTCATCGGGCAGGCATGTAAATGGCCTTCGTGAGTACGAGTGGTCATCATAGCAAATTTCACTTCTTTTACCAGTGCTTGTACTTTATCGATATGGTCTTGCCTACTCATAATAAATTTCCTTTTTTATAGTGTTTTAATTGGGCTTATATAGCGTTGTTTTAATTAGCCGAATTGAACAGTTGATTATTTATAGTAATTTTTCTTTAGGCTAGATATGTCTAACTATTAAATAAATCTAAAAGTTAAACGTCATCGTCGCCTTAACAACTGAGACTAGAATACCTAGTTGTCACCCTACATTTATATAGGTTCCCAGTAATGCGATGTGAGTGTTTGTAAGGAATATGAAGGTTAGGTAAAAATTGTGACAGCGTAGATTTGAGCGTTCTATTTTTCGATGGATAATTCAAAAACGACTTAAAAAGATACTTTTTTGAATTATCGATTCGCAAATAGTAAGTCGCGATAGAATGCAACTTATCGGCAATTTATCTTGGTTTAGACCTGCTTATTATAGGTCTTCTTGTTATAATACCCAGACCATTTACTTAGCATGGCAGAGATGCCTTGATCTTACGGATTATGCCTTTATGATGACCATCGCCGGACAACCGTTTCTTACCGATTTTCAGACGCAGCAACTCATCAGTCAGTTCCAGCAAAAAACCGAGCTAAATGTTAGTCAAATAAGTACTCAGCAAGTCTATGTGCTATCTCGCGAATTGAGCGGTGATGAGCATAAAAAAGCGCTAGATTTACTGGCGGTTGACGCATCAACAACGCTGGATGCGCCGCAAGACAACCAACGACAAGTCATCGTTGCGCCACGTTTTGGTACCATCTCACCATGGGCAAGTAAAGCGACCGATATCTTTAATAACTGTGAAATCGAGATCAATCGTGTTGAGCGTGTGGTTGTTTATACGTTAACCCTTGATGAAAAAACAGACGGTGACGCAGGCGAAAAGCTACCAGTAGACGCTGAGCAGTTGTTGTTTGACCGTATGACTCAGAGCTTGGTTTATGACTTAAGCGATGTCAGTAAGTTGTTTGATGATCAAGCGCCAGCTTCATTGAATCATATCGATGTCATCGGACAAGGCCAGTCAGCGCTAGAGTCTGCCAATACCGAGTTCGGCTTTGCATTATCCAGCGAAGATATTGACTATCTAATGAATGCGTACGTCAATGAATTAGGTCGCAATCCAACTGACGTTGAGCTGATGATGTTTGCACAGGCAAACTCAGAGCATTGCCGTCATAAGATCTTTAATGCCCAATGGACAGTTGATGGTGAAGTACAACCAAAGTCACTGTTCCAAATGATTAAAAACACGTACCAGTCGAACCCACAAGGTATCTTGTCAGCGTATAAAGACAATGCTGCGGTCATGGCAGGGTCTGATGGCATGCGTTTTTATCCTATTCCAACCGACGCGATGGATGCCAATTCAATCCATCCTTACGACTTTCATCAAGAAAACATCGATATCTTAATGAAGGTTGAGACGCACAATCATCCAACGGCAATTGCCCCGTATTCGGGTGCGGCAACAGGTGCTGGCGGTGAGATTCGTGACGAAGGCGCGACTGGTCGTGGCGGTAAGCCAAAAGCGGGTCTAACAGGATTCCACGTGTCACATCTGCATATCCCAGAGCTTAGCGAAAAGTGGGAGCAGTCAGGTCAATTGAGCACGCAGGATTATGGTACGCCAGATCGTATGGCAACGAGCCTTGAGATCATGACCGAGGCGCCATTAGGTTCAGCTAATTTCTCAAACGAGTTTGGTCGTCCAAATCTATGCGGTTACTTCCGTAGTTTTCAGCTAGATACCTCTGCGGCAAAAGACGGTAGCGAGATGCGCGGCTATCATAAGCCAATTATGTTGGCAGGTGGTTATGGCAATATCAAACGCAACTTGATTGAAAAAAATGCAATCACAAAAGGTGATTTGCTCATCGTTCTTGGTGGCCCTGCGATGCAAATCGGTCTGGGCGGCGGTGCTGCATCGTCGGTCGATAGTGGTGACCTTGATGAAGGTTTGGACTTTGCCTCAGTTCAGCGCGATAACGCTGAGATGGAGCGTCGTTGCCAAGAAGTCCTTGATCGCTGCTGGGCACTAGCGGGCGATGATGTCGATGTAAGCAATAACAGTAAAGACGGCAACCCAATTGTCTCACTACATGATGTAGGGGCAGGTGGTCTGTCTAATGCGATGCCAGAACTGGTCAATGACCATGAAATGGGCGCGCATCTGAACTTGCGCAAGATTCCATCATTAGAAGCTGGCATGTCACCAATGGCCATCTGGTCAAACGAAGCGCAAGAGCGTTATGTGCTAGCGATTCGCCCAGAGAGCAAAGATCAGTTCGATGCCATCTGTGCCCGTGAGCGCTGCCCATATGCCATCTTGGGCGAGGCGACGGATATCCGTCAGCTAATCGTTGATGATGAGCTATTAACTGAGCAACCAGTCGATATGCCGATGCAAGTACTGCTCGGCGGCACACCAAAAATGCAGCGTAGCTTTGAGCGTACCGAGAGCACATTGCCAGCATTAGAGCTTGGCGAAGTTAATCTAGCTGAATCAATCACCGATGTATTGCGTCACCCAACAGTAGCGAGCAAATCATTTTTGATTAGCATTGGTGACCGTTCTATCACGGGTATGGTCGTGCGTGATCAGTATGTCGGTCGCTATCAAGTGCCTGTATCGGATTGTGCGGTGACTGCTTCTGGCTTAGTGGCGCTAGATGGTCAGCCAATGACTGGCGAAGCAATGAGTGTCGGCGAGCGTACGCCTGTTGCACTTATCAGTCCAAAAGCCTCGGCGCGTCTAGCGGTCGGTGAAGCGATTACCAACATCGCTGGTGCGCGTATCGCTCAGTTGTCTGATATCACGATGTCAGCGAACTGGATGGCCGCGTGTGGTGATGACGTAGAAGATGCGGCATTGTTCGACGCTGTCCATGCCGTTGGTGAAGAGTTATGCCCAGCACTCGGTATCGCTATCCCAGTCGGTAAAGACTCGCTATCGATGCGTGCTAACTGGACAGATAATGATAATGGTGAAAACCAAGACAAATCAGTCGTGTCGCCAATGAGCTTGGTCGTGACGGCATTTGCCCCTGTCGTTGACGTAGCAAAAACGCTAACCCCTGAGCTAATCAATGGCGATAGCGCGTTTTACCGTATTGACTTGTCTAAAGGCAAATTGCGTCTAGGTGGCTCAATCCTTGCGCAAACGCTTAGCCAATTGGGCAACGACTGCCCAGATTTAGCGCAACCAAGCGACTTGATCGACTTCTTTAACTTTATCCAAGCGGGTAACGCGCAAGGCGTCATCAGCGCTTATCACGATATCGGTGATGGCGGTCTGTTGGCAACTATCGCTGAGATGCAGTTCACCAGCCGTCAAGGTATCAAGCTGTCATTAAATGACGACAACTTACTCGGTCAGCTGTTCAGCGAAGAGTTGGGCGCAGTCATCCAAGTATTGCCAGAAAACGTTGCTACTTTGATGGAGCTAGCAGATCAGCATAACGTGAGCGACATGCTAAGCCTCGTTGGACAAAGCTCTGAAGAAGACAGCTTACTAATCCAAACGCCAACGCTCATGGGTGATGACACCTTACGCTTTAGCCGTGCTGAATTACAGCAAGCATGGACGCAGGTCAGCTATCAAATCGCGCGTCGTCGTGATAACCCAGCGTGCGTACAGCAAGAGTATGACTTGATTAGCGACGCGAGCCATAAAGGCCTGATCGCTGCGCCGAACTTTGATCTCAATCAAAAGGTCGAAGAACCATATTTAGCCAGTCGCGAGAATAAACCAAGAGTCGCTATCTTGCGTGAGCAAGGCGTCAATGGTCAGACGGAAATGGCAGCAGGCTTTACCCAAGCTGGCTTTGAAGCGGTCGATGTACACATGAGCGATCTACTGAATGGTCGCATCAATCTACGTGACTTCGACGGTCTGGTCGCTTGTGGTGGCTTTAGTTATGGTGACGTACTCGGCGCAGGCTCTGGC
This sequence comes from Psychrobacter sp. NPDC078501, assembly GCF_044900935.1. Classification (NCBI taxonomy): domain Bacteria; kingdom Pseudomonadati; phylum Pseudomonadota; class Gammaproteobacteria; order Moraxellales; family Moraxellaceae; genus Psychrobacter; species Psychrobacter sp. NPDC078501. The sequence goes on along the minus strand of NZ_JBJDOS010000003.1, from coordinate 229,071 downwards.
TGGGCAAACTCTATCTTGTTCCATGACGAGCTTCGCATGCAGTTTGTCCGCTTCTTCGCCCGTCCTGATACCTTCTCACTAGGTGTCTGTAACGGTTGTCAGATGATGGCTCAGTTAAAAGACCTCATCCCAGGTGCAGAAAACTTCCCACGTTTCGTCGCCAACCAGTCGGCTCGATTTGAAGCGCGTACGGTCAACGTAAAAGTCGAGCGTACCAAGTCTATCCTGTTCAAAGGCATGCAAGACAGCATCTTGCCAATCGCTGTGGCGCATGGTGAAGGCTATGCCACGCTAGACAACAACGAAATCGACGGTATGGCAAAACACGGTCAGCTTGCGATGCGTTATGTCGATAGCCAAGGCCATCCAACCGAGACGTATCCGCTCAATCCAAACGGTTCGCTTGGCGGTGTCACGGGTCTATGTAGCACCGATGGTCGCGTCACTATCATGATGCCGCATCCTGAGCGTAACCTAAAAGCCTATAACCACAGCTGGAAACCAGAAGAGTGGGACGAAGACGGCGCGTGGATGCGTATGTTCCGCAACGCTCGCGCTTGGTTGCGCTAGTCGCTACTCAGACCTCTAGTAATTGTTTATAGTTTGAGATAGCTGTTTTTTAAAATAAAAAGGTGGGCTTATGCTCACCTTTTTTGTGTTTAAGAGTTGAGTGTTTGGAAATAAAGACTAGCGTTTATACCGTGCTTTCACGAGTATAGGTAATGACGCCCATGCTAAAATTGTGGTTAACAAAGACTCAAATTAAGCAAAATAAGGAAGAATAAAATGTCAGGAATTACAGATATCAATGAGCTATTGGGTTCTATGCAGCCAGCACTGGTTGATGAGTTATTTGTGTTTTGTACTGTAAAAGGGGAACTAGCAGAATACGTAAACTTAGTGCCAATCGCGACGTTTATGGAGACAGAAGGGTTGACTCTGGTTTTAACAAAAGACAAAGCTGACGAGGCAGGTTTACAGTACGAGGGCGTGTTTCGTCAAATCACTTTAACAGTGCATTCAAGTTTAGAAGCGGTAGGTCTAACCGCAGCCGTGTCAACCAAACTGACTTCAAAAAGGATCAGCGCCAATGTGATCGCTGCCTATTATCATGACCATATATTTGTGTCGAACGATAAGGCGGAGCAGGCGCTATCGGCGTTAAAAGAGCTGAGTGATATATAAAGTTTTTGGCGTTTTCAATTGCTTCGCTAAGATCAACTGAGTTAGTTTGTAATACTGTTCTATATAACTGTTCTTTAAAATAAGAAGGTGGGCTTAGGCTCACTTTTTCTATGTTTGGGTTTCGGGTTTTTTACAAATAGGGAGCTAATCCTGCTTTTCGCTACTATCTTGGTCGTCCACTGGGCCAGTGGCTAAGGCTATAGGCATTCCAACATTCGAGTGACCACCCTTAGCCAAGCTCCCGAAACCCTGTGCTTCAACAAGTATGTCCGCTTCAACTAGGGTTGAACTGCAACATATATAATAAAATATTATTTAGATATTCTTTATTGAAATCAGCTAATGTTTTTATATCTAGTTTTGATATGATTGAGAGGTTCTTTTCTTTTAAAATATGTTAGTCAATTCGCTAAATATCGCTTACTTCATAATTTTCATCAAAATATGCTTTCTAATTTAAGGAAAATATAATGGCACTAACTACAGAATCTAAGGATTTAAATCTCTCTGATGTTATCGATGGCATTTTCGATGGTGACTACCAGCTCCCAGAGTTTCAGAGAGACTATGTTTGGAAGGATTCTAATATTAAAAGCTTATTTGAGTCAGTACTTTCTTCTCATCCAATAGGTACTGTACTACTTCTCGAGATTGAAAAAGAAAATCCTTTAATGGCATGGACTAGTTTTTCTGAAATTATCCCTACCGAAAACAGAACTCTGGATTATGAAGGTGAGGATAAAAATCCACCCCAATATTTAGTACTTGATGGCCAACAGAGGTTAACTTCTTTAAGTCATTTAACAAGGGGTACAAATAATCATATATGGTATCTAGACTTAAATGGCGTAAAGCAGAGGTGGGAGGAAGTTGAGGCACCGTCTAATAAGGACGAGATTAAAAACTTTATTGAACAAGATTTAGACGTATTTGCTTTTATCAAAAAGAAAAAAAGAACTGATGATCCCTTAAAAGATTTTAGAAGTAAAGCTAAGCTTCTTCCTTTAACGCTTTTAAAGGATAGGAATACTTTAACAAAAGCTATTACAGATGTAAGGGATGCTATTAGTGAAAAAATCCATGAGAAAAATTATGAGTTAAAGAATTATGAAAAATTAACTGTCAAAGAAAGTAAGGAAGAGCTAGAGGAAATTATAAAAGAGGAAGGAAAGTGGAAAACCTTCTTAGCAGAACTGTTACCTTTTATTCTTGATAACTATTTCGATTTCAAGCTTCCAACAGTAGTAGTGTCTAAAAAGATGGGGATAAGTGGGGTTTGTAAAGTATTTACAAAGATAAATACTACGGGGATTCAGCTAGGTGCTTTCGATTTATTAGTTGCAGTTCTTTATCCTAAAAGAATATCACTCAAACAAATGTTTGATGAAGTTGTATCAAATTATTCTTTAATTGATAGTTTAGACGGTAAGCCTAAAAGATACTTATTACAAACTTTAGCTCTTTATAATAAAGTTTCCCCTAAGACTTCCCACCTCCCAGAAAGCTTGAAAGCTGAGATGTTTGATGAGGGTTGGAATATTTGTGTTAAGAATTTGAATGAGGCATGTGAGCAATTAGATAGAAATTGTGGAAGTGCTTTAATAACAGGTAGCGATAAATATTTAGCATATTCACCACTTCTACCAATTATCGCAAATGTTATTAATGAACATCCTTTAGGTGTAAAAGACCATAGCTTAAGACTAATGAGATTAGATAAGTTAAGAGCTTGGTATTTTGGTGCGGGTATATCTTCTCGCTATGGTGAAGGGTCAGATAATAAGCAAGTGAAAGATTTAGCTGAAATGAAAAGATGGTTTTCTAGTCCTTCATTTAAAGAAGAAATGCCGACATGGTTAAATAATATTTATGGCGAAATTAATACTTCTAAAAGTGGGGCAGTAGGTAAAACAATTGTTTCACTGTATAATTTGAAACGAGCTAAAGATATATATCTGGATAATATGGAAGTTTGTGCAGAAGTCAATGGATGTGATTTACACCATATTTTTCCTAAAGCAGCTATGCGTAAAAAAGTTATGGAAGAAAATGGAATTAGAGATAAAACAATGGCTGATAAGCTTTTGAAAACACAGCATAATATTGACTCAGTATTAAATCAGACATGGTTATTATCTTCAACTAATAGAGATATAATTAGTGATAGAATGCCTTCTAATTATATACACGAGCTGATTCAAAAAAATGGCGGTGGTGGAAATGCTGAACAAAAAGTTCGAGACTTATTTAAACAGCACTGTATAAATGACTCAGCTTTTGATAAATTGATGAATGATGATTATTTTGGTTTCATTGAAGAAAGAAAGAAGAGTGTGCAGTTTGAGTTAACAACCACTTGTAAAATTCCAAACTTCTTAGAATCTGAGCCGGTCGACGACTAATTATTTGAAATTTTGATGCATTTGAACATTACTTATAAAGGATGGTTAGTAAATATGCTAACCATCTTCTACTGAATGCTTTTTAGCCTCAGCAATCAATTCATGAATCTTAGCACTTTCCTTTAGTACACAACCATCATAAGCAGAGAGCAGCTTAGGTTCTTGCTGCTTTTCCTGATCTTGCTTGGCTTTTTCTTCTAGATATTTTTGCAGATCGTCTTGCTTAAAATTATCCATCCTTTATCCATCTCATCACTCTTTATTATCCAAAAAAAACGGCACTGAAATCAGTACCGTTTTATAAGTCGTGACAATATAAAAGCTAACCATGACTTCTCAAATACTAAATCACCAAAATCAATCCCAGCTTAAAATAACCTTACCACATTGCCCACTTTCCATGATATCAAAGCCTTCTTGAAAGTCATCAATGTGCATGCGATGGGTAATGATTGGTGTCAAATCAATACCGCTAATCAGCATTTGCTCCATCTGATACCACGTCTCCCACATCTCACGGCCATAAATACCCTTTAGGGTTAACGCCTTAAAGATAATCTTGCTCCAATCCACCGTGGTAGTGTTAGGCAAAATGCCCAAGAGCGCGATTTTAGAGCCGTTATACATATTACTAATCATTGAATCAAAGGCCTGAGGCGAGCCTGACATCTCAAGCCCAATGTCAAAGCCGTGCATTTTTAGATCCTCGATAGCGCCTTCGATGGTTTCACCCTTGGCTGGGTTGATGGTCATTGTCGCGCCCATTTTTTTGGCAAGCTCTAGACGATAATCACTGATATCACTGACCACAATGTTACGTGCTCCGGCAAAGCGGCAAATCGCTGTTGCCATCGAACCAATCAATCCTGCACCCGTGATTAGCACATCCTCACCAAGGACAGGGAAAGACAATGCGGTATGAGTAGCGTTGCCAAAGGGGTCCATAATGGCTGCCATCTCATCGCTGATACGCTCATCGAGTCTGATGACATTATCGGCAGGTATCACCAAATATTCGGCAAACGCGCCATCGCGGTCGACGCCCACACCGATGGTGTTTTCGCACACATGTAGCTTACCACGGCGGCAGTTACGGCAATGCCCGCAAGCGATATGGCCTTCGCCTGTAACTCGGTCACCTATTTCAAGATGCTTGACGCCATCACCCATTTCACTAATGACACCGACGTATTCATGTCCGATAATCATCGGCGTTTTTATGGTCTTTTGTGACCACTCATCCCACTTATAAATGTGCAAATCTGTGCCACAGATGGCAGTTTTTTTAATTTTTATTTTAACGTCATTGATACCGACTGTTGGTTCTGGCATGTCTTGCATCCAGATGCCTTTTTCGGCATGAGCTTTAACCAGTGCTTTCATAGTTTTCTCTTATTTAACTGTATTTAATTATTGAATCTAGGGTGTGTCCTCATTTTAAAAATGGTGATAAAAATGAGATAAATTGCCGTCAAACGAGGAAAATAGTGCAGATAATATCGAGATATTGACCAACTATTTGACGATGTTTGGCAAAATTTAGCTATTTTTAGCCCATTTAGAGAACACTCGTTTGAATTGAGGACACGCCCTAGATAAATACCGAACGACGCTTAATCAATCACCTTCATTTGCTTGGCGACTTTGATAAAAGCGGCGATACACTGGTCGAGCTGCTCGCGAGTATGGGCGGCAGAGAGCTGGACACGAATGCGAGCCTCGTTTTTGGGTACGACAGGATAGAAGAAACCAATCACATAAATGCCTTCTTCAAGCAGTGCGTTTGCCATTTGCTGCGAGACATTGGCGTCATACAGCATCACCGCACAAATGGCCGATTCGGTAGGCTTGATATCGAAGCCTGCATCTTGCATTTGCTTCACAAAATAGGCGGTATTTTCATGCAATTGGTCTTGTAAGGTATTGTCTTGCGACAGCATTTCAAACGCTTTTACCCCAGCGGCAGCCACCATAGGAGGAATAGAGTTTGAAAACAGATACGGGCGTGAGCGTTGACGCAGCATCTCAATCATTTCTTTTTTACCCGTGGTGAAGCCGCCAATAGCACCGCCAAATGCCTTGCCTAATGTACCAGTGATCAGCTCAATATCGCCACGTAGATCATACAATTCAGTCACGCCGCCGCCAGTGCGACCGACCACGCCTGCTGAATGCGATTCGTCAATCATGACCATGGCATCATATTTTTGTGCCAACGCATAAATCTCATCCATTGGTGCCACATTACCATCCATTGAAAACACACCGTCAGTGACAATCAAACGAAAACGCTGTGCTTGCGCCGCTTGCAATTGCGTTTCTAAATCTTGCATATCTGCATTGGCGTAGCGATAACGCGCCGCTTTACATAGGCGCACACCGTCGATGATTGAAGCATGATTTAACGAATCAGAAATAATGGCATCTTCGCCAGTTAGTAGTGGCTCAAAGGCACCGCCATTGGCATCGAAACAAGCGGCATAAAGAATCGTATCTTCGGTATTAAAAAACTTAGAAATCGACGCCTCTAATTGCTTATGCAAATCTTGCGTACCACAGATAAAGCGCACTGATGACATGCCGTAACCTGAGTCTTCGATGGCTTTGATAGCCGCCTTTTTAATCTCAGGGTGATCAGACAGTCCAAGATAATTATTGGCACAGAAGTTAAGCATCTCACGGCCATCGGCGATCTTGATGAGTGCATCTTGCGGAGAAGTGATAACGCGCTCGTTTTTATACAGTCCTGCTGCGCGTATATCACTGATTTCTTGTTGTAGGTGTTTTTGAAAGGCTTGATACATAAATATTCCTTTTTTAGTATTATTGGTGTTCGTTTGATAATAGAGATATTGGGACTGGTAATAGAATCAAGTTATCAAAGCCAAGCTGTCAAATCTACGCAGCATCTTAGCCATCATTAAAATCAACGATAAAACTAAAGAGGCGGGAAGCCAACGAGATGGTGCGAGCAGTGATACTATCTATAACCCTGTGAGCGGTGATTTTATCATTAGCCTATCGCAATAAATAGCCTAAATAGCTGGTAGATAAGCCTTCTTTTATAAAGTGATATAGCATTGTTTAGTTGTGGTATTGGTTTCATAGCGGCTTAGCTATGTCTCAAAACATAAGACATCAACTTGCGCATCTTTATCATCTTGATTGTTAAGTATTGGTAAGTACCGCCTATCCAGTTAGTCATCTTTGGGGCGCTTCTGAGCTTCAGCGATCAACTCATGAATCTTGGCGCTTTCCTTTAGCACACAAACATCATAGGCAGAAAGCGGCTCAGGTTCTTGTTCATCTTTCTTTTCCTGCTCTTGCTTGGATTTTTCTTCTAGATACTTTTGTAGATCGTTTTGCTCATATTTTTGAGAGTTATTCATGGCTTATGTTTCCTGATAGTTTGTATTCTTTAATAAAAGTCATCCCGACCAGCATACTTTTTATTTAGTGCCTGCAATATCGCATAGGTTTCGCTATCCATATTACCCGTTGGCTGCTGCGCTCTAAAGTGCAGTTGAAACGCATAGATTACATCACGACTGGCTTTGTCCCACGTATCGGTATCGTTGATTTGATAGCCATATTTGCGAAACGCTTGCTTGATCTCAGGTATCGTGGCCGACGCAAATCCATCTTGATTCATAAAGAACTGCTTATCAAATTCATCATACCAAGCGCCGATACCGTAATCGAAATATAGTCGCTCCCACGGGAATTTGGCACCGGGGTCTATCTTGCGCGAGGGTGCCATGTCCGAGTGACCGATGATATTCTTTGGTGAAATGTCATAGCGCGCGGCGATATCTTGCACCAGTTGTGCGACTTTTTTAATCTGCAACTCATCAAATGCCACATAGTGCTCATAAGGATGATAGTCGAGCGTGCCATTTTTTAACGCGTCTCGATATTCAGGCTTGATGCCGCTATTGACGATCTCAATACCGATAGAGGTATCGTTTAATATCGTCCGTCCTGCAAAGCCGCCATCACCTGCATGCCATGCGCGCTCGCTCTCTGGTACTAGGTTATAGATTTTATTGTCATCATTGTCCAATACTAGATAGTGCGCGCTCACATTGCCCGTGGTCAATGTCTTTATCGAGCGCTCATTATCAGAGACTGTATAGTGCAAGACAATGGTTTTGATGCGTTCGCTTTTGCCAGTGGCTTGATAGCTATCGCTGTCGATGATATAACGCGGCGCTGTCGTTGATACGCAGCCAACGAGCGATAGCATGGAACATGATATTAATACTGATGCCAATGCAATCGAGGAAATGTTTTTTGCCATGAAATGCTCTGTGTGGGAATAGTTGCGGTTAATTAACGTTAGAATGAACTGCGATTTTTTTATAACCAATTGCCCCGAGCAGAATAAAGAAACCTAGCAAGACATAAGCATTGAACGACAGCGCCGCTGGTGAAAATGGTAGCAGCAATAGCGATATGAAGACCACACTGATCAATACAGAGAGATAATTTAGCAAGCCTGCTTGTTTCTTTTTTCGCTCATTGATAAGGTCGGCGGTCGTGACATAAGCAAAGCCAACGGTGATGCCCAAGGACGCCATTGTCACGATATCAAGTAGATAGTTTCTACCTAGCCAAGGAGAGAATAGACACACCAAGCATATCAATATAACGGTTTTTTTCTTACTGAATTGGTTGTATTTATCTGTAAATACGCTAGGCAATAACGACGTGTCACCCATAGATTCTAAGAGCTTAACTGATGACAATATAAAGCCATTGATACCGCTCATTATCGAGCCAATCATAGCGATTGACAGTAGCCAGATGCCGATACTGCCAATCCGATTGTCTATGCCTTCACCTGTTGCCCAGTGGCTGTCTTTAATCGCTTGATAGTCAAAGCTCATGTTTAGCGCGGTAAAGTAGTTGATTAAAAAGTAAAACAACACACCGGCGATGAGTGAAATTAGGATAATACTTTTGGTCTTGGTTTTTGAATCACTAATCGCCTTTGAAATCTGCGGTGTGGTCTCAAAACCGACATACGCCCATGGCATAACGGCCAAGATAGGTAACCATGCCAGACTGGTAATAGAGCCGCTAGACATATCAGTTGGCAAAAATGCTTGGTTCGTTGGTGTCATCCAAAGCGAGGCAAAAAACAGCGCGGTGACTGATAGAATCATAAAGAGGGCGATATAGAGTTGAATTTTTGCGCCGACTCGTACGCCTTTTAGGTTGATATAACTGAATAAAATAATAGCCGCGCTGCATAGGAAAACTTCACTGGCGTAGACTTCCCAACCAGCAATCGTATACAGATAGCCTAATTGTAAGCCGCTAGGTAACAGATAGCGCAGTAGCAAAGCGACGGCTGATATATTGAGCGCGATAATAGAAATATAGCCTATCGTGACACCCCAACCATAGATATAGGCATGCTTGCGATTGATGTATTTTTCAATCCAATAGATACCGCCTGACTCGTTCTCTGGCGTTTGAGTCAGCAAATTAATATAGGCACGCGCAACCATATAGATGGCTAAAGTACCGATAATAATAGCAACAGAAGAGCCTAATAGCTGTGACTGCGGCAAAAACAAATCGCCTGGCATGACATACGCACCCCAGCCGATAATCGCACCAACGCTAATCGCTATCGCTTGTAGGTAGCTGATACTTTCTGTCTTTTCACTCATGGAGTGCTCCTTCACGATCAAAAATGGAGAAAAAGAAGGAGAGAGTGTTTATTATGGAGCTGACATAGAACATGAAAAACCTTGTGACGCCATTACGCAAGGTAGTGGCTATCTTTTATAAATAGAAAAGTCATATTAAAGGTTTTTGTTGAGTGTTACCTTTTCAATCCTGTTGGATTTTTTTAGCCAGAACCTTTTTCCAACTGTCCTCTAAACAGTCAATCGCGAGCCACGGTTCAATCACATTAGCATCAAACTTTTCTTTTGAGTTTGCCAGTTGCCATAGCATCTCTAATGTCGCAAACGGATAAGGGCGCTCAACCAAATATACGGGTAAATCAGCGTCTATAACGCCATCACGTACAACTTGGAAATACCAACCAGAGATTCCTTGCTTGCTAACCCATGCTGCGATATTTGGTACTTTGGTAAATTGGCCGATTTGGTCGTTGATTTTGTAGCAAGGACGGCGTGGTTGGACGATACGTAGCTGAACGCTAGCACCATCATTACTAGTGTCTTGACCGTTTTCAAAATGTCCACCGTATTGAAAAATATCACCAATGCAAACCGTAGATTCGGTCATTTCAGGCAAACCACCGACAGCTTCAGTCGTAAGGTTTTCGCCCAATGTACCGACGCGAACTTTTAAACCGAACTCTGCATTAATTTTTGCATACGTCGCAGGCGCTAGCTGATGCACGGCTTTGAGTGGGCCACCATGATGCTTGCGATCAGCCTGTTCATCAGTGGTTAAGCCCATAAAGTTGACGGCGACAGGAGATTTGATAGGTGCTTTATCAATGGCGCTCATTTCTTCACGAGCAAATGGCATAGACTTACCAGCGCGAACACAAGTGAGGGTAGCGATATGTAGGGGCAAGTCTTGGTTAAAGTCTGTTGAAGTTTGCTCAGGTGATGACGTGTTCGATTCTGCGCTCATAAAGTTTCCTAATAGGTAGAATGAATAGGCTAAAGCGGTTTAATTTTAGTGGCTAATAAATATTGATACGAAATGAGCTTATCTGTACTCAATGATGTATCTGATTATACTGGTTCATCACCATAAAATTTACATAAAAAAAGACCAGAATAAGTATTCTGGCCTTTTTAGTGGAGCGTTTCTTAATTTTGAACAAATATCGTCACTGACGAGCTTATTTGTTTTTGTTACGACGACCCGCAGTTTTCTTTTCGCGCGGCGTAGCAACTAGCTCAGCCAACTGTTCAGGTGATGACCATAGGCCTTCTAGGTCATAAAACTCACGTGCTTGCGGCGTCATCATGTGGACGACAACTGCGCCCAAATCAATCAACGTCCAGTCAGAGTCGATGCCGCCTTCACGGCCAAGTGGCATAAAACCAGCTTGCTTAGCTTCAGCGCCGACGCTATCAGCCATCGCACGTACATGACGCTTTGAGGTACCATCAGCGATGATGATGCGCTCTGTTACGTCAGTCAAATCTTCTACATTCATTACAGTGATGTTCTTTGCTTTCATATCATCTAGAGCGCTTTGTACTAGGGTCAAGCATTCTGTTAGGCGTTCTGCAGTCATGGTGTTGGTCATAAATTTTAATCTCTTGAATCGTAAATATGTAAAATAAAGGGGTAAAACGTCAATTTGTCTTATCCGACTGATCATATGTTGTCAGTCACGTATAGAGACAGGATAGGCAAAATGACATAGATAAGGCGATTTTAACGGAATTGAGCAGCAGAATATAGCTGATGGGCGATAATATATTGATAAACAGCAGGATTTAGCCATTTAGCTAATGGATTAGATTCAGTATTGCTAATGATATCATTTATTGATGCTATAGATGCGATTTGCCTCTCAGCGACTGGCATTTTATTTGTTTGATCGTCTATTCTCTGTAGTTGTTCACGTATTTGTGTGCTTGATACCGCAGTAATAGGGCGCGAATCTATATAAATGCGTCCTTGATTGGCGTTTTTCAAGTCAGGGCTGTTTAAGTCAGGGCTAGTCGGATCAGTGCTGTTTGAGTTCGAGCTATCTGTCGAGTGATGAATTGTTGGAGTTAACAGCTCGATAGGTGAGTCTGTTATATGTGCTTGTAACGCCAACGGCAGTTGTGTCTTTAAGACAGCAAGATTTTGTACGGACGCTATTTTCTTTTTAGGAGAGAGAGTATTATCAGAAATGCCATCGCTAATACCATCACTCACATTGGTACTGCTCTGACGATTAAATACCCATAGGTTGACATGGTCAGTGAGACGTAAGCCATCTTTCCATTTATCCAAACTTTGGGCGCTGTCCATACCCATAATAAATATTAAATTATCATTAGGATATTGCTGTCTTAATGTGCGTACGCTGTCGATCGTATAGACAGGCGGCGCTTGCCACAGCTCCAGCTCATTAATCTGTATCAGCGTATTCTCTGTCGCCAGCTTTAACATCGCTAAGCGATGGTTAGGGTCTGTACTTTGTGTCTTAAATGGTGAGCGCGCATTGGGTAATAAAGACACATGCAGTGTGCGCTGTAGCCGCGTTGCAATTGGTAGTAGGTGCTGATAGACAGACATCGCTACTTCTAAATGACCATTATGTACTGGATCGAACGAGCCACCAAGGTAGGCACGAATGGCAGGTGCAGGTGTTTTCTCTTGAGGGCTGTTGCTCGTATTTGGCATAAATAAATGTATAAAAGTAGATAGGGCGCACGTGGTCGTTGATGCACCTTGCTCTTTTACTGTCTGGCCTTTTTAAGGTAAATAATTTGATGATAGCGCTATTGTAGAGGGCAGATGAGCATCTGTCACCACTGTCTGTCATAGAGCACCAATAAAAAACCGACCATCATAATGATAGTCGGCTTTGTATAGGAATTTAACGGTTAAGTCTTATAGCGATTAAATCAAATCGCTATACGCTTGGATAGCGGTTAACGCGATGGTATAGACGATATCGTCGACCAAGGCACCACGTGATAAATCATTCACTGGTTTATTCAGACCCTGTAGCATAGGGCCAACACTGACGACGTTGGCGCTACGCTGTACTGCTTTATAAGTGGTGTTACCAGTGTTGAGGTCAGGGAAGATAAAGACATTGGCTTGTCCAGCGACAGGTGAGTCAGGTGCTTTTTGTTTACCGACGCTCATGACAGACGCTGCATCATACTGTAGCGGGCCGTCGACTTTAAGGTCTGGTGCGCGCTCACGAACGATTTGGGTTGCACGGGCGACTTTTTCGACATCTGCACCTGCGCCTGATGAGCCAGTAGAGTAGCTGATCATCGCAACTTTTGGATCGATACCAAAGGCAGCAGCAGACTGTGCTGATTGAATGGCAATCTCAGCCAGCTCTTCAGCGTTAGGATCAGGGTTGATTGCACAGTCACCATAGACGACCACTTGCTCAGGCAACAGCATAAAGAACACTGATGACACGAGTGAGTATTGCGGTGCGGTCTTAATCAACTGGAATGCTGGACGTACTGTGTTGGCAGTGGTATGAATCGCACCTGAGACCAGACCGTCGACTTCGTCTAGTTGGAGCATGATAGTACCTAGATAGACCGTGTCTTTTAGGTACTCAGCAGCGACTTCTGCAGTGGTTTTACCTTTACGGCGCTCTACGACAGCAGCGATATATTTGCTCATATCGAGGTTATCAGGATCGATGATCTCTAACCCTTCAGGCAACGTCAAATCACGGTTTTTGGCCACTTGCTCAACTTCACTACGCTTAGCAAGTAGTACGCAGTTGGCGATACCGCGACTCTGACAGATACAGGCCGCTTCGACTGTACGTGGCTCCGCGCCTTCTGGCAGCACAATACGTTTTTTAGCATGCTGTGATTTTTTGACCAATTGATGGCGAAATGCTGATGGTGACAGACGCGGTTCATGATTGCGGCTGAAGTATTCTTTAATCCAGCTTAGATCCAAATGCGCCGCCACATAACGAGCGACTTCATCAGCACGTTCTGTATCATCACTTGGAATCTCAGAACTCATATGCATCAGGCTCTGTACCGTCTCGTAGCTGTCGCTTTCGACACTCATGACAGGGATGCCAGTTTTGAGCGCTGACTGCCAAAGCTCAGCAACTGTATCGCTTGGGGTAATGCCACCTGTTAATACTAGACCTGCCAATGGAATTCCATTGATACAGGCTAATCCCGCAGCCAATAGCAAGTCATCACGATCGCCAGGCACCACCATTAACGTACCACGCTTAAAGACTTCATTGACGCGCGCCACTGAACGTGCGGTTAGGCTGATACGGTTGATACGACGTGTCTTTGCTTCGCCAATATTTAGCCAAGTCGCATCAAGCTCCGTTGCGATATCCCATGTGCGTGGCACAGATAGAGAGTCACTAAAAGGGACAACCCCGATAAGGCGGAATACTTCGGTATTAAACGAAGGCGATAGACGCTGAACCTCTTGTAGGAAGTTTGGATCTAAGCTGACAACGGCCTCACCAGGCGCGACAGGTTGATTGTCAAAGGTGTTCGGCACGTCTTGTACCCGCATCAATATCACGCCTAGCGTACGTGAATCGATGACCCCACCAAACTCACGGGCATGGACATCCAGTTTGTCTGCTAAATAAGCAGGTTTACTGATGTCAGCAGTACTGACAAATATAATTTTGGCGTCTAGAGCGTGAGCAAGTGCACGGTTGATTTGTGAAGCATAAGAGGTCTCAGTGGTTGGCACCAGACCTTCACAGATAATCACGTCATGACCATCATCGATCGTATGAAAATTGGCAATCACTTCTTCCATCAAGTCATCAAGATTGTCATCGCCTAGCATACGCTCGACGTGTTGACGGCTGATAGAGTCAGGAGGATTTAGGCCAAATGCGTGCATGGTCAATGCGCTTGAGCTGTCTAAGCTATGCTGTTTGTCTAGCGTATCATCTTGCAAAAATGGCTTCATAAAGCCCGCTTTGATACCGTTGTAATCAAAGGCACGGATTAGCCCTAGCGCGGCTGATGTCACACCGATACCGCGACTAATGGGAACAAGTAAAATGGTTTGCATAATATGTCCTACAATTTATTTTATTTTAGACGTCGAGTCATTTTGAGCAGCATAAGCAGTGCAGTATAGAAATGCCAAGCGCTTTACCTTATTCGTTATCAGCTTTTTATAAGCGTCTAGAACGATAAGCGCTAGGTATTATAATCAATAGGCTTATACTAATTTCAATGCTTGACGAGTCTCTTGAGCGATGCGGTATTCTTCATCTGTAGGAATGACCCATAGCTCGACACTGCTACCTTCTGCTTGGAAGCTGCCTTCTTGGCCACCGTACAATCCAGCGTTCTTTTCAGCGTCCATTTTGATACCGAAATGACGCATGACGGCTAAAATACTTGCGCGCGTGGTGACAGAGTTTTCGCCGATACCACCAGTGAAAACAATACCGGTAAATTCAGGCAGTGCACAGCTTAAGCTGGCGAGGTATTTACCAGCGCGGTAGCAGAACATCTCGATGGCGAGCTGCGCATCTTTATGGCCTTCGCTCGCAGCTTGTTCAATAGTACGCAAATCATTTGATAGACCAGAGATACCAAGCAGACCGCTCTCACTATTCAGCATCTTATCCGTTTCTTCTAGACTAATACCGAGCTGACGCTTTAGATGCATATGTAAGCTTGGGTCGACATCGCCGCTACGTGTGCCCATCATCAGTCCCTCAAGCGGGGTCAGGCCCATGCTGGTATCAAGACTTTTGCCATCATATACGGCGGTTGCCGAGCAACCATTGCCTAGATGCGCGGTTATCCAGCCATGAGGACCTTTTACTTCAGTAACTTGGCTAGCACGTTCTGAGACGTATGCATGAGATGTACCATGGAAGCCGTAACGACGGATTTTGTGCTCTTCGTATAGATATTTTGGCAACGCATAGCGGAAGGCAACGGGTGGCATGGTCTGGTGAAAGGCGGTATCAAATACCACAACTTGTGGGATATCAGGATAAATAGCTTGAACCGCTTCAATACCCAAAGCATTTGCAGGATTATGGAGTGGAGCTAGTATCTTTAGACGCTTTACTTCTTCCAACGCATGCTGATCAACACGAACAGCTTGAGAGTATTCACGGCCGCCATGTACCACACGGTGCCCGACTGCGATGAAGTGATATTGCTCTAGTAGCTCTAGGATTTTTTGCAAGGCTAGTTTGTGACTACCACCAGGAATAGAGATCTCTAACTTATCGCCATTTAGCGTGGTGTGTTTGATACGGGCTGTATCGAGACCTAAGTTTTCGGCAAGACCGGTGATACGAGTAGAATTGTCATCGCTAATCAACGCGTATTTGATAGAAGACGAACCGCAGTTGAGGACTAAAGTGGGGCTGGTTAGGGTTGATGTTTCGCTATTCTTATCATCAAATGTGGTGCTTAGGTTGGCGCTCATACTCTATCCTTAGATTGGTTTTTATAAAGGGCAAATCAATTATATCGTTCGTTCGATACAAAAAAGACGTCTATTGCCACGTCCTGTTTTATTATCATCAAATGCTACATCGCTGATATCTCAAGTGCTGTAGTAAGGGTCACTGAGACATGATGTCATTATTATATGGAATTGATGAAGTCGATAACCGCCGAGTGAATGAAAATCAGCTATATATATGCCGATAATCTCCAGCAAATATATTGGCGATTTTGTTTATACTTGGGCTACTATTTCTGACATTGCTATGCATCCATGCTCATGAGGTAATGCGTCTGCATCTCAGGCTAGCATCCTATTGCTGCCGCAAACTGGGAATATAATGTAACACATTTTTGTTTCTACACCACGACAGGGGCAAGGTTTGAAATGTGTGATTAATAAATGGCTAAATACAGAATAAATCAATTATATTCAATGAGTTATAGAACTATAAATGGATAACTTATATGGGTGGCATAACAGCGCTATTGCTCACGAAATTGTAAGAAATATTGTCGAGACACCCATATGTCATACATTCATATCTAAGCTCGCAGACGATATTACTATAAAAATTCGACTAATGTTTTAGAAAATATCCAACATCACGCAAATTTATTCACCAATCATATTCAGTATCCGTACAGCTTTATGTAATAATGCTATGATTAAAATGGTCATAACGACAGTGCTTTCGCTGTCGGTTTGGCTGTCCACTTATTTTTTATTTATCACGATTTACTATCGCTATTATGCCGTCGTAAGCTCACAGGTTATCTATTATATGTCTACTATACACAGCCCCTCAGCAGCCAAGCATGCTAGCTCGTTCGCTCGTACCAGTCGTCAGGCTGTTGCCACTTTATTTATTGGCAGTGTGGTTATGCTAGGATTGTCAGGCTGCGGGCAAAAAGGAGATCTATATTTGGCAGACTCTAGTAGTCAAACGATAGAGGGCAGTGCGTCTGTACTCGATAGTACTAGCCATCCACAAGACGCAGCCTTTGCAGGTATCGATGATGATAACTATCAAAAAAACCGCTACCTAGAAGAGCAAATGGTGCTACCTGAGCCTAGTACTGATCCCAACGACTATTAATTGCTAGGCTATTAATTACTAGGCTAATAGTTGTTAAGCTGAGCCAATAGATAGTGGTCAGATGCTTTTTAATTGACTGTCTAACTAACTGTCGATTCTTTACTGCCTGATTGACTAAATAGCTTTGCTACCTAAATTTAATTTTCACCCTTGATAATCTGATTATATTAGAGATGTTTATATGAGTCATTCTGAACTACCTGCTGACTTAACCGATTCTACTACTGGCGAATCCGTTACTATCCAAACTGAGCAAGGGCTATATGTTGACCCGAAAGCGTTGAGTGCTCACTTGCCAGCGCTAAGCTATCGCGACGATACATTGTATATGGAGCAGGTCAGTATTGATGAGTTGGCAAAACAATATGGTACCCCTTGCTACGTGTATTCAAAGCAAGCAATATTGGACGTTTATCAAGCTTATACCGATAGCTTTGCCAGTCTGAATCATCAAGTATGCTATGCCGTAAAAGCAAACTCTAACCTTGCCGTGCTTGGTGTCTTGGCACAGGCAGGCGCTGGGTTTGATATTGTCTCTCGCGGTGAGCTTATGCGTGTGTTAGCGGCAGGTGGTGCAGCATCACGTGTGGTATTCTCAGGCGTTGGCAAAACATACAGTGATATCGAGTATGCGCTGACTCAAGGTATCGGCTGCTTCAATGTTGAGTCTATTAGCGAGCTAACCCTAATTAATGAGGTAGCAAAATCACTCGATAAGCCTGCGCCAATCTCGTTACGCGTCAACCCTAACGTCGATGCCAAAACCCATCCATATATCTCAACAGGTCTCAAAGACAACAAGTTTGGTATCACTCACGAAGACGCATTAGCGGTTTATCAGCAAGCGGCTGATTTATCACATATCGACATCGTTGGTATTGATTGTCATATCGGCTCGCAGTTGACTGAAGTAGAGCCATTTGTTGCAGCGTTAGATAAAGTGATTGAGCTGATACATAGCCTGCGTGACGCTGGTATTGAGTTGCAGCATATCGATTTGGGCGGCGGTTTGGGTGTGCGCTATATTGATGAGACGCCTGTATCTATCGATGAGTTTGCTCAAGCCTTATTGCCAAAACTTAGCGGGCTTGGTTTGACTGTGTTCTTTGAGCCAGGTCGTAGTATCGTTGCCAATGCTGGCGTACTTTTGACCAAAGTTGACGTACTCAAGCCGACTGAGCATAAGAACTTTGCTATCGTTGATGCCGCTATGAATGACTTGATTCGTCCTGCTTTATATCAAGCTGAGATGGCGGTGATTCCAAGTGTACTACCTAGTGCCGGTATCGATACAGATGGTACACAGCCATGGGACATCGTTGGCGCGATTTGCGAGACGGGTGATTTCTTGGCAAAAGACCGCCTACTATCATTGGCCACAGATGATGTATTGGCCATCACGGGCGCAGGTGCTTATGGTTTTACCATGAGTAGTAACTATAACTCACGCCCGCGTGCTAGCGAAGTGATGGTGTCTGGTGATAGTCATCAGCTTATTCGCAAGCGCGAAACGATTGAATCATTATATGAAAATGAAACATTGTGGCAGGCGCAGTAAGGTTATTAAAGACGAGCCAAAACTATCGCCGTATTTGATGATTGAAGAGAACCCATTGTGATAATGACAATGGGTTTTTTTATGACTGGATTTTGAGGAAAGTGTTTTTTAATTAAAGCTGATTCTTAATTGAAGGCATGCCTTTAGTTGAAGGCAACACCATTCACAAAAATTAGAGTAGCAAGGAAAACGAGGGCAAGTACTACTCACTGTAGACTAAACAAGTTTGACACCGCTAATCGTATTTTTTGGGATTGGTATTATTATGATTGTATCTGACAGCGTGCTAATATAAGGCATACATAAAAATAGGATAGGACATCAAAGATATGCTAATAGAGTTTACTAAAATGCATGGGTTGGGTAATGATTTCATGGTCATTGATTTAGTGACCCAGCGCTTAGATTTGACCAAGGATTTGGTGCAGTTATTGGGCGACCGTCACCTAGGCATTGGTTTTGATCAGCTGCTCGTAGTCGAGCCACCCATGCGCCCTGATGTTGATTTCAGTTATCGTATCTTTAATACTGATGGCACCGAAGTCGAACAATGTGGCAATGGCGCGCGTTGTTTCGCGCGTTTTGTGCAAGCACGTAAACTGTCATTTAAGCAGCGTCTACGCGTTGAGACGGCTAGCGGTATTATTTCTCTGACCACTGATCGCTACGGTTGGGTAGATGTCGATATGGGCAAGCCCAAGTTTGAGCCAGATGAGATTCCATTTAGTCCAAGAGCGACGACCAAAATCCAAAACACCTATCATCTTGATGTAAATGGTACGCCTGTACAGCTGTACGTTGCCAATATGGGCAATCCGCACGCTGTGATAAAAGTCGACGATGTACTCGATGCCGAAGTTGAGACTTTAGGCAAGGCAATTGAGTCGCATCCGGCATTTCCAGACCGCGTCAATGTGGGCTTTATGCAAGTGATGAATCAGCGCCACATTCGTTTGCGTGTGTACGAGCGCGGTGTAGGCGAGACGCAAGCTTGTGGTACGGGCGCGTGTGCAGCAGTGGCCGTTGGTATACGTGAGGGTTGGCTCGATGAAGGTGAAGAAGTTCGCGCGCAGCTCTATGGTGGTAGCATGATTATCAAGTGGCAGCCAGGTTATTCTGTCACGATGACGGGTCCGACCGCTTTCGTCTACGAAGGTGTATTTAGTCCAGATGGCCTGATGGCACAAGCGGGACTTAAACCCAATGCTGAAGGCTGATAACTGTTGTTAAGCCAATCGTATAAATGCCAAGGATGGTTCTAATATGGTTATGTCTACCAATAAAGACAGTCAGGCAGCGAACTCGGCACCTTGGCTGTCTATTGAGCTAGCCGCCACTATAAAGTCAGATGCTGCATTACGAGAGCTACTCGCACCTGTGCATCGTTGGCTCAATATGTTGTCTGTGCGCAACCATTCGCCGCATACTCTGACCGCTTATTTTGCTGGTTTAAATCAACTGGCGTTATTTTTACGTGGTAAGCGTCTAACGTGGACACGCTGTGATAAACGGCAACTTGCCCAGCATATCAGTCAACGTCTTGATGAAGATAAGTTGGCGCTTGCCAGTGTCCAGCAAGAGCTGTCTGCGATTCGGCATTTCTATGGTTGGATGATTGAAGAAGAGCTAGCACGTATCAACCCAACCACTGGCTATCAGCTTAAGCGTAGTCCTAGACCGCTGCCTTCTATCGCTGATGTCGATTTACTGACTCAGCTACTCGATCAAGAGATTCCTGATACACCAGAGCAAGCGCGATTATGGTTGCGTGACAAGGCCATGTTTGAATTGCTTTACAGTAGCGGCTTGCGTGTTGGGGAATTGGTCGCACTCGATATGGCAGATGTAGATTTATCTGAGTTACGGGTACGAGTCACGGGTAAGGGGAGTAAAACACGCCTAGTACCATTAGGGATAAAGGCAGCAGAAGCGATTAGTCGCTACCTACCGCATCGTAACCTGTGGGTAGAGCAGATGGATAGCGCATTTTTCATCAGTGAAAAGCTCGGTACCAGATTATCAACACGGGCAGTGCAGCAGCGTTTAAAAGTTGCTGCCACCCGCGCAGGTATTGCCCAAAACATGTATCCACATCTACTGCGTCATTGTTTTGCATCACATATGCTGTCAGGCAGTGGTGACTTGCGCGCCGTACAAGAGATGCTCGGGCATAGTGATATTAGCACCACGCAAATTTATACCCACGTTGATTTTGCAAAATTAACGCAGGTTTATGATCGTGCCCATCCACGAGCAACTCATGCTCAAAATGAAGACTTGTCCTAGCAGTTAGGCACGAAATCCACTGAATTCCATGATCTATGCCAAACGATGGCAATCAAAAATAGGTAGTTTTTGGCGACCTTGCTCTTGCGCTTGTTTGTCTAATGACGCCATGATGACGGCATATTGTTTATCCAGTCCACTATCGTCATAGCTTGCGATAACACTACTATCAAACGCTGTAATAGCTGCATGTCCCCATGTCTGACGGGTATTACCATCTTTGTAGAGATGATCGCCACCTTGCGCTGCGCCAATGACCATACATTGACTATCTAGAGCACGAGCACGTAACAACAACGACCAATGCGCTTGCCCAGTCAAGTAAGTAAAGGCAGAAGGTGCACTCAATAGTTCGGCACCTGCTTGTCGCAGACGCTGCGCCAATGCTGGGAAGCGCAAATCAAAACATACCATCATGCCGAGCTGATAGACTGTATTGCCTACTGCTAGTGGCGCAATTACAGTCTGCGTACCCGGCTCAAAGGTCGCTGCTTCGTTATAGCTGCCATGCTTATCAGCCACAGTTGCGGTAAACAGATGAATCTTATCGTAGCGTGCGACACGGGTACCATCTGGTGCAAACAGCTGGCTCACTTGGCGCAATCTACCATCAGGAACGACAGTTCCATCAGGGCGATAATGGCAGGGTAACGAGCCTGCTAGTACATGTATATCAGCAGTGCGTGCGTAGTCTGCTATCGTCGCTGATAAGTCATCAAAACGCTCAGCAGTAGCAAATTGCTGCCCCATACTACAGCAGTTCTCAGGCAATACAACAAGCTCAGCCCCTTGGCCTTGTGCGTCCGTGATGGCGGCTTTGATATCTGCTAGATTATCCTCAACATTCTGCTGACTGCTCATTTGAATAGCAGCGACGTTAAGTTGATGGTTACTTGAATTCATGACAATATTCCTATTGGGTGTGAGCTGTATTAGTCATTCACCGTAATTTATTTATTATAATATTTTCGCGGTAATAAACAGACTGCTCGTATTTATGGATTGCTCATCTTTGCCAAGATGATAGTCTGCTATCGATAGCAAACCAAACGTATCCGGACAAAACATAAATTATCATAGCAAAATTGTGGCAAAAAATGCTATCGTCATGTCCTGATAAGATTTATGTCGTTACCTTTACTGACAGAATAAACACAATATCACTAAGATCGGAGTGCAATAAGCCGCCCATGAGTATGTCGTTCGGATTGGCGACCACGCTGAGCAACTCACAAAAGCTAACCCCGCAAATGCAGCAAGCTATAAAATTGCTGCAGCTCTCTAGTCTTGAGCTCGCACAAGAGGTTCAGGCAAAACTAGATAGTAATCCATTACTTGAACGTATCGAAAATGATGACGAATACGACAGTGGTGATGATGAAATAGAGGAGTGGAGCGAGCCGCTGACGCTTGATAGCTGGAATCAAAGTAGCAGTGACTCATTCGACTCAGTGCCGAATACCAGTATAGAGTACAGCGGCGATAGTAGTGATAGCTTCAGTGATAGTTTGGATAAGCTTCAACAGCCTAATATCGATGATAGTGCAATAGATGTAGATAGCTACAGCAGTTCTGATGCCGATAGCTTTGATATAGGTAGCTTTGACACGGGTAACTATGCCTCTACCGCAACGGGCTCTGGCAATAGTAGGGGTGATGAAGATTTCGATAGTTATCAAGGCGGTACATCGTCCACCATTCAAGATCATGTGCGCTGGCAGCTGAACTTTAAGCGTTTATCAGAGGCCGATACGCTGATTGCAGAGTATTTAATAGACTCCATGGATGATATGGGCTTTATTCGAATTGATATAGATGAGCTGCTGCAGAGCTTTGATACGATGGCAAGTTTCTATCAATGGGATGAGCGCGTTGAAAAAGAAGAAGTCTTGACGGTATTACGTATCATCCAGTCCTGTGATCCAGTTGGCGTAGGGGCGCGTCATTTAAGCGAATGCTTATCGATTCAGCTATCCAAGTTAGATGCCCACACCGAATACCTACAAGAAGCTCAAGCGCTGCTATCAGCAAGTGAGCATTTAGTCAGTAATAACATTAAAGCACTGACTGAACGCACAGGGCTTGCACCAGAATACATCACACCTGCGCTTACGCTACTACGTACCTTAAACGCTTCGCCAGGGCTGCTGTTTCAGTCTAGCCAGCCTGACTATGCCCAGCCGCCTGAAAGCTACGATATTCCAGATGTGTTGGTCACACCTGTTAGAAACAATAAGGCGACAAGTAACTCTGAAGTAGAAGAGGATGGCTGGTATGTACGCCTCAATCCAGACACCTTACCAAAACTACGCGTAAACCAAGAATATGCCAACTTGGTCAAGCGTGGCGATGACAGCCCTGACAATCAATATCTACGCGAAAACCTCACCGATGCTCGACTGTTTATTCGTAGTATCGAAGAGCGCAATCAAAACCTACTCAAAGTAGCGACCAGCATTGTACGCTATCAACAAGAGTTCCTGCAGCATGGTGCAACCGCTATGCAACCCCTAATATTAAAGGCCATTGCTGAAGAAGTTGACTTGCATGAGTCTACGGTCTCACGCCTTACCACCAGTAAAACCATCTTGACGCCGCAAGGGTTGTTTTCTTTGAAACACTTCTTCTCCTCTCACGTAAGTAGTGCTGATGGAGATATTTCATCGACCGCTATCAGTGCCATGATTAAAAAGCTCATCGCTGACGAAGATCCCAAAAAACCATTATCAGACAGTCGTATCAAAGATGAGCTGTTAGCAGATGGTATTGATATAGCCAGAAGAACTGTTGCCAAATATCGTGAAGCAATGAATATTGGCTCATCTACTCAGCGCAAACAGAAATACTAATTGTCTAAGCTCATCTTTCTATAAGCTTAATGGCTACCTATCTGTACAGTATAAACCAGATATAAAAAATAAAATTTTTTGATTATATAGAAACCAAATAGAAATAATAGGTATTGTTACACTTAATTACAATTTAATGGCTTGCTACTGGGCGATTTTCATGACAAATTAGAGTCATACCAACAACGAAAACCAAGTGCCGATTTATAGTATTTATTTACAACTAATAAAGGAGACGATAAAAGGATACGTCGACACATTACTAGAGGCATTGGTGTAGTTAGTGGTAAGGCAAGATGATAAGAGCAAGAATGCTACCTCATCTGTTGATTGTAAGTTACAAATAAAAGGACAACAATATGAATGTTTCTATCAGTGGTCATCATATCAGCGTTACCGAAGCTATGGACACAGCAGTACGCGAGAAGCTTGAAAAAGTAGAGCGTCACTTCGATCAGATACAAAGTATTCAAGTGATTTTATCGTTAGACAATAGCGGTGCTAGCGACGGCGGTAAAAAGAGCCATAAAGCTGAAGCAATTATGCGTGTCTCGGGTCAAGAAATGTTTGTCCAAGCGTATGAAGATGATATGTATAAAGCCATTAACGAGATGGCAGACAAGCTAGATAGACAAGTACGTAAATATAAAACCCGTCAAGAGCGCAAAAAGACTCAGGGTGCAGGACGCGATAGTCGCTATCAGGATCTAACCCCTGCAGAAGCAGTACCAGCAGCATAGTTCGAGTTTAAAAATTTGAACACTATCGTTACAAGCTAGTGAAAGTAGACTAAGAGAATAAAAATTTATAAGTAGCTACTGCATTAGTTTGTAATTGACGTAAAAAAAGACCTTAACGTGTAATACGTTGAGGTCTTTTTTAGCATTAGTAAACTTAGAACGAAAATGAACTAGCTATCAGCTCAAGCTTATCTGTCTAAACATTATTAACCACCGCCGACGGCTTGTACTACTTCGATATTCATACCTTCTACGATATGTAGTTGAGCAAGCTCGCTCTTTGGCATCAGCTCACCGTCTACTTCTACAGCGTAACGACCCTGACTAAGACCAAGCTCATTGATAACCAGTTGTACAGTCTGATGAGTGGTTTGCAAGCTTTTACCATTGACAGTAATGGTGCTCATAATAAATACTCCCTGATATTTTGAAATTCCTGTTTATCTGCTATTAACTACGAATCTTTCATTATATTAATAATGATTCGTTGCAGCTGATGCAAAGAGCTAAAACTTACAACAACTACAACTATTAAACAGCTCAGTTAACTGATTCTTTTAATCGAAAGGCGGAAACGGCCAACCATAGCCAACCTGCAATCATAAGAACGCCGCCAATAGGCGTAATCGCACCGAACCAACGCGATGCACCAAGCGTCATAGCATATAAGCTACCAGCGAAAATGATAATGCCAATTTGTAGTAACCAAGCGGTCGTCTGAGTAATATATTTCAAACGAATCATTAAACCCACAAATAGTAGTCCAAGCGCATGTACAAACAAATATAGCGTTGCCGTATGCCACCACTCGAGCTGCTGCATGCTGACATGACCTTCTAGACCATGCGCACCAAATGCACCTAAGGCCACAGCGATAGCCATATTAATTGCTGCAATACCGATCCAATTTAACATTGAACAACTCGTATCATCTTAAGGCTACTGAATATCATCTGGCAAAATTACACTATCAATGGTCATCGCATCACGGATTTTGTCCATGGCATTTTTCTCAATCTGACGGACGCGTTCGGCTGAGATAGAGTAAACTGCGGCTAACTCATGCAAGGTGGATTTTTGCTCAGATAACCAACGTTGTTCGACGATATCACGTGAACGATCATCCAAAGTACCCATAGCAGCGATGAGTGCTGATGAGTTGTTTTCTTCCCAATCCGCTTCCTCTAACTGCTCAGCTGGATCGATGCCATCTTCCAAAAATAGCTGAGGGGCGTAGCGACCATCATCATCGTCGCTTGATTGCGCCTCAAACGAAGCGTCATAAGAAGTCAGACGTGATTCCATTTCTAACACTTGCTTGCGCGTGACATTCAAGTCATTAGCAATAGCATCCGCTTCTTCTAGTGTCAGCTGATTATTGGTCTTCTTAAGGCTACGCAAGTTAAAGAATAATTTACGATGAGCCTTGGTGGTCGCAACCTTCACAATACGCCAGTTGCGAATCACAAACTCATGAATTTCAGCTTTAATCCAATGCACAGCAAACGATACCAAACGTACGCCTTTATTTGGGTCAAAACGTTTGACCGCTTTCATCAATCCTAAGTTACCTTCTTGGATTAAATCTGCTTGCGGCAATCCGTAACCCGAGTAACTACGTGCGATATGAATTACAAAACGTAGATGCGACATCACCAGTAGTCGAGCGGCTTCAACATCACCTTCATCATAATAGCGATGCGCCAACTCTTGCTCTTGTACCGGCGTCAAAATCGGGATTTGATGGACAGTATTGATATACGCACCCAAGTTGACCCCTGGCGCTGACAGGTGAGTTGGCATAGCTGGTACTAAGTCGCGCGTACTGGTATTGCCCAATGTACTCGCGTCATAGGGCGGTCGCTGAGCAGCGGCCTTTAATGCAGCATCGCGTGCATCGTTTTTTATAGGAGCTGAGCCATCTTTTTTATTTGTATTTACAGCATCAGTAGAAGTATTAGCCATATTCTTGACCTTGGTTAAATAGTTAAGCAAATAGTCAGATAAAAATCTTTACGATTTAATTGTAAAGGATAGCAGCGCTTAGTTGCTATCAGTTTTGGTAATGATGAAGTGATATATTGTAGCGAAACGCTGTAATGATGTGCCATCAACTGACGAATGGTCAGTAACTTCATTGACCACTAGCTCTAAACAATCTGCCGACTGTGATTGCTGACTTTGTCGACAAAACGCTGTGATATCAGCCTGCGAGTTAGGATCGGTTGCAACCATGTACAGCGACTCACCAACTGTTACGTCACGTAATGCGACCTTAGTTTTTAACAATGGCATCGGACATGCAAGACCACGTCCATCAACGAAACCTTTTATATTTAGTTCAGATTGCACTGTCGCTATATTATCTGAGTTATGACCTTCAGTCGGTAGCAACTCTAGTAAACTCGCAATGTCATTCTGCTGTGTATCAGTCAAATTCGCTGATAACTGTATAGAGTGCGACACACGTTCGATGACTAATTCACTGGCAGCGGGCATAACTTAAACCTTGTAGATATCTATATTTTAATTTGTTTTATCAGCGAGAGGCTCTGATATTGAGTACGAACATAATCCATCAATCATAAGTTATGAGGTCGTCATCACAGTCATCTAAACCTACTATCATTGTTGCTTATTATACCAAATAGACAATGTATAGTTGCAGTTGAATATAATCAACGCTGTGTTCGGTTCACTAGAATCACATAACCAAGAGTTGCACGATTAGCAATTGGCCTATTAGTAGTTATAAGTTTGAGATTTACTGCATAAATAATAACCCAATGAATAATTACACAGCCATGTTGCGCAATCGTGACGGGTGGCTAAGTTATTGGTAGTTAAGTTCAATGTAGAATTGACCTTGGTTAAACAAGCTCGTATAGTCGAAAAGACGTCGTCAATTATCTTATAGGATATGCACTTGTACCACGCTAATAGAACGAAGCGACCCGACAGCAACAACTCTTTAGTAGCCAAAAGCTCTGCAGGCTTACCAATTATATTGTCTAAGCAAAAAGGTAAACGTCATTTTATGAGTTTAACTTTGCTAAATAACGTCAAGGTAGGGTTGTCAGTAATGCTACTAGCCATGGCTAGTGGTGCGCATAGTCGTGAGAGTCAAACGCTGCCATTTGCTGGTAGCTCGTGGCAAGACACAGATTCGCAAACGCTAGATCTACCAAACCTGCGTGGACAAGGCTTGAGCTTTGCTGAGCAATATCAGAATAAAATGCTTGGCGAGTGGTCATTACAGAATATCAATGGCCGCGTCAGAATGGAACATGATCCTTGGGTACAAGAAACGATAAAAGACATGACGTGGCGTCTCAATGCCCAAGCTCGTCAGCAAGCACCACTTGGTGTCGTTATCATTGATAATCCTAGTATTAATGCCTTTGCAGCGCCTGGTGGCGTAATCGGTATCAATACTGGGACGATCCTGTCAGCTAGTAGCATGGATGAGCTGGCAAGCGTCGTCGCGCATGAAGTCGCACATATCAGTCAACGACACTACGAAAGCGGCGCTGACGAACGTAAAAAAGCATTGCTGATGCAGCTAGGCGGTATGCTAGCTGCGATTGCTGCCTCAGCTGTCGATGGTGATGCCGCTGCGGCTGTGATGATGGGCAGTCAAACGGCTTCTATGAATAGCAGCATGGCGTTTAGCCGTAGTAATGAACGCGAGGCTGACCGAGTTGGGATGCAGATTATGACCCAAGCGAGTTATGATCCTCGGGCGATGCCACGGTTCTTTACTACGATGAATCAACAGAGTCAGTTAAATCAAGTTGAGAATCAATTCTTACCGAGCTTTGTACGCTCACATCCTCTGAGTAATGAGCGGTTGAGCGAGTCACAAAGTCGCGCTCAGCAGTATCCAGTGCTCTCATTGAGCCAGCAGCAGCGCCATCAAGCATTGTTTGATTTGTTGTATTGGCGTGTGCAAGTGACTGGTAAACATGCATCCGAAGTCACACTGACAACGGCCGCTAAAAACAGTCTTGGGGCCAAACTTGCGCTAATGCATTGGTATGGAGAGCAGCAGCGCTTTACAGATGCTAATAAGGTATTGGCCGAGATAAATGCGTTATCAAGCACGCAGCGTCAAAATTTAGAGCCTCTATTGTCGATTACCCACAGTCAGCTACTAAGTGAACAAGGTAAGTGGCAACAAACTGTAGATGTCTTAGAGAGCCAACAGCGCCTATATCCTGAGCGCCGTGACTTACGCCTCTATCTAGCCGAAGCGCTGACTAATAGTAATCAACCGATAAAAGCCCAAGCGCTGTTGAAGCCACTAACAGAACAGCAGCCAAGCGATCGTTATGCATGGCAAAGCTTACAACTTGCCAATGAAAAACTTGCTAAGACCACCACCTCACCACAGTTAGCCAATATCGCGACGATTAATGCATTGCGCTATCGCAGTTATGATCAGCTATGGAATGGGCGTTATGAGAGTGCGCTGACCTCTTTGACACAAGCCAAACAGTTGACGGAAAATCTGCAAACCACAGATCAGGCCAATAGTGCGCGTCCGTTATTGGCCAATATTAATGCAGAACTCAAAGCAATAAAAACCGCCAAAGACTTTAAGCCCTAGGCGGTTATTTGTACAGATTAGCCTGCCAATCAATAGCAAGTGCTAGCCTTGTAGCGCGTCTTTGACCATTTTAGAAATCAAAGCAGGATCAGCACGGCCAGCTGTTTTGTTCTTTAAGACACCCATGACGCTGCCCATATCGCGCATAGACGTAGCACCTTGCTCAGCGATTTCAGCATTTACCAATGCCATGATCTCGTCTTGATTCATTTGCTGCGGCATAAACTCGTTGATAATATCAATCTCAAACTGCTCCTTGGTGGCCAAGTCATTACGGCCATTTTCTGTAAAGATAGTTAGTGACTCTTGACGCTGCTTTAGCTGTTTTTGCAAAACTTCTAATACTTGCGCATCATCAAGTTCTGTCTGACGGTCAATCTCGATTTGTTTCACTACTGACTGTACATTGCGCAGTACTTTGACGCGCTCAAGCTCACGAGCTTTCATTGAAACTTTGATATTATCTGATAACGTCTGTTTAAGTTGGCTCACTGCTATTATCCTTATCGATCTGTTAAATGCTATTCGTTAGAGGTCGTTTGTTAAATTTTAGAACAAAACCTGCTGATAGTGGTTTTAATAAAAAATTATGTCAGCAGTAATAACAAAAATTGTAGCATAAAAAACGCCACTGATATCGATTGATAACAGTGGCGTTAGTGTAGCGCTTGTACTTAGCTAATCAGATTACTGATTAGTACATACGAGTGGTACGAATAGTTTCGCGTTGTAACTTCTTCTTATAACGCTTTACGGCAGCAGCTTTTTTACGCTTACGTACTTGCGTTGGTTTTTCATAAAACTCACGCTTACGTACGTCTGATAATACACCAGCTTTTTCACAAGCACGTTTGAAACGACGGATAGCGATATCAACTGGTTCGTTTTCTTTAACCTTAACTGCAGGCATGAAGACTCCTCGATTAGGATGAGATATAAGGGCATTAGTTTGGCTGTGTATTAGTATTTAGCCGTAATATCTCAAGATTACAGGCATCAGCTCAAACTAGGACAATTCTCACGCATTAGCGTAAGGGCAGATATTTTAATAAAAAATATCAACAAAGTCAATGATTTTAAGCATTTATTGCTGATAAGGTGTTCAATTAGATAGCTATTTGAATTTGGCTCTCAAACTATGAATTCGACATATATACAACGCTTTATCAATAAAAAATCCCTACCGTCTATAACGGTTTGATTGGAGTTTATGCTATGATAATTCCCATATTATAGGGTCTATCGAACATTCAAATATTAGGGCTGCTGATGGCTAAAGTTACACCAAACTAGGCGAAAACCGACGATAATGTCGAGACCTTAGCCTAGATTTTCAACAACGGTTGGGGTAATTTTAGCATCAGCCTTGAGAACGGATCGAGCAAAGCACTGCTTTGCCCGTTCGCAAGGCAAGAGCTATGCTCGAGTGGAGGGCAGTACTCTTTTTTGTCAATATATGGCGAAATGGTTTAACCTAGAATGACTAGGCTTCAACAATTTCACCATATATTGTATAAAAAATAATGACTGCCAGCACCACATTTGAAAGTTCAATAGACCCTAGTAAGCCTATGAACCGTTTTGTGTGTATTTTATTGAGGATGTTGGAATGAAAAAAACAGTATTTAACACGGCATTAAGCACCGCACTTATCGTAGCTTTAGGTGTGAGCGTGAGCGCTTGTAGTGGCGGCGAAGAGCATGAAGAAGTAATGGCAATCGATCGCGTTGACGAAGCTGCTGAACTTGCCATCAAAAATGCGCCACCAGCTGAAGAAATGGAATTCCCAGAGACAGCACCAATGCCAGCGGCTGATGCTGCGGGTACAGAAGCTGATGGTACAGCTACTGCCGAAGCAGGAACGGCTGACGCTGATACTGCAGAAGCAACAGCTACCGATAGTGCGGATACAGCCGCTGCTCCTACTGACAGTGCTGATATGGCGGCTACTGAAGATACAGCTGAAGCCACTGCCGAGTAAACTAGAATCTAGTGCTGAATTGACTATTAGCTCAATGGGCTATTAAACAGTCGTTGGTCGTATATGTAAGTACTTTAAGCTTATATAACGTATCTCTAATTGATTGCAGACTGACTAAGTAAGGGTAAAACCATGATTGATATACAACCGTATATGAACAAGCTGAAATTGTCTGTGATCGGCATGAGCGTGGCATTTGCTGTGAGTGCTTGTAGCGGTGATAACACAGCTACGGAAGAGTCTGCAGTAGCCGATGAACCTGCTACCGCTATAGAAGAAACAGCTGTAGCCGAAACCGAAGGCACGACGTCTGAGTCTGTGGTTGAGTCAGAAACAGATACAGAGTCAAAAGCAGCAACAGAGTCTGCTGACATAGTAGATGAGGCAGTGGCAACACCTGAAACTGATTCTGAACCTGAAATGTTGGCAGCAGATGCAGGTGCTAAAATGTATGAATCAAACTGTCAGGTGTGTCATGCTGCAGGTTTGCTCGATGCGCCAAAGTATGGTGATACAGCGGCTTGGACAGCTCGTCTGACCAAAGATAAAGAGACGCTGTACATGCACTCGGCTAAAGGCTTTAATAAAATGCCAGCACAAGCGGTGAATGGTGTGACCGAAGCACAAGTTAAAGCAGCTGTTGATTATATGCTAGCGTCGGTAAGTTGATACGGTATATATAGAGTATGTCAGCTATTGAAATTTGCTAAACTGGCCGTCATTGTGACTGACAATGACGGTTTTTTTATGCACGTTTTTTGTCATGCTAGTCTAAGAATATACAGCTGTATCAAGCGAATTCGAGATAGTGTGTGGCTGATTGTATTATAGTCGGTGAACTACTAAACCGCTACGGCGTTACCCTCCTTAGATGTACTACTTGTACAATCTGCAGTCGGCTGCCTTGTACTCATTTTAGAGTTCTTTGACTATAGTTATCCAGTTTCTCAAAATGATGTAAGATAAAAGTGCGATAAAAATAGCACGAAAACGAAAGTATAAAGGCAAAAGTATGAAAGTATTGGGCTTAGAGACCTCTTGTGATGAGACGGGGCTGGCGATTTTTGATAGTGAGCAAATAAATAGCGACAACCAAGGTTTGGTCGGGCAGGTACTGTACTCTCAGATTGAGCTGCACGCCCTTTATGGCGGCGTTGTGCCTGAGCTTGCTAGCCGCGATCATATTCGTAAGCTCGTGCCGTTATTGAACGAGCTGCTAGAACAGTGCGATATGAAAAAAACCGACATTGATGCGATTGCTTATACCAAAGGGCCTGGTCTTATTGGTGCATTGATGACAGGCGCACTATTTGGACGTAGCTTGGCATATGGTTTGGATATTCCAGCGATTGGTATTCATCATATGGAAGGGCATCTTTTGGCGCCGCTTATGGGCGCGAACCCTCCGGCGTTTCCTTTTGTCTCGCTACTAGTATCCGGTGGGCATACGTTACTGATTGCTGCTCACGGTGTTGGACAATACGAGATATTAGGCGAGTCGATAGATGATGCGGCGGGTGAATGCTTTGATAAAGCGGCTAAGATGCTAGGCCTGCCTTATCCTGGCGGCCCTAATATTGCCAAACTGGCAGAAACTGGTAATCCTGACGCTTACGCACTCCCAAGACCAATGCTACATCGGGGTTTAGACTTTTCGTTTAGTGGTATGAAAACAGCCGTACATAATCTGATTAAAGATACGCCACATTCAGGAGGGTCGGGTAATGGCGCTGATAGTGATCCACAGATTCGTGCTGATATTGCCGCGAGTTTCCAGCATGCAGTGGTCGACACGCTAGTGAAAAAATGTGTCAAAGCACTTAAGCAAGCAGATATGAGCCGCTTAGTAATTGCGGGCGGGGTCAGTGCCAATACCCATCTGCGTAAGATGTTAGAGGCTGAACTGGCTAAGATCAATGCGACGGTTCATTATGCACCGCCTGCGCTATGTACGGACAATGGCGCGATGATTGCTTACGCAGGTTTTGAGCGCTTGCAAGCTGGACAGTCTGATGATTTGGCTGTTAGTTGTATTCCGCGTTGGCCGATGACAGAATTGCCAGCCGTATAAATGAGCATTTGGTCCAACACGTTTACATGAATTAAGGACAGTCTATGCAGTGGCTTGCTATTGGTTTGGGCGCAGCATTCGGTGCTTGTCTGCGAGCTTGGCTATCGCGTTTCAATGCATTGCACGGTTGGGTGCCACTCGGTACCCTGAGCGCCAATATCTTAGGTGGACTACTGATAGGGCTGGCACTAGTGTGGTTTGAGCGCATGGGAAGCAACTTATCTGATCATGTACGCGTGTTTGTGATAACTGGTTTTTTGGGCGGGTTAACTACCTTTAGTACGTTTAGTGCAGAGGTATTTGGCTTTATTCATGACGGGCGGTTGCTAGCAGGTTTAGCGCTCATCGGTTTGCATGTTGGGTTAACGTTACTGGCAACCGCGCTTGGCTTTTATTTCTTTAAGGTCGTGCTTTGAGCTTTTATCAATACTACCTGCTTAATCAGGGGTCTGATTTAAGTAGTTACCGAAATACAGTCTGTTTTAAGTAGTCTATTAATAGGTTTTTGGAGTGAAATAGCTGGTTCCTTTGGGGTATACATTAGGATGACCAACCTCTTATGGCGTCCAATCATATCTAAACAGGAAATTACTCTATGTATGGAATATAGTTATCAAACTCCCAATGAAAATATTTTGATAAGCTAGTCGACTGTTCATCTGAATTTTTATTAGAAGTATTCTCTTTCACTAAAGTTTTAACGAAATTAAGCAAACTATACTTATCAAATACCTTCGTTACGAATACACCCTTTTCTCTAAAAAAAATATCGTTTTGCTCGATAACTGCTCTATCAGATTTTTCTCTATAATCATTTACTAAATTGAAATAGTATATGTCACTCCCAATTTCATTACCTAACAGTAGATTAACTGTTAAATTGAAATAATCGTCACCTTGTAGTTCAAGATCATCAAAATCTTGATGATCTTCAAACGATATATATTGTACTGTGAGCATTTCTTAATCCCTCACTTTAAATGGCCGTTTACGATAAGAAGCTTTTATTCAGATGAACTAGAAAACACATAAAATAGTATTAGAACTAGTGACAAAGGCTACGGTTCGATGCCTGTATAGCGCACCGAACACGATTTAATGTAAATTAGCTCAATCGACAGGAATCTAGGATTTATGAAGCTTAACGACTAGCCTCACTAATACATACTTCTTGTGTACTATAGGGGTTTGTTATGCCACTACATTTTTTAGCTTTTACTAGGTAGTTACATTAGGCTTGGGGTATATTCACCTTTGAGTTGGATGCCAATACTTGTTGATGAAAGTAAAAACTATTAGTACTGATGAAACTATAGTGCCTAATATAAGAAATATCACGATATCTCGTTTAAGCGTCTCTAAGATAGCCTCGTCTTTAAATATGCGTACTAAGGTTAATAATATAAATACGACAAATCCAACATAGTATCCTTTTAAAAAACTCGTCCAAAACGGGTGGTCCTTTATATGCCAAGACAAAAATATTCCAATCGCTATCTCCCTAATAAAATCCGTCACTTTTTAAGATCCTTTTATGATTGATTTTTAGTCCATTATAAATATGGAAGAGCCTATACCATGGAGAAAGTTTTTTTAAACTATTATCAATCCAATCTTGGCGTAGAGATTTAGCTTGGGTGCATTTCATCTCGATAAGTACACTACCGAGTACACTGTGACCGCCTAAATAAGTAAGACCATTGATGTCAGCTCTACACAGCCGAACCTTCAAGTCCTCACTAGGGAACCATCATTTTCCCCAACGCCTATCATAACGTAAGAAAGCAAACGATATTTATAACCAAAAAATGTAATAAACAGTGGAGTATTAAACTGGCTTCACTATCCCTTCCAATAAGCTCGCAAATCCCTGCATATACGCCGTATCTCGA
Organism: Psychrobacter sp. NPDC078501; assembly: GCF_044900935.1. Lineage (NCBI taxonomy): Bacteria > Pseudomonadati > Pseudomonadota > Gammaproteobacteria > Moraxellales > Moraxellaceae > Psychrobacter > Psychrobacter sp. NPDC078501. The sequence goes on along the minus strand of NZ_JBJDOS010000003.1, from coordinate 194,279 downwards.
CTTGAGGTACGCGTCGCTGCGTACAGCTGACAATGAACCCCTTCTCCTAGTGGTCGTGATACGACCCAGCCTTTTCTCTCGTATTCAGCAACCACCCAATCAGGCAATGCTGCTACGCCGCGTTCACTGGCAACCAACTGAATTAGCATCGCGGTCAGCTCTGTCGTACGAACACTCTCAAAGCTTACCTGTGCTGGCGTCATAAAATTGGCAATGATGTCGAGACGCTTAGCCTCTACTGGATAGGCAATCAATGTCTCGTTAATCAAATCATTGGGGTCAATAAATTTTTGAGCAGCTAAATCATGTGTTGGTGACAGCACCAAACGACTCTCATATTCAAACAATGGCTGATAACTGATACCGTCGAGCGGTAAATCACTGGTAGTGATAAGCAGATCAATATCACCTTCCATGAGTAGATGATGCGGCTCAGGTTCAAACCCTGTGGCAAAGTCCAGCTCGACATCTGACCATTCACGGCGATAGTGGTTAAGTATCGGCATCAGCCAATCAAAGCAGCTGTGGCACTCTGATGCTAGGCGTAATCTACCTGCTTGACCATGTGCTAAGCGTTTAAGGTTAGATTTGGTGCGAGTTACTTGCGGTAGGATAGTGTCTGCCAATGCCAATACTGCTTTACCTGCTGGCGTAAAACTAAGCGGGCGCGTCCGGCGATTGACCAAGCTGATGTCGTAATAGTTCTCAAGCTCTTTTAATTGATGCGAAACGGCAGAGGCGGTAACGTGCAGTTCATCGGCCGCTGCTGCAAGTGAACCATGCGCCCGTAGCGCGGTTAATGTATTAAGATGACGTAGCTCAAGCATAATATAACCTAACCGCTAAGGTGAGAAAAATTCATTATAGTCAATATAGCGCTGACTTTCACTCATAGTCCATTATTAATAAGCAGTTAATAAGCAATTAGTTAGCAATCAACATCTAGCGCTTGCGTAACAACAACTGTGAGATAACCACCAATACTAGTGAAGCAACCAGCAATAACGTACCAATGGCGTTGACTTCTGGCTTGAGTCCTACGCGCACCATAGAATAAATGCGCAGCGGTAAAATCTCATAGCTAGGCCCTGTGACAAAGGTCGACACCACTACATCATCTAGCGATAAAGTGAAAGCTAGCAACCAGCCTGCCATGACCGCAGGCAAGATAACTGGGATCAATACGGTGCGCACCATGGTTGATTCGTTAGCACCCAAGTCGCGTGCCGCTTCCATTAAACGCTCATCCAAGCTACTCAATCGCGCAAAGACGGTAATCACAACAAAGGGCAGGCAAAAAGTAATGTGCGCCAATAGCAGCGAGACAAAGCCCAATTGCAAACCAATCAGTAAGAACAATGCCAATAATGAAATAGCCAATACAATCTCAGGCGACATCATCAGGACAAACAGCAGCCCATTTAGTAAGCCTTTACCACGAAAATTATAACGGTGTAACGCCAGCGCTGTAAGCGTGCCTATCAAAGTTGAGACGGTGGCTGCCACCAACCCTAAGACAATCGAGTGCCAAAATGCATCGAGCATCGCTTGGTTATTGAATAGTGACTCGTACCACTTTAAGCTAAAGCCGCCCCAGTTATAACCGATTTTTGACTTATTAAAGGACATTACCACTAAGACAATGATGGGCAGGTACAACAAGGCATAAATCAGTCCGAGATAGCCTTTAGCAGCGATACTACCAATCTTGAGCGGACGAGTTTTTTTGTTCGGTGAGCTATAAGACATTAGGCCACCTCGTTAAAGTCGGTCTTGCCAATGCGGCGGCTACTGGCACGGTAGGCCAGTAATAATACCGCCATTGCCAGTGTCAATAATACGCTGGCTGCTGCGCCAAAGGGCCAATCACGCGCATCCAAAAATTGGTTTTTGATGATATTACCAACCAATAAATTACGAGAACCACCCAAGATATCTGCCACATAAAACATGCCCATCGCAGGCAATAGCACGAGCAGTACACCAGAGATAATCCCAGGGGTCGTTAATGGCAGTACCACATGCCAAAAGGTCTGTGTTTTAGTTGCGCCCAAATCCTGAGAAGCCAGTAGCATGTCATTGCGTAAGTCAGTAAATACGGCATATAGCGGCAGTACCATAAACGGAAATAACAAGTAAGTTAGTCCTGCAATCACCGCACCTTGCGTGTATAAAATATCGATTGGCGTATCAATCACGCCGATGGCAAGCAATGATTTATTAATCAAACCATTATTGGCAAATAGTAACTTGAGCGCATACGTCCGTACTAAGGAATTGGTCCAAAATGGCAGTATCAGTAGTAGCATCAGTAATGGCTGCCAACGTACTTTTGCTTTGGATATTAGCCATGCAAAAGGATAGCCAAGCAGCAGACAGATAACCGTTGTAATACCTGCCATCCATAATGAGTGGACAAATACCTCAAAATACAATGGGTCAATCATCCGAACATAGCTGTCGATGCTGACAGGTAAGCTGATAAAGGCACTACTATCACGGGTTAAAAAACTGACAGCGATGACTAGGATATTTGGTAATAGTGCAAATATCAGTAGCCAACCCCAGATTAGCCAAAGCGTGGCGGTACGAAATGGACTTTTATTGCCTAAGTGGTTGCGAGCCATCAGCTACCATCCTTTTGTACAGTCGTGTCTGGCACAGCTTCAGAGTCTTCTGGCAATACCCATTCCCAGCCATCTACCCATGAGACTTTGACGCCCTCGTTTAGTTTGTAATCAAAGCTCGGGTCATCTTCATCAAAAAATTCAGAAGCCTTAATTATATGACCATTTGCTAGCTCAATAATCGAATCTAAGGTGCTACCTTTATAGTTACTCTCGATGACACGGCCTAACAGTCCGCTATGTTCATTGTCTTTTGGATCGTAGATACGCAGGTCTTCAGGACGCAGCAATAAATTGACGATATCGCCCACTTGTACATCATTGGCAAAATTGGGACGACGTAAGTTACGTAATGTGGTTGGTCTTTCTTGCGCTTGTGCTTCACAGACTTCGACCTCGATGCGTCCGTTGGTCACTTTACCATCGCGATCTGGCTGGTCTGGATGGACACCTTTGACCTCAGCTCTAAACAGATTGGTCTCGCCTATAAATTTTGCAGTAAACAGATTGGCAGGGGTTTCATAAATCTCGATAGGCGTACCGATTTGCTGGAACGTGCCATCTTTCATCACGGCAATACGGTCTGACATCGACAGCGCTTCTTCTTGGTCATGAGTCACGAAAACGAAGGTAATACCTAGCTCACGCTGCAGACGCTTTAACTCAGATTGCATTTGCAGGCGCAGTTTATGATCGAGCGCGGATAATGGCTCATCAAGCAATAGTAGTTTAGGACGGTTAATCACCGCACGAGCAATCGCAACTCGCTGCTGCTGACCACCAGATAGATCTTGTGGCTTACGGTTGGCTAAATGCTCTAGCTGTACCATCGCTAGCATCTCACTGACGCGTCTTTGGATTTCATCTTTTGGGACTTTTTTTAGCTTTAGGCCATAAGCCACGTTTTGGGCAACGCTCATATGAGGGAACAATGCATATTGCTGAAATACGGTATTGACCGGACGTTTATCAGCGGACAAGCCTGCCATCTGTACGCCATCCAAATATATCGCCCCAGCATTCGGCTGCTCAAAGCCTGCAATCAAGCGTAGTAATGTCGTCTTACCACAGCCTGATGGACCAAGTAACGTCAAAAACTCACCATGTTTAATATCAAGGTTGATGTCTTTTAGGACTTCGGTTTGATCATAGGTTTTTTTTAGACCAGTCAGTTGCAGCAGCACCTGATCATCATGAGGTGACGCAGAGGTGTTATGCGTATTTTGAGATAAATCGGTCATAATATCTGTTCCTAAGCGTCCAATAGCTATATACAGCTGGCTGTCATTATAGGGATTGGCATAAGCGTAAGCATGTTCGGATTGCTGCCTGAATGCTGCGTATTATAACAAACCCTTGATATAAGTCAGTGCAAGTTCGTTATAAGTTACGCGAGTCATACTATCGTAGCAGCGATATATACAGCTGTATTTTTAAATGTGACTACATTCACCTATCGATATTTAGACAAATTTTTTTACCGTTTTTTGGTTTTTATTCCTATACAATCACGTTATGGCTGACAAACATAACTAGCCTGATAGTTTGGCGATAATTAGCCAATCTGTGCTTGAATACATGTATGCGAAACAGCTTATAACTCTAATATTATTGATGATAAAGGATCTCTCATGCCTACCGATATACGTCCAACCACAGGTCAAGAAGCGCTTGAGCTTTTAAAAGCAGGTAATGCACGCTACGTTGATAGCCTCACCAGTACCGATGAGTATATGCAGCGCCGTCCAGAGTTGGTCAAGGATCAAAATCCATTGGCCATTATTTTGGGTTGTTCAGATGCACGAGTACCAGTTGAGATTGTTTTTGATCAAGGTTTGGGAGATTTGTTTGTTATACGAGTTGCGGGTAACGTGGTTGCACCATCGCAGATTGGTTCAATCGAGTTTGCAGCCGAAGCCTTTGGCACACAGTTAGTGGTAGTACTTGGTCACTCAAAATGCGGCGCTGTCACGGCTTGCGTTGAGACATTGATTAACCCTGAGCAGAACTATTCACCTAACTTGCAATCTATCGTTGACCGTATTCGCCCAAGCGTTTATAACTTGCACGAACTAGCAACTGCCAATGGTCAAGACGTCGATGCAGACGAGTTGGTCGATCGCTCTATCCGAGCTAACGTACGTATGTCAGTCAGTCAGCTAAAGCATGGCTCACGTGCATTAGAGGACTTAACCAATAGTGGTCAGCTATTGGTAGTCGGTGCTGAGTATGATCTTGAGACAGGAAAAGTGCGTTTTTTAGATAGCTAGTCAGTCTTAGATAGACTTAGATAACTAGATAGTTAAGGCACAAAGACGAACATACCTTGTTCATATTCTTACAAAACCCTATCAGTTATTTGGCCATTTTTTATTATGATAAGAGAACAACGCAAATCACGACAATCGTGATTTGCGTATCTATGCATTTATTTTTTGAATTATATTAGGATAATTATGTCTACTTCATCTAACAACAATAATGACTCAATAGACCAGCCTGCTAGCAGCGTTAGCACGGATGGCGTTCAGCCAATTTCATCACAGACGACCGGTTTTACTTTTAACCACACCATGCTACGTGTCAAAGACCCTGTTAAATCGCTAGAGTTTTACACTGGTGTCTTGGGTATGACCTTGCTTGCCGTTAAGAAGTTCCCTGACATGGGATTCGACTTATATTTCTTGGCTAAGTTGACCGAAAGCGAGCGCGAAAACTTGCCAACTGGCGATAATCTAGAAATCTTTGCCTTCCGTCAGCGTGGTATTTTGGAGTTGACGCATAACTATGGTACCGAGACAAAAGCTGATTTTAGCTACCATGATGGCAATCAAGATCCACAAGGCTTTGGTCATATTTGTTTTAGCGTTCCAAGCTTGGATGAAGCGGTTGCTTGGTTCGATAAAAACAACGTCGAATTCAAAAAACGTCCAGAAGATGGCAGCATGAAGAACATTGCTTTTATCAAAGATGTAGACGGCTACTGGATCGAAATTGTTCAGGCCGATTTGATGGGCTAAGTGTCATAACGATAGCACCTATTAAGATAAGTGCGTTAATAGGAATAAATAGAATAAAGGAGTATCACCCATATGCCTACCTCTGAGGCAGACACGACACTGAGTGCTGAGACAGCTGCGCAGTCTACGACAACGGATGGATTGACTTATCAAAGCATCCTTGGTTCGGCAAATGAGATATGGATTGGCTTTGTTGAGCGCATCCCATATTTTGCCGCATCAATTATCGTTATCCTAATTTTTTGGTTCTTATCGATTGTCTTCAAAAAAATCGTTCACAAATTATTAGGCAGTCGTAGTCGGCATCAGAACTTGGTTAAAGTGTTTCAGCGAGTAGGTGGGGCGCTTATTTTCTTTATTGGTTTTATGATAGCGATGGTTATTGCGGTGCCAGGGTTCACTCCTGCTAAGTTGATTGGCGCGCTCGGTATTGGTTCCGTTGCTATCGGTTTTGCTTTTAAGGATATCTTCCAAAATTTGCTCTCTGGTATCTTGCTACTAATTTCAGAGCCGTTTCGTATCGGTGATCAGATTGTCTCAGGCGACTATGAAGGAACAGTTGAAGATATCAAAATCCGCGCAACTACCATCAGGACTTATGATGGCAGGCAAGTAGTGATTCCAAATTCAGATCTCTATACTTCAGCATTGACCGTCAATACCGCTTATAAGCAGCGCCGTCTGCAAGTCGCAGTTGGTATCGGTTATGAAGATGATATTGAAGCGGCCAAAGCTGAGATTATAAAAGCATTAGATAAGATAGAGAGTGTCTCAAAGAAAGCAACGCCAAGCGTGATTGCTACTGGTTTCGGGGGTTCGTCCATTGATCTAATGGTACGCTGGTTTATCGAAGATGGTACGCAAGCCAATAAGGTTGCCTCGATTCATCAAGTAATTGTAGGTATCAAAAACTCGTTGGATGCAGCGGGCGTAAACATTCCATTCCCAATACGTACGATCGATTTGAGTGATCCTTCAGTAAATGCAATCGTTAATAAGATGAACGAGCAGCAAGACATTGTGGATGTGAATAAAACAGTAGCAGAGTAGCGCTCGGTGAAATATTCAATTAGTGTCAAAAACGTGATATCTAATAATATTTAGAAAACTAAAAAACCGCCACATCAATTGATATGGCGGTTTTTTATACGTATCTACTTGCGATAAATACAAAGCTTTATTCGTCTTTTGCTCTAAAGTCGGTATGGCATGATTTACAGCTTGCACCAACTTGTCCAAAGGCAGGTTTAACATCGTCCATGCTAGTGGCGTTTTGGGCGGCGGCGTTTAGCTCAGCAGTGACTTTTTGAAAGTTTTCAGCTTCAGCACTGAAGCCATCAGCATTAGACCAAACCGCTTCAGTAGCATTACCTACCGCTTCTGGGTCTTCAAAATGACTCCAAGGCTTGGCAGCATCTTCTGCCAAGAACGCCGCTTGCTCTTTAAATACATCGGCATCAAATGTATCAGGTGCTTTTGCCATATCACCCATGACGCCCATTGCATCGCCCCAGTTTTTCATGGTGTCTTGACGCGCTTGCACGTCAGGGTTAGATCCTGTTGAAGTGCTACAGGCCGTTAGACCCAGTGCAGCCGCCATCAAGGTAACGCTAAACAGAGATTTGAAAGATTTGTTGGTATGAACCTGTGCCATATGACTTACTCCTTTAAACTTGGCTAATAGTAAGCGCGATTACAAACGCTCGCTTCGTCGTAAAATATAGTTATACAAAATACTGCCTAAAATTCTTTTGAGCACAGTTGCTAATAAAGAACGTCTTCTATTGTAACGGTTATCTGCGCGTTGGGAATTATATAGTTGTTATATCCTCGTAATATTTTAGATAAGCATAACTTAACTTGGTTGTGGCTACTTATGGTTGGTTACGATGATTTTATGGTAGTTATACAACGTATTCTTTACGATAACAACGTGAGAAGCAACGTGAGAAGAGCTCTTTTGAATGGTACTGACAATAAAAAAGGCCAGCGAATAGTAGCTGACCTTTTTAATATTTTCCAAAAATATGAATGCCGTGATATTTACGAAACTTATAGTGCCAACCAATCACGCGGCTTTAGATAATAATCGGTCAACTCAAATTCTGGCGTTCCTTCAGCAGGCTCAAAACGATAATGCCAGCTGGCAAGCGGCGGCATACTGACTAGAATGGATTCAATACGTCCGTTGCTCTGTAGCCCAAATAGCGTTCCACGATCGTAGACCAGATTGTACTCGACGTAGCGACCACGGCGATAGAGCTGAAACTCGCGCTGCGCTTCAGTATAAGGCGTATTTTTACGTTGTTCAAAAATCGGCATGATACCGTCAAGATAACCGTTGCCAACTGCTTTCATAAAATTAAAGCAAGTCTCAAAGTCCCAGCCGCGACTCTCAGTACTGACGTCATCATAAAACAGACCACCAATACCGCGCTGCTCATCACGATGGCGTAGATGGAAATACTCATCACACCACTGTTTAAAATCAGCGTAAATATTGTCCCCAAAAGGCGCACACAAGTCATGACAAACTTGATGCCAGTGTACACAATCAGCGAGTACTGGATAGAATGGCGTTAAGTCAAAACCACCGCCAAACCACCAGATAGGTGCTTCGCCTTCCGCTTCTGCTACGAATAAACGCACATTGGCATGGCTCGTAGGCACGTTTGGATTTTTGGGATGGACAACCAGTGATACGCCCATTGCTTGGGCTTTACGCCCAGAGATATTGGGGTGACGCGCGGTCGCCGAGGCGGGGAGGTTATGTACATGAATATGGCTAAACATGACGCCCGCTTTTTCGATGACCTCGCCATCTGCCAATACGCACGACCGACCGCCGCCGCCTTCAGGACGTTCCCAGTCATCAGGTACAAAGGTCGCATGCTCATTGTTATTAGTACTACCATCACGCTCTTGTGCTTCTAGCGATTCACAGATACGTGCCTGTAAATCAACCAAAAATTCACGCACTCGCATGATGTCGTTATTGGTTGGCGTCGTCACGGACGCTACCGTTGATAAGTCCGTTTCGTTATTTGTATTTGTAATACTCATAAGATATCTATTTATTCAGGTGTATGGCGGTATTTAGGTCTGTATCGAGAGAGGCGTCTATATCAAGATTGATATTTTTATCAAACAAGTGGCCCATGCGATCACGTTTGGTTGCTAGATATTCCGCATTCATATCATTGACACCGACCAACAATGGTACCCGTTCGACAACATCAATACCATGCTCAGTCAGATAAGCGACTTTGTTTGGATTGTTGGTGATGAGCCTGACAGCGTCGACACCGATATGGGCAAGCATCGGACCACACATATCATAGATACGCGCATCGGCAGGTAAGCCTAACATGAGGTTTGCATCCAAAGTATCATGCCCTTGATCTTGGAGGGCGTACGCACGAATCTTATTGGTCAAACCAATACCGCGACCTTCTTGACGCAAATATAAAATTGCACCGCAACCTGACTCTTGGATGGCTTGCATGGCAGTATTGAGCTGCGGACCACAGTCGCATTTCAATGAGCTAAACGCGTCGCCTGTCAGACATTCAGAATGAATGCGAATGAGCGGCACTTGCTTTGCTATAGATTCGTTCTTTTGGTTTAATATCATGTCGTCTGAGGGTTGGCTAGCCATGACATCTGTCTGTTGATCGACCACAGCTAGACCAACGGTCAGCATGACATGCTCTTGACCTTCGCTATTTTCAAAGATATGAATATCAAACTCGCCGTGACGAGTGGGTAATTTGGCACTAGTGATAAATTGATATGACATTGCTGTCCTACATAAGCCTAAAGTCGTGGCGGTGAAAAGTATGTTATTGCTGTTCGAGATGAGCGCTGTTTGAGACGGTTACTGTTCGAGATAACTATTAGTAAAGATGAGCATATCACCCAAACCTTACTGCTAAGATTGGGATGATACCAGTATAACCTGTTCATAAAGACAGCGTGCTCATTGTATTTTTTATAAAAACACACAAAGTTCACAGACGACGCACGATGATTAAAGCGACAATTAAAAAAAAATGCTATTATGCCATACTATTTTGACGGATACAGTGACAAGTCTTTACCCTTACATTACTATGTCGTCACTAACATCCGCTATTGATGCAAAATAATAGGGCATAATGTCACCCCTCAGTTGTCAATAGTATGAAAGCATCAATATTTTGATATAAAAATGTTGGTATTGACGCGCAGTCTATTGTGCTAGCGTGTCTACTGTCGTAAGTAGCGCAGCTATACAAATACGAAAGTTGCATGAATAATTATATGGTCGATTACATCAATAATGATGTAGGTATTATTGACGTCTTTTGATTATAGTCACCGCTATATTTTAAAGACACATCTTGTCAGCAGATTGGTAGGTATCGTACGGTTTATGCAGCAGTCACCTCATTCTCCAAAGTCTCAGTCCCTATCTACATCAGTGCTGGATTCTGCTGCTCAGCTATCGAGCTTACAGCAGACCTATACTGTGATTCCACGCGTGCGTCCTCATACGCCATTGCTTGATGCAATTGATACACCCACTGACCTTAGCACGCTTTCGGCTGCTAAGCTTATTACGCTGGCTGATGAATTGCGCCTTTTTCTATTGTATTCAGCTGGTCAGAGCGGTGGGCATTTTGGTGCCAATTTGGGCGTGGTTGAGCTGACCATCGTATTGCACTATTTGTTAGATACGCCGCAAGATCAAATCGTCTGGGACGTGGGTCATCAAGCCTATGCTCATAAAGTACTGACAGGTCGCCGTGAGCAGCTAGGTACTATCAGATCTAAAGACGGTTTGACGGCATTTCCTGAGCGTGCAGAGTCTGTCTACGATACATTTGGCGTTGGGCATTCATCGACCTCTATCTCAGCTGGTCTGGGCATGAGCCTCGCCCTGCGTTATCAAGGCCGCGAGCAAACGGTTGCTTGCATCATCGGTGATGGTGCGATGACAGGCGGCATGGCATTTGAAGCCATGAATGACGCAGTACAGCAAGATGCTGATTTGCTGGTTATCCTAAACGATAATGATATGTCGATATCATGCTCCATTGGCGGATTTTCACGACATTTAGCGATGCTTTGGGAATCAGGTTATCAAGTTGATATCTCTGAGTCAGGTGAGCCAGTACTCTGCCACCGTCCTGATATGCAGGCGTTCGATCGCCGCAAGCGTCATAAAGAGATGCGTGATGTTCCGCAGCTAGAAGACAACTTATTCAAAGCGATTGGTTTTACCTATTTTGGTCCATTTGATGGACATAATATTCCTGAGCTACTGCGCGTATTGTCACTGGCGAAGCAAGTAAAAGGCCCAGTATTGGTACATATCTATACCACTAAAGGTAAAGGCTTTGCACCAGCAGAGTTAGATCCAGTGGGCTATCATGCAATCAGTAAATTGCCAGTCGAAAATCATAAAGAGCATGAAAAGTCTAAAGCTGACTCTGTAGAGCAGCTAAAAAAACAACCAAGTACAAAGCCAGCGTTAAAATATTCGCAAGTGTTTGGCCAGTTCTTATGTGATAAAGCGGCCGAAGACGATAAGCTACTAGCTGTCACCCCTGCCATGGAAGAAGGCTCAGGGATGACGGACTTTGCTCGTCACTTTCCAGAGCGTTTCTTTGACGTGGCCATTGCTGAGCAACACGCTGTCACGCTAGCGGCTGGGATGGCAACTCAAGGCGTCAAACCTATTGTCGCGATTTATTCAACGTTCTTGCAGCGTGGATATGACCAGCTGATTCATGACGTGGCTTTACAGAATCTCGATGTTATGTTTGCCATCGATCGAGCGGGCCTAGTCGGTGAAGACGGTGCCACGCATGCTGGCGTGTTTGATTTTGGATTTTTACGTTGTGTGCCTAATATGGTGATTGCAGCGCCAAAAGATGAGAACGAATGCTACCATTTGCTCAATACTTGCTATGAATACTCAGGTTGCACGGCAGTACGTTATCCGCGTGGTACAGGCACAGGTGCTGATATTGAGCAGCCAGCCCAAACTTATAAAGTTGGCGAAGCAGTTGTCGAGTCAGTATTAGGTAAAGCTGATGCACCTTACAAATTGGCACTATTGGCCTTTGGTACGATGGTAGCAACTGCTCAGCAAGCAGCAGAAAGCTTAACAAATAACGATGCAGCGTTAGATTGCCAGATACAGGTGGTTAATATGCGCTGGGTAAAACCGCTAGATACCGCCATGCTTGAGACGTTATTAGTACAAGGGGTCACTCATATAGCAACCCTAGAAGAGCACATGATTATGGGCGGCGCGGGTAGTGCAGTGAATGAGTATTTACTCAACGAGTCGGCAGCCTTTAAGCAAAGTCGTCCAGCTATTGCTAATATCGGTATTCCTGACCGCTTTATTGCACATGGCTCTCAAGCAGAGCAATTGGCTGACTGTGGTCTAGATGTCGAGGGCGTGACTAAACAGCTTAAAATGCTTTTATCGTAAGCGTTACAATATTATTTTAAAAAATTAATGCGCTAAAAAGGCATGAATTAAAACCGATATAAGCTCCTTAAACAGAGCAAACACCTGCTAGCCGTAGGTGCTTACTTTTTTACAACTTGCGCAGTTTAGAGGATCGCCAAAGTACTGGCTTGGTCAGCGTGACGGTTTTTTCGTTTTTATTGAACAATTTTAGTATAATGCGGGTGTCTTTTATAAGTTTTCGTTGATAAGAGACACGTTTTTAATCGCATAGATGTGGTGTGATGCGGCGGCTGTTTGGCATGTTGTGGGCACAGAGTTAGTCTTATTTTTTATATTCATTCATCAAGCAAATAGGTTATTTATGGAACCCATGGTCGTCATCGCAGCGCGTACTGCTGAAAAAGTTGGTAAAGAGATTTTATATGCGCATCAAAATCGCCACAAAATCGAGTTAGATATTGAGTCTAAAGGACTTGATGGTCTGGTTACCCGCATTGATCGCTTTAGCGAAGAGCTCACGATTGAGACGCTAAAAGCCAGCTATCCTAATCATTCATTTTTGGGTGAAGAGTTTGGTATGCAAGAAGGCCGTGGCGAAGATGCTGACTGGTGCTGGATTATCGATCCACTAGACGGCACTAAGAACTTTGTCCACGGTGTACCGCAGTTCTGCGTATCTATCGCTGTACAGCATAAAGGTGTTACCCAACACGGTGTGGTCTATGATCCTGTTCGTGATGAGATGTTCTCAGCGAGCCGCGGTAAAGGCGCGCGCTTGAACAATCGCCGTATGCAAGTGAGCGAGCGCAAAACCATTGATGGCGGTTTCTTTACGACCGGTCATCCGCTTGAGCGTAAGCGCAATGGCGAAGTTATCTCTTATGCCAAACAGCACTTTGAGAGCTTACAGAAGGTATCTGAGGCAGGTGGTCAGGTACGTCGTATGGGTTCAGCTGCGCTTGATTTATGCTATGTTGCTGCTGGTCGTTTTGACGGTTATTTTGAGATGTCTATCAAGCCTTGGGACATCGCAGCGGGCGAGCTTATTGTAACTGAAGCACGCGGTGTGGTGGTTGATCATACTGGCGCGCACAATTCTATGACATCAGGCTCTATCTTCGCTTGTAATGTGAAATTGCTTAAGCCATTGATGCAAACAGTTGTACCAATCTGGGGTGACGCAATCTAAAAGTTAACCTTAATGGTATCAACGTTTAGCGCTTTCAGGATTTAAATTCAAGTAATATCTAGATTGAGTATGAATGAAAAAAAGCTGGTTCCATTATGGAGCCAGCTTTTTTGTTTTATCATTACCCTTATTGTCAGCTTTATCTTCAACAGTGATGCCTTTGAATGCTAGCTCTTTACTGGTAGTTTCTAGCAGCTGCAACTCTTCTTCTATCAGCATCAGCATATCTTGTACGCGAGGCAGCGCCTTGCTACAAGCGGTGATGCCAAACTCAATCTTATCTAGATAACTGGCTAAGGTGATATTCATCGCTTGACCATTGAAGACGATAGAAGCAGGGTACAGCGATTGTAGACGTGCACCATTCCAGTACAGCGGTTTTTCAGAACCGGGTACGTTAGAGATAATTAGGTTAAATGCCTGCTTTCTAGGAAACAGTCCTGTCGCCAAATTAATGCCTTGCCACGCGTATGAGACGATACTGTAGTTAATGACCTGCGCTTGGTTCATGCGGCGAAAGCGACGTTTGCCGTTATTCATACTACGATGGATAAGCTCTATCCTGCGCAGTGGATTGTCCAAATGCGTACCCAAGTTTGCCAATACAAATGACAGCTGGTTGCCCGAGATACTATTATCTGTACGCAGGGACATCGGTACAAATGCAATCAACGGTTTGCTTGGTAGCGCATCCATTGAGATTAGATAACGGCGAATAGCACCTGCACAGACTGCTAATACCACATCGTTTCTACTAATTTTGAGCCTTTCAGCAATATCGTTAAACCGCTCTATATCATAAGACTGTGCGGCTATACGTCGTGAGGCTGATATACGTTTGTTCAAGATACTCATCGGGGCGTCAAAAGTACCGACGTACCCTTCATCACCGTAGTTTTTTACATTATCTAGCAGTTCTGTGAATACAGGTTTGATGGTAGATATCTGCTCTTTTATGATGCCTCTGATAGATCGTTCGGCAGGTAATATAGCGTTTACTTGGTTACGATGGCGCGCCATCAACGACCAGACAGGCAGGGTAACTGGCTCTGTTGGCGATTGAGATAAGGATTTTTGAACCAAACGCATCGCTGCGATACCATCAACCAAAGAGTGATGAATCTTAAAATACCACGCAAAACGTTCAGGTCCACCTTCGACTTCTGGCTGGATACCTTCGATAACATGACATTCCCACAAAGGCATGGCACGATCTAATAAACGTCCATGTTCTCTTGAGACGTACATCAATAGTTCACGTACGCGTCCAGGACTTGGTAGCGCGACATGATGCAAATGATGCTCAACATCAAAGTCTTTGTCTTTTTTCCAAAAGGCTAAATGCTCAAGTACTTGATTAAAAGGAAAGCTGGGCGGCACATCAGACTCTTGCATTTGTTTTACCAATTGATAGACAAAATTGCTATCCGCATTATCTGGTAATTCAAATACAAACAGTCCACCAACGTGCATGGGCTGTTTACGCGACTCAAGAAGTAGAAACAACTGGTCGACTGCTGTGAGAAGTCGCATAATAAATCCTTTTATGACGATAAGTGTTATGTGAAAATTATAATAAGTAGATATTCAATCAAATAACATTTTTTTATTATTTTATAGAGCGTGTTAAGCAATCAACCATAGCACTGACAGCACTATACGTAAATACTCAACACGCTCTATTATGATATGTCATTTATACTTCAATTTATTGAAAGAAATACCCAGTCTGTGGTGAGCTGGCAGTAGCCATCTTACGCATAGGCATACGACCTGCCAAAAACGCAGCGCGGCCTGCCCACATAGCATGTTTCATTGCGTGTGCCATCATTACCGGGTTTTGTGCATTGGCAATGGCTGAGTTCATCAGTACGCCATCACAGCCAAGCTCCATCGCAAGTGCAGCATCAGACGCAGTACCGACACCAGCGTCAACCAATACGGGTACTTTAGCGTTTTCGATTATCAAGCTAAGCGTATGACGATTGAGTAGACCAAGTCCTGAACCAATCAAGCTGCCAAGCGGCATAATAGCGACACAGCCCATGCTTTCTAATTCTTGTGCGACGATAGGATCATCTGACGTATAAACCATCACTTCAAAACCATCATCGATCAATACTTTGGCGGCTTTTAAGGTTTCCATAACATTTGGATATAAGGTTTTTTCATCCCCCAATACCTCAAGCTTAACCAAATTATGCCCACCCAATAACTCGCGAGCAAGCTTACAAGTGCGAATGGCTGTTTCGGCGTCAAAGCAGCCAGCAGTATTCGGTAATATCGTATATTTATCAGGTGAAATCACATCTAATAAGTTAGGCTCATCACTGTTTTGTCCAATATTGACACGGCGAATGGCGACGGTCACGATTTCGGCTGCTGAAGCGGCAATGGCTTCTCCAGTCTCTGTCATGTCTTTATACTTACCGGTACCAACCAGCAGACGTGAAGAAAAGGTACGGCTACCGACAGTAAAGGTATCTTGTAAAAGTGGCGTTGGATGAGTAGTGCTAACGTTCTCTGACATAACGGAAAATCCTAATATCGAGCGGGAGAAGGGGACAGACAAAATATGATTGGTAATCTAAGCAATCTAAAAGGTGTAATAGACAATGGCAAGCGGTCTGCAAAAAAAGGCATGATATGCTAACTTTGATAGTAATAACATGTGCTAGGCGATAGGTATAAAGCGCCAGTCACATAAAATAATACCCGTCTAAAACAAAATGCTATTATAACAAACTCATGCAACCTTACTGGCAGTCTTTTTTGATTCGAACTGTTAAGGACAAGGCATCCATCATGTCTTGGCGTGCGTACTTCTTATCTTCTCCTCACTTATTGGGCCGTCTTTATGATGCAGTTGCCATACAGCTTTGCGAAACGCCATCAGATTTTGGCCATACTTGCGATAGATCCAGAATTGCCGCCAACATTGGTACTTACCAAAGCTACCCCGTTGTCAGCGATCAATGAAGCGGTACGGTTTTTACAGCAGCAAGGCAGTCGCGGTGTACCGACTTACGAAAGTGTTAGCGCGGATGATTTTGAAAAACGTATAAACGCAGCTTATGCTGGCAATACAGGAGAGTCGCAGCACATTGCTGCTGGACTTGAAGACCATCCTGATCTCGATAGCTTGGCAGATAGCGTCCCTGAAACTGAAGATTTGATGGATCAACAAGACGATGCGCCTATTATTCGCCTGATCAACGCATTATTGTCCGAAGCCATTCGCTTAAGTGCCTCAGACATTCATATTGAAACCTTTGAAAAGCGATTAGTCGTCCGTTTCCGAGTTGATGGTGAGCTAAAAGAAATCATCACACCAAAACGCCAACTGGCTCCACTGTTAGTCTCGCGTATTAAAGTAATGGCTAAATTGGATATCGCCGAAAAGCGAGTGCCGCAAGATGGTCGTATCAGTTTAAGACTGGCAGGGCGAGAGGTCGATGTGCGTGTATCGACCTTACCATCGAGCTTTGGTGAGCGTGTAGTGATGCGTCTATTAGACAAGCAAGCTGGTCGTTTGAATATGACGTATTTGGGGTTGTCTGATAGTGACTATACTGAGCTAAAGCGCTTAATTCATCGTCCGCATGGCATTATTTTGGTGACAGGGCCGACTGGCTCGGGTAAAACTACGACGCTATATTCTGCATTGACCGATCTCAATGATCAAACTCGCAATATTTTGACCGCTGAAGATCCGATTGAGTTTCAGCTTGATGGTATCGGGCAGACGCAGGTCAATAATAAAGTAGACATGACATTTGCTAAAAGTTTGCGTGCAATGCTTCGTCAAGATCCCGATGTGGTGATGGTTGGTGAAATTCGTGATTTAGAGACAGCAGAGATTGCCGTACAGGCCTCTTTGACAGGGCATTTGGTACTATCAACGCTGCATACCAACACTGCTATTGGCGCGGTTACTCGCTTACAGGACATGGGTGTTGAGCCGTTTCTGTTGTCGTCGTCGCTTATTGGCGTAGTAGCGCAGCGTTTGGTGCGTACCTTATGTTCACATTGTCAAAGCTGGCAGGCTGCTGATACTGAGCAAGCCAAACTATTTACCGAAATTGGTATTGGGTCAGGGTTGAAAAGTGATGCCAAAGATATAGCAAGTGAGTCGATTCGTTTGCCCAAGCCAGTAGGCTGCGATAAATGTAATCAGTCAGGGTTTAAAGGACGTACTGCTATATATGAAGTCGTGCCAATCGACGATACATTGCGCCGTATGATTCATAGCAATACGGCTGAGTATGAGCTGGAAGAATATGCTCGCCAGCAAACACCGTCGATACGTGCAGATGGTTTGCGTAAGGTCATAGAAGGGCGTACGACATTGGAAGAAGTGCTACGAGTGACGAAAGAGAGCGCATTAACGGACGAGACAATACTGGTATAAATTTGCAGACTCGATATTGGGATAGCAAATAAAAAACAACTGGCGTAAATAGCCAGTTGTTTTAATATTTTTCTAATTTTGGAGCTTTAGAGTTTTTAGCCGCTATTATTTTGCAGCCATACACTCAATCTCAACGCTTGCTCCAGCAGCCAGTTCTGATACACCAAAAGCTGAGCGTACAGGATAAGGCTTTATCATCTCAGCTTTATAGACTTTGTTAAAGTCATCAAAGTCATCCATATCAGTCAGCATGACCATACATTTAACGATATCAGACTTACGGTAGCCATATTTTAATAGCGTGCTATGGATGTTATCGAGCACTTGCTTGGTTTCAGCTTTGATACCGCCTTTGACCAGTTTGCCATCTTTAAAGCCAATTTGTCCCGACATATATAATGTATTGCCCACGCGTACAGCTTCTGAAAAAGGATAAGTCCCGCCATCGCCCAAGAAAGTAGGCCCAGATTTAGCAACGCTGGCAGCCGTCGTCGTATTAGCATTAGCGCTATGAACAAAACCCAATGAGCACAGAGTGGCTAGCGCTAGCGTAGATAGGCAAGTACTAAGTTTGGACATACTGTTTCCTCATTGGGTTTGTTATCAATTTTTATTAACTACTTATCAGTACTATTATTTTGAGTAGATGAGGCATTACTTTCTTCGATTGGTGCCTCGGTTTCAGTTTCATCTTCTGCAATTTTTTCAGACGCTTTACCTTGGCGGCGTGCCTCTAGCTCCGCTTTTGGTATCCATGCCCACGTCATTTCAACCACAATTGGATCGCGGTCACTGTCAGACTCACGATCTTTGATGACACAAGGAATAATCATCTCACCTTTTGGCGTGTTTAGGATATCCAAACGCTGTTCGTCAGACAAGCTTGCAATAGCAGCAATTTGACCTTTTTTGATTGGACGATGGAAATTTACCGAGTAAGATTTAATCAGCAGAATGCGATCAGAGGGCAAGTTTAAACCCAAAATAAACCCCGTAGCCGTCTCAGCCAGTAATGTGATGGCGACTGCATGAATAGAGCCGATATGGTTTTGGACGGCTTTATTGTTGTTTAAACTAACGACGACTTGGTTTGGTTCTACCGTCTCATAATAAATGCCAGTTGTGCCGACATAGGGAACGACCTTGCCAAAGGCTTTAGATAAAATACTTGAGCGTGCACCAGCAGGCAGATATTTGGTGACGGATAACAGTTTGGTAAATTGATTACTAATTGGTTTTAGCGTGCTACTGGGTTTTTCAACTGAAGGTTTTGTGCTGTCAGATACTTTGGCTGGCAGTTTATTGGTCAACTTGGCGGGTAGTTTTTTTAATAATCCTGACATACAAAATTCCTTAACGTAAATGAGTTGAATGACATTCTTAGCATAGCTTTTTATGATAGCGACACAAATATAGATAATGAAAGTCGCTATAAATACTATGGTACATCAACCATTGCCTTCCTACTATTATTAGCATGAACTGCTGCGCTTACAAAACTATAGTAGCGTGGCTATGTTGCTAGGTTATGTCATCAATTTAGATCGCCACTTAAAGTAGTCTAGGTATCTTATCTATCAGCGTCATTTGGGCATTGGTATTATTAAGTGATTGGTATAGTCAGTTCAATATAATTTGGATACAAGGAAGCCGAGAGACAGTGCTACAAATAGTAGACTAAGCGAGACTGACACCGTATCTAATTTATAGAGGGTTGACTATAGTTACCATGCCAATAGGCAGCCGCGTTATAATGACAAAATGTTAGCATGTCTATTTCAAACCTGTTTTCAATGCCGCTGGATAACGTTATGCCTGATATGTCTGCTCATGAACCGACCAATATTATTTATACGGGCGTTGCTGGTACAGGTAAAACCTATAGATTGCTGCAAATCGCGAAGCAATACACCGACTATCTACCCAAGACTGAAAATGAAGATTTATTAGAGCACCTGCTGCAAGGTTTAAGCTGGCGCGAAGTATTGTGTCTGGTGTTTTTAGATTTACGTGCTGAACAACAGGATTTGTTAAAGGTACGAGAAATTATTGATCATCCTTTTTTTATGACCAAAGCTGCTCAGAACTCACGTGATAAAAATCTAGATAGTACAGCTTGGTTAGAGCTACGCAGACATAGTCCTACAAACTCTCAAACAGTCAGTTTTGATAACCGCGCTAGCCAAGCTTATTTTGATAAGGACAATAGTGGGGCATGGTATTTATTGCCAGAGAGTATGGTGCTACTAGAAGATTTATCGCAGCAATTAGCAGAGTTTCAGCAGGCACAGCGTGACAACCAACCCCATCAAAATCAAAACATCGGTCAGCAACGTTTTAGTATGGTGAGCTTCCATCAAGCCTACGGCTATGAAGAGTTTGTAGAAGGTATACGGCCTGTCATGAGTGGCGCTTCACCAGCAAATAACAGCCCTTCTAATCAAACTCAAATGAGTTACGCGGTACAAGATGGAGCATTCCTGAAGCTATGTCAACGCGCAGCCCGTAACCCTCAGCAGCGTTATGCCATGCTGATTGATGAGATTAACCGTGCTAACGTGTCACGAGTGTTTGGTGAGCTTCTCAGTTTGATAGAGCCTGATAAACGAGCGGGCAAGCCAAATGCGATGACAGTAAGTTTGGCGTATTCTAGGCGTGCTTTTAGTGTGCCTGCCAATGTCGATATTTATGCCACTATGAATACCCAAGATCATTCTTTAGCGCCACTTGATATGGCGTTACGTCGACGTTTTCGTTTTATTGACTGTCCACCGCAGCCTAATTTACTATCGACAATTCGAGCCAGCAATGACACCGACACTGGACTGTCTGAAGACTTAGAAGCAGGTGCGATAGATTTGAGTAAATTACTAACAGGCTTGAATAGACGTATCGTGCAGACACTGGGAGTAGAAGCACAGTTGGGGCATGCGTTTTTATTCGCAATCACTCAGTTAGAGCAATTACAAACGGCGCTCGTTGAACAAATTATTCCTCAATTGGCTCAAGCAGCTGGTGGTCAAATTACGGTGCTGCAGTATATCTTTAGAGATGAGCAGCAACCGACGAGTAAGCAGTTCGTACAGGATAGTCAAGCATTGATGAATGACGACTTGTATAATCCGCTGGGCAACCAAAACAATGCTTTCGCTGAACACCAAATGTTTGCAGAGCAGGGTTCTTTTCTTGGTCAGTCTATGAGTATGAATAGCTATACTATCAATGCCGATCTGATCGCTAGGGATGGTGAGTTTAATAATGCTGCTATCTATCAGCGTTTGTACTAGCAGGGTGACTGTTCAGTGATAACGAATAATCAATATTACGCCAAGCAACACGCTATTAGGGTAAGCAGTCGCCAGACTCGTATCCCTAACAGTAGTGTCGCTACCATGAATGTTATCACCGTGTTTGAGCATCAACGTTTGACCGTGCATGATTTTTTGCACACGTCTGATTTCGATTGGCTAATAGCGCAAGAATTTGCAGCATTTACTATCAGGCGTAAGCGAGGGCAATGGCAGCTTAAGGTTGGGCACTACATTGGGATTATTCTACTGCCCAGTGGCATGACGCTGGAGATATTGCCAAAGCTCAATCAGTCTACTCAGTCTAGCGATACCGTCCAGACTCGTCATTGGGTACAGGGTATGCTATCGGATTTGATACATCTAGATGCGCATAACAATCGTAAGCTACCCAATACGAAAAACTTCGGTCAGTTTAGTTCCCAGTCCACTCCTTTACCGTTAAAAGTATTGCCCATATCAGACTGGCTGATTGAGCAGTTTTTGCAGCGTTTAATTGACTATCAACCAACCAAGCATTATCAGGCTCAGATTGAAAATCAGGCATCCCTGCAAGGTCGACTGCTTATCAAAGAGCAACTGCGTCATAATAGTATGCAACCGCATAAGTTCATCTGTGAAAGTAGCGTATTAAGTCACAACATGTTGGCCAATCGATTGATTAAGAGTGCATTGGTTTACTTGATGCCTTTATTGCCCCAGTTTATTTCTTCAAAACTGTTGCAGCCATGGCAGCAAGTGCCTACGCTAAACAACCGCGAAATGCAGCAGATAGCGGTAATATATGCTCAAGCAAAGCGTCAGCTAGACGTTCAGCCACTCCAAAAGCAAAAATTGCATGCCGCGCAGCAGTTAGTAGACTTGGCATACTGGTTATTGAAACAGACGACAGCTGCGACAGGTAACGGTATTGATCCAAATAGACAAAACTGCTCTCAGCTAAGATTGTGTTTGTTAATTGATATGAATCAAGCTTTTGAGCAATGGGCAAGTCAGCGTATCGCATCGATGTTTCAACAGATTAGTAGTAGTTACCGTCCTTTTTATCAGACCCAAAGTGTCTGGCTAAACGATGCTGAGGGACTAGCATGCTTATCTATACGGCCTGATTTGCTAATATTTAAAACTGCCTCTGATGATTGTCAAAACCAGAACGATATAGCAGCTAATCAAACTAAAGCCAAAAACAAAACCAAAGGTCGCTACAGTCATGTCATCGACATTAAGTGGAAGTACTTACCGCATGCTGCTGCAATTAGTGCGAGCGACGCTTATCAATTGACTAGCTATGCACAAGCTTACTTGGCGGGGCAGGTCTGGTTGGTTTATCCGGTGCTAGGTCGTGATAGGCAGCCAGTAGCGCTCAAGCAGCAAACTCATTATGGTAGTAATGATAGCGTTAGTAGCGATAATATTAAAAACAATGAATCAGCCGATGCCCATTTATGGTTGATGCCGTTTGATGTTTTGACAGGTACACTCAACGGTGAAGTACTGCCACATTTGGACAAAGCTTAATATCATTATCAATGACAGCGTGAATGACTGACTAATTGATAGGTAAATAATAAAAGGGTCTTGCTATCACTATTTTGGTGAAATTGACGTAATTTTAAAAAAATTAGCGATTATTTGAAATTAATCGAAAATAGGTGTTGACACAATCGCCTTTACCCCTTAATATGTGCACCTCGATAGCGAGGAACATTAACAAGTTAGCGGCATTGCCAACAACGAGTTGATTAACAAACTATCGTGATAATAGAGAATTTCGGAGTGTGGCGCAGTTTGGTAGCGCATCTGGTTTGGGACCAGAGGGTCGTAGGTTCGAATCCTATCACTCCGACCATCTATTTTAAGAGCCTTACAGGCTTTTTTTTATGTATAACGGTTTAGTTTCTGATATAGTAAAATATATCGTAAAGTAAGCTTAGTATATAAAAGTCCTCTAAGAGCGCCTGTAGCTCAGCTGGATAGAGCATCTCCCTTCTAAGGAGGTGGCCGCAGGTTCGAATCCTGCCAGGCGCACCATTTAGCCTGCAAATCTTGCCTATTCTTTGGCAATAGTTATGGCGGTTGTAGCTCAGTTGGTAGAGCCCCGGGTTGTGATCTCGGTTGTCGTGGGTTCGAGTCCCATCAGTCGCCCCATATTTTATTCTGTATGTATCTACATACAAATCATATCTTAATCTAAAAATATATCAGTAATAGCACTCGCCCTTGATGGCGATTTTTTTATGCCTATTCGATTTTATCTCTATATTATCTTTATAAGATTAAACAGATAGAGTTTGATAGCATCTTCAATACTAGATAATCCCCCAAATTTTTTATCAACATTGCTTGTAGGTTTTCCTTGAGGCCTAGCGTGAATGTGTCTACTCTATTATTGTTTAGTAATTCTAATAAGTAAATAGACATGACGTTTTAAATGATGCATTATGCTTAAGTGTTATCACATCCATACTATTCAATAAAAATTATTTATTGGAGCAAGCATTGGCATAGAGCAAACCGACAGAAATTGGCATAGAGCAAACCGACAGAAATTGTTATTAAGAATACTATTATTTTTTTAAGATGAATCGTTATTAATCTGTATTATTGAGGAATTGATTGATGGACGCACTAAGTGTATTGCTGCAAAACGTGCATTTATTTGAGACTAAGTATTATCGTCTAAATGGCACTGGCAATTGGTCTTATTCTATTACTAGAAAAGACACCATTTTATTTTACTTAGTAATGTCTGGCGGTTTTTGCATTGATGTTGGTAATGGTCTACGAGAAGCTCGCGCTGGTGACATGATCATGATTCCGAATGCGCACAAGCATGTGAGTTACGCACTCAATCACCATGGCGATGTTGCTGAGTCGCTTGATGAACTATTGAGTAATTGTACCGAGCGTACACTTGATATTGATGGCGATGGAGACCCCAATTCATCTTTGATACTGATCGAATGTAAGTACGACAAAGAGATGATTAATCCTCTGTTGTCAGTACTGCCACCGATATTGCCTGAACTCAATGATGCTGCTGACGGTCGGTTTGAAGTGATTGATGTAGAGATAAAGCTGCTAACACTAGAAGCTGAGCGTGAGCGTATGGGCAAAACGGCCGTAATCAATCATTGGGCAAGCATCATGATGATTGAGTGTTTGCGCGTCTATATCGAAAGCTTGCCTGAAGCTACAGAAAACTGGCTTAAGGCCATGAAAGATCCATTTTTGACCAAGGCGCTAGCCGCGATGCATGGGGCACCGAGTGAGAGCTGGACCATTCATCAGCTTGCCGAAGTCGCAGGGATGTCGCGTTCTAGCTTTGCACAGCGTTTTAAAGACACCGTTGGCATGCCGCCACTAACTTATCTGATCGATTACCGCTTACGACTGGCGGCTCGATATTTACGCTTACAGCAAAATAGTATTAGCCGTATCAGCGAGATGGTGGGCTACGCCTCAGATTCGACTTTTAGTCAGGCGTTTAAACGTGTGTATGGCGTCTCGCCAAAAGCA
This sequence comes from Psychrobacter sp. NPDC078501, assembly GCF_044900935.1. Classification (NCBI taxonomy): domain Bacteria; kingdom Pseudomonadati; phylum Pseudomonadota; class Gammaproteobacteria; order Moraxellales; family Moraxellaceae; genus Psychrobacter; species Psychrobacter sp. NPDC078501. Next base: position 169,736 of record NZ_JBJDOS010000003.1, on the reverse strand, counting down.
TACCGTCAGCAGTATCGACAGAACAATCTTGCATAGTTCTAGTTGTTGTTTATTTAAATTATTCAAGTAAAATCTCGATTAGAAGCGCTAAGGTCATTTATATGTCCTTGGCGCTTTTTTTAATTTATGAATACATATTGTTTATAAACGTTGAATCACTTATATCTATAATACCTTTGGTAACTTGCTATGGCTATTTTAGTTAAGGGCAGCTGACATTGAGTCTGTGTTCAGGTACTATGGGTTGATGAGTCGTCGAGACAAAAGCGTTGGCGCTATAACGCGTTATATGTCCTTATACGATAGGCATATAAAAGGATCGAGACGATGTTTATCTTCGCTGCTGATGGTATGTTATGACTGAACCGACCGCAAAGCTAAATGCAGGAAGCAATGGCCAACAAGAGGCTGCTGCAACTGCTAAAACAGAAAGTAATGTTGATAAAAACACTGCTATAGAGAACCCGCATGTCAGCAAAAATGCGCCGAAAAATGAGTCGGTAGAGACACCTGATAAGGCGGCATTATTGACGATGTTTACTTTGTCAGATATCGAGGCGGTAGCAACTGAAGCAGTAATATCTGAATCATCCGATAGTCTTACAGTAGCTGCAAAACCTGTGGCTCAAGAAACCAATATCGCTACGCAGCGTGTTGCGCTTTATCGTGCTCAGCATGAGCGTACTCGACTGTTATATATGGCATCTGCCAATACGCGTCCTACTTACTTAGTACAAACCCTGAAGCCGCAATTCGCAGAATATCAGCAATATTTACTTGCGCAGCAGCTTGATAAACGTGGGTTGATGGATACGGATACGCTCGAAAGACTCTGGCAGCAGCTGCATGTGGTCGATGACATTATTGCAGATATCGTGCGTCATATGCCTGCACAGCAGCCCGCCGGTTGGCAGCTGACGACTCAAGATGGTCGCAATCCATTGTGCTTTGCTACGGTCGGTAAGTTAAAGCACGGCAAGCCAATTCGCGACCAAGGTAGCCTCAATAGTTATGTACTTGGGCATTTTGGCGTGAGTAGTTTTACTTACGATCGAGGCTATTATATCGGTCATGTGGTTGGTTATTTATTCAGCTGTTACTATTGTGCTCACTTGTCGATTACTTATGGTGTCACAGCCCTTGGCCAGCAAGTCGTGGCTGACTATGATTACGCCAGTCTTGAAACCCCGCATATGGTTAGATTATTACAAGGTCTTGACGGTTATTGCAAAAAACGTATTTATCAGTTGGCTGTCATCTGTGCGCGCTTGAGCGTTTTTGCGAGTGATAAACGTATTGAAAGAATGCTAATCGCTGAGGTTAATGATTTTGATAAAAAGCTACAGCAGCAGCATCTGGATGTCTTGTTATTGCAAGGTTTGATGCCTGATAGTAATGACTCAACGCCACTTTTCTAAGCGTCGCATGTCAAATTAATAAATTTCTATTAAGTCATAAATTATAACTGTCTACCTGTAAGCCTCTTAGGATATCTGCTGCCATGCCTGCCTATCATTTCAAAGCGCTTGACGACCATGGCGTTGTCCAAAAAGGCTTGCTAGAAGGAGATTCTGCGCGGCAAATTCGCCAGCAGTTGCGCGATAAGCAATGGACACCAGTTGAAGTCAACCCGGTCAATGACAGACAGAGTCAGAGCAAAAACCGCTACAAAAAACCGTCTGCATACGAGTTGGCATTGCTGACACGTCAGTTGTCTGTATTATTGGCAGCGGGTATCCCACTTGAGGAAACCTTGGCAGCGGTTGCTAAGCAATCCCCAAAGACTCATATTAAGTCCTTAATGCTTGCAGTGCGCTCACATGTCTTAGAAGGGCTCAGCTTAGCACGTGCTCTGCAACAAGCCGCTAGCTTTCCGCCGTTATACATCGCTACGATTGCCGCAGGCGAAAAATCTGGCCATCTTGACCTTATCCTCAATCAGCTAGCAGACTACACCGAAAACCGCTTTGCGCTCCAAAAGAAAATCCAAGGGGCCATGGTCTATCCGATTGTCCTGATGGTAATGGCAATTGCGGTAATTATGGGACTGATGAGCTTCGTTGTGCCCAAAATTGTCAAAGTCTTTGAACAGTCTGAGCAAGCGCTGCCTTTAATTACTCAAATCGTTCTCACGCTATCGAATATCATTACTCAGTGGTGGTGGTTAATATTATTGGTATTGGTAAGTACCGCATTTTTATTCTACCGTTTTGCCCAAACGCAAGCAGGTAAATTAACTATCGATAGCGTGGTGCTTAGATTGCCGATACTAGCTAGATTGTCCAAAGGTCTGAATGCCGCGCGATTTGCCAGTACCCTTGCGATACTAGTACGATCAGGGGTGCCACTGATTGAGGCATTACATATTGGGGCTGCGGTCACGACCAATTTACATATCCAAAAAACGATTATTACTGCGGCTGATAGGGTCACAGAAGGCTCCAGCTTGTCTAGTCAACTAGAGAAATCTACTTACTTTCCACCGATGATGGTACAGATGATAAAAAGCGGAGAAAACTCAGGCGAGCTTGAAAATATGCTGAGCCGTGCCGCCAATATGCAGGAAGCAGAAGCAACCAATTTTATCAGCACCTTATTATCATTACTTGAGCCTTTAATGCTGGTGCTAATGGGCGTAGTAGTCATGATTATTGTGATGGCGGTTATGCTACCTATCGTTAATATGAACGATTTAGCAGGCTAAGTTAATTCGCTAGCCGATGATTTATCATTCTTTATGTATAGCTAGCTGCCAATCTCCAAAACCTCTATTTAGTTCTCTTTTACTCTATTCATATCACCTAACTTACTTGCTAAACCTTGGACTAGCTTTCTTAAGGTTTGCTTACTGTTGTATATTGTTGAACGAACGCTATTTTTGCTATGGCAAACACCAGCGCCGCGCTATAGTAAGCACGGTTTAATAGTCATACATTTAGAGTCTGCTAACATTTAGCTTCGGCTAAGATAGTAAATTCAAACTAGGTCCAGCGCTGGATAAAAATAAAACCATGGTTTATAGTGACAATAGTTTCAGAACTCATTGATATATCATTGATGAGAGCCACAATAGAACGCCACTTTTACTATTTACATAACTGTGATGACCAAAGCGATGACTATGACTGACAAATTCCAAATAAATATGACGCCAAAAAGTGCTATTCAGAATACGCAATCCCATTCAAATATTGTAAATGACCATAAGACCGCTTCTTCAGCTATGCAGCGCAGTGCGACAAAAAAGTCTGGTCAAGCAGGATTCACTCTTATCGAGATTATGGTCGTTATTGTGATCCTAGCCATTCTTGCTGGATTAGTGGTGCCAAAAGTAGTTGGTCAAAGTGATAAGGCCCGTGTTAAAACAACTGAAACGGCGCTTGCCACTGTCTCAAATGCGCTAGATATGTATAAGGTTGATAACTCGCGCTATCCAACGACTGCACAAGGGTTAGAGGCGCTTACGACACCGCCAGCTGATGCAAAAAACTATCCTGAAGGTGGATATATTAAAGGTGGCTATCCAACCGATGGCTGGGAAAATGAGATGCAGTATATAGGTCCTCCAGAAGCCCAGCCTTATAACTTATTCTCTTTAGGTGCTGATGGACAAGTAGGCGGTGAAGGATTAGATGCAGACATTCCTGTAAAACTATAAAGCTTAATAACAGACGTATAGTGAACAAATTCTGATACTGATATAGCTTTGTAGCATGAAACATTCGTTCATCGCTGCACTTTCAACAATTTATAAATATCAACCAATATTCCCTTATTGGTTGATATTTTTTATCAGTAGATAAACTGCCTACTGTTCAATACAAGTTTGATAGCCAATGCTATAAATATATCTAGGCGCTCAGCAAAACAGTCATCGCAAACTGCAATTAAAGGTAATCATCTATGTTGATCCAACAGTCTAATAAATATTTTTCTAAAAACCTTTATAAATTGGTTCTAACCGTTGCAAGCACTTCATTGGTAACGGCCTTGTCAATGACATCGGTCAGTGCCCAAGCAGCAGGTCTAAACGACTTATTTAAAAATAGCTCCTCAGTAAAATCAAAGTTCTTACCAGTGGATGAAGCCTTTCAGGTGGTCAGTAATACCAAAGCGACTTCCAAAGGCACGCGGTTGTCGATCAGTTTTGAAATTACGCCAGGGCATTATGTCTATAAGGATAAGCTTACGTTGAGCTTCCCTAAAGGAATAAACGCCACACCGTTCACTTTCAATCAAGCATCAGTATCAATCAATGATCCGACCTTTGGTCAGGTTCCTGTATTTACGCAAAGAAGCGTCATTGCAACCACGACGCTGACGACCAGTAATGGTAAGGGCGCCAAAAACGCGCCTATTATTATTGGTTGGCAAGGGTGTGCAACAGCAGGTCTATGCTATCCACCAGAAAAAGTCAAAACCAAGATAGATATTGCTGCGACCCGCAAATAAATAGCGAGCAGATTGATTAAAATATCGGTAATAATAGGTAGCCATTCATGTCCATCAAGACATCACCAAAGTCCTCATCATCTAGCGTATCTACCCATTCGAAAAAATCCCATATCTTAGCGCTTGCCATCGCTAGTGGCTCATTGCTGACAGGTTTATCAGCGACATCGACGGTACAAGCGGCAGGGTTAGGCGACCTTTTCGGTAGTAGTGAAAGCTCATCGAAGTCAAAGTTCTTGCCAGTAGATCAAGCGTTTCAGGTAAGTACAGATAGTACCCCTGTTAAAGCGGGTACGCGGTTATCTGTTAATTTTGATATTACTCCTGAACATTACGTCTATAAAAAGCAAATCAAACTTACGCTACCCGCTGGCGTGACGGCGGCACCTTTTACCTTTAGCCAGACACCATATTCGATAGATGATCCAACATTTGGCAAAGTACTGGTATTTGACCAAGCAAATATGGTCGCTACCACCACACTGACGAACGATAGTGGCAAGAATATAGAAGACGGAGCTATCGTCGTCGGGTGGCAAGGTTGTGCAAAAGCAGGACTATGCTATCCACCTGAAAAGATTAATACGACTGTCAATATTGTAGCCGCATCGATGCAGGTATCAGCAGATAGTGAGAGTAGTGCGAGCTCGGCCGATTCAGAGAATAGTGCTACGGCGACGTCAGAGGAAGCAAGCTCAACAGCTCTTGATAATACTTTGCCTGATGAGGCGCAAGCACTGACAGACGATGGGGCTATTGACTATGATCTCATTGATGACAGCGCTGTAGAGTATGATTCTTTAGATAGTAGTGCAGCGACGAATACGATTTCTGCAGCAACTAGCAGCGTAACAGGCGAGACGGCCAATAGCGAAAGTACCTTGAGCAACAGTTTCGTTGATAGCGATCCTTTTGGTTTGGCTTCTCACCCTTGGCTGGCATTAGTACTATTATTTTTAGCAGGCTTAGGCTTGGCCTTGACGCCATGTGTGTTACCGATGTTACCTATCGTGGCCAACATTGTAGCCCGCGAACAAAACCCAACGGTCAAACGCGGTGTCATCTTGACCACCAGTTACGCGATTGGGGTAGCGACTGCTTATGGTATTTTGGGCGCTGTTATCGCAGTATTCGGTGAGTCTTTAGGTATTATTGGTTGGCTGCAGAATCCAATTATTCTCATTAGCTTTGCTATTGTTTTTATACTTCTCGCACTATACATGTTAGGTCTTTTTAGTATACGTTTGCCGCATACAATCAGTCGTAAGATGCAAGGCTTAAGCCAAGCTGGTGACAGTAAACTTGGTAGTACAGGCGGCAGTTTGATCGCTGGGTTTTTATCAGCGCTAGTCGTGTCACCTTGTGTTTCTGCGCCATTATTTGGGGCATTATTGGCGGTCTCTACCATTGGTAGTCCGTTGCTCGGCTTTGCCGCTTTATTCATGCTGGGTTTTGGTTTGTCCGCGCCGCTTATCCTAATTGGTGCTACTCAAGGCAAGATTATGCCAAAAGCAGGCGAGTGGATGAATTGGGTCAAGCAAGGCTTTGCTTTACTACTGTTTGCCGTGGCACTGCTATTGATTGAGCGCGTCTTTATATCGCCAGTCATGCTGATGGTATGGGCATTATGGTTTATGGTTGTGGCAACATGGGCATGGAGTTGGCTAGGTAAAGGTCGTATGCTGACCCAAGCACTAAGCCTTATCGCTGGTATTTGGGCGGCTTGCCTAATAGTTGGCGCTGCGTTGGGTAATGACGATAGCTTACATCCACTAGCGTCATTGGGTGCAGCACCGATGATGGTACAGTCAACGTCTGGTCAACCAGCGAATAGTGATAGCACCACTGATAAGACGATCACGACGCTTGCAGAGCTAGATGCCATTGTCGCAGCCAATCCGAATGTCATTGTTGATCTGACAGCAGAGTGGTGTATTGAGTGCCGCATTATGGACAAGAACTTGTTTCATAATCGTCCAGAACAGATGCAAGATTGGCAACTAGTAAAGCTCGATATCACTGAGACGACAGCAGACTCAAAAGCCGTGTTGTCTCGTTATCAACTCTTTGGTCCACCAGCGTTACTGTATTATGTTGATGGTCAGCTAGTAAATCAGCAAGTTGGTGAGATTGGTCGCTCAGAATTTGAGCAAACATTATCGGCGTTGAACAACTAACATTTAACAATGAACACTTAAGAAACCATTGTAATATTTCGAAAATTCTTAAGAATTTTAATAAGGTCAGTATACTAAGAAAAGTATGCTGGCTTTTTTGATGCCATTAAATTCATACTATAGAATATTTATTAAGTATTTGTTATATAAGCAATTATATTGATAGGTGGTTATTTTAACTATCGATAAAGCTAGTATCGTGCTTATATTTTCATTACAATAAAGAAACAATGCAGCAGGGGCACTAATTGTCATTTTTTTCGCTCCTAATATCTGCGATTAGCTGATAGTCTCAGTCAATTCTATTTTAGCGATAACGCTAATGGCTATATTAATTACCTCATATACTCTGCTAGCGCTAATGCTAGTTAGATAAAGGACACTTATGTTTGCCCATACCATTACTCAGCGTCACCAACAGCCGTCTTACCAGAATGCGCATATGCCTCTTCGTATTGCAGTTGCTCTTGCGTTGAGTTGTACCGCGATACAAGTACAAGCTGCTGATGATTCTCAGACTTATAACGAACTGCCAGCACCCGAAGCTGCGTTTGAATACGAGGATCTTGACCTATCACAGAGTCTTGATAACAGTGCGATATCTTCTGATATGAGTACACAAAATGGCAAAATAATTAGCAAAGAATTTATTGCCCAGCAAGCCAAGCTATTTTCTGAATGTACGCAAGTCCAGTCTAGTGCTGCTCGCCTCGCTTGTTTTGATAAAGTAGCTGAACAAGGTAAGACACCAAGCTACACCTCAACCAAACAACCAATTGATTTGGCAAAGACCTTTCAAAGTACGGTCTCAGGTAATCCAAAAGTGATATTGGCTGAATCTCAAACGGCGATGAGTGGGACGACAGTTGAAGATGCAGATACCATCTTAATGACCAATCAGCAAACAGCTGCTAGCAAATTGAAGGCAAATGGCAACGTAGAAATAGATGCTGAAACGAATAGTGAGGCACAGATTTTAGAAAATGTAGGTGTCACTCAAACAGACATCGAAAAATTCTCGCCACTCAGTCTATCTTATGACCTAGACAAAAATAGTGAGCGTGGTACTTGGACGGTTAGACCATATCGACCGACGTATCTGTTACCATTATTTTATACTTTCGATCCCAATTTAAATCCAAGCACACCATCACAAGAAACAGATCCTTTTGACTCTAATGATATACGCGAAACTGAGCTAAAATTCCAATTATCCCTAAAAACAAAAGTCGCAGAAGATTTGTTTGATACCAGTGCTGATCTATGGTTTGGTTATACCCAAGAATCACATTGGCAAGTTTATAACGAAGACAACTCGCGTCCATTCCGTGCTACCGATTATCAACCTGAAATATTCTTAACCCAACCTGTGACAGCAGATCTACCTTTTGGTGGACGTCTACGTATGTTGGGCGCAGGTGCTGTCCATCACTCGAATGGACAAGATGATCCATTATCACGTTCATGGAATCGTGCTTACCTCATGGCGGGTGCAGAGTGGGGCAGACTCTCAGTCATACCGCGCCTATGGGCTCGAGTAAATAATGAAAGTAGTAGTGATGACGATAATCCAGATATCGAAGACTACATGGGCTACGGTGATATCAAATTCTTATATGATTTGCCGGCTGATCAGAGTATTAGCGGTACCTTGCGCTACAATCCAGGTACCAATAAAGGTGCTGCGCAAATCGACTATATTTATCCTATCTCAGAGAACGTTAATGGTATGGTTCAGCTATTCCAGGGATATGGTGAGTCAATCATTGATTATAATCATGAAAATACCTCTATCGGCTTTGGTATTGTACTGAATGATTGGAAAGGGCTTTAATTCGGAAAGGACATCAATTTGAGAAAGGCTCTAATATAGGTGGAATTTATTATAAGTTATGACAAATAATAGTTTATGCGCCGCTTAGCGCCTTATCGAACTGGACTGTGGTTGGCAGAGTATATGGATATGCGCTGCCAACTATGTCGTATTTATCGTAGTACACCACAATCTCAACTACTGCATCATCAAATACAATCTAGCCTAGATAATATAACGAATGCGCCGCCTACACGGACAGCCTTAAAGAAATACTCTTTTCTTACTAATATCATTCATCAAGCAAATAGCTATTTGAGCAGTGGTTTACTTTGTGATCACTGTCACAATGATATTACTTGGTTGCCAAGACCTTTTGAAGTGGATATCGCTCCTAGTATATCTTTATCTATCCAAGCCTCTACTTACTACGAGTATCCAATACGTCAAGCTATCCGAGCATTTAAGCATCAAGAGGATATGACGAAATTGCCGTTACTATTACATACCATACGTCAATTACCGCGTCCACACGGTTGTCATCGCAATAACAGTGTGATTGTTGCTATGCCAACGACAAGTCAACGATTGGTCAAACGTGGGTTCGATCCTGTCAGTATTCTATCTGCTCAATTGTCTAAACATTGGCAAATTCCTGTATGGCAAGGCGTCGAGCGTATTGACAATACAGTTAGTCAGCAGGGACTGACTCGTGCCGAACGTCTTAGCAACCTAAATAACGCCTTTGCTCTAATCGAAAAGCCTCCTACAAAACGCTTATTACTATTTGATGACGTATCTACTACAGGTGCAAGCTTACAAGCATTAGCGCGAGTCTTTTCTCCACCTACAGCAGTAAAATCAGTAACAGATATCAGCCATAATATTTATCAAATTTCTGCTTACGTATTAGCACATGGTAGCAAATCCTAAACTCAATTTATCTTTATCGGTAATATCTAATTATTGCTAATATATTTCCTTAACGCTATATTGTTATAGTTATGTATATTAATTTTTTGCTATGAGCTAAATGTCTAAGCAGTTTTTCGGCGAACTAACATATGAGTAAAGGATACTGGAAAGCACCTATAGTCATTTCTAGATATGTTTATTAGATATCATGGAATGAAAATTGCATGTTATTAAGTAGATATATGTAGAAAGTCATGGTAGTAAGACAACAATATAAGATACTCATAATCAATATGACGTAAATAAAAGACAGATAGTCGCAGTTTTAAATAGGAACACGATGTGAATGCATCTTTGAACACTTCACTACCTAAGCTGAAGAACATAAGCTCAGGTTTTACCTTGATTGAGCTAATGGTAACCATTGCTGTTATTGCCATTATTATGAGTATTGCAGCGCCGAATATTAGTACCCAACTTGCAAACCAGCGGGTTAAGTCAACAGCTGCGACGCTTGCTAATGCGTTAAAAGAGGCTAAGGTAGAAAGTGTTATTCGTCGTCAACCACTAACGATAAGCTTTGATAATACTAATAAGGTAATAAATATTCAGTATATAGTGTCAGGTAAGGTAGATAGCACTGTAGAAAGTTATAGGTATGATGTTAAAAGTACAATTAAGTCAGATCGTAGCAGTAATGAATTTAAACCAAATAAAGTCGCAGAAGTTACCACATATACTATATGCGATAGCAATAGTGCAGCTAGTCCTATAAAAATCTTAGTTAGTGCTACTGCCGTTATTAGTAATAGATCCGAAGGAACGTGCCCGTGACTAAAATTATTAACCAACAAGGTGTGGGTTTGGTTGAGGTGCTAGTTGCTCTGTTACTACTAGCAGTTGCAGTATTGGGATTTAGTGCACTCAATATGGTATCTATAAAAGCAACAGATGATAGCGTGCTAATAGCAAATGCTAATACAGTAATGCGTGGCTTGTCTGAAGACTTGCGACTAAATTCTAATAATATACTGGCTTATCAAAAGGATATCCAAAGTGTATTAAGTAAAGTATCTGCTTCAAAGAATTACTGTGCAGCTGTCGAAGACTATAAAACGAGTACTGTCACAAAGAACTGTGATAGTGAGTCATGTACCGAAGAACAGCTAGGTCAATACAATAGCTGGAGTACGATGAAACAAGCATGTGAAAACGGCATTTTACTAAATATGATTACTTGTCCTGATACTGCGGACAAACAGTTACGTCAATGTATTATCACTTCATGGAACGGAACAGAGCCAGTGTTTGGAGTCAGTTCAGCGAGTAGTAAGGCTTGTGCCGATGCGTTTGGGATATATCATGCAGGTTCTGATTGCTTGATTATGGAGTCTTACTAATGAATATTAAATATACTCAGGACGGCTTTTCTTTAATAGAACTAATGATCTCTCTCACCTTAGGTCTTTTAATCTCAGCAGCGGTCATGCAAATTTATTTGACCAGCGTTAAAACCAGTAGTGTACAGGCTGGTGGTACCGATATATTAGAAGCGAGTATTTTTGGCATTCAAAATATAGAAAAGAGTATAAGGCTTAGTAATTTAGGTATGGCGGATACTAACAATCCTTTTACTCCTACGGCAGGTCTGGTTATGACCAGTGACAGTAGTTTGGTTAGTACTACCCAGACAGACAAATCTAAGAATAATATGAATGGTATTAAAATGGGAGGAACCAAGTCGAGCGCTGGTGCTGAAGAGATTACAGATGGCTATCTAACCAGAAGTGGAAACCAAAGCACAAGTAGCGTTAACAACGCTTGGAAAGCAGGGAACAGTAACATTACAGGCTTAAAAAGCTCCCAACTCACTATACAGTACGAAGCACCGCAGAATATGTACGATTGTGAAGGCTCCTTAGTTCGGGGACCTGTAGAAATAGATCGGGATGGGCGTTTGACGATGATACCAGGACAGGTTGTTATTGAAAGGTATTTTCTTAACGAAGTTACTCAGAGTAATAAGTCTAATTATGAATCAAATATAAAAAGTTATGAGCTACGTTGTGACGCTGGACGTTATATCAAAGAAGACTTAAGTACAGCAGAACTTGCAGCACAAGAAATCAGTGGTAAGGATAGTACTAAGTTAGTGGCTACTCGGAATATAAGAGATTTTGGGGATGCTGGAGAAGTCGTTATTCCAAGAGTTGATTATTTTGGTGTCTTGCTAGGAGTAGAGGTTGTCGCTACCAGTCCAACTAATACTTCGGTTAGTTTAAGGTATTTTACTCCTGAACAATACATGAGTTTTTTGAAAACTGTTCAACAGGCAGAATCTTCAGCTAGTATGTCTACTATAACGACGACAGATATTATATCTGTAAAACTATCTGTTTTAGTACGAGCTGATCGCCCCATTACAGGGGAGAGTGGAGCATCTAGTTTTATAGTATTTGGAGAAAAAAGAGATTTGTCTTCAGATACTTCCAGCGCTTTTATTCGCAGAGTATATGAGTCGAATATTATGTTGAGAAACTCAAGAGCTGTTAAAGAAAGCTCTATACCCAGTATCTAGTTGATGAAGCGGATAATCTGACTGAAAGAGGATAAATGAGATGACTAGACAATCACAGGAAGGCGTTACTCTTATCGTAGTATTGATGTTTTTAATGCTCATTACTTTAGTGGGTATTATTGCGGTTAAGAGAAGTACAACAGATTTAAAAGTAGCCACTGCTGATCAAATAGACACGTTTTTATTAAACTCTTCAGATAGCGCAAATAAGCGTATTGAGAAAATATTTGATAACGATACAGATCAAGATTATGTAGATGCAGTGATAGAAGGGACGGGAATGTTTGGCTATTATCTTTCTCAAGCAGGTAGTACAAATCGCGATGATCAATATATTTTTTGTTATAACGCGCGACTAAATAGTTTTGCTAAATTGAATCAAGCCAGCATCGTAAAACCTAATGGGGGTACGGTGATGACAACGGGTAGTGGATACTGTGATATATCAAAGACGGAAAGCTACTCTAGTGCTCGTAGTAACTCAGTAACACAAATTAATATTACTCGCCCATCGCGTGTAGTTGTAGGACAAGGGGGCTTTAAATCAGTAACACAAGGATCTGGTATACAAGCTAATGAGCCAAGCAATGAGTCTGCTGTTTTTAATATTCGTTCTACTTCTATATTACCTAGTCTATCGAATGCTAGTAAGGAAGATATAAACGACTGTCTTAAAAAACCTATTGACCCTAATGATGGTAGCACTGAATCACTGGATGAATGTATGAAAGGCGAGGGGGTTGCGACTAAAACACTAGTTCAGCAAGCTTATGTTAAGAACGTCATAGACAATACGGTTTGCTATGGGTTTGGTGTAGGAGACGGTAAAATAGATGAAGATTGTCAGAAACTGGTTGGCATTGATGTCAATGGTAACCGTAAGACAGCCGCTAACAATTAATTGATAGATAAATAAATAAGGCATCCATTAGCCCTTTTAACAGTTGTAGTTAAATAAGAGTACTCATCATGATTTTAAAAAAGCTCATACCTAATCAGTTACGATATTCTAAGCTTAGCCAGACTGTTAAGCCTTTATGCTATGCCGTTGCACTAACTATGGTGGCCTTACCCGTTAATGCGGGTAGGAACAATCTGGGTGATTTGGAGATTTATAAGGCAGCAGAATCGGGTGGTGCTGTACTAACGCTAATGCTTGATACTTCGGGATCTATGGGTACTGTAGATTTTGGTACTGAATCCAGATTGACCATATTAAAAAGGGCTTTGACAGAGTTGCTATCAAAAAAAGATGCCAATGGTAACTATACATTATCAAGTGACAACATAATTGGTCTGGGTCAATACTCTGTGGACAAAGACGGTAATGGATCGGTTGATGGTAAAGCAGGTAGTATTTTAGTGCCGGCACGTAAGCTTGACGAAGCACAACGCACTAAACTTATTGCTACTCTGACAGGCTTCCGCGCAAGTGGTAATACGCCAGCGGCCAATGCTTATGCGGAAGCAGGCGCCTACATGATGGGTACTACGACCGTTGAGCTAGAAGATAAAGAGGAAAAAATTTACAAAGTTTTAGGTCGAGTTGTTGAAGAGTATTCTGGTAATAATAGCAAACCCTATAGATACAGGCTCCAAAAGTGTACTAATAATGATTCTTACGTAACACCTTTTGATAGTAAAGACTGGTACTTTTGTAATACCTATAGTGATGTTGAGTTAACGGGCAACAAGAAAAAACAAAAGAAACTCTCAACTTTTGACGGAAATGCAAATTCTAAAATATCTAAAAACATTGATGACGGTTATGATCTTGGAAACGTACGTTATTTCTATCAGATAGTAAGTAAAAACCAAAATGGTGTTACGATAAAAGATACTGATGAAAGTGGTTATACTGTATCTACTCAAGACGCGAAAGATTCGACAAATGATTATTTGAACTATAATGCCCCCGTCTCGGATTCGCAGTGTAGTGGCTATGGTATTTACTTTTTAACAGATGGTGTGCCTAATGGCTCATCTAACTCGATTGCTTCTGGTTTAATGAACTTAAGTCTTAAAGGTAAAAGTAGCTCTTTAAGTCTGGATGGGACTTGTAATGGTGGTTTAGTCAATAACGGTGGTAGTACGGGCTGGGCATGTATGGGTGAATACTCTAAAAAACTGCGAGACGTCACCAATCCTTCCAAACGATCAATACTAACCGCCACAGTCGGTTTCGGTAAAGAGTTTGCTGGCATTAAGACTTCGGTGGATGGCGCTGGCAAAACGGTTTATCATTGCGATGAGTCAGCATCATCATCATTCACTCCCTCTACACATGTCAAAAACCTATGTAAGTTAGGTAGTGAAGCATATGGCGGTGGTGGTTTTTACTACACGACAGATGCAGACAGCCTGGCTGCTAGCGTGTCTAGCTTTACAGCCAAACTGACTCAAATTATCGAAACAGCCCCTTCAGGTACCATTACTATCCCCAATGATCCACTAAGCTCTACTAATTTGCAGCCGTTTGCTTATTTACCTATGCTCGAGCCAAAAGTAGCTGGTTCTCAGTATGTATGGCCTGGAAATTTAAAGAAATACAATGTCTATCAAGGTACGCTATATGGTAAATCGACTTTCCCATTTAGTGAGTCTAGTAGATTATATGATGATGATGATGGTGATGATTTTCCAGATGATTTAAGCACAAGTACTCAAGATCTTTGGAGTACTACAGATTACAAAAATGATAAAGGTGAAAGTGCGAATAATTCGATTTATGCAGGGGGCGCTTATGCACGTTTAAAGGCACCGACTGCCGGAACTAATGCTAGTACTACTCGTAATGTGTATGTTGAGAGTGGTACAGGTAGTAATGCCAAGCTAGTAAATATTAAAGTCACAAATGGTACTGTGATTGGGTTTGATCAGTTAGATACAGATTATGGTGTAGCAGAAAAGTTGTATCTACTATCCTTTTTGGGATACAGCGTGTCCACAGATGCTGCAGCAACTATTACTGCTTTGAATACAGCCGCCAAACAAACAACAGCATTTAATGACATCGTAAAAAATCCACCAACTCAAGAGGTGAAGGTATTAGGAGGCGTAGTACACTCTAAACCAAAGCAAGTATCCTACGGTGCAGACTTTACAACTGATGGTGAGATATCTAACGATGAAAAAGATCGTGATGACTATATTATGTTTGGCTCTATGGACGGAGCACTACATTTAGTATCATCAGAAAAAGGCGAAGAAACATTTGCCTTTATTCCTAAAACTATTATCAAACAGCAATTAAAAGCGCTAAAAGTAGACAGTGAAGGCGCTGTAGGCAGAACTGTATTCGGCGTTGACGCACCATGGACAAGTAGTTCAGTACTAGAATATGACTTTTCAGGAACGCCTAAAAAAGTAAAAGCGACGTCAGTAAAAGCGTATGGTGGACTAAGAATGGGCGGTAAAGGCGTATACGGCTTGGATCTAACTACGAAAGATAAACCAACCTTCTTATTCTCTAAAAATACGACTGATGCTGGATTTTCTCGTTTAGGACAAGTTTGGAGTGAACCTACAGTCGCAAAAATTAGAATGAAGAAAGGAACAAAATACGAGTCTAAAGATGTGATTATCGTTGCTGGTGGTTATGATACTTGTTATGAAAATCCAAGTTTCAAATTACAAACTAGTGGTGACAATACAAGTTGCGATAAAAAAACGCAGGCAGAAGGTAATGCAGTTTATATATTAGATGCTAGTGATGGTAGTATTATCTCGTCTATATCTGGTAGCGATAGTGATAGTGGTACAAACCACACTCAGGTTACAAGCATGAAGCATAGTGTTGTAGGTGGAATTACTGCTTTGGATCGAGATGATGATGGTAATATCGACCACCTCTATTATGCTGATTTGGGCGGTAGTGTCTATCGCGCTGATCTAAACTCAGGTGCTACAAATACCAGTTTGGTGAAACGAGTGGTTAGAGTGTTAGATGCTAGCTCTGGGCAGACGCTGCCATATCGGTTCTACGAAAGACCTATCGTCAGTTTCTATACTAGCCCTTATCAGGAGATATTTGCGTCGGTAACTGTTGCATCAGGAGATCGTAGTACACCGCTTTCTATGCTCAGAGATACTGATAACCCTAACTATTTATTTAATATATTTGATTATGATATCGCTCAATCCAGTATATTTAGCTATACAAATGACAAACTAATATCGAAAGATAAAACAGTTAATGATCTCGTTAGTCTTCCATTTAAGCAAAATAATGCCTTGAAGAACTTAACGAGTCGCAAAGCGGTCTTACAGACGATAGCAAAAGGAGCGTACAACGATACCAAAAAGCGTTATGTCTACGACTATGCAGGATGGCGCTATCCACTAACCTATTTTGATGGGTATAGCGGTGTTGAAGGGGTGAAGTCAGTAGGAGAGCCTTTAGCATATGGTAATCGGTTGTTTACAACTGTCTATAGTCCAGAAATGGTTTATGATCAGACAAATAACTGTTCTGCTAGAGTGGTAGGTGGCTCGGAACGACAAGTATACTGTATGCCTTATGGAGTGTGCGACGATACTGAGTCGCTTGATGGAACAGCTGGATATACTCGGGCTGGTAAAGGAATACAAGAACTGACATTAGGTGCTTATAGTAAAGACCAGCGTAATGTCAAAATGCTGATCGGTCCACAGTCACTGGCTGACCAAGTTAAAATTGCTAATCGAAATAACAATAATGTTGGTTCAGGGGGATTAAACCAAACCGATGAGGCTGGCTTGCAAGTAACAAACAACACTATTGTGAATGATGGTACAACTGGTAGTGGTGGTAAGTCTGATAATGTAGTCGCTACAAACGGTAAGGCCACAAGCGACAGTAATCTTGGGTATGAAAAATATAAATTCATACCGAAAAGATGGTATGAGCTTTATGAAGAGGAAAAATAGAGTGCATGCTTCAGCTAAGAGCCACGGTAATAACCCAAAGCTTCAATCATCAGGTTTTACTTTAATAGAGTTGATGATTGTCGTGGTCATTGTTGCCATACTAGGTGCTATTGCGATCCCAAGCTATCGTCAATATGCGATTATGAATGCTGAACGTGATGTACAAGCTAAAATGCTGCAGTTAGAGATACAATTAGAGCGATGGCGGGCAACAGCGCTAACTTACAAAGGTTTTAGACCAAAAGTAGTTAGCAGTAGTAGCACTGCTACGTACGCCTATGATGCTAACAACACAACTATCTATGTTCCTCAGGGTAGTGATTCGACCAATTATCGTTATCAGATCACATTAGTGGATGGTGCCAATACTGCTAGCTCATTAGTACCAGCGACTACGACAGGTATTGACAATACAACTGGTAGAAGCTGGAAGATGCTAGCTGAACCAAGGGGTTCGGGGCTTACAGAATATGCTAGCTATTTTATGATATCTAGCACAGGTCTAAGCTGTCAAAATAACAGTAAAGTGAAAATAGGAGATAGTGATTGTGGTACGGGTCAAGGAGAGTGGTGATGTGGATTGATTCGGACACGACAGTCACCGTCTTTAAGAAGCAGTCTGGTTTTACATTGATCGAACTAATGATCGTCATTGCTATTATTGGAATCTTAGTGGCTATAGCTTATCCAAGCTATCAGCAATATGTTATCAAGACTAAGCGTACCGATATGATGAGCGAGATGCATAATATTGCGTCTGAAATTCAGAGTCGCAAATTGGCACAAGGTTCGTATAACAACGCTCTGATTACAGGGTTGAGCGGCGCGTATCCTAAGCAAGGTGACGCTCTGTATACAGTCAGCTTTACTCCTAATCCGCTCACTTCGGATTGGAGCATTATAGCTACGCCCAAGAATGGTAGTCAAATGGCGAACGATGGTACATTGAGTTTGAATTTTCAAAATATAAAATGTCGTGGAGATGATCCGAACAAGAAATGCGGAACAGGTGATGAATGGAGATGAACTGTTAATGACATGCTTATGTTTATCTGACAAAAAATGTCATGTACAATTACTCTAAATCCTATAAATTACATAAACTGACAATTTTTAGTAAGTAGTGAGTAACATTAATAACAATACATAAGTAAAAATAGTAAGTGAGTGACAATATTTAATATATTGCACATTTTATTTGTTAATTTAGAAATAATGATCCCTATGTTTCTGAATTGGCACGATAAGTGCTTCATTTAGGTTAAGAAGTAAATGAATTATATAACTGAAAATAAGCTGGCAATTAAGCTATCTTCTTATTACCTCAAAAGGAGTTCTTATGAACACTGCTCAAAAAGGTTTTACCCTAATCGAACTAATGATCGTTATCGCTATTATTGGTATCTTGGCTGCAGTTGCATTACCTGCTTATCAAGATTACACAGTAAAAGCTAAAGTTTCGGAAGTCGTATTAGCAGCATCTTCTTGTCGTACTACTATTACAGAAACAGTTCAATCATCTCCAGCGGTAAATATAAGTACAGTACTACCTACTGCTTGTGCTTTTAGTCCTACTAAATATGTCAAGAGTGGTTCGGTGAATGCTAATGGTAAAATTTCTGTTGTAGCTGATGAAGCAAAATTGACTGCTTTAACGTCTACAACGAATACATTAACACTCTTACCTATTCAGACAGGTACTACGGCTTTAGTTGGTACAACAGACGGTGGTAAAACTATTGCAGGATGGCGTTGTGGTTTACCAGCTGATGGTACGACTATTCCGGCTAAGTACTTACCTGGTTCGTGTCAAGGTACTTACTAACATATTAGTAAGTTAGATTAATAAAAAAAGACTGGTTTGCCAGTCTTTTTTTTTGCTCTAAATTATAGTTAGCTCTGATTGTTATTCATCATCAAGCCATAGCTACTTGATGAAAAGCAATTAGATCTATTTTATTAGGTTTTATTAAGGTGGAAGTATGTCACCACGTATTAAGTTTTTTATAAAGCATTTGATTGCTTCTTTGATTGTCGCTACTATAGTTTTGGGCTGGATATTTACTGTATGGTATCCAGCACCTTTAGCTAAAGCCACTGGTGTTACCCATATTGTACTTATTATGCTAGCGACAGATGTGATCGTAGGACCGATATTAGGGCTTATCGTATATAAGGCACATAAGGAATCATTAAGTTTTGATTTGATGGTCATAATACTGTTACAGATATCGGCATTGAGTTATGGTATATACAGCTTAGCTGAGGGTAGACCAGTCTGGATGGCGTTTAACGGTAATCGCTTCGAGCTAATAAGAAATAATGAAATGCTTGATGTTAGTGTAGATGACGAATATTATTACCCCAGTCTACTGGGGCCTAAGTACGTAGCCGTAAAAATTGCTGAGGATAGCTCTGAGAGAGAACAGAATATGTTTGATGAGGTGCTGGGTAATATATCACTGGCTCAACGACCAGAGCGTTATATCAATATTACAGAAGCAAAGAAACAAATTATAAAAAATTCTGAATCAATATCTGAGCTCAATAATTATAATTCGAAATCAGTAGTTTTGAATACAGTAGACCAATATCCTAATGCAAGAATCTATTTAGGTTTAAAAGCAAGCAAGGTTGATATGGTTGTTTTATTAGATGTTTCGGGAACGCCATTACAGATAGTAGATTTACGTCCTTGGGAATAAATTTGAAATAGCGTACCTAGTTATATCATTATGATTTCACCTCACAATAAATACTAAAAGAGCCAAACATGATGTTTGGCTCTTTTAAAAACTTAAGTTAAATTTGTCGAATCAGCTACCTCTCTAAATACTGAATCTTACCTTCCACGCCATCCCATTTCTCAGCTTCTGGCATTTGCCCTTTCATCTCGGTGATATTCGGCCATTTTTGCGCCAACTCTTCATTTAGCTGAGTAAACATTTCTTGGTCTTTCGGTACTTCATCTTCTGAGAAGATCGCATTGGCAGGACATTCAGGCTCGCATAGCGCGCAGTCGATGCATTCATCAGGATCGATGACTAGGAAGTTTGGGCCTTCATAAAAGCAGTCCACAGGACAGACTTCTACACAGTCGGTGTATTTGCAAAGAATGCAGTTATCTGTAACGACAAAGGTCATAGTGAGGTCTACCTGTTATTGGATTGGCTGATATAGTCAATCTCTTTCAAAAGAACTACTGTGTCAGCCTTGCCTGAAGTATTATTTCTACCTCTGCGCTCAGCTGCAGTGCAATTCTTTCAAATTAAATCAACTATAAGGGCTACATAGAATAGTTGGAAAATAAAGCGTATTTTAGCGCCTTTACTACGCTTTGACAATTCCCTTTAATGACTAATGATTTTCTTTAAATGATAAAGTAAATCATGCGCTTGCTTAGGTGTTAAGCTATCAGGATCAATTATATTTAGTTCATCTTGTAGGCTAAATAGCTGATTTTGTTTTGAATTGTCCATTATGTCTGCCGCTTGAGCAGTATGACTTACTTCTTGATTGAGAGTAGCATCATTATAACTCTCTTGCCGTTTATCCTTTACTGACTTAGCTAATTCATTTTTATCATCAATAGGTCTTGCTCTATCTACGGTTAAATGGTCTAACTGTAAGTTGTCTGCTAAATAGCGCTTAGCATCTTCTAGCACTTGGGTGGGAATACCAGCCATTTTTGCAACATGCAGCCCAAAGCTAGAACTCGCTGCGCCATCTTTAATTTGATGCAATAGCAATAATTGACCATCGACTTCACTGGCTGCTACATGGACATTACGGATATCAGTATGATGCTTGCCAATATCATTCGTCAATTGTGTCAGTTCAAAATAGTGAGTGGCAAATAATGTCAGGCAGCCAATCTCGACTAGGCGATTGACACAGGCATGAGCAATGGCAAGACCATCAGTAGTGGCAGTGCCGCGGCCGACTTCGTCCATTAATACCAGTGATTTATTGGTAGCTTGATTTAAGATATTGGCCGTCTCAATCATCTCTACCATAAAGGTCGATTTGCCACCTGCCAAGTCATCAGCTGAACCAATACGAGTAAAAATGCGGTCGATATCACCAATATTCGCATGCTCAGCTGGTACAAAGCTGCCGCAATGAGCGAGTAGGACTATCAAAGCCGTTTGGCGCATATAGGTAGATTTGCCACCCATATTAGGGCCAGTAATCAGAAGTAATCTTTCTGGGTGTCCTTCATCAGCATTGGCGCTACCTAATTCGCAGTCATTGGCGACAAAGTGGTTTGTACTTAGTGAATTACTGTTCCTGCTTTTCGCATTCGTTTGATTCAATGCCGCTTCAACCACAACATGACGACCTTGACGAATATCAATGTTGGTTTGACTCTTGGCTAGTGATTCGCTTTGGTCTTTTGTATGTAGACCCATGATTGGGCGCTGCCAGTTATACGTCATGGCAAGCTGGGCCCAATTGCTTAGCACATCTAATTGGGCAATGGCCGCGCTAAGCTGTTGTAGATCAGCCAAATGTTGGTTTAATTGAGTGAGTAGCTCTTGATACAGCTGCTTTTCACGAGCTAACGCCAAGGACTGGGCACTTAGATATTCTGTCTCGACTTCCTTGAGCTCATCAGTGATAAAGCGCTCGCTGCTTTTAAGCGTTTGTCGACGGATAAAGTGAGGAGGGGCATTCTTTGCTTGCATCTTAGGCAATTCAAAATAGAAGCCGCTAACTTTATTAAAGCCGACTTTTAGACTCGGTAGTTGGTTGTCTTGACGTGAGCGCTCTACCATCTCGTCTAGCGTCGATTGGATATTGTCATGCAAATGGGTAAGACGATCAAACTCTTCATCAAAGCCCGCCGCTAGCATTCCGCCATCACGGATATGAGCAGGCGGTTCAATGACAATAGCGCGCTCGATTAATTCGGCGATGGATTGAACAGCAGGTAACTGAGCTGGTAATTGCTGTATCAGCATTGGTAATAAGCCCGCGTCTTCATGGCTGATACCGGATTCTATCAATAGAGTAGTAAGCTGTGCGCTACTAGCGATACCATCGACAAGCTTGCGTAAGTCACGAGGTTTGGCACTCATTAGCCCGATTCGACTGCTGATTCGTTCGATATCGCCAATGGTATTCAGCGTCTCTCGCACACGTGTAACCAGTAAGCTATCTTTTACATCTTGGTTTGATTCAATTGGGTCACTCTTTGAGTTTAGCAAACAAGTTATCGCATCTAGACGCATATTGATACGTGAATGCTGACGCAGTGGACGCTTCATTTGCTGCACAAGTAGGCGTTTACCCATTGGAGTCTGACAGTGATTCAGCACGGATATCAAAGAAGTGCCGTTGCTACTAACAGGCGTAAATAGCTCGAGATTTTGTTGGCTATTGGCATCGATAATTAGGTAGTCATCACTATACTCGATAATGAGTTGGTTCACTTGTGGTACATGGCGTTGCTGAGTTTGACGCGCATAGTGGATAAGCGCAGCGCAGCTGGTTTGCGCAAGTGGAGCCTCATGAATGCCCAACCCATCGAGATGCTGGACTTCGAACTGCTGACAAAGCGTGTCACTGGCATGCTCACGATGAAAGTCATTGGCAGCGACTTCTATAATAGGGCAGTCCAGATTTTGTCGTAACCACAGTAGCCACTCTGTATCATTGCTTCCAATGCTGTCGCCAACGCTATCAATAAGCGCTTCACTAATGATACATTCACTAGGCGCAAAACGTGCTAATACAGTAAGCATTTGAGTTTGCAGACCATCTATATCGTTTTTATCTGCTATCAATGTCTGGGTAGTCAGTGTACCTGCAGCCAAATCTATCTGGCTAACGGCTGCTTGTAACGTCTGGCTATGGTCTTGCGTTTTCATAGTCGCTATATCGATGGCAACCACAGTCGGCGTATGATTGGGTGCAATCAATGCGTCATCGGTGATGGTCCCAGCTGTAAGTGTTTTGACCACTTCGCGGCGCATGATGCTACCAGCAGCAGATTTACTTTTGTCTTTCTTTTGCTTGTCGCCCATTGCAGGGACATTGGACTTATTGCTAGCACTACCAGTTGTTGATTCGTCAATTTGTTCGCATACGACCACTGTCTGACCAGCAGCGATCAAGCGTGCCATATAGCTATCGGCTGCATGAAACGGCACACCTGCCATGGCTATCGTGTTGCCTGCCTTATCCGTACCACGGCGCGTCAGTGTGATATCTAATATTTGCGCCGCTCGCTTAGCATCATCAAAGAACAGCTCGTAAAAGTCACCCATCCGGTACAAGAGCAATGCTTGTGGATAGTTGGCTTTCATGGTTAGATATTGCACCATCATCGGTGTATGGTCTGCTAGGTTATAGACGGTATCGCCTATACTTAAGCAGTCAGAGGTCTCTTGTTTTGATAAGGGTTTTTCTGATGAATTAGGCGTTGACGACTGATTTTGTACAGATGGTTTTACGGTCATGCAGAGTCTCTTATAGTGCTTTAATGAGTGTTAATAAGTATTTTGTAATAGAGATACTAAAGGGTTATTTGTCTTATGTACGAATTTGATAGATAGCTTTGGCTTTATTGAGAAGCTAGTCACTTGTAGATAAATGGCTCCACGACAAATTTTGAGCCAAGATGCAGTGGTAGCAAACGTATAAAAATCAAACCGCGACAAACAAATAAAGTCGCTAAAAAAGCTAAGAAATTTAAGAAGGTATTCGCTATTTTAACACGTCCTACTAGGTTTTTACTGTGGCAAATATCTACTCGCTGCCCTTGTATCCATCAGCGTCATAACCATATATAATGACGGCACACTTAATTGGGCGATACTAAATTAGGTAGTACTTAGTCGGGTGATGACAAGGCAGAGAGCTAAGCTTTGGCTAATGCGCACTAATTATCGAATATTCCATAGGTCAAAAAATTATGTTATCAAAGATTATAGGCAGTGTGGTTGGCACCAAAAATGACCGCGAATTAAAACGCATGCGTAAAGTGGTCAGCAAGATCAACGCACGAGAGGCTGAAATACAAGCCCTGTCTGATGAGCAACTACAACAAAAAACTGAAGAATTTAAAGCCAGACATCAAAAAGGCGAAAGCTTAGATGCATTATTGCCAGAGGCGTTTGCTGTCTGCCGCGAAGCATCATTACGTGTCAACGGCATGCGTCACTACGACGTGCAGCTGATTGGTGGTATCACCTTGCATGAAGGTAAAATCGCTGAGATGAAAACTGGTGAAGGTAAGACCCTAATGGGAACCTTGGCCATGTACCTAAATGCGATCAGCGGTAAAGGGGTTCATCTGGTCACGGTCAACGATTATTTGGCTGCACGTGATGCTGAGCTAAACCGTCCGTTGTTTGGGTTTTTAGGTATGACTGTTGGTGTGATTTACTCACAGCAGCCGCCACAAGAAAAAATCGAAGCTTATCAAGCCGACATTACCTATGGTACCAATAACGAGTACGGCTTCGATTATCTACGCGATAATATGGTCTTTAGTCTTGCTGAGAAAAAACAGCGCCCGTTAAACTTTTGTATTATCGATGAAATTGACTCAATCTTGATTGATGAGGCTCGTACGCCACTTATTATTTCAGGGCAAGCTGAAGATTCATCACGCATGTATGCACTGATTAATACGATTATTCCTGTGCTAATCCGTTCAAAAGATGAAGAAGCGAACAAGAATAACGAAGAAGAAGACTTCTGGATTGATGAAAAGAATCGCCAGATTGAGATCAGCGAAAAAGGCTATGAAAAAATCGAGCGCTTCTTAATCGAAGTGGGCGAGCTGGGTGAAAATGAAAGCTTATATAGCCCAAGTCGTTTGCCACTTTTGGCTCACGTTCAAGCGGCCATTCGTGCGCATCACGTATTTGTCAAAAACGTTCACTATATCGTCGATGAAGGCGAAGTGGTCATCGTTGATGAAAATACAGGTCGTACCATGCCTGGTCGTCGTTGGTCAGAAGGCTTGCATCAAGCAGTAGAAGCGAAAGAAAACGTTGAGATCCAAGCAGAAAACCAAACGCTTGCCACAACGACCTTCCAGAACTACTTCCGTCTATATGACAAATTGTCTGGTATGACGGGTACCGCTGATACCGAAGCTGCTGAGTTCAAATCTACTTACGATCTAGATGTCATTGTCATTCCAACGCATGAGCCAATTGCTCGTATCGATATGGATGACCAGATTTTCTTAACTAAGTTAGGCAAATACAAAGGCATCATTCGCGAAATTAAAGAAATTCAAGCCAAAGGCGCGCCAGTACTGGTTGGTACGGCGACAATTGAGGCCAGTGAAGAGTTGTCTTACTTGCTTGACCAAGAAGGCGTTAAGCACAACGTTCTAAACGCCAAGCAGCATGAGCGTGAAGCAGAAATTATTGCACAGGCAGGTAGCCCAAAGTCAGTCACAATCGCCACCAACATGGCAGGCCGTGGTACGGATATTATCCTTGGTGGTAACTGGCAGTCGTTTATCGAAGATATCGATGCGGTGAGTCCAGAAGAGATGCAGCGTCTAAAATCTCAATGGCAAGTCAAACATGACCAAGTTGTAGCAGCTGGTGGTTTACATATCATCGGCTCTGAGCGCCATGAGTCACGTCGTATCGATAACCAGCTACGTGGTCGTGCTGGTCGTCAGGGTGACCCTGGCATGTCACGCTTTTTCTTATCGCTCGAAGATGATCTGATGCGTATCTTCGCAGGCGATCGCGTGGTCAATATGATGCGTGCGATGGGCCTCAAAGAAGATGAAGCTATCGAACATAAAATGGTCTCTAAATCGATCGAAAACGCCCAAGGCAAAGTTGAGAGTCGCGATTTTGATGCCCGTAAAAATCTATTGAAGTATGATGATGTTGCCAACGAGCAGCGTAAAGTTATCTATGGTCAGCGTGATGATTTATTAGCAGAAATGGACTTATTAGAAGCCATCGAAGTGATGCATCATGAAGTATATAACGCGATGATCAATCAGTTTATTCCGCCTGGATCTATTGATGACCAGTGGAATATTGACGGCTTAGAAGATGAGTTAGAAGACGAATTCAAAATCTCGATGCCGATTAACGATTGGTTGGATGAAGATCGTCGTCTGGATGAAGAAGGGCTGCGTGAGAAAATCGTTCAAACGGCGATAGATCGTTATCATAGTCGCCGTGAGCAGATGGGTGAAAAAGACGCCGCTCAGCTTGAGCGTCATTTCATGCTACAGAGTCTAGATAAGCATTGGAAAGAGCACTTAACGCAAATGGATCAGCTACGTAAAGGGATTCATTTGCGTGGTTATGCACAGAAAAACCCTGAGCAGGAATATAAGCGTGAGTCGTTTGAATTGTTCCAGATGATGCTGGGTGCGATTAAGTCTGAAACAGTACAAGATTTGTCACGTGTTCATATCCCAACCAAGGAAGAACTGGAAGCATTAGAAATTCAGCAACGTGAGAACGCTGCCCATATGCAAATGCAGTTTGAGCATGACGATGTAGATAATTTGGATAGCAATGCGAGTGGTTCAGCTGCTCAGCCGCAACCACAAAGCCGCACTCTAAACAGCGGTGCTGCGGCAGCTGGCGTTGGTGCTGCTATAGCAGGTAACGGTAGTAATGCTAATGAACCAAACCCATATGCAGGTATGAATATCAGCCGTAATGCAGCGTGTCCTTGTGGCTCAGGTCTTAAGTACAAGCAGTGTCATGGTAAAATCTAGTCGTTAATCATAGCAAGTTATTAGCTATTTACTGAACTGCTATTAGAGACAGCCTTTACCTGAAAAAGCCCTTATCTTAAGTAGATAGGGGCTTTTTCATATCTGTTAGATAACTTATGCAAACTTAAAACTTGCTAGACTAAGACCAACAAACACTTTGTATTGATTACTTACAAATTCAGCATAGGCGTGAATTTATGGACACGCTATAGTGTTTAACATATTTATTTGGGAGAGTGTCATGAGTGTAGAATTCTTAAAAAAAGTACGCAGCTCAGTAGTTTTATCAGGTTTGTTGGCTGGCGCCTTGACGGTCAGTGCTTGTCAGCAACAATCAGAGCCGGAGTCGGGCATGGAAGAGGGTGCTAATGCAGAAGAGTCTGTTCCAATGTCAGCGGAGCCTGCTGAACCTAGTGATGTCGTCGTCGATACCGAAGACGCTTCACTTAACGAAGTAGAAGGTGATACCACCGCTTCAGTAAACAGCGGTGTGATGCAAATGTCATATCTATGTACACCTGAACTAAAAGTTGAGGCGACTTATAAAGAAGATGCCAATCAAGTTGTTGTCGCAACCGACATGGGTACAGTAACGTTGAACCAGACCAATGAAGGTAGTAATCCTGAAGTGTTTGAAGTGGCGACCGCAATTGATGGTGGTCAAGGGTTCACACAATGGCGCGTAGGGCATGAAGCTCGTAAAACTGGCGTCATGCGTACTGCGGGTGCAGATGAGTCAAATGTTAATACATTCGAGTGTAATGAAGCTTCGTAATTTGTCTTCAATATTTAGTAAGTGATAGGCATTAAAAAAGCAACGCTAAGATAGCGTTGCTTTTTTATTTTGTGAAATAATCTTTATCAATCATACAAGTTCGTAGTGGTTAAACTATAAGCGCTTATTTTAACGGAGTTGTATCAGAACCATGAGCTAATAGACCTTCTTCAGTCACATCTAACTCTTCATGCTTGAGCTCTACTTGAATGCTGTCAGTATGTACATGAGTGCTCTTATTGATTTCGATGTCCTGAATAGCGTAGGTATCTTTGGTAATGGTAGCCACTTGGCGAGATAGCACAATATCAATTGGTTCATCGCCAATTTCTATTTGCTTACCGTTAATGGTCACTACAGCTTTGCTATCCAAAGAAGGCTCAACGTGGCGCAGTATGTCTTTGTCATCGTAATTACCAGAGAGTAAGTCTTGGCTCTCTGCGTCATGGTACTCAGTACGAATGGTGATATATTCTTCTACTAATTCAATTGGCACTTCGATAGTTTTAGTACGTGAATGCTTGGTGACGGTTACTTTACCCACATCCAAGCGTTCTTTGTTAATCACAGGACGTTCTTCTAATAGCTCTAAATGTCCAACATTGATAGTATTGTTCGTCTGCTTCGTTGAGATATTTTGTTCCTTATCCAAGTTATCTTGGTAAAGGCTGTTTCCATTTTCAGTAGTCATTATTATTCCTTTATAATTATAAAATGATGAATTTCTAATAATTTCAAACGTTATATGTTAATTAACCACATATATTAACTAGCTACATTGAATACTATAAACCATTCGCTCATGTTATGAATACAAAAAAGACCAGAGACATGCTCTGATCTTAATGGCTAAACATATGAGCTTAGCTACTTACTATCATCATATTTAACTGACGGTATAGGAAGCTTACGTCGTTAAACTATGACGTATTAGCATATTACATGCCACGAGCACGGCGTACATCTTCTGCTGTGATACCATCACGGTCTACTAAGTTACCTTCACGGTCAACCACGTTGCCGTCTCCATCAACATCTAGCTCTTCGCGTTGAATGGTCTCAATTAAAGTTTCAGTGTGATGATCGGTCGTCTTGCCAACGTTTACTTCTTCAGAAACATAGGTTTCTTTGCTGACACGAGCACGTTCAGCTTGTAGTTCAACTTCAACTGTTTCGGTAGCATCGAGGTCACCAATACGACGGTCTGTTGGACGATCTACGCTAGTACGTTGAATATTGGCATGTTCTTCTTCTAAGTCTACATCGACATTGCGCTCTTCAGTGACGACATGCTTACCTACTTTTACTAGACCAGCAACGATACGGTCTTTATTTACCGTCAGACGCTCTTCTAATAGCTCTAACGTATTTGGTGCGTCATACGAGTGATCTGCAATATCAACGCGATCTTCTACAGGGAGTGTATCGGCGTTAAACGCTTGACGATCTCTTTCATACTGCTCTTTGTAGCTGTACTGGTAATCGTGATCGTATACTTCCATGGCTTCTACTTGTGTTTTAGTCAAGCTATCAAAGAAGACATCATCACCAACGATACGGGCTAAACCTGCTGGTACCAGTACTTCTTTTGAGCTAAACCAGCCACCTGCGTCTACGATTAAGTAACGAATACGACCAGTGGTGTCTTCTACTAAGGCACCTTCAATCTTACCAATTTTTTCTTCGTTAATACCGTAAGCAGTTTTGTGCGTTGGATCATAATAGTCATCACCAATTAAATCTTGATGAGTGGCTTGAATATCTTTTAAACGGATTAGTTGACTCATTGTTATATTCCTTTTTCGCGAGTTTATTTTTTATAATGTAATGGTTGATGTTGTTATTAATTTTTAGTAAAACCATATCTATTACAGTTAACGGTAAGCTAAATGAGTAGCTTCCCTATCAACTTGTAGCTATCCTAACACCGTGATTTTTGATGAGATATATGAGCAAGGTAGCAAAGTGTGCGCTTGCAGTAATTGCGTGTAATAGGCTGTAAGTGGCATAACATAGGAGGGGGTAGAAGTTAACGAGACTTTACACAGAGTAATATTCAACATTCATCGAAAGAAAGGAGACACAAAAAAAACCGCATTACCATTAGCAATGCGGTTCCTCAATAAACAATAATTATCTAAGTATTATTTAGCTAACTTACTTTAAGTCAGTTAGACCTGCTTTATTTAAGCAAGTTCAATAGCAACAGCTACCGCTTCACCACCACCGATACATAGCGTTGCGACACCTTTTTTGCCGCCAGTACGTTTTAGAGAGTTGATAAGCGTAATTAGAATACGAGCACCTGAACAGCCTACTGGATGGCCAAGGGCACATGCACCGCCTTCGATATTTACTTTGGCATGGTCAAGTTTTAACTCGTCGATCGCAGCCATAGTAACCATCGCAAAGGCTTCATTGATTTCCCATAGATCTACATCATCTACTGACCAACCAGCACTTGATAGTACTTTTTCAATGGCACCGATTGGCGCAATAGTAAATTCGCTTGGGTGACGTGAGTTTGAGGCAGTAGCAACAATGCGAGCTTGATAATCAAGGCCTTCAGCTTTCGCTTGTGACTCTTTCATTACTACGACGGCTGCAGCACCGTCTGAGATTGAGCTAGCGTTTGCGGCAGTAATCGTACCGTTTTTAGCAAATGCTGGACGTAGAGTAGGAATGCGATCAGCATTAGCAAGGGCAGGTTGCTCATCGGTATCAACAGTTTGCTCGCCTTTGCGCGTTGCAAACGTAACAGGCTCAATCTCATCTTTGAAGTGGTTGTCTTTGATAGCAGTCAGCGCACGGTTCAATGACTCAATAGCAAATTCATCCATTTGCTCGCGTGTATAGCCTTTTTCATCAGCCATTTCTTGAGCAAACATACCCATAAGCTTACCAGTATCAGCATCTTCTAGGCCATCTAAGAACATATGGTCTTTGACTTCTTTGTGACCCATACGATAGCCGCCACGTGAACCTGGCATGATATACGGTGCATTGGTCATTGACTCCATGCCACCTGCAACAGCGACGTTGAAGCTGCCCGCTTTGATACCATCATGCGCTTGCATGACCGCTTTTAGGCCTGAACCACAAAGTTTATTGATTGTGACAGCACCAGTCGCATCCGGTAGACCTGCTTTGCGCATGGCTTGACGAGCAGGGCCTTGACCCAGACCTGCCGTCAAGATACAACCCATAATGACTTCATCGACACTGTCAGCGCTAACACCTGAGCGTTCGACGGCAGCTTTGATAGCGGCGGCGCCCAGCTCGGTAGCACTCATGTCTTTTAGTGCGCCTTGAAAGCCACCCATTGGTGTACGTGCGCCGTTTAGAATTACAATTGCATCATTTGACATCGTTATTATTCCTTGTTGTGTGTTTTGATTAAGTATCTACCAAGAAATCAGATGCCGATTGGCTAGCTTTTGCTTATATTATAAGCATCTGTCTTCTTCAGTATGTGGTTTATGCTAGCTCATCTAATCGTATGCGTACCACTTTATCAGTAATGGTCTCTAACTTTTCAATTTTTTCGATAGCAAGATTCATCTGACTCTCGACCACAGGTAGCGTCAGAATAATCACCGGCACTTGACCTACTTTATGCGCAGGCTTTTGCAAGATTGCATCAATATTGATACCGGCATCACTTAGGATGCGCGTGATATCTGCCAATACACCTGGGCTATCATAAGCATGCACACGCAAATAATAGCCAGTTACCATCTGATCAGCGCGCAATATAGGCGTGTCTGATAGCTGGTCAGGGATAAATGCTAAATGCGGGACATGATGTCCAGCGTTGCTCTGATCGTCGCGGTCTTTACTACCCAGTACACGAACCAAATCCATGACATCGGCCATCACTGCAGAAGCAGTTGCACCAGCACCAGCACCATCGCCGCAATAGAGAGTCTGACCAAGTGGATGTGAGTTGACCAGTACTGCGTTCTTCACCCCATTGACGTTCGCCAATAGCGCATCTTGTGGAATAAGTGTCGGGTGTACGCGTAATTCAACCCCTGCATCA
Source organism: Psychrobacter sp. NPDC078501 (assembly GCF_044900935.1). Lineage (NCBI taxonomy): Bacteria > Pseudomonadati > Pseudomonadota > Gammaproteobacteria > Moraxellales > Moraxellaceae > Psychrobacter > Psychrobacter sp. NPDC078501. Next base: position 138,355 of record NZ_JBJDOS010000003.1, on the reverse strand, counting down.
CCATCATTTTTACTATCGCGGCGTACGGCAAACCCTAAATGCTTGATACGGTAGCCAAGCTCTTCGGCATAGTTCACGTCTTGTAGAGTAATATCAGTGATACCTTCACAGTAGACTTTATCAAATTGTAACGGAATACCGAAAGCGATAGAGGCGAGTAGAGCTAATTTGTGAGCGGCATCAATACCTTCAACATCAAAAGTAGGATCTGCTTCTGCGTAACCTAACTCTTGCGCTTCGCTTAATACGTCGGCAAAAGGACGACCCTTATCACGCATTTCGGTCATAATAAAGTTGCCAGTACCGTTTATGATACCCGCGAGCCAGTCGATTTTGTTGGCGGCAAGTGCTTCACGCATTACCTTGATAATCGGAATACCGCCTGCAACCGCTGCTTCATAAGCAACGTGTACATTGTTTTCTTCAGCGAAAGCAAAAATCTCATTACCGTGCTCAGCGAGTAGAGCCTTGTTTGCCGTAACCACATGCTTGCCGTTTTTAATAGCCTGCATAATGACGTCTTTGGCTAAGGTAGTACCACCAATCACTTCGATAACAATATCGACATTGTCGCTTGCGGCAATTGCCATCAGATCGCTGTTTTGCATGATATTGGTATCAATATCATCACGCTGACGACGCGTACCGACTTCAGTAATAATAATGTCGCGTCCGCTACGGCGTTTTAGCTCATTTAAATTGTCATTGATCAGATTGATCACGCCCGTTCCGACGGTGCCCAGACCAAGTATCGCTAGTTTGATGGAATTACTCACAGTATCCTCAAGAGGTTAAATATAATGAAGTCAGTATAAGCGATGACAGTGTCAAATGAGTCTGCGACATCAAACATAACGTCTGTGCGCATTGTCTAGTACTGCCTGCCTATCTACTTCATCATAGTTGAATAAAAAAAGCTCAAATAAAAAGGGTGTTGCTCATTTTGCATCGCGCTTTATCGTATCATACCGACAAGGCATTGTGACGTCTATACAATCTCATAAAGAGCAATGTTCTAAAGGCTAATACCATAAAAGCCAATGTTATAAAGACAACGTCATCAAGGTTATATCAGCTTACGATTATAAAAAAGCGGTAGCTTCAATCTTGTTTGGCATATGTATATGTCATTTATGCTTGGTTACCAGTATTAGTTAGCGCCTACTGCTTGTGCCAATTCTGCTGCAGGTAAGTAGCCGCCTACTTGTTGTCCTGTTTCGGTAAACACCGCCGGCGTACCGCGCACACCAAGTCTTGAGCCTAGAGCCATATGTTCTTGCACAGGGTTGGCACAGCTAGGGCCTTGTACATTGGCACCGATTTTTGCTTGATCCATTGCAGCTTTACGATCCTGACTACACCAGATCGCTTCCATCTTTGGTACAGACTCTTGACTGCGTGGCCATGCCAGATAACGAACCTCGATACCGCGTGCATTGATATCATCCATTTCTGAATGTAGTTTGCGACAGTAGCCACAATCTGCATCGGTAAAGGCATAAATAACGGCTTTGGTTTCACCTTTTGCTGGATAAATCACCATGTCTTTTTTATCGACGGCTTTTAGCGCTTCTTGTGCTGTCGTAGCAACTAGGGCAGCACTGATATCAACTGGAGCGGCACCACCCACAGCAATGATCTGACCTTGAATAATATGCTTGCCAGCTTTATCAGTAAAGAAAGAAGGTAGACCTTCAGCGGTCACCCAATAAATACCATCCATATCTGTCGGTACAGCTGAAACGATAGTTTCCTCGATACCAGAGCTTTTTAGGTTCGCCTGTAACGCCTTCACCACGGTTGCATCATTACCAGCTGAAGGCTTAGTAGCAGTGGCATTTGTCTGTGCAGCGTTTACAACACTGGTATTGCTAGTTGCATCAGCGGCATTGTTTGAGCAGCCAGCAGCGATACCAACTAACAGCGCACTCATCACAAAACGAGATAGAACGGTACGAGAAAGAGGATTACGCAAGGTGGTATTTTTGATAGTGGGGAACGGCATATGGGTTTCCTATAGGCGTCGCGCCTAATCATGAGTTCGTTATAAAAAACGCTATAAACTTTTCTATATAGTAATGTGTCTTGGCAGTGTTTTAAAGGTCTAACATTGAAGAAGTTTTTATAACTTATTGATAATAAAAGATAGGCAGTAATAGCCTGCATATTACCATATTTATGCCAAATAATAGCAAAGGGAAGGCAGCCAAGAAGTATCAGTAGAGCCAACTTTAAAGAATGGCTATCAACATAAATTCAAAAAATAAGATACATTTGTGCTATTTAACATAGTTGCTTGAACTTGTAGTCTAGGGCTAATCGCATTGTTTCTATAAAAATCTATATAAAATGCGTTGTATAAACCATTTGAGAACGACTTACTTTAACAAATTTGCTTTAAGGAGCACACATGGCAGGTGCCAGTTTATTAACCTTACTCGATGACATCAGCGTCTTAATGGATGATGTGAGCGTCATGACCAAAGTTGCCGCCAAAAAAACCGCGGGCTTAGTTGGTGATGATTTAGCACTCAATGCCGAGCAGGTCACAGGGGTTAAGCCAAATCGTGAGCTCCCCGTCATTTGGGCAGTTGCCAAAGGCTCTGCCGTGAACAAGGTGATTTTAGTACCAGCGGCACTATTGATCAGTTATTTTATACCGTGGTTGATTACTCCGCTATTGATGATCGGAGGGTTATATCTGAGTTATGAAGGAGCTGAGAAGGTCATTCACAAGTTTTGGCCGAAGTTGTTGCCTCATGATGAAGAGCAAAATGCTCGTTTAAAAGCCAACGCAGATGAGTCGGTAGATTTGGTCGCGTTTGAAAAGGACAAAATCAAAGGTGCCATACGTACAGACTTTATCTTATCAGCTGAGATTATTGTTATCTCTTTAGGCGCAATTACAGCAGCTGGTGGTGATATTGTCCAAAAGGGCATCGTACTTTCGATAGTGGCTGCTGTCGTGACCGTCGGTATTTACGGCTTAGTTGCAGGCATCGTAAAGATTGATGATGCGGGTCTGCATTTGATTGAAAACTCACAAGCAGGTGATAGTAAGCGCAAGTTTGGCGAGTTTATGCTTGCAGCTGCGCCAAAGCTTATGAAGTTTTTATCCATAGCGGGCACGATTGCGATGTTCTTGGTGGGCGGCGGTATTATCGTGCACGGTATCGGCTTTTTGCATCACAGTGTAGAAGACATTGCCCATCTTACTGGGGTATTTGAAGGGTTAACCGCGTCATTGTTAAATGGATTGGTCGGACTGATTGTTGGTGCTATTGTGGTAGCTATTGTTACTACTATTGGTAAAATGCGTGGTAAAGATGACACAGCGTCTTCTGCACATTAAGCTTATCTGCTTTCTATTGTCTCTCGTTTGAATTAGCAAGTAAGTTTGACTGTATCAAAATAAAAAGCCCCATAGCTACGAATAGCTTTGGGGCTTTTACATTTGAGCTTATATGACTAGCTGTCGCTGTCTACATCATCAGATGCGAGCTTTTCAGCCTGCGTCGGCTTCTTATGCTCCGTCTTAGGCTTACGACTGCGCGCCTTTGGTACTTTTGGCGTAGTCAGATTGAACATACCGGTCTGTGGTAGCAATTGCTCAGCCACATTTTCGATCATGTTTTTATAGCTGGCTATGGTCGTCTTAGACTTAGCTGCCTGACTGTCTTCTTTGCTAGCCTCTTTAGTAGATTCTTCTACTGCCGAGTCAATCGTCTGCTCAGTCTCTGCAGCTATGTTTTCTGCAGCATCTTCTACCTCATTGACAGTTTGCTCTACAGGAATTTCGACTTCTGCATCCTTAGCTTCTGACTGAGCACGCTCGACTTCTAGCAATTGCTCACTATCAGCACTGACGTTTTCTGTCTGTGTCTGATTGGCGAGGGCAGTTGCTTCAACGTCATGCGCATCGAATTCGCTATCGGCTTGCTCAGTGATAGCTGGTTCCGCGTCACTTACTTGTTCAGCAGCTACGCTCAATACGGCTGGTTCCTGATAATCAGGGTGCTGACCGCGTGGATCATTGCTAGCACGCTTAGTGATAGCACGTGGCTCAACGTCTGTCTTACCTTGCGCGGCTGCGAATTGACTGACCGCTCGGGTCATCGCTTCAAAGCGTGCAAGGTAGTCGGCAGCCAATGGTTGATAGCCATAATTGCTAAAGTCAAAGCTCTGGCTAGCAGCATTAGAACTGTTATCAGTACTCTGAGATTGCTCATTATGCAACGCAATAGTCGCGATAAAGCAGTTGATAATGCCTTCTTCTGCTAAGCGCGTTTGCGCCTCTGGTAGCGTGGCACGAATAAACTCACCAACCGTGCCGCGTATTGCTGGCACATTAGTAGCAGCTGGCTTGTCCGCTTGAGCGGCTTGCTGAGCGAGTACTACACGTGGATCGTTACTCGCTTGACCGAATTTCTCAGCAGTCACGTAACGTGCGCCAAATAGTGCTTCATGAGTTAGCTCAAGTGCTGAGTTATTCACATTACTTGTGCTTGCACTATTACTGTCAGCCTGAGTACTTTGAGCTTCATCACTCTTACTCACATTTTCGGCAGTCTTGGTTTCCTGCTGTTTTGGAGTCTGAGTTTCTTTAGTTTCTTCTACGTCAGTAGTTACCGACGTTGGAGCTTCCGCTTTACTTTCGGTGTTACTCGTAGAGGTCGATTGAGCTTCTACAACTACAGGTGCTTTTTTCTCTTCAGCAGCCTGCTCATGCTTAGGTACATCGTTTTGTACCTTAGCTTGTACGGTAGATGCACGCTTATCATCATTTACCTGATTAGCATTCACTTCCACCGTACTTTTTCCGTTATCATTTTTCTTGTCAGCATTCGGAGCACTGGTGTTTTGCTTGCCAGTATTCTGCTCATTGCTACTATGCTTATCAGTAGGTTTTTGAGCAGCGGTTTCGTTTGAACGCTCATCTTTTGCTACGTTATTTGTTGCGCTTCGCTGCTCGCTAGGCTGATTTTTAGCCTGTGTGGATTTGCTATCATCTAAAGATAGATGAACCACTTCAGGCGCTTTTAGCTCAGTTGGCGCTTCATTGACCTGTAGCACGACCTCGTTAGGGTCTTGATTGCGACGTGCACTATGTTGATTTTTGCTACTGGCAGCATCATTGTTTCTAGCGTTCTGCTGTTTGCCCTGCTTAACGTTGTCAGCCGTTAGTGTCTCACCGCGCTCTAGCTTACCGCGTGAGCCGCGTTGGCTATGCGATTTACGCTTAGTACGAGTTTGCTCATCTGCTTTAGAGCTGTTTTCGTTATCAGCATCACTGCGCTCACTTGCGTTACGATTGCTGCTCTGTTGATTGCTATCTTGGCGGTTATTACGATTGCGATCGTTCGTGCGTCTGTTATCGTTCTGGCGCTTGTCTTGCTGTCTTTGGTCTTGAGTATCAGACGATTTGTCATCAGCATTATTTGAGTTAGCACTTTCTGAGCTACTGTTTACGTTGCCAGCAGTCTCGTCAGTTGTCTCTTTTCTTTGACGCGGCTTAGAAGATCTAGACTTACGCGGCTTACGTCTTCTTCTGTCTTCATTGCTGCTGTCGTCAGTATCGCTGTCATTACGACGCGCCTGTTGGCGATTAGCGTTGTTATCTGACTGTTGGCCGTCGTTTTTCTGACTGTTGCTTTGTTGAGTTGGCTGCTCACCAGTTGCAGCGGCACTATTCAGTGCATTGCTATCAATTTGACCAAACGAGCCTAAGCTTTGCGCGCCAGTGTTTACTAGCGCTTCGATTGCTTCAGCGGCATCTCGGCTACTGACACTAGGCGTCGTAGTAGCTTGCGGTGCTTGAGCAAATAGGTTTGATAACCACGCAACGGCTTTTGGTTGAGCAGTAGCTTCGACACTCTGTGTCTGCGGCGCTATTGGAGCGGCAACACTAGCGGTTTTATTAGCTTGCGGTGCATGTGCAGGCGACACATCGTTGGTATTTTTATGATTACGACGATCATTGCTATGATTTACCGTATCGTTCTGTGCTTGCGTAGCTGCATTTGGTTGAGTGTTTGAGCGGCTCTGCTTATCATCTGCAGTTTTACGAGGCTGGCGAGTAGGCTGCTGTTCAGGACGCTCTTTTTCAGCAGTCTGCCAGTCAACGTTGTAGCCAAGGTCACTGTGCTCTTGCTGCTGAGTATCAGTAATACGCTCATAGCTCGATGGTGCAAAGCCATCACGGTTGAAGTGCAGCTTGAAGTTTGGTGATTCTAAATGCGCGTGTGGCAAAATAGTGATACGCGTGCCACTGTCTTGCTCAAGATAAACCAAGCTATCGCGCTTTTCATTTAATAAGAATGCAGCGATGTCTGTCGGGACTTCAGCTTGTACTTCACCTTGACGTTCTTTAAGAGCGATTTGCTCAATTTGACGCATGATAGATAGCGACAATGAACGCAAGTCACGAATCATACCGTTGCCATGACAACGTGGGCAGATATAGCCAGTTGATTCTTCTAACGAAGGACGTAGACGCTGACGGCTCATTTCCATTAGACCAAACTTAGAGATATCGCCGAACTGAACGCGCGCACGGTCATATTTGGTCGCGTCGATTAGACGTTTTTCTACTTCTTTTTGGTGCTTATTGTCATTCATGTCAATGAAATCAATAACGATCAAACCACCCATATCACGCAAACGAAGCTGACGAGCAATCTCATCGGCTGCTTCTAAGTTGGTATGGTAAGCGGTCTCAGCAACGTCTGAACCTTTGGTTGACTTAGCTGAGTTAATGTCGATAGAGACTAGTGCTTCTGTTTGGTCAATAACGATTGAACCACCTGATGGCAGACGAACTTCACGCTGATAAGCAGTTTCGATTTGTTTTTCGATATTGAAGCGCGAAAACATCGGTTCATAATCGGTATATTTGCGTAGCTTTTCGGCTTGTTTTGGCATTACCGCATCGATAAACCCAGCCGCTTCAATGTAAGCGTTTTCGTTATCAATCCAAATCTCAGCAATATCATCACGCAGATAATCACGAACAGCACGTGTGACAACGCCCGCTTCTTGGTGAACCAAGCGCGGTGAAGGATATTTTTGGTTTTGTTCTTGAATGGCTTGCCAAATGTTGAGCAAGTGATTTAAATCGTGCTGTAAATCTTCTTGAGTTTTACCAATACCAGCAGTACGAATGATGACACTCATGCCTTTTGGTAAATCAAGGTTGCTCAGCATACGCTTCATATCTTCGCGCAGTTTGCCCGAAATTTGACGTGAGATACCACCACCGCGAGGGTTGTTTGGCATTAATACCAGGTAGCGACCTGCTAATGACACATACGTCGATAGGGCAGCGCCTTTGTTGCCGCGTTCTTCTTTTTCAACTTGGACGATTAGCTCGTCGCCTTCTTTGATCAGTTTTTTGATGTTTTCGTCGCGTGGGTTGCCGCTTAGGTATTCAGCAGAGATTTCACGAATTGGCAAAAATCCTTGACGCTGAGAACCGTATTCGACGAATACTGCTTCGAGCGATGGCTCGACACGGGTCACATGACCTTTATAGATATTAGATTTTTTTTGCTCGCGAGTACGGTTTTCTAGGTCGAAATCGTACAGATGGTTGCCTTTACATAAGGCGACACGAATCTCTTCGTTTTGAGTGGCGTTGATCAAAATGCGTTTCATATTTGTATCCTATGAGTACGCATGACAACGATAAGACAGTCTTTAAGACATAGTGGCAAGTGTGGCTAATATTGTGATTAGCGTGTGTAGATGTTCATTAACGGTAGAACGTAAATCGTGGGTTTATAAAGCACATGGGCTTTTTCAATGGCTTCTTTTTACCTGAAGTAATGAGCGGTGCTCACGTTAATATCAGTAATATAGGGTATAAGGCTACGGTACTTATATTTTATCATTAGTAAACTTGGTACATATATGATTGGGTCAGCGAGTCAAAGCGCTCTTATTCTCAGTACGTTCTATTGGTAGTGATTTCAGCGCACGTTGTAAGCGTGGGCGAGGGTCAGTTACAGTTCTAAAAAATACTGATATTAAAAAGGCGTGGTGCTGTTGCCATTCATCCATCAAAGTCTAACAATAATATCGCGGTCATGATTGCTACTATATAGTGGCGTCATTCAGCGGTTGTTTATTCAGGCGAAGCAATTGGTTACTCTTTGTTTATCGTTCTTTGTCTAACGTCAATAATATCTTGGGTGTCTCAAGGTTAGGTGTCGCAGCTTTTGTTATCAGCGGGGCGTACTTGGCAAACAGAGTAATGGACCAGCTTGTCAGCGTGGTATCGTATTTACATTGTTATCGTCATCTGTTTGACCACCAATACTTAGGCAGCTATCGATATACTTTTCGATCCTAACGCTAAACTACCCATACTTGCTCAACTATGCTGGCATAAAGAACCATCAGATAAATAGTCATTAAATAATGATTGGTTATCGAGTACGGTCGTTGTCATGCAATTAGTGAGTCAGTGTTGTGTTGTAATCGGTTAATAAGCTGATTTATTATCAGAGTGATTAACGCGATGGTATTTAGTGTCACTATTTATTTTATGGTACCGAATAACATTCAGTACAGTATTTTTAATTTGTAGGGCTATATTTGGTAAGTAGTACCTCTAAATAAATAACGCGCCCTAAAATCAGATGAAACGTGTCAGGTCAGCAGGATAAATAGTGTCAACCTCTTTACTGGCAAGTAGTGGAAAACTAACAAGCAATAAAATGGTGGTCAACTATTTGTAACAACAATGATTATTGCTGTCGCCTCTGCTTAATTGTCGCTCAACATGCTAAACTATAGCAAATCTTTGTGTAAATACCTAACTAAAAATGACAAACTCAAAAATGACTGACGACGCTACTACCCATGAAGCCCCTGCTATTTTTAATAGCAAAACACGCCCACAAAGCGCTGACGATGAGATTAGCAACTTCGGTAAGGTGAACTACCTCGAAGTAACGCGCCATCAACACGACCAGCGTTTGGATAATTTTTTGTTAAACCGTTTAAAAGGTTTGCCAAAATCGCATATCTACAAAATGATTCGCTCAGACGAGATACGCGTCAATAATAAGCGCTGCAAAGCACACGATAGAGTGCAGCGTGAAGATGTGGTACGTATTGCTCCTGTAGAGCTAGCAACGCGCGAAAAACCAATTATTAGTACCGAGTTCGCCAAAAGTTTGCTGGCTCGTGTGGTCTATGAAGATGACGGTTTGCTAGTGCTAAATAAGCCTTCTGGTATCGCTGTGCATGGCGGTAGCGGCTTGGACTTTGGGGTTATCGAAGCCATGCGTGAAGTGACGGGTAAAAAATACCTAGAGCTGATCCATCGCATCGATAAAGACACATCAGGGCTACTGATGATTTCCAAAAAACGCTCAACGCTCAAAGTGTTGCAGCAGCATTTGGTAGATAAGACCATTCAAAAGCACTATCTATGTCTTGCCAAAGGACAACCTGCGCTTAATGAGCAGCGTATCAATGCGCCATTGCTACGTTACACGCTTGCCAGTGGTGAGCGCCGAGTGAAAGTAGATAGCCAAGACCCACAAGCGAAAGAGAGCCAGACTGATATCATTATCCATGATCGCTTTATGATTAATGGTCAGCCAGTCAGCTTAATTGAAGCCAAGCCATTGACGGGTCGCACGCATCAAATCCGTGTGCATTTAGCGCATATTGGTCATGCCATCTTGGGTGATGACAAATATAACGTCCATGATAAATCAGGCGTCCATCGTCTGTGTCTACATGCATGGCGCTTAGACATTCCAGGCTATAAGACGATTACTGCGCCATTGCCAGACGATATGGCAGATTGGTTACCAGAAACAACGAAATTGCCTGAATAATTTTTCAAAATAAATTCTTAAGCCAAACTATTTTGTATTTTCCTAAACGTCACGATATCTTATTTTTACGAATAAGCCACCGTGACGTTTTAGTATCTGCTATTTATTATTGATATTCATTAAGGTAAATCCATGACCAAACCAGCTATAACTTCAGAACGCATCATAAATGCTCAACTATCGGTAGAACACAATCTGTCTGACAAAACGTTGATTATTTTTGATTGGGACGGCACGCTAATGGATTCAATCGGCCTGATTGTTGATTCTATGCATGTGGCTGGCGAAGCACATGGGTTTGAGACGACTGATAAAGCTGTAAAAGATATCATTGGTCTGAGCTTAATGAATGGGATTAAGATTTTATATCCGCAGGCAAACGATGCGCAGTTGCTTGAGATTCAGCAAACCTATGCAGAGTACTATATTGCCAATAGTCACAGTACGCCGCTATTTGAGCCGATAGAGCATATGTTAGAAACTTTGCAGCAGCAGAGCAAAACGCTCGCCGTAGCAACGGGTAAAAAAAGAAAAGGGCTAGATCGTGTATTAGATGCCTCAGATAGCCATGATTATTTTGCGATTACGCGTTGTGCTGATGAGTCAGGCTCCAAACCTGCTCCGCAGATGTTGACCGATATTTTGGACTATACGCAGCAGCAGGTTTCTGATGCTGTATTTATCGGCGATAGTATCTATGATATTCAAATGGCAACAGCATTAGGCATGACCAGTATAGCGGTGAACTATGGTACGGCAACGAGTGCAGAGCTTGCTGCACAAAACCCAACCTATCAAGTTGATACTCCACAAGCGCTAGCGGCTTTGCTATGCGGATAGAGCTACTTTTATAATTCTTATTATTTTAATATCACACCGATGATAATAATGAGTGAATAAACAGGCAATAAAAAAGGGTTTATCGTAATAGCGATAAACCCTTTTTGTTAAAGACAATGATATCTATTTGTTTTCTTTATCAACGCTTTCTTTTTCAATAGCGTCTTCTAACTCATCGCCTTCTAGCAATGCAAAAGAAGACTCAATGATTTTGTCTGCATCAAGCTGATACTCATACCAGTTGCCCATTATTCCAGCCAACTCATCGAGCCCTTCTTTTCTGAGGGCCGAAAACAACTGAATGGTACAGTTTAAGCCCAGTTTTTTCAGGCGTTTACGAGTCTCAAGGAGGGCGTTCTTAGAAGCACCGTACTTCAGCTTATCTGCTTTAGTCAACAGAATATGTACTGGTAGTTCACCATCGTTTGCCCAGTGCAGCATTTGCTCATCAAAAAACTTAAGCGGATGGCGAATATCTGTCATTAGTACCAAGCCTGCAAGGCTTGAGCGTGATACCAAGTATTCTTCTAGCTCAACCTGCCATTCTTTTTTCATCTCTAGCGGAACAGCTGCATAGCCGTAACCAGGCAAATCAACCAAACGTCTGTCAGTATCACCGATACTAAAAAAGTTAATCATCTGCGTGCGTCCAGGCGTTTTAGACGAGCGAGCCAATTGACGCTGATTGGTTAAGGCGTTGATGGCTGACGACTTGCCAGCGTTTGAACGACCTGCAAAAGCGACTTCCAATCCCATGTCAGGCGGACAGAGACGAAAGGTAGGTGCTGACATCATAAACTCAGTTTGCTGAATTTTCTGACGAGATTTGGTATTGAACAAGGCATGTTCAGCGGCGACATCGTTAAACGGGGTACTCATAAATGGCTCATTAATCTTAAAAAATTGGATGCGATTATAAAATTTTAGTCAGCTGATGACTCAAGTCATCGATACAGTTAGGTAATTGGTCAAGCGATAGGTAAACCAAGTTAAAAGGCGGTTCTTTATCAATACAGTTATGTGCAAATCGTAAAAGTAGCTATTTAATATAACTGGCTATTCTATACTATTCCGCGCCTTACTTATTGAAATAACTGCGATTAGCATCATATAAATAGTAGGATAACATTAAAGTTGGTTAGTCATTAAGACAAGTTCTCAGCTTTAACAAAGCCATATCCAAATTCTCTATGTTTATATGACATATATTGTTACAATGTTTAACGAGAGATGTTTAATAGAACGATTGATGAGACACGTGAAATATCACGAGGAGGTGTTCTATGTTTTCAATCAGTAAACTTCTTAGCACGAGTTATCGCGCTATAATGGCTAGCAGTGCTGCACTATTATTAAGTGGCATGATGATTAGCAGCGCAAGTGCGGCGGATATCGCCACTACCTATAATAACTCATGTGCAGCCTGTCACGATAGTGGGGCGTTGAATGCCATTAAAAAAGGTGATAGTGCTAAATGGCAACAGTTGATTGAACAAAAAAGTATGCCGACGCTTATCAAGTCTGTCAAAGGTGGTATGCCGCAGATGCCAGCAGGTGGTCTTTGCGACAAATGTAGTGATGACGACTATCGTAAACTTATCGAATATATGAGCAAATAATCGACTTATAAATAAAATTTAAACATATAAAATGAAGCGCTGGGTCAACAACCTATCTGCGCTTTTTGTTTTTGCGTCATATTGTATATTGTGTTGCCAGAAAACTGATGGATACTATGATTAAGTAGGCAAATGATACAAAGTCTTGCTATAATAATCGAAAATAAACCCTGATGTTAGTAAGTACTTTCAGACTGCTTGTGTCCAAGACCTCAAAATATACGCCATTTTCATGATTAAAGAGGTGGCTATATCAGGTATCTTACCAGTGCAATCACTCTAAATAATGCTTACGCCGAGCTAGTAGGATTTGTATCAATGAAAAAGTTAATCGCTGCTGCCAGCTTATGCGTTGCAAGTTTCAGCGTACAAGCTGCTATTATTGTTCCTGAATATGACGTCAATGCAGGTCAAAAAGTTGCAGAAACCGTTTGTGCCGCTTGTCATGGTCTTAATGGCGTCAGCATTGTTCCTGCACAGCCAAACCTTGGCGGCCAAAACGTAAAGTACCTATATAAACAGCTAGTCAACTTTAAAGCAGGTTATCGCAAAAACGGTATCATGCAGTCACAAGTTGCTAATCTGTCTCAACAAGACCTAGCCAACGTAGCAGGTTATTACGCCAGTCAAGCGCCTTGGGGCGTTGGCTATGGCAATCCTGCAACCAACCAAGAAGCGACTAAGTTATTCTTGGGCGGCGACAAGTCGCGCGGCGTCATTGGTTGTGCCGGCTGTCATGGTCCAGATGCTGCAGGTAATACTTGGGCTGCATTTCCAAAGCTAGGCGGACAGCACGCTCAGTATATTGCAACTCAGCTAAAACTATTCCGTGCCGCTGGACGTGTTGATGATATCGATAGCGATGATCAAAAACGAGTCAATGATGCAGCCAAAGAAGGCGAGATGGGTATGATGCAAACGGTTGCATCGAAACTATCAGATCGTGACATTCGTATCCTGTCAGACTATGTAAGTGCTATTCACTAATTGAGTCGCACTGATTCAATATCTGATACATGCTTTGCTTTGCATAGAAGGCCATTGAGTAAAGCCACTGAGTACTGAATCGCATATTGATTATATCTGAATGAATAAACCCCGATTTCGGGGTTTTTTTATAACTGTTTGTCCCTTATATTAAGACAGTATTTAGATGAATTCATTTACAGAGGCCAGTCGTTGCTCTGTATAATTATAAATTATCGTTATTCACTTTATACCAATTTTCAAAATATGATTAGCCTTGTCAAACATGTTCGGTCTGCTATGTGTGGTACTTGCACTTGTCTTGTTTGCTAGTCCAGTTTTTGTAAATGGTATTAGATCGTTTGGATTGAAATTATGATGATCCGTTATGCTTCTTATTTTATTGCGGCGCTACTACCGTTATTGCTATTTCGTTGGTTTGCACCTGCGTCAATTGGTGAGATTGACTTTTGGTTACTATGGTTATTAGCCATGGTATTGGTTGCGCTGCCAGTTGTTTACGCTGAGATAGCATTGGCCTATCGTAGCGTTGAAGGCCCTCTAGCGGGTATGCAAAAGCTCACTCGTGAAGCAGATGTTAGTCCGATATGGCGTAGCTTTGGTTGGTTAGCAGCGTTGGTTTCTATAGTGATTGCAGCGTTGGTTATATCTGGCGCAAGTACGGGTATATTGTCTGCATTAACTGAGCTAAATAGCGTACCCGATGTACCTAGCTTCGCAGTTGCTGCAGGTCTGATGGTCATTGCAGTACTCTTAAGCTTGCTGGGTGTTGCGCCCCTACCTATTGGTTTGGGATTGATGGTAATAGGGCTGCTGCTAGGGTTCGCAAACGGTGTGCCAAATGCTGGTTTTGCTATGACTGATGTCAGTTTGACTGAATGGGCTCGCGCAGTCGCGTTAGCATTAGTCAGTGTTGGTGCGGGTACAGGGTTATACTGGTTCGGTCAGAACTTGGTGAGTAAGCAGACAGTCACAGCGGTAGAAGCAAACAATCAGCAAGTAAAAAACAGAGCGGCTACTCGTGAGTACCGTGCAACCAAGCTAGTGTTACCGATTTGGGTATTGCAACTGCTGATAGGAGTAGTGGCTTTATTTACCAGTGGTATGTCGCTACCACCAATTGGACAGCTGTTATATTGGGGCGGGGTGTTATTTGTGGCCAGTTACTTGCTACATTACAGCACGCAACAGTTAACACATAAGTTTGGATTATTAGTTAGTTTGATAATCACTTTTGCTGTAGCGTTATTACTAGTGGTTGCGATTCCGACAACATGGTTAGTTGGCATATTGGTCATTATTAGCAGCATTGCTGTACTATTATTATCAGTATTTGCGGGTTGGCAGATGAAAATCAGCCATCTACGCAAGTCGTTAAATTTCAGCAATGAAGCAGTTTATAACTTGTGGCGAGTGGCGATACGTTTAGTCGTACCATTAGCATTGCTGCTAGCATTGGTAGGTTGGGTGATGCAGTGGTTGAGCTAACAGTTGAAGGTCGTGACAGCAGCGTGCCACAGTCTACGCAAGCCAATCTAATGACCGTATATCTGGCGTATGCTGAAGATGAGCAGCGCCAGCATTATCTAGCTTTGCAGGTCAAACAAGGTACTAGTTTGCATGAAGCATTGGCACAAGCGGGATGGCTTGAGAAATTTGCAGAACTGGCAAAGTGGTGTGAGCAAGTAATAGATATCACCACGCCAACTGCGAAACGTTGGCATGTGGGAATTTATGCACAGAAACAGCCATTAAGCTATTTGCTACAGCCTTTTGACCGTATCGAGGTATATCGCAGTTTAAGCGCTGATCCTATGTCTCAGCGCAAAAATAAATCTCGTAGCTAAACCATTAACTATCTAAGCTAATAGGTTTCGCTAACTATGACGCTGGCAGACTCTCAATACCTTCGATGCGCGTGACCAAACCATTATCATCAAAATAAATGACTAAATGCTGGCTGGCGTTTTTGACATCTGCGATGCCTTTACGGCTACCTTCAGTGCCTGCTTTGTAGTCATAGATATAATCCCAGCGTTTAGGCTCAAGAGTATCTCGAATCGCAGGGCTGCCAAGAGTATAAAGAACTTGGTTTTGATTCATACCCACTTTTAGCTTTTGAGCTTGGGTTTGCGTAATCGCTGTGCCTTGTGGCAAATCAATCTTATAAACACTCAATAATGAGCAGCCAGACATAGCAACAGTAGCGCTAAGCATACTGGTGATAACGATCTTACGTAATGCGCTTGTGTGGCTTAACGGACGGAAATTTAATGTCTTTATCATGGTAAGATGACTCATAAGAAATGAATTAGGTGTGGCCAGCGTTAGGTCGTACCAGTCTGACCGACAATCTTGGACAAATGATACGTCATTTACTTGCAATTGCCTACCACTTACGACATTATTTACCAAACACAATCTGAATAGTTAGATTAATTATATTTTAAATTCATAGGCTTGCATCTCGATATTTAGAAAATAATAAGAGAGATGTCTGCGTAAGTTTCATCAGTTTATTATTAATCATTTACTTTATATTAAATAAAAATAATCTTTGTTGATTATTTATCTCATATTTTCTATTTGTTAAGACTGTCACAGTC
The DNA here is from genome assembly GCF_044900935.1 of Psychrobacter sp. NPDC078501. Taxonomy (NCBI): domain Bacteria; kingdom Pseudomonadati; phylum Pseudomonadota; class Gammaproteobacteria; order Moraxellales; family Moraxellaceae; genus Psychrobacter; species Psychrobacter sp. NPDC078501. The sequence goes on along the minus strand of NZ_JBJDOS010000003.1, from coordinate 122,452 downwards.
AAAAGGGATATTATGGCTTCTTTTACCAATCAAGATTTACGTAGAGCAGGACTCAAGGTCACGTTACCTCGTATCAAAATTTTAGAGCTATTAGAAAGCGCAGAACTGCATCACATGAGTGCAGAAGAAGTGTACAAGGCGCTTATTGAGCAAGGTGAAGACGTAGGTCTTGCCACTGTCTATCGTGTCCTAACACAGTTCGAACAAGCAGGTATTGTTGAGCGTCATAACTTCGAAAATAATCTATCTGTATTTGAGATTACCCAAGAAGAGCATCATGATCATCTAGTTTGTGATGTGTGTGGCAAGATTATAGAGTTTCATAATGAAGTCATTGAAGAAGAACAACTAAAAGTGGCAGAAAAACATGGCTTTAAACTGTCTGGGCACTCTCTTGTGCTATACGGCATTTGTGCGGATCAAGCCTGTAGAGATAGCGCGAAGTAATTGTCTAGCGTATAAGTAGAAACGCTTATTTCTATCAGTACTACGATATCGAACAATAAAAAACCCTCGTTATTTATAACGAGGGTTTCTTTTTATATATCTATTATGTCTAGAAAGCGCAATAATTTAGCTCACATCTAACGATAAACTATCAGCACCTTCATCTAAATTAGCTTTATCGTTTTTGCTACTGAGCTTAATTTTGAGGCGTAGATCGTTAGGAGAGTCGGCATGTAGAATCGCTTCTTTATACGTTATCTCTCCTTGTTCGTACAAATCAAAAAGTGCCTGATCAAAGGTTTGCATGCCACTGTCTCGTGAGCGTGTCATCACATCTTTGATTTCATGGACTTCCCCTTTACGGATATAGTCACTAATTAGCTGCGAATTTAGCAAAATCTCAATAGCAGCGCGTCGTCCTTTACCGTCAGGCGTGGGGATAAGTTGCTGGGCGATAATAGCTTGTAGGTTCAATGACAAATCCATAAACAACTGATTATGGCGATTGGTTTCAAAGAAGTGAATGATACGATCGATTGCTTGGTTAGCATTGTTTGCGTGCAACGTTGCAAATACTAAATGACCTGTCTCAGCATACTGAATAGCATAACTCATGACTTCACGGTTACGAATCTCGCCGATTAAGATGACATCGGGTGCTTGGCGTAGCGTGTTTTTTAGGCCTGCTTCAAATGAATGGGTATCGATACCAACTTCACGCTGGGTAATAATACAGCCACGATGCTTATGAACAAACTCGATAGGGTCTTCTATCGTAATAATATGACCATGAGAGTTTTGATTGCGATGTCCTATCATTGCAGCAAGGGTAGTAGATTTACCTGTACCCGTTGCGCCAACTAATAGAACAATACCGCGTTTTTTCATGGCCAATTCTTTTAGCGCTGGCGGTAAACGTAACTCTTCGACCGTTGGAATGTTGTTTTCAATTTTCCGTAAAATCATTCCTGCCATGTCGCGTTGTATAAATGCACTGACTCGAAAGCGTGCTTGCTGCGCTTCATCAGAGATGGCAAATTGACACTCGTTGGTTTCTTCAAACTCTTTTTGCTGGCTTGGCGTCATTACACCTTTGACCAATCTCATGGTTTGCTCAGCACTCAAAGGTGTTCTACCGACAGGCAGTATCTTTCCATTCACTTTCATGGAAGGTGCTACATCAGCAGTAATAAAAAGGTCAGAGCCATTTTTGCTGATCATTAATTGTAATAGTTTATCAATGTCCATATCGCACCTGCACCAGATGTAAGTCAATTAAAATCATATTTTAAATACGTCAGTAAAAAGTAATAAAAAAAACAGAAACCATAAGTTGTTGGTTATTTTTAGTGATATCTGTCAGTACTATCTATCAATACTATAAAAATGCCTCAGGCTGCTTGGCATAAGGACGTGCAACGTCTTTACTAATGGTTCCTTTACTTACCAAGTTCTTTAATGTTTGATCAAGGGTGATCATGCCATCACCTGCACCTGTTTGGATGGCAGAATACATTTGAGCGATTTTGTTCTCACGTATCAAGTTACGGATAGCAGGGGTACCTATCATGATTTCATGGGCAGCTATACGTCCACCCGCTTGACGACGTAACAGAGTCTGTGAAATAACAGCTTGCAATGATTCTGACAGCATCGCGCGGATCATGTCTTTTTCAGCGGCAGGGAACACGTCGATGACACGGTCAATCGTTTTAGCCGCTGAGCTGGTATGCAAGGTGCCGAATACTAAGTGACCAGTTTCAGCTGCTGTCAACGCTAAGCGGATAGTCTCAAGATCACGTAGCTCACCAACTAAGATAACATCGGGATCCTCACGTAGGGCAGAGCGCAATGCTGGCTCGAAACCCAAAGTATCACGGTGTACTTCACGCTGGTTGATCAAGCTTTTCTTAGATTGATGCACAAATTCAATCGGATCTTCGATAGTTAAAATATGCTCTTTACGGCTTTCGTTAATATAATCAATCATCGCCGCAAGTGTTGTCGACTTACCTGAACCTGTTGGGCCTGTGACCAATACCACACCACGCTTAAAGTCTGAAACGCGTCTAAAGACATCGCCCATACCTAAGTCTTCCATCGTTAATACTTTGGAAGGAATGGTACGAAATACAGCACCTGCACCGCGGTTTTGATTAAAAGCGTTGACACGAAAACGTGCTAGATTAGGAATTTCAAAAGAAAAATCCGTTTCAAAAAACTCCTCAAAGTCGGCACGTTGCTTATCATTCATGATGTCATAAATAAGCTGATGCACGACTTGATGGGTCATCTCTGGCATATTGATACGTGTCATTTCACCATCGACACGTATCATTGCCGGCATACCCGCTGAAATATGTAAATCTGACGCCTTATGCTTAACCGTAAAGCGCAGCAAGTCTTCGATATTAAGATTATTTTTTTCGGCCATAATTTGATATTCCTATCACTTAGTCTAGGTAAGACAAAACACTATAAAAGTACGTGGTAAACTATTTATCGATAGCCTTAGTATAATAAGAGACGATAAGAGACTCACTAGTACAGGTCTTTACTATCACTAGCATATTCAGCAGCATATGTTAAAGCATGTAACAATATCATAACAAGACTGTGTGTATTTAACCATCTACTAAATTAAGAAAAAATAGAACTGGATCGTTTTAAAATAATTCTTATAGGAGTTATTTCTAATTTACTTTTAAAAATCGGATAGTTATGTTTTTTTATAATAAAAATTACAGAAAAAAATTTCAAAAAATTAATCAAGCAATAAGGGCAAAATATGAAGGAAATGAATGGCAATATTGATGAAGTGACACTTATCGATAACTGGCAACAAGTTAGTAAGCAGATGAAGCAAGCGTGTGATCATGCTGACAGACAGGCTGATAATGTTATGCTGCTGGCTGTTTCGAAAACGAAACCTGCCGATATGATCGCAACTTTAGCAGAACAAGGACAGCGTAATTTTGGTGAAAACTATCTACAAGAAGCCATCGAAAAAATTACTACTCTTAAAGCTCAACCTGTAGGCGAAAGTATAGTTTGGCATTATATCGGTAGTATTCAACGTAATAAGACACGTGACATTGCAGAGCACTTTGATTGGGTGCAAACGGTTGAGCGCGATATCATCGCCAAACGATTGAACGACCAACGACCAGCTGACCTGCCACCATTGAATGTGTTGATCCAATTAAACATCGATAACGAAGACAGCAAGTCAGGATGTCTGCCAGCCCAGTTGCCAGAGCTGATAACAGCGATCAAAGGGCACGAGCGTTTGCAACTACGTGGTCTGATGGTTATTCCTGCTAAAGCAAATACGGATGCCTTTGCTCGAACTAAGCAGTTGTTTGAAGAGATTAAAGCTGACCATCCAGAGCTAGATAGCTGGGATACGCTTAGCATGGGTATGAGTGATGATATGGCAAAAGCGATAGAAAACGGCACAACGATGGTACGTGTCGGAACCGCTATCTTTGGTCAACGTGCTTGAAAAAATGTGAATAGGCTAGTTAAGCACTCTTTAACTAGCCAGTAAATTAAATGATATCTGCTAATTTGGTGACTAGCATCTGCGTAATTTTAAGATTATCAGTCGCAATAATCTCAAATCGATAATTGGCATACTCAATCGTATCGGTCTTTTTAGGGATTTTTCGGAGCATATACATCATAAATCCACTGATAGTCTCGTAATTCTGACTGCGTGGTAAATCAACGATATCTAATGCACGAATCACATCTTCGATAGGGGTCATTCCATCGATTAACCACGAATTGTCAGTGCGCTGGACAATAGGTTGTTCCTCGAGCGTTACCAACTCACCCATCACAATGCTCATCACGTCTTTTAAGGTGATAACACCAACGACTAGGGCATATTCATTCACGATGACTGCAAAATCAGCGCCAGTAGATTTAAACATTTCTAATACTTCAAATAGAGATAAAGTATCAGGCACGAAAAGTGCTGGTTTCAATAGAGTCTTGTTCGTTAAGCTAACTTCTTGTTGGTTCAAAACCAACGCTAAAAAGCTACGAGATTCCACATAACCAACGATATGCTCTAAATCGTCATCATGGCAGACCAAGAACTTATTGTGTGGTTGCTCAATCATGATATTCACGACTTCTTCGGTACTTGTCTTGGTATCAAAATAAACGATATTTTCGCGAGGGTTCATTACTGAGGTGACGGTACGCTCCTGCATATCAAAGATGTTTTCGATCAAGTGATGCTCTTGCTTCTTTAGTACACCTGCTTCGGCACCAGCATCCATCACTGCATAAATATCTTCTGGTGTCATATCATCTTGACGTATGGTTGAGATGCCAAAAAGCTTAAACAGGATATTTGCGGCGCCATCGAACACCCATATAATAGGCTTTAGTATAAATATCAACAGCATCATTGGGCGTACGAGCCGTACCGCTATCGTCTCAGCATTTGACATGGCCAAACGCCTAGGCATTAGATCAGCAAGTAGTGAAAACAAACTCGTGATAAGTACAAATGATATAACTGATGCTATCGTTTCACTATTAAATAACTGCTCGAGATAAGGGCTGATGGCTGATTCACCCACGGCACCAGCTGAAATAGCGACCGCATTTAGCACTATTTGTACGACGGTGATAAAACTACCAGGGTGCTCTTGCATATTAAGGACATCAAGCGCGCGAACATCGCCTTCTTTTGCCATAATTTGGAGCTTGATTTTGCGGCCTGCAGCGATGGCAATCTCAGCAGCAGAGACAAAGGTGCTTAAGGCAAGCAGTAAAAGAAGAAAAACACTAGCGGTTAGCAAACTCATGACGTACTCGAAAAAAAATAAAGATAATTGAGGCAAAATAGTTAGTGAAACTGTGTGGAAAAGAATATGGTTAGGTGTAAAAATTTTTGGCGGATAAAAACCAAAAAAGCTGGGCAAGCACCCAGCTAATAGTAAAAATTCGATATCTTGTAGAACTGGCTAACTAGTACCTCTCAACTTATAGATAGTAGAAGTTGAGAGGTATGTAGTAATTAACCTTTGATTGACCACTTATTAACCAATGGATAACGGCGCTCACGTCCGAAAGCTTTGTGGCTAATCTTCGTACCGATAGGAGATTGCAAGCGTTTGTATTCGCTGTTGTCTACCATTTTGATGACTTTAGCGACCATCTCAGCATCGAAGCCTTTATCAATAATCTCTTGATAGCCCATATCTTCATCGATATATGACGTCAAGATACTATCTAACACATCGTAGTCAGGCAAGCTGTCTTGATCTTTTTGATCTGGACGTAATTCAGCTGATGGCGGACGAGTAATAACGCGCTCAGGAATAACAGGCGTATCTTCTAAACGGTTGCGATAGCTCGCTAATTTATATACTTGAGACTTATATACGTCTTTTAGTACGTCAAAGCCACCAGCCATGTCGCCATATAGTGTTGAGTAACCAACTGCCAATTCTGACTTGTTACCAGTCGTGATAACTAAATGCCCGAATTTATTAGACAAGGCCATCAAAATGACACCGCGAGCGCGCGCTTGGATGTTTTCTTCAGTAGTGTCCGCTGGCGACTTATTGAATAACGGCGCTAGCGTATGACGGATACCTTCGACAGCATCAAAAATAGGACAGACGGTATAAGAAACATTTAAGCGGCGCGCCTGTGCTTGAGCATCTTCTAGACTGATTTGAGAGGTGTACTCGTATGGCATCATGACTGCATATACCTTGTCAGCGCCTAACGCATCAACAGCGATACAAAGTGTCAATGCTGAGTCAATACCACCTGACAACCCGACAATAATGCCAGAGAATCCTGAGTGATTGACATAGTCGCGTAGACCGACGACTAACGCTTGATACATTTCAGACTCGCGGCTCAAGGTTAGAGGCGCTTTGGTCTGCTCGTTAAACTTCGCAGTTTTTACATCTAACGTGGCCAGTAGCAACTGGTTCATAAAGCGCGGCGCTTCATGAGCAATGCTGCCGTCAGCTTGTACAGCCATAGAGCCACCATCAAACACTAGATCGTCTTGTCCGCCCACTGCGTTGACATAGACGATAGGTAGCTTATTCTCACGGCTACGCTTGGCTAGCATGGTTTTGCGATTGTCTTGCTTTTCAATTTCAAAAGGTGAGGCGTTTAAGCTTACGATTAAATCAGCACCTTGTTTTTTAAGCTCAGAGATAGGACCTTTTTCCCACAAATCTTCACAGATAAGCAGACCAATAGTAATGCCTTTATAGTCAAATAAAACTTGATTACGACCTTTATCGAAATAGCGACGCTCATCAAATACGCCATAATTTGGCAAAATTTGCTTATGATAAAAGCCTTTTTGATGACCATTATGTAGGATGGCAGCAGAGTTAAAAGTACCGTGATGATCGACGTGCGGATAGCCGACAATCATGACGATATCATCAATATCACTCAAAGTAGATAAAGCGCTTTTAACACGGCCTGATAAGCTTGGGCGTAGCAATAAATCTTGTGGAGGGTAGCCTAGTAGCGCTAACTCTGGGAATACAATAACGTCAGCACCCTGTTCGCGTGCTTGTAATGCTAGGGTACGCATTTTTTCGACGTTGGTTGCGATATCACCGACCAAAAAATGTGATTGAGCTAAGGCAAAAGTGACAGTATCTTGTGGTTTATTGGTCTTACTGGCTTCGTTTGAGGTGTTAGAGTTGGGGTTATCAGTGTCTTTTGACATTGTTATTGTTCCTATCAATATATTATTAAAATTTGGTGTGTCTGTATTGATTTCAAATAAAATCAAAGTAAATCCGAAATTAACTCAAAACTGCGCTCTGGCATATCAAGCTCGAATATTGAGCTGATATGCTGAGTCTAAATCTCGTATAAGCCTTTATAAAAGACTTATGATTTTGCTCAAGTAACTCACTCTAAGTGATAGCGACACCCTAAAATTAGAACTTATGATAGTCTAAAAGAAGACGATATAAGCGGGTGTTGAAATCTGGCTCAGAGGATTCGATGTCTGTACGACGATGTAAATAAATATGTGCAAATAAACTTAACTACACTGAAAAGCTTAAAATAATTGCTTTAGTATAACATCAATTGTCGCGACAAATAGAACGCACCAGTGGATTCCCTTATAAGATAACAGTTTAAAAGCTGAACATAAAAGCAGTTTTCAATACATCATTTTTACACACTAAATTCATGCATTATGCGCTAGTCATTATCGTCGTCATCTAGTAAGCTTGCATAGACAAAGTTGTAAGTAAAGATTACAACAACGCGTTATATAATTCACACGCTTTATTGCATAATAAAGTGTGCTAACTGCATTTTTATTATTTTATCTATAATAATAAATGGCTATAAATTTGTAGTATGGAGCTGAACACAGTCACACTATTTAACTGTCATATTACTTAGTCTTCATGTGAATTTATAAGTCTGTAGCAATATAAGTCCGACACAATGATTTTTTGTACGACTCGCAACTCTCGCTAATGGATATGGCTTACAGACAGTGTCTAAGAGCTGATATTCATCACACATTTATAAACTCGCCAGCAAAACTATCGTTTGCTGTCCGCTTTTGGTTTATACGCTATGATTGAAAACTGGACAAAAGAATTTATTATTCAGCGCTTATTAGCAATTACGTTGCTAGTGGTGCTGTTCGTATTGTGTTTTCAAGTGGTGCAATTTTTTATTGTGCCTGCGCTGTGGGCAGCGATTTTGGCCTATGTAACTTTTCCTATTTATAATTTCTTCCATGAAAAGGTGAAGCTAAGCCCAGACTTTAGCGCCGCTATTATGACGGTGAGCATCTCACTGATAATAGGCGTGCCACTGGTCATCGGTGTGTTTATCTTGCAGCAAGAAGCTTTGAGTTTAATCAGTAATTTGATTTACCGTATCAAGGTAGGTTACTTAGATGTGCCTGACTCCCTCAAAGATTTGCCTATCATTGGTCAGCAAGTCAAAGACGTGCTATGGCGTATTAATAAAAATCCAGAAGGGACGCTAGAAGCTTTTCGCATCTGGGTTCAGTCGCATTTATATTATGGCAAAATAGCATTCGATGTGGTGTTCAGTAGTTTGGCCAAACTCGGTATGGCATTAATGACGCTCTTCTTCTTTTACCGAGATGGCACTAGTCTGGTTCGGCAGATTCGTCAAGCGCTGCGTAACATTATCGGCAATCGCATCGATGGCTATATTGACTCTGTGGGTACAACTACGCGTGCCGTGGTATACGGCATCGGGCTGACGGCGTTGGCTCAGGCTTTATTGGCTGGTATCGGCTATTACTTTGCTGGTGCACCAAGTCCTATCTTATTGACCATTGTCACGTTTATTATTGCCTTGATTCCCTTTGGCACACCATTCGTTTGGGGCGGTGTATCGATTTGGCTGTTGAGCCAAGGACATACTGCAGAAGGTATTGGCTTGGCACTATGGGGTGTATTGGTGATTAGCTGGGTGGATAATTTGATTCGTCCTATCGTCATTAGCGGCGCGACCAAAATTCCTTTTATCATTATTTTTATTGGTGTACTGGGTGGTCTAACAGCGTTTGGCTTTGTCGGTTTGTTTATCGGGCCTGTCGTGTTGGCTATTGGGCTTGCGGTATGGCGCGAGTGGATATCGCAGCATAAGAATGAGATATTTGCTCAGCAAGAGGTGATGCTTTCTGACTCCCGTGCGATAGATCCCGTGCACGAACCAGAATAATGAGTCGCTAGCAAACATGACGTAAAAAATTATTGATAGAGATGATGGCAAATGATAAATAAGAATATGGCAGAATCGACGAGTAATAAGACCGATAAATTAAGTACAATTAAAAATATCATTATTTTAGCGGATAGCAACATCGCCAGTCTTAATGATTTTTTTAATGACTCTACGCTTGGTCAGCTGACTGAGCATACGGTTGATATCATCACTGTCGCTGGTCGAGATATCGATGCAGCGCTACTTGCCGATGTGCAGCCAGATGTGCTGCTGATACGCTCTGTGACGAAAGTAAACGAAGCGCTATTGGTTAATAATAACAGTGTACAGTTTATTGGGTCTGCGACTATTGGGACCGACCATGTAGATCAAGATTACCTAGCGTCTCGCAATATCACTTTCGCCAATGCGGCTGGTTGTAGCAAGCATTCTGTGGCTCAATATGTATTAACGGCTATCTTAACTTTGCGTCCACAGTATTGGCAGCAGTCGGCGTCATTAACATTAGGCATCATTGGTCTTGGTAATATCGGTAGTACACTTGCTCAATATGCCTATGATTTGGGTTGGCAGGTGCTAGGTTATGATCCCTTGTTGCCAGCCTCTAAAACTAATAATGCTAGCTTGGAGCAGGTACTTAGCCAAAGTGACGTGGTTAGTCTGCATGTGCCTTTAACCAATGAAAAGAATGCGACGAATCCTAAAGGTAGTGATTACCCAACACGTCATCTTATCAACGCAGCTGCATTAGCAATGATGCCTGCTGATACAATGCTGATTAATAGTGCGCGCGGGCCTGTAATTGAGGAAAGTGCGCTTGAAACAGACATTGAGCGTACTGGACGTCAAGTGGTGCTAGATGTGTTTGAGCATGAGCCAAAGATTGCAGTAAGCTTGCTATCCAAACTTGCTATTGCCACACCGCATATCGCTGGCTATACGCTAGAAGGTAAGCTACGTGGCACACAAATCATTTATGATGCCTTGTGTGAAAAATTATCGATACCTCCCACTCAATCTATGTCCAATCTGCTACCGCTAAATATGTTCTTATGGTCTGAACTAAAATCACATTCAGACAGACTGCCAAAGTTTTATGACATTATGCAGGATGATACCTCGTTGCGAAATAAAGCAGTGGATGGGCAAGTAAATGGTGCTGACTTTGACGGTCTGAGACGTGATTACCACTTGCGCCGTGAGTGGCAGTTTTAATTAAACAAGATACTTAGCAACCAATTATTCATCAGTCGCAGTAGAGCCCAATGACTCAAGCAAACAACATTTCTTCGCAGCTTATTAATTCTAAGCCTAGCTATGCACCAACCATGACACTTGCGATGGCACAACAACGCGCGCAATTTATCAGTAGTATTCGGCAGTTTTTTACCAGTCGACAAGTGCTGGAAGTGCAGACACCGCTATTATCCCAAGCAGGCAATACAGACACTTTTTTGCAGTCTGTAGCAGCTCATGTGACCTATCAAGACCGTCCACGCACTTATTATTTGCATACCTCGCCTGAGTTTGCGATGAAGCGTTTATTAGCCAGCTGGCAAGTACCTATTTATCAGATTTGTCCTGTCTTTCGTGATAACGAAATAGGCACGCGTCATAATATTGAATTTACGATGCTTGAATGGTATCAACCGAATTATAGTTTGGACGAGATGGCAACTGAGCTTAATGAATTGTTGGAGGCACTTTATGGTCATTCTGTTGTGATGAGTCATTATCGCTATGTCGATGCTTTTATGGATTATGTTGGCATCCATCCGTTGACAGCGAGTTTAACTGCATTGCAAGCTGTAGCAGAAGATATAGGTTTGACAGGATTTGACTTTAATAATGCTGATGATAGCGAAGAAAACCGTCGCCAAAGCTGGTTGGATTTGTTATTCAGTCATGCTGTAGAGCCAAGCCTAGGTCATGATTTACCGACATTAATTATAGAGTATCCACCTGCGACCGCTGCGTTAGCGAAGACCGCTATGGACAAAGACGGTAATAAAATTGCTAAGCGTTTTGAGCTATACATTAACGGCATTGAGATTGCCAATGCTTATGATGAGCTGGCAGATGGTCAAGCATTGCGTGACCGTTTTGAACAGGACAATCAATTACGTGCGCGTCATAACTTACCTCAAATGCCAATCGATGAGCATCTATTAGCCGCATCCAATGATTTGATGCCATGTAGCGGTATTGCAGTCGGTATGGATAGATTGCTAATGGTTTTAACAGGTGCAAGCAGCTTGGAAGAAGTTATTTCTTTCCCCAGTGGGCAAGCATGATTGAAAGAGCTTTTTTCGATTAGTTGTAATCTAAATATATAATAAAAAGGTCGTTGCCGATTTACCAATTAGATATTGGCGAATCGACAACGATCTTTTGTATTGGCTGCTTCTAAAATTTAGCAGACACAACCACCTCTGCTAATACTAAATCTACTTATACCGTAGCAACTGCTTCATTAATATCAATGTCGCCATTGTGTAGATTGAAGACTTTGCCTACCGTGTTATCTGCGGTTAGCACCGCGGCTAGCGTTGTCGCTACATCTTCGATTGCATTCTCACCAGAACTTGTATCATTAATAGTGATTTTGCCGGTACCAGCGCGTTCTTTTAGGGCGCCTGGCTGTACGATAGTGTAATCAAGTGAGCTGTTGTTCACTAACCAGTGATCGGCGTAGTGTTTAGAGATATAGTATTCTTTTAGATCTGCAATACCAGGGTTTTCATCCCATTTGTCAGTTTCTAATGAAAAGACCGAACTCAGCATAATATAACGTTTGATACCTTTATCTTGTGCAGCCTGCATCGTTTTTACCGCACCGTGCAAGTCAACTTCTAAGACGTTTTTACCACCAGACCCTGCAACAAAGTAAACAGCCTCGATATCCTGATTCAGTTGTTTTTCAATAGACTCTTTACTGGCTGTAATGTCTAAATCTAGCTGGGTGTAATTGTCATTATCAAATAGTTTTTCTTTCTGACGAGTCGTGCCAATAACTTGATGGTCATCAGCCAATAACTGCTTAACCAAATCACCGCCCACTCGACCACTTGCACCAACGACTAAAATTTTCATAATCATTCCTATTCTTATTTAAATTCTATTGTTTGAATTATTCAGTAAGTTTGTTTATCTTAAAAACCGAATATAGAGTAACAAAGATAGATAGCACGCTTCGTTATAAAGCGTGCTGATTGAATAGTGTTTGGTTATAGAGTGTATACAGTTTGCAAGGAAGCAAACGTTGGCTAGATAATGTTACTTACTAGAAGACAAAATGGGTAAGCGTCAGATAGAGCGATAAAAAGCACTAACGAACCAAGCGATTAAGCCCGTCAGCAAAGGCTTTTTTATCTCGATCACCGTAGGGCTTTTGCCCGCTCATTTCTTGCAACTCTAGGACACCAGTACCGCGCATGGTGTCCATAAAGTCGCGCATATTGAGCTTTTGCTTGATGTTGTTCTTATCGTAGACCACGCCGCGCGTCGTTAGTACCATACCACCTTTGTCCAAAATGTCATTGGCCAAAGGGATATCGCTAGTAATAGCCAAGTCACCAGTCTGTATCTGTTCAACGATATAATCATCAGCTTTGTCGAATCCTGATGGTACGACAGTCATAACAAGTAAGGGCGACTTGCGTAGCTTAATCGGCTGATTGGCCACAAATATTGCCATGGTCTTGGTACGTTCAGCCGTCTTAATAATCAAATCTTTGGCAATCAATGGTACCGAGTCTGCGTCCACCCAAATTTGCATTATTTTTTAGCCTTCTCAGGTTTTGATGGGGTAGTAGTCAGGCTGTCTTTATTGTCTAGGTCATCAGCTTTGGCATCATTTTGAATACTGTTCTGAGCACTGTTTTTAGCATTACTCTTAGTATCGACGTCTGCTTTACTAGGCTGAGTATCCACGCTTGCATATTCTTTATCTAGACCAACCTTGTTTGGCAAGATAGCAACCAATTTTGTCATAGCAGGCTCTAAATCTGTCACGTCATTAGGCATCAAGGTGATATGAGCAATCTTGCGATCGTCACGCTCAGCCTTATGATAGCTATGGTAATGAGCGCCATCGATGTTTAGCACTGCACTAATATCAGGATATTGACCTAGCACATTTACCATAATCGCAGGATGCACGTTATCTGTATCGCCTAATGGCAAGTTAACCACAGCACGGATATGATTCTCAAACTGACTAGTAATAGAGCCTTCGATACTCCAGTGCCCAGAGTTGTGTACCCGTGGTGCGATCTCATTTGCTAGTATCGCGTTATGACCACGAGCATCTTTGGTGACGAATAATTCAAGCGCCATAACGCCGACATAGTCCAAATGATTCATGACTTTGGTGATAGCGTCTGTTGCTTGTTGGAACAGGTGACTCGTGCCAACAGCAGGTGCTTGAGTTTTGGCCAAAATACCATGGTGATGATGATTTTCGACCAAATCGTAACAGCGTACCTGACCATTTTGCGCTCTTGCTGCAATGATAGACACTTCACGGCTAAAGTTAATAAAACCTTCAGCAATTAACGGCGCAGGTGTTGGCGTTAGTGAGCCTTTACCACTGACCGCGTCCTTTAAATCTAGCCAAGCAGCTTTAATATCACTGTCTTGCTTGATAACGAACTGTCCTTTGCCATCGTAACCACCTCGGCTGGTTTTTAGAACGATAGGCAGTCCTAACTCTTTACAAGCGTGCTTGAGCTCAGCTTCAGAATTGACTTCCATAAATGGCACGGTTGCGATATCAAGCGTGTTGAACATCTGCTTTTCTTTAAGACGATCTTGAGCGATATCAAGCGCAATCAGTGGTGGGAACATACCTTGCTTGCTGCCAGATTTTGACAAGCTAACCAGTTGCTCGACCGTAGACGTTGGCGTGTTTTCAAACTCTAACGTAAAGACATCCGCTGCTGCGATAAAGTCTTCTAATTGATCGCTATGAAAGACACGACCGTATAAGCTGGCAGGGCATTCTGGATTGTCTTCTAAGAATACGCATTGGTAACCCAATGGCATAGCGGCTTCGGCAAGCATCATACCAAGCTGACCACCGCCTAAAATACCGATGGTACGAATGGTTTGGGTAACAGGATAAGCGTTTGCTGTAGTCATGGCAGGCTCTTTGAATAAAAGTGAATAAGGTGTTTGGTCTATTAAAATCTAAAACTCAATGGGTGAAAATAGGAAAAGGTGCACTGTATGCACCTTATCTCTACTCGGAATTGCTTAAAAATATACAGTAATAGCTTCAATCGTTAAGCCTTCAATCTAAAAACTCTGCTATTTATATTTACCTAAGGATTGATAATACCTGGTGTTGGGCTAGCGAGAATGGTCTCAGTCTGGGACTGGCGCATCTGATCGAGCTTAGTAGCAATCGTATCATCATGCAATGCTAATACTTGAATTGCAAGTAGGGCGGCGTTATAAGCACCAGCAGCACCAATCGCTAGAGTACCAACAGCGACGCCTTTAGGCATTTGTACAATAGACAGTAGACTATCCCAACCGCTCAGCATAGATGACTTTACGGGGACACCAAAGACAGGTAGCGGCGTTTGACTGGCACACATACCCGGTAGATGAGCGGCACCGCCTGCACCAGCGATGATCACTTGTAGACCATTATCTTTTGCGTTTTTGGCATAATCAAATAATCTATCAGGCGTACGGTGTGCAGAGACCACTTCACAATCAAAAGCAATGTCAAAGTCTGCAAGCAATTGCGCAGCAGCACTCATAGTTGCCCAGTCAGACTGCGAACCCATGATAATGCCAACTTTTGGCTGACCGGCAGGGGAGGTGATTGGACCGTTCTGGTTAGCAGCAGTATTCGTGGTGCTCATGATTGGATATCCTCAAAAAGACCATCATACAAAAATTTTGCTACACTCGTAAAGCCAAGTTTGACTTTTAATACTGGTATGGCGCTAATTGTATTGATATCACGATTTTATATATGTTTTTCATCGTGATAATGCTGAACAAAGTGATTGGCTGTCAATGGTAATGGTTGTTCGGTATCCAGTTGATAGCATGTTAGATAGCCGCTATCCACTGCAGCAGAGTAGTCGGTACAGGCAACTTGTGGACTGAGTGGCTCAGGGGCGCCAGTGAGCCAATAGTGCCCAACGAACACAGGTTTATGAGTTTTTAGCGCAAACTCAATATTTTCAGCCAACGCATCAGGCGGTATCTGCGCCAATGCGGACGATGGAGCACGAGACACTTCACGCAGGGTACGTGTATTTAACTCATCTAGCCACCAGCGTACTCGTACTCGTGTACGCTCGGTACCTTCTTTATCTACCATCACAATGCCATCAGGCAAGCCTGTTTCAACCCCTTTTAACACCCGCTCCAAAGCGTCAAAGGCAACGGTATTTTCTTTAGCCGTTGCGATTAGGCCTGCTGGAGTCAGACAGTTATCGTTAGTCAGAAGAGGCTTTAGTATTGCCATGCTATCTGTATCCCAACAAGCATGTACAAAACACGCATAGTCGGTCTCAATCCATAATGGAATTTCGTATAGACGCTGCAACCAGTACTCATGTTGCTCTGAGCCAAATGGTATCTCTGCCAAAAACGCCTCGTGTTGGCGTCTGTGGATATCATTGTGCGAGCGTAAATACTGGCTAGTATTATCAGGATCGCGCGTGGCATATGCCAACGCATTATATTCATGGTTGCCCATCACTGCATCGGCAACATCGGCATCTAGCATCGCAAAAACAATCTCTAGCGTGGCTAGTTGCTGCGAACCACGATCGATCAAATCACCGATGAACAAGGCCCTATGACCTGTTGGTGGCACGAAATGCTGACCGTTATGCTCATAGCCTAACTGATGCAGTAGGCCGACCAGTTTGTCTGCATAACCATGTATATCACCGATGATATCTATAATCATAATGTATTACTAAATCTCAAATGTAGAAGTGTACCCTGCGCAAAATAGAGTTTATAAAGTATAGCTGTCTTTAAAGTGCTAGCTTTACTATACGTAAAAATGTCTAAAATCCTGGTGATAGCAACGCATTGATAAAATGCGGTAGTACTTTTGGTTCTAAAACAATCGTAGCTATAACGCCGAATGCGCCGCCCCACATATGAGCCATATGATTGATGTTTGAACCACCGCGTCGATCCGCATAGATACTATAAAATATATAAGCCACGGCAAATAGTATCGCAGGAATAGGAATCACGGCAAATAGATAAATTCTCTCCCATGGTGCTAGCAGAATAAAAGCAAATAACACAGCCGATACACCGCCTGATGCGCCTAAACTCAAATAACTGGCGTTGTTCTTATTTTTCACGTAACTTGGAATCATGGCAACGATAATTGCCAACACATAAAAAACCACAAAACCGTAGCCGAATAAAAACGGCTGATATAGTCCTTCGATAGCACGCCCAAAGAAATACAAAGTAAACATATTAAAGAGCAAATGCATACTATCAGCATGAATAAAGCCGTGGGTCACAAAGCGATCCCACTGCCCATTGTTGACTGCTGGCGGGTAAAAAATCAGTCGATTAAATAGCGTCTTGTTTTGCCAAGCCAATAAGCTGACAATAACGGTAATAATGATAATAAGCGTCGTATGGTTTAACAAAGGAAAATCCTTAGGCCGTGCCTGATATGTGACAATGTTACAAATGACAAGCTACAAATGACAATATTCAAAGCCTAAGCGTTACGGCTGAGTAAAAAATAAGTTTGACGTCTGATCCGTATTAAGTACTAACCATTAGCAATAGACTAATACTAACAGCAGTTGCGATAACGCGAATACCTATTGTGTGACAAAACGATGCTTTTTTATGCGGTTATAGTGAATAATGTAGCAGTGTACCATGCAACATAAGTGAAACTTTTAAAGCAAGGTTAAAGACGAGAGTAGTGTTCATTCATCCGCGCTGCAATAAATCTTTTAGACAAAGAAGCAAAATACACAAGTGACATGGATAAAAATAAAATAAGTGCTCAATTTTGCACATTCAAATAAGGCTGATAGAGGCAGTGGAATATGAACATTATTGACCAGCTAGAACAAACGGTAACCCCAGCTGTAATGGGTAATGATGACAGCAATAATGTCGCCTATGTCAGTTTACTTGAGCAGTTTTATGCTGTTTTGGCCGCGCGCCTAGCTGTGCCACAAGTTTACTCACAGTTGCTGCGTACTGATCAAGTAATTACTAGCAGCAATAATGACAGCCCTTTATTTGAACAAATATGGCAAGATAAAATCCTGCAAGAGACTATTGTGCAAGAGTTGTCAGTCACCCATCACATTGATGAACAGACAACTGAGCAACTACTAATTAGCGCTACCCCATTGGCATATCGTGAGCTAAAAGTATTGGCCAATGGGCAGTTTTTGCCAGCATTTCTACAAGACAAACAGGCTGCTTTACGATCATATTTGCCTATCTGGGCAGAAGCTGTGATTACTGCTACTCAAGGCGTTAGTCAGCAAATACAAAGAAGCTTTGGTTCAGATGATGACCATGTGCCAGTATATGTGCCAGTAAGTGACGACATATCGAATAGACTTGACGACTCTACTTTAGATACTGGCATAGCTGGCATAGTCGCACCAATAACAAATAATGATGCAGAAAGTATAGAGCAAATATCAACTGCTGAGCGTGCAAACACTGAAGCATTAGATGACAATACGATTGCCAGTAGCGATGCTATTCATGCCAATCCAGCAGCTTATCATCTGGCAGAAAACAGTAATTTGAAGCGTGCACAGGTGCGCACTCGTAATCAACGAAACGATCTACTAATACGCGTATTTTTATTAATAGTAGCTTTGGCTGCGCTTGCCCTAGCAGCATGGGCATTGTTAGTGAAACCCAATAATGAAATACCAGTAGAACCTGTGGCCGCAGCACCTGTTGAACCACCGCCAGCACCCGTGCCTCCTGTAACAACAACGACTCCTGTTGAGCTTATTGTCGGTGTAGACAACGGCGGTAATTTGTACACTTGTAGTGCGACCGTTGGCGATGCTGCACTGCAAAGCACGTTGCAACAGGCACTTAATACAAGTTTTGGCGAGCAGGCAAGTATTTGTGAATTAAACATACAGGATGGAGTAGCAACCACAATCGCTAATATGCCTGCAGAGACACTGCCCAATGTCTTGACGATGCTGAGATCAACACCATTTGCACGTTTGCATGTGCAAAACGACCGTCTCATTCTGGAGGCGCCAGACAATATACTGCTACAAAAACTGGTCACAGAAGTACGCAACTTAGTACCAGCGATGGTAGTCGAGAGTACAGCGCCACTGCCATTGCCTGATAATAGTAATATTGGTGATGCTACGAATAACATGGCAAACGCAAATAATCAGTTTGTAGATGATGGGGCGGGGATTAATAATCAATTCAACAACAATGGGGTAAATAGTAACTCTGGCGAGTACCAAGCATCAGATGATGATACTGGAGACCGTGTGATACCAACTCCTTTGCCTAACAATAATAGCTTTAATAATGCGCCCAACAATCTACCTACTAATGGCGCGAGTAATATTCCCAATAACTTTCCTTCGAATAATCAAACGACCAGACCGCCAGGACCTTTTTCACCTTCAGAAGTAGATGAGATGGCAAACACGGTTATCGTTGCTGAACCAGCTCAAGTTAGATAGTTTTTATAAGGCACGCTTTTTTATATGGCCTATGATTTCATGTAGCTTGGCTACAGTTACGTGTGCCAACCGAAACATTACTTACTGTATCATTTGCACAACAACGTACAGACTGTGAATAGCAGCTTAAGAATTTTATAATAATCAAAACCAAACAAAGTAGTTTGATGAATTTATCGCCACCATGACTACTACTATGATGATTTAATACAAAAGAATGATACAGCTGCTTTTTGAGTGAACGAATAATATAAATAAAAATTAAGGGGAGAGCCATATTATGGATATTATTAGCCATTTGACACGCACCGTCAGCCCAGCCGTATTGGAAGATGACCGTAGCCCAGCTAAGAAAAATCTATTAGAGCAGTTTTATGCCATTTTTGCTGCTCGTCTTGCAGACAATGATACTTTTAGTCGCTTCGCTAATGAAAACATCGCCCGCGATGACAACGCTTTTTATGACCGTGTATGGACAGAAGGAGCACACCGCGACCAAATTTCTCGTGAACTGGCAGGTAAACACAACGTCGATGCAACTGCCTCGCGTGGTTTGATTGCGATGGCAGCGCCATTGGCTTTTCATGAGATCAAAAGCTTAGCAGGTACCACGCCCGTTCCACAATTTTTGAATGACAACCTGAACAGTTACCAGCATCATATCCCTGCATGGGCGGGTACTGTTTTGCCTGCTAGTGCAGTCGCTGCCACTTCTACTACGGCTAGCACACCGATTTCTGATACCACCAGTACAGCGCCATTGCAAAAAGAAGAAGAGCCAAAAGAGAGTTTTATGAAAGCGCTGCTACCTATTATTGGTTTGATTATCTTGGGTGCATTGGCTTGGGCACTACTCAGAGGCTGTCAAGAAAACCCTGAACCTGTAGCAACGCCAGCGGCTACAGTGCAGCAAGGGGCACAAGGTAATGAGGCACTAGCGGTTGCAGGCGCGATTGAGCCTGCATCACTGAGTATCGCAACTGGTGAAAATAGCGAGCTGTATGCTTGTCGTATGAGCGTAGGTGATGAGACGTTACAAACCAATGTTATGAATGCTTTGACTGGTGCATTTGGTGACGAAGCCAATAAATGCCGTGCTGACGTTGATGATAATTTTGCAGTAGATATGCCAGCATCTGCTCAACTGGCGACGATATTACCAATTATCAAAAATGTACCGAATGCGAGCATGATTATCAAAGGCGATAACATCACTGTCAACGCTCCTGATAAAGCTGCGTTGGACAAGTTGGTTGCTGACCTACAAGCAGCTGCTCCTGCCATGACGGTTCAAGCTGAAGGTCCATTAGATTTACAAGGCGAGATTGATGATAGTCTAGCTGCTGCAGATGTGGCGATGACCAATCTAGGTGAAAACCCAGATCCACGTGATGTTGCTCGCGCTTTAAGTATTCAGGTGATTAACTTCCAAGTAGATGAAGCGGTTATACCTGAAGTCAATAAGGCGCTGCTAGACCGTGCTGCAGAAATCATCAACAACGTACCTGATATGGAGCTGATGATTGTCGGTCATACGGACAGTCAAGCCTCTGATACCTATAATATGGAGCTGTCTCAGGAGCGTGCTGAGTCAGTGAAAGCGTACCTAGTGTCTAAAGGGGTTGATGCCAGTAAACTAACCACCAAAGGCATGGGCGAATCAGAACCAATCGCGGATAATTCAACCGAACAAGGTCGCTTCCGCAATCGCCGTATTGAATTTATGGTCAATGACGAAGTGGTCAGCGCCAATGATGGCATGATGATAAACAGTGATTCGCTAGATCCAGATATGAACCCATTAGATAGTAACAACGACGATTTGTTACCAGATGACGATGATGCTACCCAAGGTACTGCGGTAGACCCAACCAATTAATCTATTTGTTCTTATTTTGATTATAGTTACGCAGTAGTAGTTAAATGACAAAAACCGCATCTTATAAAGGTGCGGTTTTTTCGTATGCTGCTTGATGATAGTTAAGTAAGCTATTACTTATACAGAGTAGGATCTGTTGATTCTTTGGCAATTTGAGCATCAGCTTGCGCATTAAAAAAAGTCTGAGTAATATTTTGCTTGGCTTGCTGCCAGTATTCAAACTGCTGGCAGGTAGATTCAAGATCGCCTTGCCATGTTGGGATGTTGCCGCGCATGGTTTTGATACGTTGCTGGTTAGGGTAAGGCAGATCTTGCGCAGCTTTGGCAGCCTCATGAGCAGCCACACGGTCGTTGCACACGAGAGCAATATCACAACCAGCATCAATGGCCGCTTTTACGCGGGCACTGACATCACCAGCCGCCTTTGCACCTGCCATCGATAAATCATCAGAGAATAATACCCCATCAAATTTAAGCTCATCTCGAATGATATCTTGTAGCCAAATTTTAGAGAATCCTGCTGGCTTGTCGTCTACTTGCGAAAATATCACGTGTGCTGGCATAAGAGCGTCCAGACTATGTAGCGTTTGAGCAAAAGGTTGCATGTCGCTACTGATAATCTCATCCAAGCTACGCGTATCGATGGCTTCTGATACGTGAGAGTCAGGAGCGATGGCACCATGACCGGGAAAGTGTTTACCAGTAGTGGCCATACCAGCGGCTTTCATTCCGCGCATAAACTGTGTTGCAAGCGCAGTGATGGCTTGCGGCTCATGATGAAAGCTGCGATCACCGATAACTTGGCTAATACCATCTCTATCTAGTACGGGTGCAAAGCTCAAATCGATCCCTACAGCCAACACCTCGGCTGCCATCAGATAACCGCAATCGTAGGCACAGCTGAGTGCTTGGCTCGGGTCTTGATTGAATAGCTCACCCAATCGACCCATAGCAGGTAGGGGCGTGAAACCTTCACGTAGCCTCGCGACTCGTCCACCTTCTTGGTCCACACCGATAAGTATGTCTTGATTGTGATAACGTATATCGTCGCACAGTGCTCTGACTTGGGACGCATCTGTGACGTTACGACCAAACAATATTACTCCGCCGACCTGTGCTTGTTCAATCAAACTGACATCTTCAGCGGTCAAAGCGGTACTATCGATATCTATCATTAAAACGCCGTACATCGTGTGTTCCTTATTATTTTATATATGGTTATATTATGAGGGTGAATGATTATCTATGGCTATCTTATTATGACAGCTATTATTAATTGAGCATAATGTGGTCGATTATTGGGGTCAAATCAATTTTCTAATAGCCAGTAGGTTCAGTCATCAAATCGATGTTGATAGCCCTCAATTACTATGTATGATAAAAATGCTAGAAAGTTTGGTATGTACAGGTGTAGCGTGTAAGATTGCTTATACAGTTTGAGACAGTTCAGTATTTATGCGCATGATAATATTGATTGATTTTTGACTATATATCAGTATTTAATGATGCATAAAGTATAAGAATAAAACACAGCATTTATAGGTCATAACAGATTCGAGCATTTCTAATTCTGATGAATTACCCAATACTATTAACTTCAAATAACTAGGTACATATGATGAAAAAACAACCAGCACAGTGGTTACTCAGTGCAGCGTCAGTGGGCATCGCCGGTATTATCTTAACCCAAAGCTACGGTACCGCAGTCGCCGAGACCAATACGGGAAGTTTCGTTCAGACCCCTGAGCAAAAGGTCACCACCCGTCAAGTAGCCGCCTTGCTGGATCGCAGTCATTATCTCAATCAGCCTTTAGATAGCAAGACCGGTAGCGAAATCCTATCAATGTATATCGATAGCCTTGACCCAAACCATACGTTATTTTTGCAATCTGATGTCGACGAGCTGAAGAATAAACACGCTGAAGACTTTGGTGCTCGCCTAAAACAAGGTGATCTATCTGCAGGGGTAGAGGTGTTTGATCGTTACCGCAAACGCTCAAACGAGTACTTTGCGATGGCCACCAAGATGCTCAAAACAGATATTGATTTGACAGGTAACGACACAATCATTCTTGATCGCGAAAAACTCGGCCATTTTAAAACCAAAAAAGAGCAGCGCGATTACTGGGAACGTCAGTTAAAGTTTCAGTTGATGAGCATTACCCTCGGTCAAGAAGACGAAAAAGCCAAAGAGAAAGTATTTTTAAGCAATCCAGATATCACACGTGGACAAGACTTGGTACGTAACGATGAGCGTACGCCAAATGAAATTTTACAAAATCGTTTGTCGCGTCAACAAGAGCAGTTTAAGCGTCTCAAAGATGATGAAATCATGGAAACCATCTTAAATACGGCTATGCTCACTTATGACCCGCACAGTAATTACTATGCACCGATTCAAGCGACTGAATTGCAAATCCAGTCTAGTCTTCAATTAGAGGGCATAGGTGTCTCTATTCGTCCAGATCGCAAAAATCCAGACTATACTCGTATTGTGACTTTGGTCGATGGTGGTCCAGCCGCCAAGTCAGGTCAAATCAAGCCCAATGATTTGATTGTTGGTATCGCAAAAGATGGTGAAACCATGACGGACGTGGTTGGTTGGTCAACGCGTGAAATTGTCAGCTTGATTCGAGGAAAACGCGGTACATCGGTCACACTGAAATTACGTCAACCTAACACGCCGGATGCTAGCGCCCGTACAGTCACAGTGGTACGAGACATCATTCAGCAAGAAGAGTCAGGCGTCACTCAGCGAGTGGTAGAAGTGCAGCGTCCTAATATTGATAAGACACCAAAGCGTATTGGCGTACTTGAGATACCAAGCTTTTATTTAAACTATCGTGCGCGTCGTAACGGAGAAGACTACCGTAGCGTCAGTATCGATACTGAAAAAGCACTAAAAGAGTTGAATAAACAAAATATCGATGGCCTAGTGGTGGATTTGCGCAATAACCCTGGTGGCTCATTAGATGAAGTTGCTAAGATGTTAGGTTTCTTTATCAAGAGTGGACCATTAGTACAGATTCGTGATAATCGCGGCAATATTCAAGTGTATCGCGACAATGATGGTGGTGAGCAGTTGTATGATGGCAAAATGTCAGTCATTACCAATTTAGCATCGGCCTCAGCCAGTGAAATCTTTGCCGCTGCTATTCAAGACTATGGTCGCGGATTGGTAGTTGGTAGTACGACAACTGGTAAAGGCTCTGCGCAGATTCAGCTCGATAGCTTAGCTTTAGGCTCTGCCACCTTAACTCAGCGTAAGTTTTATCGTGTCACTGGCGGTAGTACGCAAAATAAAGGTGTCGTACCAGACGTTGAGTTAGTCAATATCTATGATGATGCAACCTTTGGCGAGCGCGCTCAGAAAAAAGCATTACCTTGGGATACGATCAGAACGGCGCCTTACAAGCCTGAAGGGAAGTTTACCAGTGATACGTTGGCGACGCTCAATCAACAGTCTAAGATTCGCCAACAGAAAGACCCGCAATTTACTTATCTGTCGACGCTAAATGATATTCGTAACATGGATGATGAAAAGAAACCTGTTCGTTTAGATATCAATAGCCGCCGAGCTAAAATGCAGCTAATTGAAAAACGCTCATTAGAAGCAGAAAACAAGCGCCTTATCGCAACTGGCGAGCGTCCGTACTCTAACTGGAACACTTATCAGGCAGCGATGGACGCAAAATTTGAAGAGCGTAGCCGTATGAAAGCAGTTGAACGTCCAGAGTTACCAGAGGATGAAGCATTTATCAATGAGGCAGCTTACCTAATGCTTAGCGCTGAACCTAAGACGATGCTTAGCCCTGAAGAGAAGCTATAATGTGAAGTTATTATAGCGTTACGTAATCTATGTAAGCATATGCTTACATAGATTGACGTTTAGACCTCTTACCAACGAAGGGTCAATCTGCGATTATAACTGTACGGCACGATTGAACGAAACGGTTCATTGATACTAGGGATTGGTATCTTAAAGGTCGCACTAGGGATAAGTAGTTTGCTGATTAAGGATGATAAGGCTGGATGCCTGTCAGTTATGAGATGCCCCGGGATTAGGTATCACGTAACGCTAACATGGATGGTTGGTAATAAAAGCCGCATGACGCTTGTCGTTATGCGGCTTTGTTACGTCTGGAAACTAGTAATTTTTATGGCGGATTTTCTAAGTAGATAGTATTCAAGTTGAGCCGCACTGTATACTGAATTAGCACTTAGTTTATGGGTGAGCATATTTATATTAATTTAAAATTCACCATGAAATAAGCACAAAAAAGGCCAGTAACCTTATCGGCTACTGGCCTTTTATATTAGAGAATAAATTTAATAATTTATCATCTAACTATTGTCACTATACTCTAGAAGAGATTAGTGCTCAACGCCGCCTGCACCATGTACATGGCCATGGTTTAGTTCGTCTTCAGTTGCTGCACGTACTTCTTGGATTTCAACATCAAATGTCAAACGCTTGCCAGCCAATGGATGGTTTGCATCAACAGTAACTTCTTGATCGTTTACAGCAGTCACAGTAACCAACATTACTTGGCCGCCAGCTTCTGACTGGAACTGCATACCAGGCTGAATGTCATCAACGCCTTGGAAGTTGTCACGTGGTACGTGCTGTACTGCTTGCTCTTGGTATTCGCCGTAGCCATCAGCAGGTTCAACGACTGCATTAACTTTTTCGCCAGCAGACTTACCTTCTAATTGTGCTTCTAAGCCTGGGATAATGTTGCTGTGACCATGTAGATAAGCAAGTGGCTGACCTTCTGGTGACTGGTCAAGGATATTGCCTTCGTCGTCTTTTAGTGTGTAATTGAATTTGACGGCAGTGTCTTTTGCGATAGTAGTCATAAAATATCCTAAATATATCTATGTAAAAAATTAAATACGGTTGCAATAAACCTAAAAAAGCCAATCTGCAAGCCAAAAGGCCACGTCATTAGTCAATTATCATCAGTTTATTAAAGTAACTTTAGCAGTTAGCATCTTTAATTGAGATGGCCCACAAAACTTTCAAGGCAAAAAACATAAAAAATGCCAATTAATGCCACAATTTACAATAATAACTGCTATTTTCTATAGTTAATGCATAGCTATTGGCTATTCATGGTTTGGGAGTTGCTTTTTTAGAGTAGGACTTCTAGCATAATTATAAAAATAAGGATGAGAGAGACGATGACTGCATTTGCCAATACCACTACTAAACAACCAGCGAGCAATGTTTCAACCAATCTTGATGATACTAAGGCTAAAACGATAGCTGATATAAGCTATCAATTTGATTTTGCCCGTTTCTTTGAACATTTGGTCGATGTATCATTAAGCTTTACAGCAGTATCCGACGCTCCGCAGCTTTGGTTGCCAGCATGGATACCAGGCAGTTATCTGATGCGCGAGTTTGCTCGGAACATCACTGCGGTACTTTATCAAATAGTAGAGGCTCAAACAGCGGATAATGACGAGCAGCCAGAGACTTATCGCGCGCAGAAAATAGACAAAAATACATGGCAGCTGCCAGCGGTGCAAGCAGGGCAGACGGTCATCGTCGAGTACGAAGTCTATTGCTATGACCTGTCTGTGCGTACGGCCTACGTCGATCAGCAACGACTTTATGGCAATTTCACTTCACTTGCGCTCGCCATCGAAGGGCAAGAGCAAGCACCTGCCCAAGTTAGCTTAATCGTTCCTGAGACATTTTTTGTAGACAAAGAAAGTAGCAGAGTACTGTTAGCCTGTGGTTTGGACGCTACGCACCTGCATTTTGATCAGCAGCAAAAAGGCAGTCAGCAAGCGAATAGTCAGCACATTTATAAGTTACAGGCAGCTAATTATCACGAGCTGATTGATTATCCATTCGAAATCGCGGAGCAAGAAAAGTTTGATTTTATTATTCATGATAATGAGCATCAGACGCTACATCATAGCTTTTACCTGTCAGGTAAGCAGAATGCTAACCTAGGTCGATTGCAGCAAGATATTACTCAGATTTGTCAGACCTACGTAGATTGGTTAGGCGATGCGCCGTTTGACGATTATACTTTTATGACCTTTGCCAGTGGTCAAGACTATGGTGGGCTTGAGCATATTAACTCTACTAGCCTTATCACCCCGCGCAATGACTTACCCAGCACCAATGAGCCAAAGTTACCAAGTACAAATTATCAGCGATTTTTAGGATTATGTAGTCATGAGTATTTTCACTCATGGTGGGTGAAGACGGTACGTCCTGATGTCATGATCGATGTCGATTTACGACGTGAGGCATTTACGCCATTACTTTGGGTATTCGAAGGGTTTACGTCTTATATCGATGATTTTATGTTGCAAGCGTCAGGTGTGATTGATAAAGCCAATTATCTGCGACTGCTAGCCGAGCAAATCAATCGCTACTATCAAACCCCAGGGCGTGGCAATCAAAGCGTTGCAGAGTCGAGCTTTGATGCTTGGATTAAGCTGTATCGTACCGATGAAAATACAGGCAATGCGGGTATAAGCTACTATAATAAGGGCGCGTTGGTAGCTCTATGTCTGGATCTAATCTTACTCAAAAATAGCGACGGTCGTTATCGTTTATTTGATGTGATCAAAGCTTTTTATACTCAAGCTAAGCAGAACGACAGTAAGCGAATTGGTATCAGTAGTGCCGATATGGGCTCCGTCATTGAGCAGTTTATGCCGCTAGCAGAATGGGAAGATTTTGAGCGCCGTTATGTCAACGGGGTAGAAGAGCTGCCAATTGAAGCGTTGCTAATTGCAAACGGTGTCAAAATACAGGCGAATACTAAAGAAACGGCTGACAAGCATGTGCCTTGGGGTATGCGATGTAACGAAACGCCAGCTGGGCTCAAAGTCAATCGTGTGATGCGAGATAGTCTGGCGGCTAGAGCTGGTATTTCAGCGCATGACATCATCATCGCGATTGACGGCATCAAAGCAGATACGAAACAACTTACCACTTTGGTTAATACAGCGCACCCTGTTGAATGTTATTTGTTCCGCCGTGATGAGCTGATGTGTGTTCAGGTTCAACCCGAAACGACAACTAAAGTGAAGCCGCAAGATGAGACAACTGGCATGACTGGAGCAGTACCTCCTCATAAAGTAAGCCTACGCTTAGCAAAAGCAGATAAGACTCTAGAGAATGATAATGAGCAATTAAAAGGTGAGGCAGGTTGGGAGACATGGCTTAATGTTATGAAACGGTAGCCTCGATGCTATATAAAAAACCCTTCCATATAAAAAACCCTCTTCCGAGCAATACTGCTTAGAAGAGGGTTTTTTTAATAACTTTTAATATTTTAGATGTGTCCAAGCAACTTAAATGCTCGATAGGTCAGAGGTTGGCGAGATATACAATTACTGCTCTTTAACTTTATTATCTGGGTTCTTATTACCGGTAGTTTCAGGCTCAATATTTTCATCTACAGAGCTATCGTCTTCGTCGCTACTTGCAGCCTCAAGCGCAGCAATCCAGTTCTTCATCACATCAATTTCAGTTTGCTGGTTATCAATGACGTCTTGCGCCAACTGACGCATCTCTTCATCTGTCCCATATTCGAGCTGAACTTTTGCCATATCAACAGCGGCAATATGATGAGGTAGCATACCGCGTGCAAATGCCATATCAGGCACGGGATCAGCCACACCCAAAGTCATTTCGCCATGCATATTTTCCATGCTCTTAGCATATGCTTGCTGCATTGCCACAGTATTTGGCTTAGGTTTGGCAGCATCAGGATGGCTAGCCAGCCACTTGTTTAAGACATCGATTTCAGCTTGCTGTGCCGTGATGACGTCTTGAGCAAGTTGGCGCATCGCTTCGTCAGTACCATACTTGAGCTCTATTTTTGCCATCTCTACCGCGCCGCGATGATGTCCCAACATGCCTTTAGCGAAAGCGGTATCAGGATCGTTATAACCCATCCCAATCATCATCTCGTCATGCATTCTCGTCATTGATCTCGTATAGTCTCTGAGCATATCGCTCATTTGAGACTCATCACTGACACTGTTATCACTGTCATTTGTTAGAGTATCATCTGCCATATCGTCATGCTCAGCATGTGGCATATCAGTCACTGGCGGTGAGGTTTCTTCCGCAGGATTTGATTGGCTGTCCTCTGTCGTTGGCTGACAGGCACTCAATACAAGCGCCGCAGAAATGCTAGTGACCAACGAAAGAAAACGACGAGAAGCAATCATGACATATCCCTATTGTGAAAAGACCAAACGATAAATGGATAATACCTATTATACATAATCAATTACGTGCTGAATGTTAGCAGATAAACCTTACCCATTCGAGACACTATGTTTAACAGGTCGTAATATATTAGTGTCAGAGCTTTATGTTAGGGAATAAACAGCCAAACAGTGTGAATTAATCAATAGTATTTAAACTTAAAACCATCTAAACTAGTTAGAAATACCTAGCTGACGACAGTGTTCGCTAGTTAGATGAACGCGTACAAACTCCCCAACAGCTAAATCACCTAGCTCAAATCCTGCCATTGACCAACGTATCAAACGCAGACAAGGCAGACCGACATGCGCTGTCATACGTCTAACTTGACGATTTTTACCTTCGTATATTGTCAGCATTAGCCATGAGTCCGGTACGCTTTTGCGCTCACGTATTGGCGGATTGCGCTGCCAGAGTACCAGCGGTAGCTCATCTTCACTGACGTGTTTGACCTCGGCAGGTAGCGTTTTACCATCTTTTAAAACCACGCCACGTTTGAGCTTATTGATTTGCTCAGTAGTAGGCGTTCCTTCTACTTGCACTAAATAAGTTTTACCTTGTTTGCGCCCTGCATTGGCTTTTGGCGGATGAGTAATTGCTTTATTAACGCGACCATCATCGGTCAAAATCATCAAGCCCTCCGAAGTAGCATCTAGCCTACCAGCAACTCGCAAAGCTTTATCGGTAAAGTATTGCGATAGGGTGGTGTGATCGTTATTACTGTCATCTCTAAACTGACTTTGCACGCCATAAGGCTTATTGAATAAGATGAGACTAGAAGTAGACATAAAACGGTGTTTCCTAGTGTTTGATGGACAGTGAATCATTGTAGCGTATGTTTTGTAATGTAGAGCTAGTATTAAGCGGCAAGACTAAAAGCGATATATTTAATGTGCTGTATGCTACATGACCTGCTACAAAAGTAGGACAGCGCTTGTATAGATTTACTGTTATCCTAAATCCGCATTCTGATAGTGGTATTTATATTTCTGATATAGAAATATCTACTATCTGCAAGCGACAATCATTGTTTGGGTCTTTATGTTCATCTTTTAGCTTCGAGCTATTTTTAACGTTGTTCAAATCAATGACGCAAGTGTCGTACTCATCAAAGCTTTGCTTAGCCGATAAGCGCCCAAAGCGTTATAACTATAATAAAACGGTTAGCATAACAAAGTGTCTAGTTCGCTTGCGACGTCCAACATACAACCAAGGAGTATCATCGATGTCATATGATAAGGTTATCGTGCCAAGAGACGGCGAAAAAGTGACCGTAAACGCAGATTTAACATTAAATGTTCCCAATCATCCGATCATTCCGTTTGTGGAAGGTGATGGAATCGGTGTAGATATCACGCCTGTCATGATAAAAGTAGTCAATGCTGCGGTTGATAAAGCGTATCACGGCAAGAAGTCTATCATTTGGATGGAGACTTATCTTGGTGAAAAGGCAGCGAAAGTATATGACGGCGATTATTTGCCAAGCGAGACGCTAGAGATTCTAAAAGACTACGTCATTAGTATCAAGGGTCCATTGACCACGCCAGTGGGTGGTGGCTTTAGTTCGTTAAACGTCGCAGTGCGCCAAAACCTCGATCTGTATGTCTGTCAACGCCCCGTACGCTGGTTTGAGGGCGTACCAAGCCCAGTGCAGCATCCAGAGCTGACGAACATGGTTATTTTCCGTGAAAATACAGAAGATATCTACACGGGTATCGAGTGGAAAGCGGGCAGTGATGATGCCAAAAAAGTTATCAATTTCTTAAGAGATGAGATGGGTGTGACCAGTATTCGCTTCCCTGAAGACTGCGGCATCGGTATCAAGCCTGTCTCAAAAGAAGGCTCTCAGCGCTTAGTACGTAAAGCGATTCAGCATGCCATTGATAATGATCTGCCAAATGTGACCCTAGTGCACAAAGGCAATATCATGAAGTTTACTGAAGGCGCATTTAAGGATTGGGGCTATGAGCTAGCAGCAGAGCGTTTTGGTGCAGAGTTATT
Source organism: Psychrobacter sp. NPDC078501 (assembly GCF_044900935.1). NCBI lineage: Bacteria > Pseudomonadati > Pseudomonadota > Gammaproteobacteria > Moraxellales > Moraxellaceae > Psychrobacter > Psychrobacter sp. NPDC078501. Next base: position 91,428 of record NZ_JBJDOS010000003.1, on the reverse strand, counting down.
AGATGGCGGTCCATGGATGACTATGAAAAATCCAAAAACGGGTAATGATATTATTATTAAAGACGTCATCGCTGATGCGTTTTTGCAGCAGATTTTGATGCGTCCTGCAGATTATTCTGTAGTGGCAACGCTCAATCTAAACGGTGACTATATCTCTGATGCATTGGCCGCTGAAGTAGGCGGTATTGGTATCGCACCTGGTGCAAATAAAGGCGGCGCGATCGCTGTTTATGAAGCGACGCACGGTACTGCACCCAAGTACGCTGGTCAAAATAAAGTGAACCCAGGCTCATTGATATTGTCTGCTGAGATGATGCTTCGTGATATGGGCTGGGCGGAAGCAGCTGATCTTGTCATTAGCGGTATCCAAGGGGCGATTGCAAATAAAACAGTCACGTATGATTTTGAGCGTCTGATGCCAGATGCTACCTTATTGAGTACTTCTGAGTTTGGTAAGGCGATTATTAAGCATATGGAAGCCTAAGACTACTTAAGCTCTCAGCATTCTATTTTATTACTATGTATCAAAAGCCGCCTGATTATATAGGTGGCTTTTTTTATTTCACTCTTTATAAAGATTTTAGAAAACATAAAAAAACACCTCAACGTTCTAAGACGGTTGAGGTGTTTTTTACCAAGACTTAAACTTGCTTAATCGCTGCTAGGTATAAAAACCAAAAGCGATTAGGCTTAATGGTTTAAGAGCAGTTACTTAAAATTATAGCGATGCCAAAGTCTCGTTAAACAAAGCGCTTGGACGCATTGCTTTCTTAGCCAATTCTTCATCAGCATAGTAGTAGCCTTTGATGTCTACTGGCTTGCCTTGAGCTTGGTTAAGTTCTTTAACGATGGCTTCTTCGTTCTCTTTTAGCTTTTGCGCGAATGGTGTAAATTGCGCTTTTAGCTCGCTATCTTGATCTTGCGCTGCAAGCTCTTCTGCCCAGTACATCGCTAGATAGAAGTGGCTACCACGGTTGTCGAGCTCGCCAGTTTTACGTGATGGCGACTTATCGTTTAGTAGCAGTTTTTCTGTTGCTGTATCTAGCGTGTCTGCCAAGATTTGAGCTTTAGCATTGTTGTCGTTGTTTGCTAGATGCTCCAACGATACCGTCAATGCCAAGAACTCACCAAGTGAATCCCAACGTAGATGGTTCTCTTCTGTCAGCTGCTCAACATGCTTTGGTGCAGAACCACCAGCGCCAGTTTCAAACAAACCGCCGCCTTTCATTAGTGGTACAACTGATAGCATCTTGGCACTGGTACCTAGCTCTAAGATAGGGAACAAATCAGTTAGGTAATCGCGTAGAATGTTACCAGTCGCAGAGATAGTATCTAGACCACGAGCAACGCGCTCTAGGGTATAACGCATCGCACGAACCTGAGACATAATCTCGATATGTAAGCCAGTAGTATCATGATCTTTTAGATACGTTCTAACTTTTTTGATTAGCTCGTTTTCATGTGGACGGTATGGGTCTAACCAGAAGATAACAGGCGTATCTGATTCACGAGCACGGCGTACGGCAAGTTTTACCCAGTCTTGGATAGGCTCATCTTTAACCTGACACATGCGCCAGATATCACCTTTCTCAACGCGTTTTTCGAGTAGTACTTCATCAGTATCAATATCGACGATACGTGCAATACCAGCATCGCTAGACTCAAAAGTCTTATCATGCGAGCCATACTCTTCAGCTTTTTGAGCCATTAGGCCAACGTTAGGAACGGTGCCCATGGTTTTTGGATCAAAGTTACCATGCCATTTGCAGAAGTTGATCATTTCTTGGTAAATACGCGCAAAGGTAGACTCTGGCATGACGGCTTTACAGTCATACATTTTGCCATCAGCACCCCACATTTTACCGCCTGAACGAATCATCGCTGGCATAGAAGCATCAACGATTACATCACTTGGTGAATGGAAGTTGGTGATACCTTTTGAAGAGTCAACCATTGCCAGACGTGGGCGATGCTCTTGACACGCATGTAAATCACGCTCAATTTCTTCACGCTTTGAAGCTGGTAGCGTTGAGATCTTGTCGTATAGATCTGCCATACCGTTGTTGACGTTGATACCTAGCTCATCAAAGAAAGCGCCATGTTTCTCGAAAGCTTCTTTATAGTAGATTCTGACCGCATGACCAAAGACGATAGGATGCGAGACCTTCATCATAGTCGCTTTCACGTGTAGTGAGAACAAGATACCAGCTTCGCGGCAATCTTCCATTTCACGCTCATAAAACTCTAATAGTGCTTTTTTGCTCATGACCATCAGGTCGATGACTTCTTTATCAAGCAAAGCAATTTTAGGCTTTAATACTTTTTGAGTACCGTCATCAAGTAACAACTCCATACGTACCGTACGAGCTTTATCTAATGTCATAGATTGCTCGCCATCGTAGAAGTCGCCACCATGCATGTGTGATACGTGCGTGCTTGACCACTGCTTCCATTCACCCATAGAGTGTGGATGCTTGCGTGCATAGTTTTTAACTGCTTTAGGAGCGCGGCGATCTGAGTTACCTTCACGCAGTACTGGGTTCACTGAACTGCCTAAGCTTTTGCCATAGCGCTTGCGTAGCTCTTTTTCTTCGTTAGTTTGTGGATCTTCTGGGAAGTTAGGGATGGCATAGCCTTTGCTCTGTAGCTCTTTGATAGCAGCTTTTAACTGCTGTACAGAAGCACTGATGTTTGGCAGTTTAATGATATTGGTGTTTGGATCTTGAGTCAGACGACCTAGCTCAGCTAAGTTGTCAGGAACACGTTGCTCTTCGGTCAAGTATTCAGGGAATTCAGCCAAGATACGCGCTGCAACAGAGATGTCGCTGGTTTCAACTTCAACGCCTGCTGTTTTGGTGAATGCTTCGACAATAGGTAAGAACGACAGAGTCGCCAGCGCTGGGGCTTCGTCAGTTTTTGTATAAATAATTTTTGACATTTTAGTTAGATCTTCCTTTAGGCTGTAGTTAATAATAAAGCTTAAATATAGTGTTGAATATGCGTCAATGATACTATGCAATAATCCATGATATGGTTAGAACAAGTACTTCATATGTAGCTTCTTAGAAATTTTTAAGACAGGTCAGACATTTTCTTTTAATAATATTCACGAAAAAAGCATTTAAAGGCAACACGTTAACAGTCGGTGCAAAATTGCCTAAAAGTGAATCACTGACGCTACATTATAATCAATCCACTATAAATCCGATAGGATGTCAATCGTATACCATGAACTAAGTATACTGTTTTAGCTCGTATCCTATGGTTTCGAATTATACTAAGCTAATAACAACCTTATTCTACCAGTCATCGGCTTCGATATCATCTTTTCCATACAACTACTGTTTTTTCATGACGTTTTATATTGATCTTACTGCCCATGAGCGCAGTCATGCAAACCACTCGCGTTATCGTTGGTGGTTTTTTATTGGATGCAGATAAGTTTTTGCAAATTGTGACAGCAATGACGTAAAAATTTGCTAGTCTAGGTCATCAATAGATTGGTTATCGATAAATATATCGCGATTATAATAGTGACGGTGAATATGAGTTTAGAGTATGCGCTGATTAATGATACCAGCTGGCAGAGCCAAACAGAGTGGCAGACGCCAGATACCCCTTTTATGTCATTCGCTTTTTGGCAAGCACTGACTGACACCGGAGCAATTGGTGAGCAGGCAGGGTGGCTACCGATATTTATTTTGGTACATCGTGTCACAGACTATGCCGATAGTGAAAATAGCACCGATACCTTAGCAAATAGCGCGGCAGAAAATACATTGCAGCCTGTGGCCGTCATGCCAGTATTCATAAAAGGTCATCATCGCGGTGAGTTTGTATTTGATCATGCATGGGCTGAAGCTTATGCGCGCTATGGCGTTGATTACTATCCGCGATTGGTCACTAGCGCACCATATACACCGATTACTGGTCAAAGGATTTGGTTGGCAAAAGGTGAAGCCTTGAATGAAGATATCCTCAGAACGGCCATCGCAGGTATTGATGATATCGCTCAACAAGTAGGCGCCTCAAGCTGGCATGGACTGTTTGTGATACCTGAGCTTGCCTCTATCGCCACCACATCTATGCCAACTGAAATTGATGTAGAGCTTGCCATAGCGGCTCAAGAAAGCGGCGTAAAGTCAGCTGGTATTGAGATACCGATATTTGAGCGTCAAGGTTGCCAGTTCTTATGGCAAAATAAAGACTTGCTTAATGATAGTAAGCCATTTGCAGATTTCGATGCTTTTTTGATGGTCTTAAAAGCCAAAAAACGCAAAACCATTCGGGCTGAGCGCCGTAAAGTTGCCGAGCAAGGCATTAGTTGCCAGCGAAAATGCGGAGATGCTATCAGCAATGCTGACTGGAAAGCTTTTTATCACTGTTATGTGATGACCTATGCAGTACGCGGACAGCAGCCTTATTTGTCGATAGACTTTTTTATGGCATTGGCAGCGAGCATGCCGGAGCATATAATGCTTGCGCAAGCACTCGATGCCAGTGGTGAGATTATCGCGAGTAGTTTGTTCTTATATGATAAGCCTGATAGTGACAAGGCTGATGGTAGTGGTGATAATAATGCTACCTTATATGGTCGTTACTGGGGTGCGCTAGGTGAGTATGACAGCTTGCATTTTGAGCTGTGCTATTACCAAGGTATCGAGTTTGCTATCGAGCAAGGGTTGATGTCTTTTGATCCAGGTACGCAAGGCGAGCATAAGCTGGTACGTGGTTTTATCCCAACGACGACACATTCTATCCATCGTATCTATGATCCGCGTTTTGTACCAGCGATTGGCGATTTTTGTGCTAGAGATCGGATGCATATGGCGCAGTATCGTCAGCAGGCCTTTGAAGCTTTGCCTTTTAATGCAGACAATATGCCTGAATTTGATGGCAGTGCTTCATAGCAGTGCTTCATAGCAGTAACCAGCTTTGACTCACTCTGCTTCTATCTGCAAACACTTTCTAACTATCAAACATCCTATAAAAAATACTAGCCATAAACTATGACCAGCAATTCTTCTAATTCTACCAATGATTTACCTCCTAATGAACTCTTACCTTGGCTAAATGCTGAAGGCTCTCTCACTGCGATATTAGAAGAGAAGGCAGGGCAGCCGCTGTGTGTAAAACGCAGCTTTGAGGGCTATCGTTCGCTGACTTTAGGTCAAAAAAAGCAGCTGGGTATACAAGGCATGATGATAAATCGTCCAATGCTGGCATGGGTACGGGAAGTGCAGCTATATGGCAATGATGAAATGCCATGGGTGCAAGCACAGAGTGTCTTTCCTTTAAACAGTTTAAAAGGTCAGTCGCATCGTTTGCAGCATTTGAAGAACACACCTATCGGCTACGTATTGTTTAAGCGTTGCCGTACCTTGCCAAATGAGCGTTTTATCAGTCATACCAGTGACGGTTGGCAACGACAAACGCGTTATGACTGGCATGGTCGTAAGATAATGATCAGTGAAACGTTCCTACCAGCGTTCTTGTAATCACTTCACTATAATAGTCACTTCACTATAAAAGTATTGCTGTGTTAACCTCGCTTGAGGTATTTAATATAGATCTACACTCGGCTGCCTTGTATTACTTTTAAATTGAATCGACTATATCTAGCCACATTTAAAAATATTTTATGCCTAAAACAGCATAAAAGGGCGGGCAAGAGAAAAAATTCAGCGGATAAATCCTTTATTTTATTGGCTATTTATCTGTGTTATATAGTCATTTAATTCGCTCATCCTAAGGTGAGGTTTTTTTGCGCTCACAGCACAAATTTTCATGTTACACTTAATCTTTCGCGATGGTATCGATGCAAATGTACATCGATTTTATTGACGAATCAGTCAAGTTAATAACAGGTCAGTCGCCTGTATTTATTCTTATTTCAATCTTTGCTAATAGACTCCATTCACAATAATGGTCGTACCATAAAACAGACTGCAGAAAAACAGCGTGCAGAGGTATTAATAGTACTTCAGCGACGTTGACGCAGTAGTTGTTTTATTGTGGGCAGGCTATAAGCTTCTTTTCAATGACGTTTTTTAATGACAGTCACTACTTAGGACATCACTATGTTTAAAGATATTTCTATCAAAGATTTTGATCCAGTACTTGCTGAAGCGATGGCCGCAGAAAGCGTTCGTCAAGAAAACCATATCGAGCTTATCGCCTCTGAAAACTACTGCTCACAAGCAGTGATGGAAGCACAAGGTACCGACCTTACCAACAAATACGCAGAAGGCTATCCTGGCAAGCGTTATTATGGTGGTTGTGAGCATGTGGATGTGGTTGAGCAATTGGCTATTGACCGTGCTAAAGAGTTGTTCGGTGCAGAGTATGTGAACGTTCAGCCGCATTCTGGTAGCCAAGCAAACTCAGCCGTATTTTTAGCATTGCTAGAAGCAAATGACACTGTACTAGGCATGAGCTTAGACGCTGGTGGTCACTTGACGCATGGCGCACATATCAACTTCTCAGGTTTGAACTACAATGCCGTACAGTACGGATTGGTAGATGGCACTGGCCTTATTGATTATGACCAAGTAGAGAGCTTGGCGCGTGAGCATAAGCCAAAAATGATCATCGCGGGTTTCTCAGCATATTCACAAGTAGTTGATTGGCAGCGTTTCCGTGACATCGCGGACGAAGTAGGCGCGTATCTATTGGTCGATATGGCTCACGTTGCAGGCCTAGTTGCTGGCGGTGTTTATCCAAACCCAGTACCTTTCGCTGATGTGGTCACAACGACGACGCACAAAACCCTACGTGGCCCACGCTCAGGTATGATTTTGGCGCGTGATGAAGTATTGGCTAAAAAGCTAAACTCAGCTGTATTCCCAGGCAACCAAGGTGGCCCGTTGATGCATGTTATCGCTGCAAAAGCGGTTTGCTTTAAAGAAGCGTTAGAAGATAACTTCAAAACGTATCAGCAGCAAGTAGTGAAAAATGCGCAAGCCATGGCAAAAGTGGTTCAAGAGCGCGGCTATGAAGTCATCTCTGGCGGTACTGAAAACCATCTGATGCTGATCAGTCTCGTTAAGCAAGAAATGACGGGTAAAGAAGCAGACAAATGGCTTGGTGAAGCACACATCACTGTCAATAAAAACGCTGTACCAAACGATCCAAAATCACCATTCGTGACTTCTGGTATCCGTATCGGTACGCCAGCGATTACTACTCGCGGTTTCAATGAAGCACAAGCGGGCGAGTTGGCAGGTTGGATCTGTGACGTACTAGACAGTCGCGGTGATGAAGCGGTTGCTACTGAAGTACGCGCTAAAGTAGAAGCTATTTGTGCAGAATTACCAGTCTATGCTAAAAATCAGTAAACTTTAGAATGGTAATAAAAAAAACCGCTAAGCTTTTGCTTAGCGGTTTTTTTGTTATTGCTCTCTATAAATATTAGAGCATTTAACGCAAACCTATATTGGTATTGCTATTTAGCTCTTTTAATTATATTTAAGTCTATTGTTTAACCTGAAGATTACTACCGACATTTTTCGATAAATGTAGTGATCTTGACTGAGTTTTGGTATTAGTTTCAAGGAGCTAAGTTGATGTTTAATTAAGAAAAATGTGTAAATCTCTTTGTTTATACAAAAATATTAGTATATAGTCAGTATTGAACATTTAGTAATAATACTAATACAAATTATAATAAATAGTTACACTTTGTATTAGTATCGCTGTAATTGATTGAATAATTATATAAATATTATTTTCAATAGAGGGATTTACATGAAAAAACAATCTTTAGTCGCAACGATGCTATTACTCAGCACGACTCTTGCGCAAGCAGCAGAACAATCAGGTTTAGCAGCATTTGGAGCAGGTCTCGATGGCTTTATGGCCAATATATTCGGCTGGTTCGTCGACCTTATTTTCTTTTCAGTACCTCTTGGAGACGTCAGCTTCCCGCTCATTGTGGGTTGGTTATTAGTTGCCGCACTCGTATTCACTTTTTACTTTGGATTTATTCAGTTTCGCCAAATAGGCTTGTCTTTAGATATTGTTAGAGGCAAATATACCGATCCCAATCCCGCCAACAAAGAAGAAGGCGAGGTCAGCCATTTTCAAGCCTTAGCTACTGCGTTATCAGGTACTGTTGGTCTTGGTAATATCGCAGGCGTTGGTGCAGCACTTGCTATTGGTGGACCTGGTGCTACCTTTTGGATGATTATGGTCGGCCTATTCGGTATGGCGACTAAGTTTGTAGAATGTACGCTAGGTGTTAAATACCGTACGGTACTACCCTCTGGCGTCGTATCAGGTGGACCTATGTACTACCTAAGCCGCGGTATGGCTGAACGTGGTATGGGCGGATTAGGTAAGTTTCTGGCTGTTGGTTTTGCACTCATGTGTATATTGGCGACCTTTGGTGCTGGTAACATGTTCCAAGGCAACCAAGCCTTTGCAGTCATGAGCTCTACGTTTAGCATTCCAACGGACTACAGTGTATTCTTTGGTATTGGCTTAGCATTTTTAGTCGGTATGGTTATCATTGGTGGTATGCCGCGCATCGCAACCGTTACCGAAAAAGTCGTACCCTTTATGGCTTTGTTATACATTACTATGGCGGTAATCGTACTGATTGCTAACTTTAATCATATCGGTACTGCATTTGGCGAGATTTTCTCGGGTGCCTTCACTGGTGCTGGTGTGGCTGGTGGCTTCATTGGCGCATTGATTCAAGGTTTAAAACGTGCAACTTTCTCTAACGAAGCAGGTGTTGGTTCAGCCGCTATTGCTCACTCAGCAGTAAAAACCAAAGAGCCTGCTACTGAAGGTCTAGTAGCGCTATTAGAGCCTTTCATTGATACGGTTGTTATCTGTACGATGACGGCGCTTGTTATTACTATCTCTGGGGTCAACACTGCCGCAAACTTACAAACCCAAGCGCTTACTGGTGTGGATCTAACCCGTGCAGCCTTCATGGAGACGGCGCCTATCTTCCAGTATTTCCTAGCTGTCGCGGTATTATTATTTGCTTTCTCAACGATGATTTCATGGTCATACTATGGTCTAAAAGCTTGGACTTACCTCTTCGGTGAAGGTAAAGGCGGCGAGATGATATACAAACTTATCTTCTTAATCTTCGTTGTTATCGGTACCATCGTACAGTTCAGCTTTGTTATCGACTTCTCAGATGCGGCTCTGTTCGCTATGGCTATCTTTAACATCATCGGTCTGTACTTCTTGATGCCAATTGTGAAAAGAGAGGTTAACTCTTTCATAGCGCGTGTGAAAAGTGGTGAAATTAAAAAGTATAAATAATGGGTTCGATTGAACACTCTGTTATAACTTGATAATTAAAAAAGCCCGCCAAGATAAGTCTTGGCGGGCTTTTCGATGGCTAATATTTGTTATTTGTTAGATATCTATTAAGTTTTGATCTGTAACAGCATCAGCCTACATAAACGGCAGCTTCGTAAATATCTGTAGTATCGTGGCATTAACGATATCAACGAAGAACGCACCTACCATTGGCACAATCAAGAATGCTTTAGGTGAAGGCAGATAGCGATCAGTGACTGCCTGCATGTTCGCAATCGCTGTCGGTGTCGCACCCATACCAAAACCACAATGCCCCGCTGACAATACAGCCGCGTCGTAGTCTTTACCCATAATTTTAAAGGTAATCAGGTAAACGTAGATAATCATAATGATGGTCTGTACGACCAATATGACTAGTACAGGACCTGCCAAATCGGTCAATTGCCAAAGTTTTAAAGACAATAATGCCATCGCTAAAAATAGGCTTAAAGAAGCATTACCAAGTACATCAATTGAGCGGTCAAACATATCAAAATTGAAGACCATCGTCAGTACATTGCGAATGATGACACCGCCTGCCAGTGCCCATACGAAAGTAGGCAGCTCAAACCATGTACCTTCAGCAACGATGGCCATCACATCGGCAAAAGCCAAAGCACCTGCGAATAGTGCCAAGGTTTCGATAGTAGAAGAAGCGGTGATAAAGCGCATGCTATCAGGTCTTTCAAAGATATCTTTATTACTACCTGCAGACTCTTCATCATGTTTGGTGCTATATAACGACTGTGCACCAGCAACTTTTTCGATATCGCTAGGATCAGGGTTGGCTGGTGTTGGTTTTAATCCAAGTCGATTAATCAAGCGACGAGCAACAGGACCGCCAACGATACCACCCGCGACCAAACCATAAGTAGCAACCGCGATACCAAGTGTCGTCGCACCGACCACACCGTAGTCTTGTTCTAGCGTGATTCCCCAAGCGCCTGCTGTACCATGACCACCCGTTAGAGCGATAGAACCTGTCACTAGACCGAGCAAAGGATCAAGTCCTAATGCACTTGCCATAGCCACACCAACGACGTCCTGCAATACAATGAATACTGAAACAACGATAGTAAAAATCAGTAATGGTGTACCGCCTGCTTTTAATCGACTAAAATCAGCGCTCAGACCGATGGATGCAAAGAACATCAACATAGTGGCGGTCTGTAATCCTTGATGAAAGTTAAAACTATATCCCCAAACCATATTGAGAGCATAGACAACAATTGCCGCGACCAAACCACCAGCAACAGGTTCTGGAATATTAAAGTCTTCTAAAAACTTGACCCTTCGCACCAAAAACCGCCCAAGTAGCAGCACTAAGGTGGCCAATATCAGGGTGTAATAACCGTTTAAGGTAATCTCCATAGGTTAATCCTTTCTATAAAATAAATTAACCTGAATTCGGGATAAATATGGCTTTATCTCGAATTCAGGTTTCTATGATGACGAATAATTATCGGTGACTATCGGCGGTCAGGCTTGCAATATATAAGCTGTTAGCGACTAACTTTCTAAAGCATAAGCTTCATCCTCAGATGGCACGATGATCCACAATTGTGGTTTGCCAAATTCTCTAAAGGCATCCTCAATGATGCTTTTAAAGACATTGAAGTCCTCAGTGTTTATCCTTTTGACGTCTGTTAAATCAAGCCTTAAATGAATTGCCTCACTGTCTGTTAGACAATCCCATGCACTGTCCCAGTTGTGTGAAAAATAACTAGGGAAGTCACAGGCCTTGGCCAAACTCGTCAATAGCTCAGTTTTTTCGAGCGTGTCACCTACGGCTATAGTAACAGCCTGCGCAGGAATGCTAGTACCCAGTGCTGTACCGTTTTGGTTAATGTGGTCTTGATTAACATGGCTTTGATTAACGTAGTGGATTGCTTGGTTTATACTTTCTCGATTCGTATCGGCTTTGTCCGTATTCTCTTGGTTCATATTTTCTTTTTTCATATTAAGGCACCTGTAGTCTTTGGAAGCTATCATAATGGTCGACAGTCAAGTAATAGACGGTAGGTGGGTTACCACCTGTGACGATACGCCGTGCGCCGCGATGAGAGACACCAGGGGTGGGCACGGTATATTCGCGGTAGTAGCCTTGTGACTGGACGGGTAGTCTGCCTTCACGGTTATAAAAGGTCGTACCATCTTTATTTGGATAAGGAAACGGGCCGCCTTGCTGAATAAGCGCAATCGTATTATCGACCTGTGCATCACCTGTTATACCAGCACGGGCGACTTGGCTTGTATTATTATTTACGTCCTGCGATACCGTTGTCGACTCGATGCTATCAGCAAACAATGTCGAATTTAAATCGCCAAAAAAATAGAAAGCGACGGCGATTATAGCGATAAGGCTAAATAGCGTAGAGCCTAAGCTTCTTTTATTGGGTTTGCTATTGTGACTGCTACGATTTGAGTTACGAGTGCGTTGATTGCTATTTCTATTAGCATTAGTAGGGGTATAGCTTGGAATATCTGATGCAGTATCTTGGTCAAGGCTCAATGAAGACGAGGTCACTTCAGTGGCTCTCAATTGGTTTTTGTCGTTACGGGCACTGTTAAAGTAGACACTTTGACCAACCGTTATAGGCTTCGCCAGTCTTGCTTTGCTAATATGAAAGAACACATCTTCACTTTGATTATCTACATCGATAAAGCCGTAGCCTTTATCTTCATTCCAGTGCTTAATCTTGCCACTTTGCATGGTCGTACCGCTCCCTATAATTTAAATGCCTTAACTAAAATACTTATGATTCAAACGAAGAAACGCCAGCATAATTGCTGACGTTTTTGATTACTCGTTTTGATAGTGAATGCTGGTATGATTAAGCACGGGTTTCGCCATGCCCATAAACGATCCATTTTTGCGAAGTCAGACCTTCAAGACCGACAGGACCACGCGCATGGATTTTGTCCGTTGAGATACCAATCTCAGCACCGAGACCGTATTCGAAACCATCAGCAAAACGGCTAGAAGCGTTAATCATGACGCTAGCCGAGTCCACTTCACGGATGAAGCGCTGCGACTTGGTATAGTTATCAGTGATGATGACATCGGTATGATGGCTGCCGTGCGTATTGATATGTTCAATCGCCTCATCAATACCTGCGACCACTTTTACCGCTAGGATAGGAGCTAAGTATTCAGTATCCCAATCCTCAGAGGTGGCAGCTGATAGATGACCTTTAAGCTTAGCATTTTCATTTAGGATAGCTTGTGATTTGTCATCAAGGCGTAGTTGCATTGCGTCATCAGCCGCGACGATGGCTTCTGCTATTTTAGGTAATAGCTCATTAGCGACTGCTTCATCGACCAGTAGCGTCTCCATTGTATTACAAGTGCCGTAGCGATGTGTTTTGGCATTGACACTGACTTTAATCGCAATCTCAGGATCTGCATCACTATCGATAAAGGTATGGCAGTTACCGTCTAAATGCTTAATTACAGGTACTTTTGCATCGTTACTGATACGCGCAATCAGACCTTTACCACCACGTGGGACGATGACATCGACGTATTCAGTCATGGTAATCAGCTCACCAACGGCTGCACGATCGGTCGTCTGTAGCACTTGCACGCTATGTTCCGATAGATCAGTATGGCTAAGTCCTTCGATGATGCATTTGGCAATGGCTTGGTTAGACTCAAAGGCTTCAGAACCACCGCGTAAAATAATGGCATTGCCTGATTTGAGCGCCAGTGAGGCAGCCTCTAAAGTCACGTTAGGGCGCGACTCATAAATCATACCGACCACACCAAGTGGCACGCGCATTTTGCCCAAATGAATACCCGATGGCTGATAGGTCATGTCAGTGACTTCACCGATTGGATCAGGAAGGCTAGCGACATCTTTAAGGCCTTGTAGCATACCGTTAAATCGTGCTTCGTTTAGCTCCAAGCGGTCGAGGAGTGCGCTATCAAGATTGTTTTTTTGACCGTTGTCCATATCGATTTTATTGGCAGCCAAGATGTCTTGTTTGGCATTGACCAGCTCATCATGAATGGCTAATAGTGCTGAGTTTTTATCGCCGGTGTTGGCAGCAGCCAGCGCGCGAGAAGCGGCTCGTGCTTGCTTGCCGACAGACTGCATATAGGCCGTAATATCCGTAGTATTCGATTGACTCATAAATTATTTTCCTTATGTGATACAGGTTTTTTATAACTAAAAGCGCCCAGTTTTATATAGGTAAAAGTACCTAAAAAGGCGAAAAATGTCGCAAAAGAAGAAGTTTTGAATGCCTACTTAGATAGCGGTAGGTCATTATGCTATTTAACATAGAGTAGATTGAGACGATAGTAAAGATGATTTTGTGAACAGAATCCGCTTTGCAGCGCTCTTGTAGGGGCTTATTTAAAGTAATATTGCTGATGCTAAGCGGTGTTTATTTAAAATAAGCGCGTTATCAGTACTACACTATATCTTTACGTGTTTTTAACAGAATTGCGCTGTAAATACTAAGGTAGCTGCGAGATATCCTCAGTATAGTAAGCATTAAAACAGCAAGGCTATCAGTAGGTAGTACTTAATCTTATTATAATGAGTGATGGAGAACGAACATGGCTACGAAAAATACAACTTATAAAAATTGGTTAACGGTTGGCTTGGTAGCAGGTGCTCTGGCATTAGGCGCTTGTAGCAAAAAAGATGACACACCAATGGAGACTGAAGCTGATACTACTGTAGACGCTCAAACCTCTGTAGAAGAAAGTGCAACAGCGAGCGACTCTGATGATGTGGCCGTTGCTAGTGCCGATGATGAGGGTATGGACGTTACCAATAACGATGATGTGGCAGTGGCGACAGCAGAAGATGCAGATATGATGGATGGTACTGAAGACTCAGAGCATGTATCGACGTACTAATCGCATGCTATAGAATGCACTAGCGCCATATTAAATGTACTAAGCACATACTATAAATAGGCAGTTATCAGATAACACAACGTCTCGTATTCTAAAGTGATAAAATAAAGCCCAGAGCGATAAATGCAGTCTGGGCTTTTTTGTACTCGCGGTTTGTTAGAAGCTGATTAACCCGTTGGTTAAATACAATATTTGCCTTTTTACTGCGTAATAAGAGACAATATGGCATTTTTCTCTTTGCCTCATCAGGCATATTACGATAATGCATCTAGATGCTTGTACTATATATAGATATAGCTCTTATTTTATTCGTGTTTTCACTCATATTTATTGGAAGTCTGCTGAACCATGCTTGATACTGCAAAAAACCCGACTCGGCCTATCGCCCTAGACTTACAAGACATCCATAAAAGCTACGGCTCATTAGAGGTATTGAAAGGGGTATCCCTGACTGCCTATGATGGCGATGTTATCTCTATTTTGGGCTCATCTGGCTCAGGTAAGTCGACGTTGCTGCGTTGTATTAATCTTCTAGAAAACCCCAATCATGGCCGTATCTTGATTGGTAATGAAGAGCTAATGCTAAAACCTGCCAAATCAGGTGAGTTACAAGCAGCAGACGTGAAACAGCTAGAAAGCTTGCGTGCTCGCGTCGGGTTTGTCTTTCAGAACTTCAACCTATGGCCGCACAAGACAATTCTACAAAATATTATCGAAGGGCCAACGCAGGTCTTAAAGATTAAAAAAGACCAAGCGATTAGCGATGCAGAAAAACTGCTTGATAAAGTCGGCCTGCTCGACAAAAAAGATGCTTATCCTGCTAACTTATCTGGCGGTCAGCGTCAGCGTGTCGCAATCGCTCGTGCACTTGCTATGCAACCACAAGTTCTATTATTTGACGAACCAACCTCTGCGCTAGATCCTGAACTGGTCAACGAAGTGCTTGCAGTAATGCGCGAACTAGCAGAAGAGGGGCGTACGATGCTTATCGTTACTCACGAAATGCGCTTTGCCCGTGAAGTATCAAGCAAAGTCGTCTTTTTACATCAAGGTGTGGTTGAAGAAATTGGCACACCTGAGCAAGTCTTTGATAACCCTACCTCTGAGCGTGTCAAAGACTTTATGGCATCACACCGTCCTACTTAGTTGTTAACTATTAGTTTTTTGCTTAATATCATGTCCAATACAGATGGTGGCAACGCTCTTGCCATCATTTGCCCTGCCATATTTAAAATCACTGTAACGTAACCATTGTTGACTGTTTATTGCCCAATGATAACTATGAGTATGCAAAACGTTTGTTTTTGATATTTTACTCAGGTATTATCAAAAGGTTTATAGGCCGTCACGTCTCGTGGCTGTCTGTTATTCTGCTATCTATATTGCTTGTCTGGCAGGGACGTCAGAGAACAAAATATCAGAACCCTAAGTCAGAAAATCCTGTCAAAAACTTATGTAAAACCCATCAGAATTTAAGGAACGTATGATGTCGAATTCTCGCCTATTGTGGTCATCGATGACCGTTACTGCTGCATTGATGTTGAGCGCTTGTAGCCAACCTGCCGATGAAACTACCGATACCAACGCTGATGCCCCTGCAGCAGAAACCACTGGTAAAACCATTCGTATCGCTACCGAAGGCGCTTACCCTCCATTCAACTACACCAATGCCGACGGTAGCTTGGCAGGTTTTGATATCGATGTTGCCAATGCCTTGTGTGATCAAATGCAAGCCAAGTGCGAAATCGTTGCACAGGACTGGGACGGTATCATCCCTGGTCTATTGGCACAAAAATATGATGCGGTGATTGCAGGTATGTCTATTACTGCTGAGCGTCAAGAAAAAGTTGATTTCAGCGAGCCGTACTTTGCCAATACAATGGTATGGCTGACCAATACGAATGGTGGTTTTGATCCTATGGCGATTAAAGATGCAACGCTTGGTGGTCAACGCTCTACTACGCCAGGTGCTTATCTACAGGATAACTACGAAGGCAAAGAAGGCAACACAGTTCAGCTATATGACAACTATGACAATGCCTATCTAGATTTAAAATCTGGTCGTAGCGATGCCGTATTGGCTGAAAAAGTTTCTGCCAAATCATGGTTAGCAGAAAATGCAGCGGGCTTCGGTATCGTTGGTGATGAAATTGATAACGATGACAATATTGCCATTGCTGTACGTAAAGGTGACTCACTCAAAGCTGACTTTGACAAAGCATTGAGCGAAATCCGTAGTAACGGTGAGCTTGCACGTCTTGAGCAGATGAACTTTGGTCAATAATGACTCACTGAAGATTTATGCTTAGAACAAGTAACGTTTGATGCGAATAATGCTTAAAACCAAGCATGTTTCAAATAAACGGTGTTTATAAGCATAAATCAGCAAGCAGTGATTGACGATACAGCTGGTAAATATATTAAGGAATAAAACTTATGACAATTTCAATGACATCATCAATGAGCAAAAAAGCATTGTGGCTAGCACCGCTTAGCGCAGCAATGCTAATGCTGGCAGGTTGTAACAATAGCTCAGCACCAGCAGAAAATGCTGAAGCTGATACCGCTACTGAAGCGCCTTTAAATATCAAAATCGCGACAGAATCAAGCTATAAGCCTTTTAGTTATACCGATGCAGATGGCAAACTGATTGGTTACGAGATTGAGCTGGTTGACGCATTATGTGCACAAATGAAAGCTGAGTGTGAAGTCATCTCTCAAGATTGGGATGGTTTGATTCCAGGGCTTAACGCACAGAAATTTGACGCAGCTATCGCAGGTATGTCTATCACGCCTGAGCGTAAAGAAGTGGTTGATTTCAGTGACCCTTACTTCCATAGCGGTATCATCTTGATCGGCAAAAAAGGTGATGACTTAAGCGTAGAGTCGCTAACAGGTCTACCAATTGCCTCACAGCGCTCAACTGTTGCCTCGCAATACCTACAAGACGAGCATGCAGATGCTGATATCAAACTATACGATACGCAAGACAATGCTTATTTAGATCTGACCTCAGGTCGCGTGCGCGGTATGATGTCTGACAAAGTAACGGGTATCGACTGGTTAAAAACAGACGCAGGCAAAGGCTACGAAGTTAAAGGTGAAGAAATCAGCACCAATGATGATGCAATGGGTATTGCCTTCCGTAAAGGCGATCCGTTAGTTGCTAAGTTCAATGCAGCATTGGCTGAGCTAAAAGACAACGGCACCTATGATCAAATCACGGGTAGCTATTTTGGTACTAGCTCAACGGCTGCAGCACAAAAAGCGGTGGCAACAACTGATAGTGTCGAAGAAGTAATGGTCGCTGAAGAAGAAGCGCCAGCTAACTAATACTATATCTAGCAGTTTGACTGCTGTTGTTTGAAGACGTGTTGTTTACTCAAGAAAAAACCAAGGATGATCATGAGCAACCATTGTGCCCCAATCTGTACCACGACTGGCAAATTTAACATTAATGTAGCCAGTCGTCTGTCTATGTCATTGTTTGCACTAGCGACGGCCTTTACTGTTGCTGGCTGTAGCAATAGCCAAGAGAATGCCGCTGATACCAATCCAGAGGCTACCGAAACAACGGCAGCCTCTACAGGTGATGTATTACGTATCGGTACAGAAGGGGCCTATGCGCCTTTTAACTATACCAATGCCGATGGGACACTGGGTGGTTTTGATGTTGAGATAGCAAATGCACTCTGTGCGGATATGCAGGTGACCTGTGAGATTGTGGCGCAGGACTGGGACGGTATTATCCCTGGTCTAAAAGCGGGTAAGTACGATGCAATCGTAGCCGCGATGTCTGTTACTCCAGAGCGTTCGCAGCAGGTGAGCTTTACCGATCCGTACTTTAGCAATGCCTTGGTTTTTTTGGCCAAAAAAGACAGCAGCTTTGACCCTAGTAACAACAGTGATATCGACTCGCATTCTATTGCTGCACAGCGTTCAACTATCTCATCACAGTGGCTAGAAGACACGTATCCAAAAGCCGATATGAAGCTTTATGATACGTTGAGCAATGCGTTTTTGGATCTCGGTTCAAACCGTGTCGATGCGATGATTTCTGATAAGCTGCCTGCGATAGAATGGCTGAGCTCAAATGCTGGTAGCAAATATGCGCTAAAAGGTGATGAAATCGATATTAATGATAACTTTGCGATAGCGGTACGCCCAGGCGATCCGCTACAAGCAAAGATTAATCAGTCTCTTGCCAATATAAAAGCTAATGGTACTTACGATAAAATCAATCAAAAGTACTTTGCGGTGCCAGCATCTGCAACGAGCACAGTTGATGAAGACGCAAATACAGGCGCAGATACAAATACTGCCGAGCAACCAGCGACAGAAAACGCTAGTTAATAGCGAACAGGAATTAAAGATAGCAGTCAAAAAATATTGTTTTGATCAATAAAAGGATATCGCCATCATGGTGATGTCCTTTTTTATTTGCCGTTATATCAAAGAATATACATAATAGCCGCCTATCAATTTTGCTCAAATTTAGTCGGCTTATTGTATGCCTCTAGAGGCAAGTGTCTGTTTAAGTACGGTTTAGGCGCAGCTTTTACGCGTCAGTATTAACATCACGGCGAGTGAATATGATAAAATCAGCGCTCATTTCTACTGTGTCAATTATCGCAGCGTTAATCGTATTCTTCTGACGTCATTTTTTGATGCCGACCATCCCTATTGATTTGGTATAAAATACGGTGTTTCGCCGCGTTCAGCTATTGATGCTGATTCTTTTAACTCATATTTTGCAAATTGCTAATATAAAGAGACTGAGTGGATAATCGTGTTTGACTTACAAGGATTTGGCGCGCTTTTATTAAGCGGCGCTACCGTCACCATACAGCTAGCTGTGACCAGTTTAATTATTGGTTTGGCTTTAGGCTTGCTCGGCGCAACCGCAAAGATGTCCAATATCTGGTTGCTGCGTAAACTTGCGACTGTCTATACTGCGACGATGCGCGGTATTCCTGAGCTGCTATTGGTGCTCTTTATTTACTATGGCGGCTCTATTTTATTGATGAGCATCCTCAAAAAGTTCGGCTATAACGACTATGTCGAGATTAGCGCTTTTTGGGGTGGTGTCATGGCGCTGTCTATTGCTTTTGGTGCGTATGCGACTGAGATTTTTCGCATGTCCATTCAAGAGATTCCAGTAGGGCAGCGAGAGGCTGCGCAAGCGATTGGTATGCGTCCTTTTCAGACTTTTTATCGCATCACGTTGCCGCAAGTGTGGCAGATTGCTTTGCCAGGTCTGGGAAATTTATTTCTGGTACTGCTCAAAGATACCGCATTGGTATCGGTCGTGGGTCTCAAAGACATCATGTATCAGTCATCGCGTGCAGCACAGTCTACACAGCAGCCGTTTACCTTTTATATGGCAGCAGCGATTATTTATTTGGGTCTGACCATGTTGATTACTGGCTTTATGATGTGGCTTGAGTGGCGCGCCAATCCTGCGGCACGCTATGCCAAAAAGATAAGCCGTCAATCCACTCACAGTCAATCGACCATAGGGTAGAGGAGAGATACTATGGATTGGAATTGGCAGGTCATTTTTGACCATATCCCTGATTTACTAGGTGGCGCGGTATTGACCGTACAGCTGGTTTTGTTTTCAGGTGTGATTGGATTGCTGTTTGGTTTGGTTTTGGCGTTATTACGACTGTCTAAGAATTGGGTGGTACAGATACTACCATTCCTGTATATCTTCTTTTTCCGTGGTACGCCGCTGCTGGTACAGATATTCCTGATTTATTATGGTTTAGGTCAATTTGAGGCCGTACGCGAGTCGTTCTTGTGGGAGCCAGTACTTAGCCAAGCATATTGGTGCGCCATCATCGCCTTTACCCTGAATACCAGTGCTTATCTCGCAGAGATTATACGCGGTGCGATTCAGACGATTCCGATTGGAGAGCTTGAAGCTGCTGATGCGCTTGGTATGTCAAAATGGCAAAAGCTAACACGCGTTACGCTGCCGCGCGCATTTGGTATTGTGATTCCAGCGTACAGTAACGAAGTTATCTTTATGCTAAAAGGTAGTGCGCTCGCTTCGACTATTGCATTGATGGATATCACAGGTGTGGCTCGTACGATTAGTGCGCGTACCTATACCTTGATGGAGCTATTCTTTGCCGCTGGTATCGTCTATCTACTGCTGTCATGGGTTATCTTGTTTAGCTTTAGAATGTTTGAAAAACGTATGAACCGCTACGCCAGTTATGTACCACCAGATGTGGTGACCAATACGATTCCATAGTTAGCAGTTAGCAGTTAGCAGTTAGCAGTTAGCAGTTAGCAGTTAGCAGTTAGCAACTAAAAATCGTCAAAGTCACTGTAGACAATATAGTATGGACTGCTGATAAAATAGCCATCATTTACAGGGAGAGTTTAGTATGAGCCAATCGCCACACGAGTCATTAGCGAACGCCATTGCAGCTGGTGTCAATGCCGAGCAGGGCGCTATCAATCATAATGAAAGATTACGTGCTTCTATTGGTAAAGTCGTCTGTGTCGGTCGCAACTATGCGGCACATGCTGCAGAGTTGGGCAATGAAGTACCAACCACACCGATACTGTTTATGAAACCTGCGTCTTCAGTGGTCTCTATCCGTGGTGATGTGGTTCGCCCAAGTCCAGAGTTATTTGGCGAGACTCACTACGAGGCCGAGCTATGTATTCAGCTATCAGCTGATTTATCTAGGGCGACGATTGAGCAAGCTAAGCAAGCCATTGGTGGCGTGACATTAGGACTGGATTTGACCTTGCGTGATTTGCAAAGCAAGCTAAAAGAAAAAGGTCATCCGTGGGAGCGTGCTAAGTGTTTTGACGGAGCTTGCGTCCTTGCTGATTGGCTCGACCCACAAGCGTTTGGCAATCTGCAAAGTGTACAGTATCAGCTATCTATCAATGATAAGTTAACGCAAGATGGCGATAGTGCCTTAATGCTATTTCCTGTCTATGAATTGCTGGTCAATATTAGCCACGCCTTTAGCTTGCAAGCAGGTGATGTGATTATGACTGGTACGCCAAGCGGCGTTGGTGTGTTGCAAGCAGGTGATCAGTTGAAGCTAAAACTGGGTGCTCATGAATGGGTATCACAAGTACAGTAAGCTTGATTGCAATAACAAACGCATATTAAAAACCCCGAGCAATTGCTTGGGGTTTTTACTTTTAAGCCTTTATATTTATTTTTTAAATTTGCTAACGGCCAAACAATTCTATCTTAAAATTATTTTGTTTCTCAAGAATCATCAGTACAGTCGATTGTCATCAGTTTGTCACCTATTGTTCAGCGTAATGTCATAAAGGTTGAGTAGACTTAAGCGGAATTCGTATTTTTGTGGTCGTAATGAGAAAGCCGCGATCAACTCTCTGCCAATCTAGCCTAATAGCAAGGTGACTGATAATGACATTATTGAACAATGAGCGAACGCTTGCCCACGAAGTGGTTGAAGACTCAAATCCTACTAATAATACTGACTTTCAGACGATTATCAATCGTCGATTGAACCGCCGTAGTATCCTAAAAGGTGGCACAGGGTTGACGGCTGCTGCGTTTTTTGGCGCATTACCTTTGGTCGGTTGTAGTGAAGACGACGATAGCAGTATTGTTGGTGATGACGATAATGCCGCTATCCCTGCACAAGGTGATTTAAAGCGTCCTGATACCTTAAAGTTTGAGGCAGTCGCGCATTCAACAGCAGAGACAATGACCGTAGCAGCAGGCTACAAGGCAGAGATGATATTACCGCTTGGTACGCCGCTGAATTCTGGTATCGAGGATTGGAAAGACAATCGCGAGCAATCAGCAGAGTCATTTGAATGGCGTATGGGTGACAATCATGATGGGATGTGGTTCTTTGGCAAAAACGGTAACGCTTACGATGCCAAAGCGTCAGAAAACAGCTTGCTAGTCATGAACCACGAATACGTCAACAGCAGTGAGCTTAGTCCATTTGGCTATTACGTCACTCAAGATAACGATGCTGCGCCTATTTTTCAAAACCGCCGTCTCGCAAGCGACGTCCGCCGTGAAGTCAATTGTCATGGCGTCTCGGTGGTTGAGTTAACTCGCCGTGCAGATGGTATGGGTTATGAGATGGTACCTGATTCTAAATACAATCGCCGCATTACCAGTAGTACAACAGCACAATTGGCTGGCCCTGTGGCAGGTTCTGCTCTGGTCAAGACCAAGTTTGATCCGACAGGCTATCAGACTCGTGGTATCAATAACAACTGCGGCGCAGGTCTGTCACCTTGGGGTACTTATCTGACTACCGAAGAGAACTTCTTAGGTGTGTTTGCCCGTGGACAAGATGCCAGCCAATTGAGCGCTGGTGATAACTATGCGCGCGAGCGCTACGGTGCGGTGGAGGACTTCCCAGGTTGGGAGTATTTATGGCATACCCCAGAGGCAAAGGATGCCAAAATAGCAGACGAGTTCTCACGCTGGGATATGACCGCAGTCGGTGCCAGTGCTGCTGAAGATTATCGCTACGGCTTTAACACTTTCGGTTATATTACTGAAATTGACCCATTTGACCAAAACTCTATACCGCAGAAACGTACCGCACTGGGCCGATTCGCTCATGAAAACTGCGCGTATGCTCCTGTCGAGCAAGGTAAGCCAGTAGTCTTCTATATGGGTGATGACGCCCGAGGTGAGTACATTTATAAGTTTGTCTCCAAAGCGATGTGGTCAAACTCGGACATAGGCGGTGGACTAAAAGCAGGTGACAAATATCTGAATGACGGCACGCTATATGTGGCGGTATTTAACGAAGATGGTAGCGGTGAGTGGAAAGCTCTCGTCCACGGTCAAAACGGACTGGATGTTTTTAATAGTGTACTGCCGTTCAATGGACAGGATGAAGTATTGGTCTTTGCTCGTGCTGCTGCCGATGCTGCTGGTGCTACTAAGATGGATCGACCTGAATGGGTATCGGTCAGTCCCATGACGGGCGATGTCTACGTGACATTAACCAATAACAAATATCGCGGCGTACGTGACGACCAGCCTGTCTCAGCTTCCAATCCGCGTAGCTATCAGTCAAGCGGAAAAGCGCTTGGTAATGATAATGGCCATATTATTCGCTGGGCAGAAGCAGGCGGTGACCATGCCGCAACAAGCTTCGAATGGGATATCTATCTGTTTGGTGCGCCAAGTGATTTATCAGCAGAAAACCTCTCTCAGTTAAATGACAATAATGACTTCTCTTCACCTGATGGGCTATATTTTGACCCGCGCGGTGTCTTATGGATTCAGACAGATGACGGCGCTTATACCGATACCAGTAGCTGTATGTTGCTCGCGGCTCTACCGGGTAAGGTCAGTGATGGAACGATGACGACCACATCGGCAGGGCAGTCAACCCGAGTCGGCACATCTGCTAGCAATGACAATATTAAACGATTCTTTGTTGGTCCTGAAGGATGCGAAGTAACAGGTATTACCATGGCACCAGATTTCAAAACGCTGTTTATCAACATCCAGCATCCTGGTAACACATGGGGCGCTGTCGCTGGCGGTAGTATTCCTCGCTCAGCGACTGTGATGATTACTCGCGAGGATGGCGATGTCATTCTGGCAGAATCATTTGATACGGCTGATAGTACGACGTAGATGGATAAGCTGTAGGCGTATATTAGACACAACCAGAGTACTCATAACCATAAGAATCCCAAGTGAAGGCTTGGGATTTTTTATTATTATATTGATTTAATAGTTAAAGAGACCGTCTATCACTCATCTGGCTCTGCTAGTCGTCATCCCGCTCTAAAGTCAAACCATTCGCTTCTATTTGCTGCCGTTACAGGATAATATAGACCATTACTTTTCTCGCTGAATGTGCAAATATTATGAGCAGTCCAAAGATGTTTTATAACGACAGTGTTAGTGACAGCGACGCTCAAAACGATAGCAGCTATACTCGTACTCATCACGAGCTCGATGCGCATTTTGTCCCAGACGCGAGTGTACCGCTACACAGTCATCTATATGAGCAAATCGACCAACTCGAAGCCATCGATATGGATGAACTGGTTAAGCTACTAGCAGATTCGGATGACAGTGATGAAATCAACAAAACACCTGTATCTTTGGCTGATTTTTTTGAAGGATTGGCGCAGCTTGCCACCATGGGTGTGGTTGAGATTACAGAAATCGTAGAAGCTATTCACCGTGAAGTTATTTTGCGTCCGCTAGGCCGATTCAATGACAAACATTTAAATAAATGGTCGCGCGGATTTACTGGACGTATCTATGGCACGATACGTCATGTCATGCAAATGGTCGGTAACAATCTGGCGTCTGTACTACGCATATACAAAAACCTAATTCTCCAAAAGTCAGTGCAGCCACTACCAGACTCACTAAAAAAGCTGGTCAATGTACTCAATGGTGTCATGGGTGATCATCTTGTCAACAATCAAAATGCGCTCGCCATTCCAATGATGTTATACACTCAGGACGGCAAGCCACAAAATGAAGTGCTATCAGGCCGTATCGTTATTTTGTGCCATGGTCTATGCATGAGTCATTTAAGCTGGCAAGCCCAAGTGGATAATAATTTAGGTGAGGCCATTCATATCAGCCAGCCTGATACCACGGTGCTGTATTTGGATTACAATACGGGTCGACGTATCTCACGTAGCGGTCGTAAGTTCTCTCAATTGCTACAAGCGCTGGTCGATGACAACCCAAATATCAGTCAGATAGATCTGGTTGGACATAGTATGGGCGGTTTGGTTTCTCGCAGTGCACTGTTTTATGGTGAGCAAGATCGCCTAGACTGGATAAAACGCGTGGGCAATCTCATCACGCTAGGTTCGCCGCACCATGGGGCAGTCCTTGAGCGTATCGGTAATTATGTGCAAGACATCATTGCCAAGCTGCCATTTGCAGGCTCACTGGCCAAGCTCGGTGATATGCGCAGTGCCGGTATCATTGATCTACGTCATGGCAGTATTCGTGATGCAGATTGGAAAGCATTAGAAGGACGTAGTGTCCTACCACAAGACTTCCGCCATCCTGCACGGTTGCCAAGTGGTATCAAAACTTACTTTGTCGCTAGTGCGTTGCTTGAGACGCATTATGATTCTAAAGTGACTGATTTGCTAGGAGACAGTTTGGTATCGGTAGCTTCAGCCTTAGGTGAGGATGACGCTGAGCATGCTTTGTTTGTGCCAGATGGTCACAAAGCGGTATTCTACGGCGTCAATCATATGAACTTAATTCATAGTAGAAGAGTACGCGAACAAGTGGTTGAATGGCTACTTGATAATGGTCGAAGTGACTATGCTGGACGTCCGCGCATACACTCTTATCCTAGAAGTTTAGATGTAGCGGTGTAGTGATTTAATGTGAAAAACAAAAACCCTCAAGCATGACGCTTGAGGGTTTTTTTATAAAAACTGATTTATAGCAAGTAAGAAAGCTTACTCAGCAAATATTGCTGCTACATCATCTTGATTGAACTTATAGACTTCACCGCAGAATCCGCAATCCATTTCAAATGTACCGCCTTGCTCTTCGACGATATCTAATGCTTCCGCTTCGCCGATTTGCTCGATTGCTATTTCACACTTCTCGCGTGAGCAAGTGCAGCCAAATGATAGAGGCGCAGGCTCAGGTGCCACGATGTTTTCTTCATGATACAAGCGATAGAGTATTTCGTTAGCGTCCAGCGTTGTTAGTTCTTCTGGTTTGACCGTACGCGTCAATACAGACAAACGCGTCCATAAATCATCGTCGATACCCGCATCTTGATTTTGCTCGACTTCAGACGTTTCTTCAGCAGTACGCGGTAGCATTTGTACCAAGATACCACCAGCTTGCAGGCCATCAGATGCCAAGTTAATCAACGTTGGAATCTGTGCTGATTGCTTTTGATAATGCGCTAAGCAGTCCGCTAGATTGTCGTGGCTACGCTCAACGATACCTTGGTATGGCTCACCGCCATTAGGCTGAATATTGATAAACAATACGCCTTGTCCCATCGCACCAAGTTCAGCAAACGCTTCTTTGGCATGGGTCATATTGTCCCACGCTTGTACCTGCTCATCCGTCTCGCCTTTCCAGCTAGCAAGTGCACGAATGATACCGTCTTGATCGCATTCTGCCATTGCCCAGTTTAGTAAGCTGTCACTGTCTGATGACTGCAACTGAATAGATAGGCGGCCGTTGATTTTTACCGTACTGATTAGCAAACTCGCTGCCGTCAGCATCTCACCCAATAAGCGTTTAATGGCTTCAGGGTAGGGCTTTTGTGCAATCGTGCTCGCGTAGCTGCGTGATAGGCGTACCACATCACCGCGCACAGGCGAGTCTTCAACGAAGAAACGTTGGCGAATGTCGTTGCTGCCATGATTGCCAGTAGTTTGGCTGTCCGTATTTGGGACTTGGATATCTTGAGTCATAAGTCATTTGTAGTATAGAGAAGTTGTTTGCTTTATGGGGATTACTGCCGATTTATCAATCTCACTTAGTAGACTGTTTTGATGATTATAAGCAGCAAAAGTTAATAATAGGCTTAAAAAACCAAGCAGCTGTCTGTACAAAACTCTGAGTAGATAACCGCTATAAGCCATCATCTTATAGTTAGAATATAAATATATTCATAAATATGTACTCTCTCAAAAAAAATTCACCCTCTACTGCAAATTTGTTGTACAGTAACATTAAGTTGCATTGTGATAAACAACAGCAACAACCGTACGGATGCGGGGCAGTCGGGTCAATCAGACCTATGTCGTCCAAGCACTCACTCAATCTTGCGATAAAAGGATGTATTTCATGACATACTCATTTTCCAAACCGTTGACTTTAGCTGCTGTTATGGCATTAGGCTTAGCGGGATGTAATAACAGCAGCCAGACCAGCACCGATGCGCCAGCAGATGATGCAGCGACGACAGAAACCACCACCAACGGTACGCTACAGAAAATCAAAGACTCTGGCACTATTGTCGTCGGTCACCGTGATTCCTCTATTCCTTTTTCTTATATCGCTGATGATCCTAATCAGCCGATTGGCTATGCGCACGACTTGGAAATGAAAGTGGTTGAAGCCGTTAAGCAAAAGCTAAACATGCCAGACCTTAACGTTCGCTATAATTTGATTACTTCGCAGACTCGTATCCCATTGGTACAAAACGGCACGGTAGATTTTGAGTGTGGCTCAACCACCAATAACGAAGAACGTCAAAAGCAAGTCGCTTTCTCAAACGGTTTCTTTGAAATTGGTACGCGTCTGTTGACCAAAAAAGACTCTGGTATTCAAGATTTTGAAGACCTAAAAGGCAAAACTCTGGTAACGACAGCAGGCACGACTTCAGAGCGTTATATCCGTCAGTATAACGATGATAATAAAATGGATACCAATATCATTTCAGCAAAAGATCATGGCGAAGGCTTCCTAATGCTAGAAAATGGTCGCGCTGATGCCTTTATGATGGATGATGTATTGCTCGCGGGCGAAAAAGCCAAAGCAAAAAATCCTGATGAGTGGGTCATCGTCGGTACGCCGCAATCGTTTGAAATCTATGGTTGTATGATGCGTAAAGATGATCCTGAATTCAAAGCTGTGGTCGATGAAGCACTTGCTAATGTCTTTAGCTCAGGCGAAATCAATAGCATTTATGACAAGTGGTTCTTGAACCCAATCCCACCAAAGAACGTCAATCTAAACTTTGAGATGTCAGACAACTTAAAGGCCTTGATTGCCAATCCGCATGACAGCGCTCAGCCTAAAGAAGCAGCAGCGCAGTAACGCTCATTGTCCCTCAACATAGCTTGCCTATACGTTCAGATAGCCAGTAATTTTATTTGACGTATAGGCTTATCAATCGTTGCTCGGAGAGACAACCATGAATTATAGCTGGAACTGGGGTGTGCTCTTTGAGCAGACTGGTATTGGCAACGAGCTCTATATCCATTGGATGATCACTGGTCTTGGCTGGCTGCTATTAATTGGCAGTATCGCATGGGCCATTGCGATGGTCGTCGGTACTATCTTCGGTATCATGCGTACCTTGCCAAACAAGACCGCTCGTGCAATCGGTACGGCTTATGTGACATTTTTTCGTAATATTCCACTACTTGTTCAACTGTTCTTTTGGTTTTATATCGCCCCTGGTTGGCTCACGCCGACGATACAAGAATGGTGGTATAAGGATTTGTCTCCGAATACCTCAGCCATGTTATCAGCCAGTATCGGTCTTGGCTTATTTACTGCTGCTCGTATCGTGGAACAGGTACGGACGGGTATTGAGTCATTACCAGATGGACAGATTAACGCGGCCTACGCATTAGGGTTTAGCATTCCACAAGTCTATAAAGAAGTACTGCTACCGCAGGCATTTCGTATTATCTTGCCACCGCTCAGCTCTGAGCTGACTAACTGCTTTAAAAACGCCTCTGTGGCCTCGCTAGTGGGGGTAATGGAGCTGATTAGCCAAACCAAAACCATCAGCGAATACACTCAAAATAGTATCGAGATATATACTTACGCGACGATTATTTATTTGGTTTTCAATTTATCCTTGATCGCTATTATGGGATTGATTGAACGTAAATTGCGTGTGCCTGGGCTTATTGCGGGAGGTCAGAAATGAATATGACCGAATTGGCAACAGCCTATCCAGGTTTGATGGGCGGCATGCTTACCACCTTAAAAGTGCTGTTTTTGGCTATTTTGGGCGGTATCAGTTTAGGAACTGTACTGGCATTGATGCGTTTGTCAGGTATCAAAGCGCTTGAGATTCCAGCAAAGCTATACGTCAATTACTTCCGCTCTGTACCTTTGCTATTGGTATTACTGTGGTTCTACTTTGCTGTACCGATGATTTATCTTTGGGTGGCGGGTAAGTACCTGCAACTCGATGCTGCGTTTGCCTCTTGTGTGGTTGCCTTTATGATGTTTGAGGCCGCTTATTTTTCAGAAGTGGTACGTGCCGGTATTCAATCGATTGGTAGCGGGCAGGTCAATGCGGCAAAAGCGCTCGGTATGACTTATGGGCAGACCATGCGTCTGGTCATCTTGCCACAAGCCTTTCGTAAGATGCTGCCACTGATTTTGCAGCAATGTATTATTTTATTCCAAGATACGACACTGGTATTTGCCATTGGTTTGACCGACTTTTTCCGCGCAGCCTATGTACGCGGTGAGCTAATGGGCTTACTCACTCCTTATATCTTAGGTGCTGGTGCTGTCTATTTTGTAATTAGCTTAAGTGCTTCTATTGGTGTGCAACAATTACAGAAGCGTTTGCGGTTTTAATATAGCTATTTTGATATGCCTATCGCTTGCGCTTTTGAATGTTGAGAGTTTGAGTATTTGATTTACCTTTTTAAATAATGATTATCGAAAATAATGTGGTTAGGAGCCAGTGATGAGCAATGCTGATACGTACTTAAATGCCTTTGGCGGGCTGGTTACCAATAGTGGTCATGCTAGTGATGAGATGGTCATTGAGATATCTAATGTCAGT
Organism: Psychrobacter sp. NPDC078501; assembly: GCF_044900935.1. NCBI lineage: Bacteria > Pseudomonadati > Pseudomonadota > Gammaproteobacteria > Moraxellales > Moraxellaceae > Psychrobacter > Psychrobacter sp. NPDC078501. The sequence goes on along the minus strand of NZ_JBJDOS010000003.1, from coordinate 61,740 downwards.
AAGTGGTATGGAGACTTTCAAGTACTGACTGACTGTACGGCGCATGTACATAAAGGTGATGTCGTCGTCGTTTGTGGTCCATCGGGTAGTGGTAAATCAACTTTGATTAAGACAGTGAATGGACTTGAGCCTTTTCAAAAAGGTGACATTATGGTCAATGGCATCTCTGTCGGTGACCCAAAGACTAATCTACCCAAGTTACGCAGCCGTGTCGGCATGGTGTTTCAGCACTTTGAGTTGTTTCCCCATTTGACTATTATTGATAATTTGACCGTGGCACAAATCAAAGTGTTGGGTCGTAAAGAGTCTGAGGCCAAACAAAAAGCGATGGCCTATCTCGATCGTGTTGGTCTGACGGTGCAAGCGGCTAAATATCCAGCGGAGCTCTCTGGGGGTCAGCAGCAGCGCGTCGCGATTGCACGAGCGTTGGCCATGGATCCCGTCGCAATGCTGTTTGATGAACCAACCTCCGCGCTTGATCCTGAGATGATTCAAGAGGTGCTAGATGTGATGGTCGAGCTGACTCGTGATGGTATGACTATGATGTGTGTGACGCATGAAATGGGCTTTGCCAGTCAGGTAGCCAATCGTATTATCTTTATGGATGAAGGGCATATCGTAGAAAACTGTAGTAAAGATGAGTTTTTTGAAGGCGCGAAAAGTGACCGTGCGCAGATGTTCTTGTCGAAGATTTTAAATCATTAAATACACTTTGATTTACGATTGTTTATAGCAGTATTTCTAAGATAAAGACATGTTCTAAAGCTTACTTTTCTTTCCACTGCTAATGATTATACAAAGCGCCCTATTAAAGACAGTTCAACGCTATCTTTAATAGGGCGCTTTGTATTCAGTTTCTTTTGTATAACTATTTGAACAATAATTTGGAGCCTATGATGTTTACACATAAGGAATTTAAATAAGATAGCTTTGAGACTATAAAGCCGCTGAAAATAGAGCGGGAATAGTCACAGGGTTAGAGAAATCGCAAACGGCAAAGGCAGATGAAATGGCTCATCTGATTAATCAAATAAATTTAAAAAGGTAATAATCGTAATATAGATGAGTTTAATTTAATTTAACGCTATCAACTGAATTAGGATTGAATATGACGCTAAAACGAACCGTCGGCATACTACTGTTCAATGAAGTAGAAGTATTAGATTTTGCAGGACCTTTTGAGGTATTTTCGTTGGCTGAAAATGCTGCCAGTTCTAGTGATGATAAGCACTTTGACGTTATCACTATTGCCGAGAACCAAGCAACGATATCCGCTAGGAATGGTCTGCAAGTCATTCCTGACTATAGTTTTGCCAATCATCCAGACATTGATGTATTAATCGTCCCTGGTGGTTACGGTGCCGAAAAAACAGAAATATATAATAAGGTGGTAATTGATTGGATTATCACTCAAGCAAGTTTGGCAGAGCTGACGCTTTCAGTGTGTACAGGAGCGTTGCTGTTGGCTAAGGCAGGTTTGCTAACTGGTAAGTCAGCAACCACGCACTGGATGGATTTGGATAATTTAGCATCCTATCCTGATATCGATGTAATCTCGCATACTCGTTTTGTAGATGCTAGTGATGATACTGGTAATATCATCACATCAGCGGGGATAAGTGCAGGCATCCATGCAAGTCTATACTGTATAGAAAAATTAATAGATAGTGAAACTATGCGTGCAACAGCACATCGCATGGAATTCGATATTGATTAAGTGAATTGCTAGATAGGTGAGTGAATGGCTGTTTACTGATACAATAGCGGTCAATATTTTTGATAATTAAAATAATTCATAAACCATCTTGGAGTTTATATGAGCGTAGAAAACCTATCTGTAGCATCGAGCACAGCATCAAAAAAAGGTGTGGTTATTATTGGTGCAGGACTGGCAGGCTGGCATGTCATTGATGCCATTCGTGCCAAAGACACAGAGGTTCCAATTACCCTAATCACAGCTGATAGTGGCGACCGTTATCATAAGCCGATGTTGACGATGGCAATCAGCCAAAACAAACGCGCATCAGATTTGGTACGGGCATCTGGTAGCGAAGCGGCTAACACAGCAGAAGTAACGTTGCTAGCCAATACGCAAGTGACAGATATCGATCCAGTGAGCCAAACTGTACAGGTGCGCTCTAATGCGCAGTCAGATGATGCGCTGACGACTATTGGCTATGAGAAAATGGTGCTAGCGATGGGCGCGCATCCTATCTTCCCTAAAAGTCTGCCGCAAGATTTGGTCTGGCATGTTAATCACATTGAGCGTTTTAGTCAGCTACAAGAAAAGCTAGCAACCGGTAGTCAGCACGTTGCGATCGTTGGTGCTGGTATGGTGGGTACAGAAATCGCAGAAGACCTACTTAAAGCTGGCCATAAGGTAACGCTTATAGATTTAAACGATGCACCGCTTTCGCAGATGCTACCAGCCAAAGCGACCGCACGTATAGCCAAAGCAATCGAATCACAGGGCATTCAATTCTTAGGTGGTTATCAAGTATCAGCTGTCACTCGTGTTGGCAGTAATGAAGACGACAGCGACGATGCCGAGAAGCTACAAGTGGACTATGCCCCGTTATCATCGGATGCAGACAATGCTGATACTCAGCCGCTCGAACCATTGATTGTAGATCATGTGATTGCCAGTACAGGTCTGACAGTCGATGAGCAACTACCTGCGGCGGCTGGTGTGGAATTCGATCGCCGTACAGGTATCGTGGTGGATGCAGCGACGTTGCGTACCAATGCAGCGAATATCTATGCCATCGGCGACTGTATGTCTATCAATGGGGTTGCTTGTCGTTACGTTGCGCCATTACGCGCGCAGGCTGCGACCATCGCTGATGATATCTTAGGACACGAGCATAGTGGCTATGATCATAAGCCGCCAATGATTCGCCTGAAGAACAAAGCCATCTCTGTGATGGTGACGGGCGTACCGCAAGCAGCGGGCAACTGGCAAGTAAAGACTGAAAGCGATGATGAGCTAATCATGGATTTGCTCAATGATAATGAAGCCGTTAGCGCAACAGTAACGATTAAAGCGCCTGCAGTTCCTAAAGCATAACGATTGCAATACCGTTTTTTGAAAAACTAATAAAAGCACGTCATTTATAAGTAACGTCCTTTATTAGATGCTTTCCAGAGGAATTAGTTAAACGACAGTATTGATGATTGAGCCAGCCCATTTCTTATAATGTGGCTGGCTTTTTTGTGTCAAATATTTGCCATGATTCTATGCTACCTTTTACTAAGTAGAAAGGTAGACTGCCTAATTAAATGATACATACTGTATTGATATTGTTGACAGGCTTTCATTGATGGCGTTATAGTAGCTGAATGCTATGTAAGACCTGCCCAAGGAAGAAGGTTTGCACGCAGGCTATTAATAAGTGCTATTTATAAATAATATAAAAAGTAAAACGAAAGGACTCGTTATGACTCAAACTCTTGATTTCGATTCGACTCGCGTTGACTTCGACACTATTTTAAACAACATTCCTAGTATCAATATGGGCGCACGCTCAGCCAATGCACCACTTACGCAAAGCTATGACAAAGGTCCTGATGTACCGCTGATTGAAGCGACAATCGGTGACTTCTTTGATGCTATTGTCTCCAAATACCCTGAGCGCGAAGCACTGGTCGTCCGCCATCAAAATATCCGCTGGACATATCGTGAGCTACAGCAGCAAGTGAATCAGCTAGCCAGTAGCATGATTGAGATGGGACTAGAGATTGGCGATCGTATCGGTATCTGGTCACACAATAATGCTGAATGGTTACTCATGCAGTTAGCCACGGCAAAAGTCGGCGTTATCCTCGTTAATATCAATCCTGCCTACCGCACTTTTGAATTGCAATATGCTTTAAATAAACTGGGCTGCTCAGCGCTCGTACTGATGCGTCATTTCAAAACCAGTGACTATGCCAGTTTAATTCGTGAGCTATGTCCTGAGATTTACCACAAAGACTACACTCAGCTTGATTTGGTTGAGATTCCGACGATTGAGCGCATCATCTGGATTGATGAGCCAGAGTCGGACGAGACATTTGGTTTTATGCAAAAATTCTCTGCGTGGATGAGCGAGGGCGATGCCAATGATCCGCGTGTTGCCGAGCGTCAAGCCCAGCTTAAAAACACCGATGCTATCAATGTACAGTTCACCAGTGGTACGACAGGTACACCAAAAGGTGCAACCTTAAGTCATCGCAATATCTTAAATAATGGCTATTTCATCGGTGAGGCCATGAACCTCACTGAAGAGGATAGGCTGTGTATTCCAGTACCTCTGTATCATTGCTTTGGTATGGTGCTTGGTAATCTAGCGATTCTCACGCATGGCGGTTGTATCGTATATCCAAACGACGGCTTTGAGCCATTGACCGTCTTACAGGCAGTCGAAGAAGAGAAGTGTACAGGTCTACACGGCGTGCCAACGATGTTTATCGCCGAGCTTGACCATCCTGAATTTGAAAATTTTGATTTGTCTACCTTACGTACTGGCATCATGGCTGGCTCTAGCTGTCCGATTGAGGTCATGCGCCGTGTCATCGATAAGATGCATATGAGCGAAGTCACTATTGCTTATGGTATGACAGAGACCAGTCCTGTATCTTGCCAGACCAATGAGCACACACCACTTGATAAACAGGTCTCGACAGTAGGACTGGTGCAGCCTGCGCTTGAGGTCAAAGTCGTCGATACAGAAACAGGTGAAATTGTCCCGTTAGGTGAGACAGGTGAGTTGCTTACACGAGGCTATTCCGTGATGAAAGGCTATTGGGGCAGTCGTTTTAAAACGCGTGAGGCGATCCAAGATGGTTGGATGCATACGGGTGACTTGGCCACAATGGATGAAGACGGCTATGTCAAAATCGTCGGCCGTAGTAAAGATATGGTGATTCGCGGCGGCGAAAATATCTATCCAGTAGAAATTGAAAATTATCTCTATCGTCATCCAAAGATTCGTGATGTGCAAATCGTGGGTATACCCGACGAGCGTTATGGTGAAGTACTGGCAGCGTGGATTATTCCGAAAGAGCCTGGCTGCTTGACCGAACAAGAAGTACGCGAGTTCTGTAGTGAGCATATCGCTCATTATAAAGTGCCGACTTACTATCGCTTTGTGACTGAATATCCAATGACTATCACTGGAAAAATTCAAAAATATAAAATCATTGAGCAAATGAAAGAAGAGTTGGGTTTGTAGTAAGCTTACTTATCTGCTCTAAAAAACAAAAGACTAACCATATTCATTTCACTATAAAAGTATTACAGCGTTAACCTCGCTTGAAGTATCACACATACATCTGCACTCGGTTGCCTTGTACTACTTTTAAATTGAATCGACTATATGTGAGCAACGCTTAAAAATAGTAGTTAGTATAATTTATATAAAAAGCTACTCACATCTACGTATCTATCTATGTATAAGAAAAAAGGGATATCATGAGCGCTATCATAACCAGTAAACTGAGTCCAAACTCAAGCGATTTTCAGCAAAACAGTGCCGCGATGCAAGAGATAGTCGATGACCTGTATGTACACTTGCGTAAAGTTGCCCAAGGTGGCTCAGAGCGCGCACGAGCCAAGCATTTAGCGCGTGGCAAGTTGTTACCACGTGAGCGCGTCGAGCGTTTATTGGATGTAGGTACACCGTTCCTAGAAGTGGCACCAATGGCCGCACATGATATGTATGGCGAAGAGATTCCAGCGGCTGGCGTAATTGCAGGTATTGGTCGTATCAATGGCATCGAATGTATGATTGTCTGTAATGATGCCACGGTAAAAGGCGGCACGTACTACCCAATGACGGTCAAAAAACACCTACGAGCTCAAGAGATTGCGCAAGAAAACCATCTACCATGCGTTTATCTGGTTGATTCAGGTGGGGCTAATTTACCGAACCAAGATGATGTATTCCCTGATAAAGAGCATTTCGGCCGTATCTTTTTTAATCAAGCCAATCTCAGTGCGGCAGGTATTCCGCAGATTGCTGTGGTCATGGGCAGCTGTACGGCTGGCGGTGCGTATGTGCCTGCCATGAGCGATGAGTCTATTATCGTCAAAGAGCAAGGTACGATCTTTTTGGGTGGTCCGCCACTAGTCAAAGCAGCAACTGGTGAAGAGGTCACGGCAGAAGACTTGGGTGGTGGCGATGTACATACCCGACTGTCAGGTGTAGTCGATCATCTAGCGCAGAATGATACCCACGCGTTATCGATTGCCCGTAATATCGTCAGTCACCTAAATCGCCCTGCAAAAAATATTCCTAATCAAATCACACCGCGTCCGCCACGTTACGATGCCAAAGAACTCTATGGTGTGATTCCAACGGACAAGCGCAAGCCATTTGATATCAGAGAAATCATCGCGCGTGTCGTTGATGATAGTGCCTTTGATGAGTTCAAATCACGCTTTGGTACGACATTGGTTTGTGGATTTGCTCATATCGAAGGGATGCCTGTTGGTATTATCGCCAACAACGGTATCTTGTTCAGTGAATCAGCACAAAAAGGTACGCACTTCATTGAGCTGTGCTGTAAGCGCAAAATCCCATTAGTATTTCTCCAGAACATTACTGGCTTTATGGTGGGTCGCAAATACGAAAACGAAGGGATCGCTCGTCATGGCGCCAAGATGGTAATGGCAGTGGCCAATGCAAAAGTGCCAAAATTCACGGTCATCGTCGGTGGTTCGTTTGGCGCTGGTAACTACGGTATGTGTGGTCGCGCTTACAGCCCGCGTTTCTTATGGATGTGGCCAAATGCCCGTATTTCTGTCATGGGCGGTGAGCAGGCAGCGTCAGTACTGGCAACGGTCAAACGTGATAATTTCGATCGTAAGGGTGAAGCGTGGAGTGATGAAGACGAAGCCGCATTTAAAGCGCCGATTCGCGAGATGTATGAAGAGCAAGGTCATCCGTATTATGCTACCGCACGTATGTGGGATGACGGCGTAATTGACCCTGCTGATACGCGTAATGTATTAGCATTAGGATTAAGCGCTGCGTATAACGCGCCGATTGAAGAGACAAAGTTTGGTGTCTTTAGAATGTAAGCATTCTAAGGTGTTCTCATAATAAGCGACTACTGCGTTAACCTCATTTGAAGTACGATTTGTACATCTACGCTTAGTCTTTGCACTTGGTTTCCTTGTATTAATATTATTATGGATTGACCAAGAGTTTGTTTAAATATTTATATAAAAAATATAGAGAAAGTTATGCAAAAAGACAGTGATAAAAATTATAAAAGCCTATTGGTTAACGTTGAGCAGCACGTGGCGACAGTGACATTAAACCGCCCTGAGATACGTAATGCCTTTAACGATGAAATGATTGCTGAGCTAACCGATGCATTCAGTACGCTTGGTGCTGATGATGAGGTACGTGTCATTGTGCTAGCCGCTGCTGGCAAAGCGTTTTGTGCAGGTGCTGACCTCAATTGGATGCGTGCCATGGCAGATTATAGCTATGAAGAGAATCTAGCGGATGCTGATAAATTGGCGCAAATGCTTAAGACTATTTATGAATGTCCTAAGCCGACAGTTGCGGCTATTCAAGGCGATGTGTACGCAGGTGGCATGGGTCTGGTCGCTGCTTGTGACGTAGCCATCGCTGTTAAAATTGCTAACTTTTGCCTGAGCGAAGTGCGTTTAGGGTTGGCACCTGCCACTATCAGTCCTTATGTTATCCGAGCGCTAGGCGCTAGAGCATCGCAGCGTTATTTTTTAAGTGCTGAAGTATTTGATGCCAAAAAGGCACGTCAGCTTGGTTTTATCCATGAGCGTGTTAGCGAAGAGTGGCTAAGCGATGAAGTGGCTGCGTTCTGTAATAAGGTCGTCAAAAATAGCCCTGACGCGGTAAAAACCTGCAAACAGCTATTACACGATGTCGCTGGTGCACCTATTACAGATGAGCTGATTGGTGACACGGTCAAAGGTATTGCTGATATCCGCTCATCAAGACAAGGCAAAGAGGGTGTACAAGCATTTTTGCAAAAGCGTAAACCTGATTGGCTGACAGTAGACTAACTAGTAGCAGAACAATGATAGGCAAATGGGTAAATAGACAAGACGTCAAATAATAACGACAAGACACAGGGATAGTTATGTTTTCTAAAATTCTAATCGCCAACCGTGGTGAAATTGCTTGCCGAGTGGCCGCGACTGCTAAGCGTCTTGGCGTCATTACCGTTGCTGTTTATTCTGATGCGGATCGTGAGGCCAAGCATGTGGCTGTCTGTGATGAGGCTATCTATTTGGGTGGTTCGGCACCGAAAGACAGTTATCTAAAAGGCGATGCTATTATTGCTATCGCTAAGCAAACGGGTGCTCAGGCGATTCACCCAGGATATGGGTTTTTAAGCGAAAATGCAGACTTTGCGCAGGCTTGCCAAGATGCTGGCTTGGTGTTTATTGGCCCATCGGCGGATGCTATTCGTGCTATGGGCGGCAAGTCTGAGTCTAAGCGCTTGATGGAATCGGCTGGCGTGCCGCTGATACCGGGCTATCATGGTGATAACCAAGATGCACAGTTTTTGCAACAGCAGGCAGATGACATTGGCTATCCTGTCTTGATCAAAGCCAGTGCAGGTGGCGGCGGTAAAGGCATGCGTATCGTTGAAAAAAGTAGCGATTTTATTGATTTGTTAGACTCATGTCGTCGTGAAGCGATTACCAGTTTTGGCAATGATCAAGTGTTGGTCGAAAAATATGCGCTAAAACCACGTCATATCGAAATCCAAGTATTCGGTGATACGCATGGTAATTATGTGCACCTGTTTGAACGTGATTGCTCAGTACAGCGTCGCCATCAAAAAGTACTAGAAGAAGCGCCAGCGCCAGGTGTCGATACTGCCATGCGTGAAGCGATGGGCACAGCGGCAATCGAAGCTGCACGTGCAGTTGATTACGTGGGTGCAGGTACGGTCGAGTTTATCGTTGAGCAGCGTGAAGACTCTATGAATTTTTATTTCATGGAAATGAACACGCGCTTGCAGGTTGAGCATCCAGTCAGTGAAGCCATTACGGGTGTCGATTTGGTTGAGTGGCAGCTGTTGGTTGCTGCAGGTCAGCCATTGCCAAAATCGCAAGATGATCTAGCTATTAATGGTCATGCTATTGAGGCGCGTATCTGTGCTGAAAACCCTGACAATAACTTCTTGCCAGCGACAGGAACTTTATTCACTTATCAAAAGCCTGAGCATAGTACCTTTAACATTACTGATGTACGTATCGATGATGGCGTACGTGAGGGTGATGTGATCAGTCCTTTTTACGACTCTATGATTGCCAAGCTTATCGTCCATGCGCCTACGCGCGAGCAAGCGTTGGCGAGACTAGATCGTGCATTGGCACAGACGCGTATCGTTGGTCTACCAAATAACGTGGCATTCTTACGTTATATTCTAAATACCGAGTCATTTAGCCAAGCCAATCTTGATACGGCATTGATAGAGCGTGAGCAGGATAAGCTTTTTGATCAGCATCCTCTTGAACTATCGACACTTGTGGTGACAGCTATTGCGCAGCAGCTTGCAAGCGAGGCGACCATGCAGGGCTCAGATCCATTTAGCAAGCTAACGGGTTTCCGTGCTTATAGCGATTATACTCGTTCATTTAACTTGGTTTATGATGAGCAGGCTTATAGCGCTCGCATCAGTAATTGGCATAGTGCGAGTTGTGCTGATAGCAAAAAAGGCGGCGATAATCTCAGTAGTTTTACAATCGTCATTGGTAAAAAAGTCGCGAATACGCAGGATGATAGCAATATCAATGTGGCTGCTCAGACCGAAACGGTTTATGAAGGTCAGATCAGCTATGACAGCAGTGACGCGCACAATCATACCTTGTGGTTAGAAGGTGCACGTATCAGTGCCCAAAGCTGGGTAAATAACGAGACAGTCTACGTATTCACAGATAGCGGACGTGATGAAATTAGGCTTGTCGACGTAATGGCACATGTGGGAGAAGACACAGCAGCAGTTGGCAGTTTAAAGTCACCAATGCCAGGACAAGTGGTTGCATTCAAAGTAGCTGTTGGCGATACTGTGAAAAAAGGCGAGCCACTTGCCGTCATCGAAGCCATGAAAATCGAACATACCATTACCGCACCGACGGATGGAGTGGTAGCAGAGCTATTATTTGCAGCAGGTGACTTGGTCGCTGATGGTGATGAGCTATTGCGCATCGATGCTGAAGGTTGATAAAGGCTGACAATTAGCAGCCGAGTAATAAGAAGGATGACAAGTATGAGCCATTCGTATCCAAGCCATGTCACCATCGTTGATGTCAGTCCGCGTGATGGACTACAAAACGAATCCATGACGGTGCCGACTGAGGTTAAGCAAACGCTTATCAATGATTTGATTGTGGCGGGTGTCAAAAAACTAGAAGCGACCAGTTTTGTTTCGCCAAAGTGGGTGCCACAAATGGGCGATAACAGGGCGTTGCTCGACGCACTAGCACCGACGCGGCAAACGGACGTCTGCTACTCGGTACTGGTACCCAATATGCGCGGCTTTGAAAATGCTATTTTGCATTGCCCAGATGAAATCGTCATCTTTGGCTCAGCCAGCGAAACCTTTAGTCAAAAAAATATCAATTGTAGTATCGATGAGAGTATCGAACGTTTTGCACCAGTGGCTGCGGCAACAAAAGCACAAGGCATCAAGGTACGCGGCGTGATCTCTTGTACGGTTGGCTGTCCCTATGAAGGCGAGATTGACCCTAGCCAAGTAGCGTATGTCACCAAGCGATTGATTGAGATTGGTTCAGAGCAAATTGGTATTGCAGATACGATCGGTATGGGTACGCCGCTCAAAGTACAACGAGCGTTGCAAGCTGCACTTGAGTATGCTGATATCTCTATGCTATCGGGTCATTTTCATGATACTTATGGTCAAGCGCTCAGCAATACTTTGGCTGCCTTGCAGATGGGTGTGAGTGAGTTTGATACCTCTGTCGCTGGCTTGGGCGGTTGTCCTTATGCTAAAGGCGCAACGGGCAATGTCGCGACCGAAGATGTGGTGTATATGCTGCATGGCATGGGTATTAGCACGGGTATCGATTTGGATAAATTGGTCGTGGCAGGCGAGCGTATCAGCGAGTTCTTAAAGCGTCCTAACGGCTCAAACGTCGCACGTGCTCTAATCAATAAACGTCAGTCTTAAAAATTATCGTAAAAATTAAATACTAAAAACAAGGAATGGTTATGAGTTTACCTGGATTAAATTTTCAACTTGGCGAAGATATTGACGCCCTACGTGATGTCGTACAGCAGTTTGCAGCAAACGAGATCGCTCCACGTGCTGCTGAGATTGATAGCAGCGATGAATTCCCAATGGATTTATGGCAGAAGATGGGTGACCTCGGTCTACATGGTATTACCGTTCCTGAAGAATACGGCGGCTCTAACATGGGTTATGTCGCCCATATGGTTGCGATGGAAGAGATTAGCCGAGCTTCGGCATCGGTAGCGCTTAGCTATGGCGCACACTCAAACCTATGTATTAACCAAATCAAACGTAATGGCTCTGAGGAACAAAAGCAGAAATATCTGCCAAAACTAATCAGCGGCGAGTTCATCGGTGCCTTGGCAATGAGTGAGACAGGCGCTGGTTCAGATGTGGTCAGTATGAAGCTCAAAGCCGAAGAAAAAGCTGGCAGCTATGTGTTGAACGGTAGCAAAATGTGGATCACCAATGGTCCTGATGCTGACGTGATGGTGGTCTATGCCAAGACCAATCCTGAATTGGGTGCAAAAGGCATGACGGCCTTTATCGTTGAAAAAGGTATGGAAGGCTTTGGTACAGCGCAAAAGCTAGACAAGCTCGGCATGCGTGGTAGCCATACTGGTGAGATGACCTTTAATAATGTAAAAGTACCAAGCGAAAATATCTTGGGCGGTCTAAATGAGGGCGTTAAGGTACTGATGAGTGGCCTAGATTACGAGCGCGCTGTACTGGCTGCAGGTCCTATTGGCATCATGCAAGCGGTGATGGACAATGTTGTGCCTTATATCCATGATCGTAAACAGTTTGGTCAAGCGATCGGTGAGTTCCAGCTTATCCAAGGTAAAGTTGCGGACATGTATACGATACTGCAAGCAGGTCGTAGCTTCTTATATACCGTTGGCAAGAATTTGGACATGTTGGACGCGCGCGGTGCGGGTCATAGTCGAGAAGTGCGCAAAGATTGCGCCAGTGTGATTCTATGGTGTGCCGAAAAGGCCACATGGATGGCAGGCGAAGGTATTCAAATATTTGGCGGCAACGGCTATACCAATGAGTATCCACTTGGTCGCTACTGGCGCGATGCTAAGCTGTATGAAATTGGCGCAGGTACCAGTGAAATCCGCCGTATGCTAGTTGGTCGTGAGCTGTTTAACGAGACCAAATAAGAAAGTATTAGGGCAATAACTAGCAATACGTTAGCTATTTTCTGATAGTAAAATAAAAAAGCAGCACGCTTAAAACGTGCTGCTTTTTTTATATCAACGTCAAACCGAATTATCTATAAGCGGTTAAGACTTATTGCGATAATCAAAATATCTTGCCAAACCATTTAATAATAAATCATCACGTAAGCGCACTGGGCGATTAACATGCTGGGAGATAATGGCTGCATCTCCACCTGTCATAATCAATTCAAAGTTGGGGTGACGATGGCTAATCTCATTGATCGCGCCGACGATAGAGAGCAAGATACCGCGATGTACTGCATCTTGAGTGGTCAAGCCTTGACTGACGCTATCAAAAGTACCGTTCGAGATGGTGATTTGCTTAGTACCAGAGAACAGTGACTCACGTTGCAGGTAGGTACTGGGGAAAATATAACCGCCCAGATGCTCAGCATGATCAATCAAATCAATGGTCACCGCTGTGCCACAACCAATCACACACTGGCGTTTTTTCTTATCGACCGCACCCAGCATCTGTAGCCAACGATCACAGCCGAGCTGCTGATCATTGTAAGCACTTTTCATCAGCGCGTGCGCCGCATCGACATGGACAAACTCAAACGGAATATTCAAACGACTGAGCGTCTCTGATACTTTGGCATTGAGATTGTCACCCAATACTGATGAGATACCAATAAAGTCAGGCGCATAACGCTCAAAGCGATCCGTCAGACCCATAAGTAATTCGGCAGGCGCTTGCAGGTGCTGCTTAGCATCATGCGCGACTATTTGTCCGATATCATCGGTTAGCCAGTATTTTAGGCGGGTATTTCCAAGATCAAGCCAGAGCATAAAAGTCCCTTTATATAGTGCTCGTTAATGATGGTGTTCATCAATATAGTTGTCTAAGCCTAATAAATAACGTCGATGCGTCCAGTAAAAAGCGTAGAAATCTTACCGCTATCTTGGCGCAATTGCAAACAGCCATGTGTGTCGACACCGCAAGCGATTCCCGTTATGACTTTTTCTTCGTTATTATAGTCTTGCGTGACGCGTAAGCGCAGACCTGACAGTGCATCCATCGTCGCGAACTGCTCCAAAAAACTATCTAAGTAATAAGTATGACCCGTTGGCTGCTCTGTGCCCAAATGCTCAAAGCGTGTCATCGCCGCCATCAATGCTTTGCACATCTGCTGATAGAGCATTGGTAGGTCTGATAGGCTCGCAGATCGTGTCTCTAAAGGCAGCCTCTCATTAATATCTTGTAAGCTAACCGCTTGGTAGCTCATGCCCTCAGAAGTTTGCGTGGTGAGCTTTGGTGCTGCCTGTACGTTTAAGCCAATGCCTAGCACCACACCGACCAGCCTGCCAGCTTTAGTCACTGGCTCTATCAAAATCCCAGCCAGTTTATTAAAGGGTAGGGTACGCTGATTTGCTACATTACTATTCAATACGGAATCTAATACTGAGCTGTCCGTTATAGATTGTTCTTTAGGTAGCTCTTCAGATTGGCTCTGAGCTTGCTGATAAAACCCCAAGTCATTTGCCCATTTCACCCCAATTGGAGTAAGTCCCTGCGCTTGCAGTTGCTCGTTCAGTGTTTGAATGATAGGCATCTTCGCCAGCTCAAGACCAATGATGAGCGATAGCAAGCCACTGATTGGCATATGCACAGGATGATATAGCGACAGATAGACATTACCACGTGGTGATTGCCACGAGCGTCCGTGCTGTCCTCGACCTGCGCTTTGGGCTTCCGCGGTTAAAACGTGTACGGTGGCGACATCTAACGACCCGTTTTGCAAGGCTTCTATCAGCTCGCTATTGGTCGAGGCACTACTAGCCACATGACGGTGATTGAGCTCGGATAAATAGGTAGAAAAACTAGTGAGTGGCGGCATAAGTTTAGTCGATGTGGTTAAAGGAAACTTTGATATACTGAGCGATTGTTGCGGTCAGACAGTACCGAGTAAACAGCATAAAGGTCGCGTTGAGATTTGGCAAATACAATTAAGCACGCCTAAGCGCTAGTAAGTACTATAGTGCCAGTCAGTATTATAAAAGGTTCGTTCTATGATGTTATATGTGTGGTTTGTGATTGCAGGCGCGTTTGCAGGTGTTAGCGCGGGCTTGTTTGGCGTCGGCGGTGGCATGATTATCGTGCCCGCCTTGGTCTGGATTTTTACCGCTTATGACTTTTCGCCAGAAGTAATCACCCATTTGGCCATTGGGACGTCACTGGCGACCATCGTTGTGACCTCGATCAGCTCACTGACCGCACATAACAAGCGCGGCGGCGTGCGCTGGGAAGTATGGCGCAAGATGGCGCTTGGATTGGTCATCGGTAGTTTGGTCGGTGCTGGTATCGCGGATATGATTGATGGACAAGCACTACAGGCTATTATTGGTTTCGGTGCGCTATTGGTCGCTCTAAAAATGCTGTTCTTTTCGAATAAAGAGCAGGTGGGCAAACCGTTACCATCGGCCGGTGTCCAGTTTGGTGCAGGTACTGGCATTGGTATGGCGTCCTCTATTTTTGGCATTGGCGGCGGCAGCTTGACCGTGCCGTTCTTGAACTGGGCAGGGCTTCCGATGAAACAATCGGTCGGCACGTCAGCAGCATGCGGTCTACCAATTGCCTTGGCTGGAGCAGCAGGCTTTGCTTGGTTCGGTCAAGACGTGGTCAACCTACCTGAGGGCACAATAGGATTTGTCCATGTCACAGGATTCTTGTTTATTTCAGTCGCCAGTTTTGCAATGGCAAAAGTGGGCGCCAAGCTCGCTCATATCTTACCTGCGCTGATGCTTAAGCGCGCATTTGGCGTATTATTGATATTTGCTGGAGGACAGTTGTTATTGAGTGGATTGGGTGTTTTATAGCAATAATGAGTTTTTATAAAATTAGTAAGCAAACCGTGAGACATTATTAGTATGAAAGCTGCAGAAAAATACCGCCGTGTTTTCGGCTCAATGAATCATCTAAAAGACCAGCTATCATGGACGACTGGTCTCTCTAATATGGTAGAGTTTTTGGCATGGGAGCCGCAGCGTATTTTAGGCATCACTAAAAAGCAATACGTACGCCAAATCATTGAATGGGCGGCTCACCCAGAGTTAAAGGACAGAAATATAGAAGAGATTGAGCAATCAGTCATCAAAAAGCTCAATACAAAAATGAATGAAACTGAGCAGCTAGAGACGTATTCAACGCAGACGATGGGTATCTGTAATGCGAGAGAAGCCGTGCGCCGCGTAACATTCTTTTCTGAAGACTATCTTAATAAAGAATTCGATATTTTTTTGAGTTTGTGCAGTGATGTTTATCTGAACTTATTTTATCAGCAATTTATTAGCTTCGAGCCAAGTGGGTCATGGTCGACACATGGTAATAGCGGTATGTTTGAAAACAGTACAGAGCTAAAAGCAATGTATATGGACAACCTAGCCTATAACCATCAGGCGAATGTGCTGATAGCCAATGAGTTAAAACTCGCTGGTCGGAAAAACCCAGACCCAATCCTAAAGTACTGCTTGATGTATGAGCAATTATTAGAAAAAGGCTTTATCGATAAAGGGGCAAAGTTTTTGCTGTTATTTATCGGTGGTGACGCGCTAAAGCAAAACAAGCAAATGCTCGTAGATCGGGAGCTGGCTCTGTGTCATAAACGGCCAAGGAAGTATCAGCATTTGCTAAGACCAGAGCTGTTAGAGATAGTCGATCATTTAGAAGTGGCAAGTATCTCTTGGTCAGCCTTTATCGAGTTTAATAATCGCTACTTAGCAGAAAATAGCGTCTGCCAAGTGGAGCAAAAACTGCTACGAGGGTTCCATCAAAGCCTTGAATCAAAATCGTTTATGCAGTTAGCAGTTTAACCCTAAAAACCCACTACAATTTCAGGTAGAATAGCCGCCTGTTTTTGCTAAGTTTATTGACTCTTCATGCGTTTAAAATCTCTAAAGCTGGCAGGCTTCAAATCCTTTGCCAATCCAACCACTTTTACTTTTCGTCATGGTATCACCGCCATCGTCGGGCCGAACGGCTGTGGCAAATCGAATGTGATTGATGCTATCCGCTGGGTGCTAGGCGAAACCTCTGCCAAGCAGTTACGCGGCGGGGCGATGAGTGATGTTATCTTTGCCGGTACGCAAGATAAAACAGCCAAAAGCGTCGCCAGTGTCGAGCTAACCTTCGAGCATACCCAAGATGAGCAGACTGGTATTCGCCACGAGTTTAACTTGTACCAAGAGCTATCGGTTCGCCGTCAGGTAAATAAGGATGGCCGCTCAGATTATTTTATCAATGGTACGCGTTGCCGTCGCCGTGATGTGGTCGATGTGTTTTTAGGTACAGGGCTGGGTGCACGTAGCTATGCGGTGATTGAGCAAGGCATGATTGGGCGCATTGTTGAGTCTAGCCCCGTACAGCTGCGTGAATTTATCGAAGAAGCCGCAGGGGTGTCTCGTTATCAAGCGCGCCGTGAAGAAACGCAAAAGAAGTTAGAGAAAACAAAAGACAATTTAGCGCGTCTGCACGATATGCAAAGCGAATTACTACGCCAACAGAAAACACTGTCTAAACAGGCAGCTAGCGCGCAGCGTTACGAAGAGTTGGCATTAACACTAGCTGATATCGAACAGCAGCTCGCCATTCAACAGCTGTATCAAGCCAAGCAAACGCATCAACAGCAGAAAGTAGCGCATGAGCGTAGTGCTGCTGAAGTATCGACGCTACAGGCCGATTATGACACGCTCAAAGCTCAGCAAGATAAGCTCATTGCTCGCATCAATCAAGAGCAATGGCTCAAAGACGATGCCCAAAGCGCTCACTATCAGCAGCAGCTCGGCTATCAACAAGCGGAACATCAATTGAGCGATGCTAAGTCACAGCTGACTACTATCGAGCAGCAACTGTCTGGCTTGGCTCAGCAGCGTGTGCAATCACTCGCTGATATCGAACGGCTCAACGCTGAACAAGCTGAGCAGAATCAAGCGCTAGAAACGTTACGTCCGCAGCTGACTGAGCTAACAGATAAACGCGACAACTATAAGCGTAATGAGCAGCCACTACAGCGCGCGTGGCATGAAGCGCAAAACAATCTGTCACGCTTACAAGATAAAACCCGTTCGCTTGAGCAGCAGCAGGCCATTAACGCTCAAGCACAGAAACGCCATCAGCAAAGCTATGATAAATGGCAGTGCCGCGAGCAAAACTGGCAAAACCTGTGGCAACAATTACAGCAGTCTATAGCGCCATCTGCATCTGACAGTACTGATGTGAGTAAGACGGATGGTGTGCAAGATTTAAGTCAACTGCTAGAACAGCAAGTCACTGAGCTAAACATACAGTTGCAGCAGGTTGAGCGTCAACGCGATGCCGTCGATGAACGCTTGTCCGAGATACAACCGCAAGCGCATAGTTTGCAGCAGAGACTAAACGCACAGCAGAGCGAGTTGAGCGATTATGAAAAGCGTCATGCGCTGTTAGCAGGCGAATACGATACCCTGCATCAGATATTGCATCCAAAACCTACACAACAGCAATCAGCAAATACAAAAGCTACCGTGACAGATAAGACGGATAGCGATGGCATGCATCATCAGCCGTTGGCGATTGCAACATTGCGTGAGCAGATTGAGCTAAGTACGAAAGGGCAGGAGTATGCGCCGCTACTCGATAGTATCTTGGCATTATGGCTAGACAGCCATGTGCTGGCTGCTAATCAACAAGCCAATCAAATCAAGCAATCAAACGTTAATAACGCTAACGGTATTTCTCAAAGTGCTGATAGCTTGTGGCAAGCGCTTGAGCATGACGTTGCAGATTTACTGACTTATCAAACGGCACAAAATACGTCTTCCACTGCAAAGGATAAAGCTCTAGTAGAGACGGGTCATAGCTTATGGTTGCCCGCGGCGCAAAGTAATATTAGCGACCAAGAGTTTGTCAGCGAATTGCCAGACAATTTGATTGATAAAGTATTGCCATTATCGCAGTTGATTAAACAGCCTGCATTAGCGCTTTGGCAGCAATGTTATATATATACAGCGCAGCTTGAAACCATTGAACAGCATGAAATTGACTCACTTACTGATGTATTAAAGTCATTACCACCGTTCGCTATTTTGCTTACCACAGATGGTTGGCTGATCAGTCGTCATGGAACGATTAATTTAAGCAAATTCGCTGGTGCACAGGATGAGAAGAGTGATAGCAATAGCCAATTCCTCACACAGCGTCTGCAACAGCGTACGCGTATACAAGCGTTAGAAGACTTACTTGATGAGTTTGAAACCAAAATACAAGATCAGCAAAAGTCTATCGCCAAAAATCAGCGTGACTATGATGCGTTAATGGTTAGCTTAGAAGAAACGCGCGCGCAAGCTGAGCAGTTAACCCGTGATAAGCATAAATACCAGCAGCAACTGACGATCGAGCGAGCCAATGCCGAGCGTTTACAAGCGGATAGCCAACGCCTAAACGCTGATAAAGCAACGCTTGAGCAAGAAAAGCAAGAACTGGCGCAAGAGCAGCAGACGCTTGAGCAAGAACAGCAGTACATCGAAAGCGAGATCGCCACGCTCACGCCGCAAATAGCAGAGGCACGGGCGACAACTCAGCAATTGCAAGCTGAGCGCAGCGAGCTAAACCGCGCGCGTCAAGCTGATGAGGATGCCTGGCAAGCATTGCAGCTGCGTATTCAGCAATACGAGATGCGTTTAGAACATAGTGTTAGCAGTCTGGCTCGTGCAACTGAACAACATGATAAATCGTTAGAGAATGAGCAAAGTTTACAGACGCGTCACGAGCAGCAGCAGGCCAAGTTGCCAGAGCTACAAGCAGCGCTACAGTCTGCACAGGTAACGCGCGATGAGCAGCAAGTGCTATTGAACGAGCGTGATACTGCGCTAACAGCACTAAAACAAACGTACGCTGAGCAGCAGACAGCATTTGATACATTGCAAAATATGTTACAAACGCAGCAAAGCGAGTTTGCCCATCATGCTACTGAGTTGGCATTAAGCGCGGCACGGTTAGAGGATGCTAGCGCACACACGCAGAGCGCTTTAGATGCTTATTATCGTGTAAGTCATAAATATAAAGCGCAAGCTGAGCAACCTCAACAAAGCATGAGCGTCTCAAACCTGCTAGCAGATTTCATCGCTCATAATCGCCGCGTCCGTCCAGACAAAATCGCTGAGCTAGAGTCCGAGCGAGCCAAGTTGACCCAGCAGTTGAGCAAGATTGGGCCAGTCAATTTGGCAGCGGTCGCAGAGTTGGCCGAAGTGAACGAACGACTAGAGCCACTCGCACAGCAGACGGCAGATATCGCAGCCAGTATGCAGACATTGACTGAAGCGATTGCCTCTATTGATGAGACGACCAAGACACTGTTTATGCAGACGCTTGATGAGGTCAATAATGAGCTGGCCAATTTATTTGCCAAAGTCTTTGGCGGTGGACAGGCTAGCCTGACGTTGAACACTGACGAGATGCCAGCCAATACGCCAAAGTCGGAACAATGGCGCGCAGGGCTTACCTTAATGGCGCAGCCGAAGGGTAAACGTAATAGTCGCTTAGCGGTATTATCGGGTGGTGAAAAAACCCTTACCGCGCTGAGTTTGATTTTTGCGATATTTAAGCAGCATCCTGCACCGTTCTGTGTGCTTGATGAGGTAGATGCACCGCTTGATGATGCCAACGTTGCGCGCTTCACCAGTCTCATTCATGAGCTAGCAGATGATTTACAGTTTATCTTTATCAGCCATAATAAATTAACGATGCAAATTGCTGATGAGCTAAAGGGTATTACCATGCCAAGTGCAGGCATTTCTACACTAGTCAGTGTGTCGCTCGACGAAGCCGCGCGTTACGTAGAGAGCTAAGCGTGAAATAGCCGGCATTAAAAGTGCTATGAGAATCAGCGCGATGCAAATATAATCAATCAATTGGCATAAATGCAAATAAGCTTGACCTCAGTCCAGCATACTGGTTATAAAGTACACAATGTGGTGACGATATAGGTCAGCCATGCTAGAATATTGCCATTTATGCTCGTTTGTGTATTCCCTTTTGTTATATATACTAGGATGTATTTATCATGACCGTTATTCAGTTTATATTGATTGCCATTGCCGCGTTTATCGTGCTCGCAGGGCTGTTTATGGTCATTCGTAGCTTTAAGCGCCGCGGTGCTACCGAAGCTGCTGCGGTCAATTATGATAAAAATGGTATTCCGATCATACCGCGTCACGAGCGCAATATCGTCGATCAGCCAGATCTTGATGATACGGTCGCAGGCGAGACGAGCATCGGTCCAGATCGTAGCTACTTGGATGCCGTTGTTGAAGAAGAGCCACTGACGCAAGCGCATACCAACGTTGACGCTCAACTAACGGCTGAGCGTGACCATGTAGCAGCTGACGATCATGACGTCATCGATGAAGCAGACTACGCGCGCTGGCAAGAAGAGCAACGCCGTGTCGATAGTGCTGAGTTTGTAGAAGTCGCCGATCAGATGCATATCGAGCAAGAGCCTGATGCGTTCTCTAGCCTAATGTCAGCGACCGATAGCCTGATGCCAACCATCGATACCGCAGAAGAGCCAAGCTTCGATGATAACAGCCCGATACTGGATCAGCATCTATCAGAGTCAGGTGATGATGCGCAAAACGGTCCGTTGATTAATGCCAAAGACAATATCAATATCACCATCTTGCCGCACCAATATCGTGACCGTCCAGCGGCGATTATCCGTGGTCGTGACTTGTTAGCGTTGATTGATAAATACGGTCTACGCTATGGCGCGATGAATATGTTCCATCGCTACGAGCAAAAAGACGGCACAGGTATGTTGTGGTTTAGCATGATGGGCATCACCGATAGTGGTATCGCACCATTTGATCCGCATAGTGTCGCGACCAACACCTATAACGGTGTCGTCGTGTTCTTGTCATTGCCGCATCCACAAGCCGTGCGCAGCTTCGATAGCATGATGAGCATTGCTTATATGATGGCAAGTGACCTTGACGCGATTATGCTTGATGAAGAGAACGAACCAATCACGCCTGAATACAAGCAGCAGCTGCGTAATCAAGTTCGTGATTATGAGGGTTAGCAGCGCGAAGGCTAAGCTAAGAAAGTTAAAAGCTGCTTAATAGCAGAAATCATAAAAAAGGCAAATAGCGATTAACGTTATTTGCCTTTTTTAATGGGCTGTAGTTTCTGCAAAGTGCTAACCACAGTAGACTGAGCAAGCCTGATATGGTATTTGATTTATATAGGATTGACTATACCGAGCTTCCTACAAACTTGTTATCATATCGACATCTTGAATTGCAAAAAAGACGCCAACTATGACTGACTCTATCTCATCAAATAATTCTAAAAACCTATCTGCTCAAGTAGAAAACCAAGCACCTGCCAAATCTAATGTACCTAGTTCGACCGACAGTAGTACCAATAATAGTGCAGAGATTGTCTCAAAAATGCGTGCGCTTATTGAAGCGATTAAGACGCATAACTATGCCTATTATGTGCTCGACAATCCAATTTTAGAAGACAGCGAGTACGATCAATTGCGTCGATCGTTGCTTGAGATCGAAGAAGAATATCCAGATCTGGTGCAGCCAGATAGCCCAATCAATCAAGTCGGCGATATGCCGTTATCGGCCTTTACCCAAGTCACGCATGATATTCCGATGCTGTCGCTAGGCAATGTCTTTGAATATGATGATTTGCGCGATTTTATGCGCCGTGTCAACGATCGTCTCAGCGACTCACAGCAAAACCCTGAATACGAGATGGAGCTAAAGCTCGATGGACTGGCTGTCTCACTGAAGTATGAGCACGGAAAATTTGTCCAAGCAGTCACGCGCGGTGATGGGCAGACAGGTGAAGATATTACTCAAAATGCCAAGACCATTCGTAATTTGCCACTATGGATAGCCGATGCTGCTGATATCGAGCTGTTAGAAGTGCGCGGTGAAGTGTTGATGCCCAAGGCAGGCTTTGAGCGTCTTAATCGATTGGCAGAAGAGAAAGAAGGTAAAACTTTTGCCAATCCGCGCAATGCCGCCGCTGGTAGCTTACGTCAGTTAGATCCAGCGATAGCAGCCAGTCGTCCATTGGCATTCTATGGCTATTCGGTCAATCAAGGTTTGCCAGATACTATCGATACCCAATCAGGGGCGCTGGCATGGCTTACCGAGCTTGGATTTACCGTCAGCGCCGTAGAAGTGGTGGCAAATCCACGCGCCGCGCAGACCTATTATGAGTCAGTGATAGAAGGACGTAGCGATCTGCCATTTGAAATCGATGGCATGGTGATTAAGGTCAACAGCCTTGCGTTACAGCAGCAACTTGGCTACCTATCACGTGAGCCACGCTGGGCGACTGCCTATAAATTCCCTGCCGAAACGGTAATGACACGTCTCAATGATATCGAATGGCAAGTTGGCCGTACGGGTCAAATCACACCAGTCGGCAAGCTCGAACCTGTAAAAGTTGGCGGCGTCACCGTCAGCAATGTCACCTTGCATAATTTTGGCGAGATTCAGCGGTTAGATGTGCGCGCAGGCGATACGGTCAGCGTTCATCGGGCAGGCGATGTCATCCCAAAAGTCACTCGTGTCTGGCACGATCAGCGCCCAGCCGATAGCGAGCCAGTCACACTACCCTCTACTTGCCCTGTCTGCGACTCTCCTGTCGTCTTGCCAGAAGACGAAGCATTGGCACGCTGTACGGGTGGACTGTTTTGCCCAGCGCAGCAGCAAGAAGCGCTTATTCACTTTGTCTCGCGTCGTGCCATGGATATCGATGGACTTGGCGCAAGTTGGTTGATTAGCTTCTTTGAGCATGGTCTGGTCAAGACTGTCGCTGATATCTATCAGTTGCACAATCATGCGGATGAGATGGTCACCTTTGAGAAATTGGGTGAAAAATCGGTACAAAATATCATCAACGCTATCGAAGCCAGCAAACAGACAACATTGGCTCGCTTTATTTACGCACTAGGTATTCGCGGTGTCGGTGAAGGCACAGCACAGAACTTTGCCCAGCAATTTGGTGACTTAGACAGCCTGATGTCGGCCAGTATTGAGACCTTGATAAAAACGCCAGATGTCGGAGAAATCACTGCCGAGCTGACCTACAAATTCTTCCGTGCACCGCATAATATCGAAGTCATCACCGCACTACGTGAAGCTGGCGTGCATTGGGATAAGGTCGAGCAAATCGCATCAGAAGGGCTGCCACTCGATGGGCAAACATGGGTTATCACGGGTGCGCTCGATAGCATGGCGCGTGATGAAGCCAAAGCCAAACTACAAGCGTTGGGTGCAAAAGTCTCGGGCAGCATCTCGGCAAAAACCACCGCGCTACTGGCAGGGGATAAGGCTGGCTCTAAACTGACCAAAGCAGAAAAATTGGGCGTTAAGATAGTAGGTGAGGAAGAGTTTTTGGCGATGGTTGGGGAATAGGGTATGAATATTGATGACATGGAAGGTCTGGACGAAGAAACTCGCAAAAAAGTTGAAGAGTTGCTGAAAGTGTCACGTGAGAAGGATGGAGATGTAGAGTATATATCTTCTAGATTTCATATATTTCATGAAACTCGAGAATTGGATGGCTATAACATAGGAATAAATGCGTTAAAAGATATACGAATAACGGATGAGGATTATGAACTTGCACAACGCTATATAGTTGGTGATTATTTTTTTGTAAAGAGGGATAGAGAGTTAGCTTTTGAGGCGTTAAAAAATATTCGAGATATAGCAGGCGAGAGATTATAACTTTGTGTTTCTTGCGATTGCTAAATCATATATAACAAAAGTTTTTTTTGAAGATATTTCTTTTAGAGATATTTCTAAGGCTAAATTTGTATTAAATTTATGTAAAAATACGCATTCTTATGAAGTAAATTGCTATAGAAAAATATGTGAGTTCTTGGAGGATTCTAGTTTTGAGGAAATAGGGAGTAGATGCTTAGAATTAATAGAATGGACTCTAACAATAGTAAGTGTACTGAAAATAAATTTTGGAGAAGAAGTTAAGGAGAGGAAGAACCCCGAGAGAAAGCTTGCTCACTATACAAACACCAGTGTTGCTAACCTTTTATTAGAAAAAAATAAAGGTAGTATTCTGTCAAGTTTTTTTCGTCTTAATACTATTAATAATGTCAATGATCCAAGCGAAGGTCATTTATTAGTTAACTACCTAGAAGGTATAAAAGAAAACTATTTTTATGCTCCAGATTTTGATAAGAGCTTACATGCTTTTGTTAGCTGCTTCACTTTCAATCATGACAGTCTTAACCAATTTCGTCTATATGGTAAGGAAGCCGACAAAGAAGCTTCAGGTGTTAGCCTTGTATTTGAAAAAGAATTCTTTCAATCAGATAATTCTTTAGAGGGTTTATCCTTTTTATCGCTCAAAAACAATAGTCAAAATTCAGACGAAACTATCTTTCCATTAGAATTGAATCAGCAATTGAATGCAGAAAAGAGTGTTGATGGTAAGTTTAGAATTAATAAACAGCCAGTTATGAGATGTGTGTACATCGACCCAACTTCTGACTATATTCAATTAGCTCATCGCAATCGACTAACATTTTTTTCGTGAATTTGGTGATGAAACGATAGCAGTAAAAGATAAAATATTGAGTAAGGCTGAACATGAATGGGAAAATTATAAAAAATATATAGATGAGAAAACTATTGATTTTAGTGATGCTTTTCGTGCTCTAAAAAATAATTATGAATTGATAATAGAGGAAAAAAAAGGGATAACAAATAGTGACTTGGAATCATCCAATAAAATTGATACTTTGATAAACGAAATTCTTCTACCGTTAAAGTACTTAATCAAGCACTCTGCTTTTCAGGAAGAGCAAGAGTGCCGCATGATATATGTAACTTCTTTGAATGCACCTGAAGTTAAGATGGTAAATAAGAAGTTTTTATTTATTGAGTATGAAGCAGATGTAAAAGAAAGCCTTGATAAAGTTTATATTGCACCTGCCGCGCGAGATTATCAAATGTATTTAGCTTGGCTACTTAGAGATAAAGATATTAAAATCGAACTTTCTAACAATCCTTACCGTCAAACTTAATATCTTTTAGTAGCATGTGTGATACAGGCCAAAACACACGCTATTAACTTCTACTCCGCCATCTCACCATGCGCCTTTGCGTCACCTTTCTTACCATCTGGCTGAATCACGATAGGCAGCACCAGTCCTTTGGCAAAGTCATCAGACAGCACATAGTCATAGCGACTGGCAGCGACATCGGGCGTGGTATGAATGATAAGCGTCATCTCATTACCATCGGTTAGCTCATGTGAGACATAGGTTTCGCTCAGCTGATCCAAGGCTTTCGATAGTGCTTCATTACTTGCCATGCTCACCGTCAGATTATGCTGAGCGGTTGCAGCGTCCACTTTGAAGTAATCTGCATAGTCTCGGACGTTTTGACTATCGATCGCAAACGGGTACTTATAGTTGGTAGGGTCAGCAGGCTTTTCACCACTATCTACCAGTGACCAGTCGATGGTGTCGGCTGCTGGTGCGGATGGATCTGCTGCTGTCTCCGCATTTTGCTCAGTGGCCTCGACGGAATCGGTAGCGTTATCGCAGCCTGTCAGCGCCCACATACTTGCCGTTGCAATTACCATCATATTTATCAGACGCTTTGCCATCGAGTTACCCTTTTGATTGTTGGTCATGATTGATTTGCTATTTTGACAGCTTTCTTTGTGCTTCTCTAGCGAAATACATCAGATGGTAAGTTTTGATATAGTCTAATCCTCTATAAAAGAATGATAGCGTTAGCCTCGCTTGCAGTATCACAGTTATATCTGCACTCGGCTGCCTTATACCACTTTTAAATTGAATCAACTATATAGTCAAGTCTATATAAATCCGCTATATCGTCATCCTCGCTAAGCATACTAATGTATAACTTGCACTCGGTTTCTTTGTGTCGAAATTATATTGAACTGACTATACAACTATCTATCTGATACTATTTTTTATAGCCGTCTTTATACACGTATCAAACAAACACGCATAAAAAAGCAGCCACTATATAATGACTGCTTTTTGTCTATTACAACTATTTGTCTATTACGATATGAGCGTATCTCTAACTGATTAGATTTGGCAATTTACTTGGTATTCCTTACCGTCAGCCCATTTCATCGCAAAGATACCTTTGTCACCTTTCATGTGCCATGCATAGACGACTTCTGGGTTTGAATCATTTACATAGCTTGCAACTTCGCCTTTCACTTTACCGTTTAGGATGATTGGCTGCTCAGCCCATTTTACTTTTGGCAAGGTAGCGTTGAGCATCACTTGTTCTTTGTTGATAGATTGCTTTGCCATGATTTTGCTGTCATCGGTACAGGTGTATGGTGCTGGTGCCATACGATCATAGGCAGCGGTTACTTTCTCTGGAACTGGCGTATCAGTTGCATCTGGGGTAGTTGGTGCGGTAGTGGCACAAGCGCTCAATAGGGCAAGGACTGGTAGGGTAGTCGCAATTTTAGTTATCATTTTCATAGTGCTCTCCAAAGCTTTTCGCTGATGTCATTTACTTGTTCTTAATGATGCGTTTAGCATATGAGGGTTATAGTAGCGAAAACGAACCATTTCAATGTTAGAAATTGTTCGTTACCTGTTAGCTTCGTTACCCAACCGCTGTCTAATGTAACTTGTAATCTGCGACATGCTGAAAAGTAAGCCGTATTAATTCTGAGATGCGCAACTATAAAATCAGCGCATAAAAAAGCGTCTATCAACGAGTGGCTGATAGACGCTTTTTTGTTTTACTTAACACGCTCTATATTGAGCATGCACTTTTATACTATAAACACTACCTGCTATGACACTACTTGGTTTTACGTGGTGGCAGACCAGTATGCTGAGTCTGGAAATTGCCTTTGCTAACTTTCTTCTTACTGTTTTTACCGACAGCATTTTTACCTGCTGCACCTTTAGCTGACACACTGTTGTTTGACGAGCCATTACTGCGCTTCACTGAGTCATTGCCAACACGGCTATTCTTTTTGCGCGCTGATTGATAAGTATCTTGCGCGGCATCACGCCCTTCTAAACTGGCGTTAAATGGTGGAATCAAACAACCACGGTTTTTACCAATCAAGTCACTACGACCCATGTCTTGTAAGGCTTTACGTAGTAGTACCCAGTTTTTTGGATCATGATAGCGTAAGAACGCTTTATGCAATTTGCGCTGCTTGCCAGACTTGACGATATCCATGTCACCTTCATCACGGCTGACCTTATGTAGCGGATCTTTATGCGTATGGTACATGGTGGTCGCGGTCGCCATTGGACTTGGATAAAACGCCTGTACTTGGTCAGCACGGTAGCCATTACTTTTGAGCCAAAGCGCAAGGTTCATCATATCTTCATCTTTGGTTCCCGGATGGGCAGCGATAAAGTAAGGAATCAGATATTGCTCTTTACCTGCTTCTTGGCTGAATTGCTCGAACATGGCTTTAAATTGATCATAGCTGCCCATGCCAGGTTTCATCATCTTCGATAGCACGCCTTCTTCAGAGTGCTCAGGCGCAATCTTGAGGTAACCACCGACGTGATGACTGACCAATTCTTTCACATATTCAGGATCTTTTACTGCCAAGTCATAACGTAAGCCTGAAGCAATCAGGATTTTTTTCACGCCTTTGATATCACGTGCCTTGCGATATAGCTTGGTCAAATTACTGTGATCGGTAATCAGGTTTTCACAGACATCAGGATAGACACAAGATGGCTTACGGCAGTTCTTCTCAATGGTCTCATCTTTACAGCTGAGGCGATACATATTGGCAGTCGGGCCACCAAGGTCAGATATCACTCCAGTAAAGTTCGGTGCGGTATCGCGAATCGCTTCTACTTCACGCAAGATTGAATCTTCTGAACGGCTCTGGATAATACGGCCTTCATGCTCAGTGATCGAACAGAATGTACAACCACCAAAACAGCCGCGCATGATATTGACCGAAAATTTAATCATGTCATAAGCAGGGATACGCGCATCGCCATAGCTTGGATGCGGCAGGCGTGCATATGGCAAATCAAACACATAATCCATCTCTTCAGTTGAGAGTGGCACTGGTGGCGGATTGAGCCAAACGTCGATAGAGGTATGCGAGTTACCAGCACCGCTACTATGACGCTGTACGAGCGCACGGGCATTACCTGGATTGGTCTCTAGATGCAGGATACGACTCGCATGAGCATAAAGCACAGGGTCAGATTTGACATGCTCATAGTCAGGTAAACGAATGACGGTTTTTTCACGTGGTGGCATTTTTAGCTTATGCTTACGTGCGGTCATTGGCTTATCAAAGCCGCGCATTTGCACCACTTGCGTTTCTTCGTCGACTTGCTCAGCGTTGATAACTTTATTGGCAACTGGTTCTGCGACAAAGCCTTTATACTGCGACGACATTGATGACATGGCTTGGCCAACAGGCGAGTCCGATGGTTTGCTCTGCTCAATTGAACAGCTATCAACGTCTTCGGTCATCACATAAGGGTTGATGATTGGATCGACACGGCCGACGGTATCGACATCATTACTCGCAACCTCAGTCATATCTTCTTGCCAGTGGCGACGAGTCGGGGTCAATAAGTAAGCAGTACCGCGCAATTTGCTCATTTGCTCAAAGCTATAGCCTTTAGACAGACCATGTACCACATCGACGATCGCACGCTCAGCATTACCATACAGTAAGACATCAGCACGCGCATCCAGTAAGATACTACGGCGCACTTTGTCTGACCAATAATCATAATGAGCAATACGGCGTAAGCTACCTTCGATACCGCCTAAAATAATAGGCACATCAGGATAGGCTTCACGGCAGCGCTGGCTATAGACGATAGCTGCGCGGTCAGGGCGTTTGTTTGCCACGTTGCCTGGAGAGTAGGCATCATCGCTACGGATTTTGCGATCGGCGGTATAGCGGTTGATCATGCTGTCCATGTTGCCCGCGGTCACACCGTACGCATAGACAGGTTTGCCCAGTTCCATAAAGGCGTCTTTGCTCTTCCAATCTGGCTGAGCGATGATACCAACACGGAAACCTTGCGACTCTAATAGACGACCGATAATCGCCATACCAAAGCTTGGATGATCGACATAGGCATCACCTGAGATGATAATGACATCACAAGCATCCCAGCCCAGATCGTCCATCTCTTTGCGGCTCATCGGTAGATAAGGCGCTGGCTCGTAGCAGCTCGCCCAGTGTTTGTCATAATCATAAAGTGGCTTGGTGCCTTGTTTAAAGGCAGTGCGGGCGATGGTATCGGCAGACATGGGCGGACCTGTTAATTAGAAAAATGGCACTAAAAACACAGCCCTTATTACCCAATGATAATAAAGGCGAATTTAAAAGCGCTCATTTTAACATGAATCGCCTTCACTATGCGACCTATTCTATGAGGGACGATTGCCGATAAGTTATTGATAGCGCGAGATAAACTGCTCATGCAAAGTAAGCTATCCGCACAGCAAAATAATGGCAAAAACAGTCTAGACAGAACAGTCACATTATCAGTTCAATCAAACTTACTTCCAACAATCATTCTTTATCTTAGTTCAACTTTTAACCACGTCCACGCAAGCATAATTATCAAAATACCGACTTAGCTGATACTGGTCATTTGTTTTCTTATATTTATGACTTTCTTTAATTTCTAATAGTGGATTTTGGCACAAGTTTTGCTCCACCCCTGTTAGGGCTTATTTGTGTGCATCAATGAGTAAAAATAGTGCACAGATAACATTTGAACGGATAGATAAGTGTTTGGAGATAAAATGAGAACATCCTCTGGTGGACTGGACACGATAAAGACATTATTAAAACTATTAAAATCATTAAAACTATTGCTAAGCAATAGGCTGGTGCTAAGTACATTATCGTTTGCAATGATGGGTAGCGCCCAAGCCGCTGAGACTGACACATTGACCGTGGCGCAGCTGCTCGAATATCAAAATATCGCTTGGATTATCTGGGGCGGGGTATTGGTGTTCTTTATGCAGGCAGGTTTTGCGCTACTTGAGAGCGGTTCAGTACGCGCAAAGAATGCGGTAAACGTGATGATGAAAAATTATACTGACATGTGTATCGGCGGTCTGGCGTTCTACTTGGTTGGTTTTGGGCTGATGATGGGTACCAATCACTCCGGATTTGTCGGCACGGATCACTTTATGCCAGTCGCCTTATCTAATATGGATTGGGCACTGATGTTCTTTCAGATGATGTTTGCAGCGACAGCGGTGACGATTGCTAGTGGTGCAATGGCAGAGCGCGTTTCCTTTATAGGTTATGCAGTGGCGGCATGTTTGATTTGTTTGTTTATCTATCCTGTGTTTGCCAGTTGGGTGTGGGGTGGTTACTTCGGCGGGACAGGCTGGCTAGCTGAGCTTGGTTTTATTGATTTTGCTGGTTCTACTGTCGTGCATTCTATCGGTGGCTGGTTGGCCTTGGCAGGTATCTTGGTCATTGGTCCAAGGTTAGGCCGCTTCGCACCTGATGGTACGCCAAGACTCATCGCAGGGCATAACATGACGTTGTTAGCGCTTGGTGGATTTATCTTATGGTTCGGCTGGTTCGGCTTCAATGCTGGATCGACATTGTCTATCACTGGCAATATTGGTTTGATCGCAGTCAATACTTTTGTCGCAGCAGTCAGTGCGGTGGTGAGCTACATGCTGATCTCTCGATCGCTTAATAAAGCTATTTTGCTGAGCGATAGTGTCAATGCCAGTTTGATTGGTTTGGTATCTATTACCGCAGGCTGTGCGACCACAACACCTATATTTGCCATTCTCATCGGTGCGGTTGCTTCCGTGGTTTATATCTTATCGTCGCAAGCGTTATTAAAATTCAAAGTAGACGATGTAGTCTCGGCAGTGGCAGTACATGGCTTTGGCGGGGCATGGGGTACGCTCGCTGCAGGATTGTTTTATACAGGAGATTTGTTTAACTTATCACGGCTTGGTGTACAAGCGCTGGGTGTCGGCGTGGCGTTAGGCTGGGGATTGGGATTGGGTCTAGTGATGTATAAGCTGATCGATTTAAGCTTTGGGTTAAAAGCTAGCCGCTTACATGAGCAGCGCGGCCTTGATTATACCGAGCACGCAGAGCTTGGTTACCCTGAATTTCAAAAGCAAATGTTTGATTCCAAGAGTTTAACCGAGCGGCATTTATAGGAGAGAGCTGATGAATATTGATACTCAATCCGTAGACCAAGCTGTGACTGCGATGGCAGAGGTGCTTGCCGACTATCTACACCCTGAAGAGGTGCGGCTGCTCAAATCACAGTGGCAGCGATATTCGACAGTCTCTGTGAAAATGATGCAGCAGTGCGTCTTAGATGCGACACGGCGCTATCCTGAGCTGCAAGCTTATAAGTCTGATATTAGGAAAGGCTTTTGGGCTACGTTGCAAGCGGATAGTCAGCAGACAGTCGAGGCTGATAATCACAATGGTTATAATAGCCATAATGAAACAGTCAAAGCGTCAGTCCCTGTCTCTGAGTTGGTTTTGGCGTTTTATACTGTCATAGAAGCGCTGCGCAGTCAGCTATCAGAAACAGAAAGTCGCAACTTATTTCTGACCATGCACCAAACTGTTTCGCAAGAGCGCACCTTCAAAGGGCATAGTCTTAACATCAGTCAATTTTTGGAAAGCAATCGCCCGTCCGTACCTGATAACGAGCACCTATTAAATAATTTGATGCAGCTGGCTTATGTGTGTTTATGCGATGTTGCAGGTCCTGTCGAAGCAGATGAGATGATGTTTCGAGCGGCAGAAACAGCGAAACAAAACCACTCGAAAATATTGGTCGAGAAGTTATTTTAAAATATTAAGCTGGCACGTTACGATTGAGAATAGAATACCTTTCGATAACGTGCCTTATATAAAGGAGCTTTTATAACGTAGATTTCATAATGTAGCTTTCATGACATAGCTTTCATAACGTACCTTGAAACTTGATACTAGGCGATGAGCGGTCTAATAGTTAACTATCTAGTCCAATAACTGAAGCGGGAAAGTAACCACGTCAAAGGCGAGGGCAAAGGGTAGTAAGACCAGTTTTTGTACGCCATTTGGACCGCTACGAGTGACGACATCCTGCTGAGTTTGTGTATAAAAACTCACCGTATATGGTTTAGTCAGTGCGCGATAGTTTGACTGAATCAAACCTAAGTTACTAACTTGCGGATAGATAGCGCCTTTGACAGGAACGCTAAAACAAAAGCGCTGAGCATTGATACGTTGATCACTCGCTGAGGTGCACTCTTTACCATTATTTTGCAAAAAGAACTGATAGTCTGAACGCCCAAACTCATCTTTTAATTTAGCATAAGACAATTTCATCTCACCTTGGAAGTACCCATCATTATTGGGTACATGAAAGCTCATGTCGTTATCCACTTGAATGTTTTTTTGAGACAGATTACTCAGTAAGTTCACCATTTCTGTCCCACCTTGGGTGAGAACGTAGCTGTTCTTCTCTCCTACGATAACCATTGACGCGTTTGGCATTTTTGGTAACGCCTGCGCAGGACGACCAAAAGCAACAATTTGATCTTCAGACAGTATTTGCTTTGTTGTGTTCGTGGTGACATGTCCACTATTGTCTAACAATGAGCTGGTCGCACAGCCTGAGCTGGCTAGTACCGTAGCAAACAGAGCGCCTGCTATTGCCGTTTTTGAATTTAATGGTTTTGGGTTTAACGATTTTAGTAACTCTTGCATATTCTTCTGAGTAGCATTTGTGTGGTCAGTCATGATTAGGCTTCCTTGTCTAAAAAATGGGCTTACGAAATGAGTGATTAAAGCTTAATTTCCATCAAATATTTGGTGATATCGTACAGGGTTTAGAGGCAACTTAGCTACTCATCATCCATTGTCATATGATAGGCAACTTCAGCTTAGACTGATTAATTATAATTAATCTAGCGTGATTTTGGTTCCACTCTTAGTAAAGTTCATCACAAACTGGCTTTTGAAATTGCGTACGTTATTTTCGTAAGTCAGTAAGCTGCGAGTGAACTGATGATAGTCGCTCATATTCTTGGCATTGACCATCAACATAAAATCAAAATCGCCCGATACTTCATAGCAGCTCATGATTCGTGATTGCGCATCCATCAGGCGCTCAAATCGATGCTGCATTGAGGTATTAGAGCGCTCCATTTCTATCATTACCACTGCTGTCAGACCGTAGCCCACTTTGTCAGGATTGACGATGGCGACTTGTTTGGTAATCACGTCACTATCTATCAGCGCCTGTATACGTCGCTGCACCGTCGCAATAGATACATGCACCCGCTCTGCGACAGTTTTAAGCGGTAATGTCGCATCATCTTGTAGCAAGTTCAAGATAGCTTTATCAATATTATCTAAAGTATGGCTCATATCAGGACATCCTTAACAGCAGAGTTTTCTATTGTTTTTTATAAATATTATCACTAACAATACTAATATAAGAAAATAATGATTTATACGATAATTATTTGAAATTTTTATTCATCAATGAACTTATATAGAGATAATATATCAAAGCATCCTAGTAAAATAGACCATACCAATTAGAGCCACTTTAAAATAAGAGCTAGCAATTGGTTTTTTATAATCTATTAATAGCTACGGTGCTTATCATGTCTATCTCAATGCTCTCCAATGTATTCGCTAATACGCTAGCAACGACTGTTGCACGTTTGCCACTACCTGCGATTTGGACGACAGGTAGCGCACAACAACGCACTCTAATACTAGGAGTGTCTTTTGCCATATTATCCAATGTGCTATTTGGCGTACTCTATGCGTATAGCAGTTTTTTGTCGCCATTATCAGGGACGCAAGTTTTTATCTGGCGCATGCTCGCGATGTGGGCAGCGTTGGTCGGATACCTGATGGTAAGTGGGCGTCTGGGATTGCACATTGATAAATTGAAAGTGTTAAAAGGCGCTAAGCAGTGGGCTTGGCTGCTATTACCTACACCGATATTCCTTAGCCAGTTTTGGTTATTTATGTGGGCGCCAGTTAATGGGCAAGGTGTGCAAACCGCGATGGGATACTTCTTATTCCCGTTAATGATGGTGGTGTTTGGTTGTGTCCTCTTTGGCGAAAAACTAAGCCGTTTGCAATGGTTGGCAGTGGCCTTTGCCGCACTGGGCGTTGGTAGCGAAGTTATCCGTACGCAAAGTGTCTCTTGGGCGACGCTATGGGTATGCGGTACGTATCCTGTTTACTACATTTTACGCCGACTACAGGGTATCGGTGCAGTAACTGGTTTATTGGTTGATTTAACGATATTTGCGCCCTTTGCGCTGGCTTACTTGTTCTTCTTTGCCCCAAGCAGTTTGGTATTGGTTAGCGGCTCTGGGTTCTTTATCATAATGCTAATAGGTTTGGGTGTGCTCAGTGTCTTGGCGATGAAGACTAATATTGATGCCAGTCAAATGCTACCAGTCAACGTGTATGGAATGATGAGCTATTTGGAACCTGCGTTGCTATTTATCTTGGCAGTAACTGTACTAGGCAACCCATTTGAGTCAGCGATGATCTATAGCTATGGTATGATTTGGTTAGGTATTGCGTGTTTGATTGCTCATGGTGTTAGGCAATTACGTCAGGCTAGTAGAAAGACAGCAGCGTCTCTAGAAGAGCAAATGGCATAGTAGAATGGATTGCTAAATGCTTGTATGAGTTGTTATTGGTAGCTAAAGCTGGACGGTAATATTTATAGATATCGTAGACAACAAAAAAGGACGGCTCAGTAAACATTGAGTCGTCCTTTTTTATATAGATTAAATAACGCTTAATCTAAATGCTGTTTGAAACCGCGCTGCTTATCACGTTCCCAGTCACGATCTTTTAGCGTTTTACGTTTGTCATGTTGCTTTTTACCCAGTGCTAGGCCAATTTGGCATTTCACCAATGAGTTTTTCCAGTAACAAGACAGCGGTACACAAGCGTAGCCTTTCTGGTTGATTGCCCCAGATAGTTTTTCGATCTCACGACGGTTCAGCAGCAGTTTACGGGTACGAATACTGTCTGGACTAACGTGTGTTGAGCTTGATAGCAATGGCTGAATGTGCGCACCAAACAAGAAGGCTTCATTGTTGCGGAATATGACGTACGCTTCAGTAATCGTCATTTTTCCTGCGCGAATGGCTTTGACTTCCCAGCCTTGTAATGCCAGTCCTGCCTCAAAGGTTTCTTCGATAAAATACTCATGACGCGCCTTTTTATTGGCGCAAATCTGATTATCTGGCTTTTTTGATTTTTTTGACATAATTTCTCCATAAGGATGACCTAAAAAACAGGCTCCTTATTTAATCAGTCCCACTAATTCCTCATCCTAATCCAATAACTAGTATTGTTTTTTATTTCGATTATGAGATGGATGAGTCGAACTGCCTATTGTATCAAAGCCTCTGATGAAAAGGTAAATCGGCTGTTAGGACAAATGTAGCAGATAAGTATTAAGTTTGAGCAAAATTTGCTAGCATATGGCCTAATATCACCGATTATATCAGTCATGCTATGAGCCACTCTATTTCTCCCAATTCCTCAAAGCTACATACCAAAATTCTATACCCTGGTACCTTTGATCCTATTACTAATGGTCATGTAGATTTGGTCACACGCGCCGTCAAGCTATTTGATGAGGTTGTTATCGCGGTTGCCTCAGGCCATCATAAAAAACCCTTGTTCAATTTTGAAGAGCGCGTTGCTTTGGTCGAAACCGTATTTGCAGATTTACCGCAGGTATCTGTCATTGGTTTTGAAGGGCTGCTTGTTGACTTTATGCGTGAGAAAAATGCCACGGCAGTTTTGCGTGGCTTGCGTGCAATGTCAGATTTTGAGTACGAGTTTCAGCTAGCCAATATGAATCGTGAGCTTGATGAAAACTTTGAGGCAGTATTTTTGACCCCATCTCAAAATTACTCATTTATCTCATCTACCATGATTCGCGAAATTGCTAAGCTTGGCGGTGACGTCAATAAATTCGTTCCACCTTGTGTTTTGCAAGCATTCGACAAAAAGTTAAATATTAAATAAAAAATGTTGCATCAAAGATATGCTGCTAGCACTTGCTAAAATAGCAAGGAGCAGCCATATAGGAATAGGGCATGTCCCTATTTTAAAAATAGTGATAAAAATTAGATAAATCGCAGGCAAACAAGAAAAATAGTGCAGACAATATCGAGATATTGAGCAGTTATTTGTCCCCGTTTGTCAAAGATTTAGCCATTTTTAGCCCATTTATTGATAAACGTTTGAATTAGGGACAAGCCCTAATACGAGTAAAAATATAAGGAACAGTTCATGGCACTATTAATCACTGATGAGTGCATCAACTGTGATGTGTGCGAGCCTGCTTGCCCCAATGAAGCCATCTCAGAAGGGGATGATATCTATGTCATCGACCCTGATCTATGTACAGAATGTGTCGGACATTTTGACGAGCCACAATGCGTTGTGATTTGTCCAGTCGACTGTATTCCTCACGATCCCAATCATGTTGAGACTGAAAGCGACCTGCTATCTAAATACAAACGTATTACGGGTCAATAAAGTATTTATAAGTGATTGATGACGTTTGGTTTTACAACGTTTTAGGGACAACACGATGACCATGGAAACAATAACCACGCAATCTATCCAAGTTACAAACGACTTTGATCAGCAACACCTTTGGCACCCATATGCCAGCCTGCCACCCACTTATTCTAATATCGTAATCGATCGCGCTGAAGGTATTTATATCATCACCGAAGATGGCACGCGCCTGATAGACGGTATGTCGTCATGGTGGGCGAGCGTACATGGTTACAACCATCCAAAACTGAATGACGCACTGACCCAGCAATTGGGTAAAATGGCGCATGTCATGTTTGGTGGGTTAACCCATCAGCCAGCGATAGATTTGGGTAAAAAGCTACTAGATATTGTACCTGCTGGACTTGATGCAATTTTTTATGCTGACAGTGGCAGTATTGCGGTAGAAGTAGCACTGAAAATGGCGCTGCAATATCAAGTGGCTGCCAAGCGTCCAAACAAGCAGCAGTTTGCATCAACCCATTCAGGGTATTATGGAGACACATGGCATGCCATGAGTGTCTGTGATCCTGTTAATGGTATGCACAGCCTATATGGCAAGCAATTACCGATGCAGCATTTTGTCCCTGCGCCGCCACTTGGCTTTGATCGCGCATTGACAGTAGATAAGCGTGAATCATTAGCTCAGTTTTTTGTAGAGCATGGCGAGCAGCTGGCAGGTTTTATTATTGAGCCAATTATTCAGGGCGCAGGCGGGATGCGTTTTTATAGTCCTGAATATCTACAATTGCTGCGTCAACTATGTGATGAGCATGATGTACTATTGATTGCGGATGAAATCGCCACTGGTTTTGGGCGTAGTGGTAAATTATTTGCGTGTGAACATGCAGCTATTAGCCCTGATATCATGACCATTGGCAAGGCGCTAACGGGTGGCTATATGACTTTTGCTGCAACGCTATGTACCCGCAAAATTGCCGATACCATCCATAATAGTGACTATCCAGCGTTGATGCATGGCCCAACTTTTATGGGCAATCCACTGGCTTGTGCAGTTGCGTGTGCATCGATTGATTTGATTATGTCTTATGATATCGAAGCGCGTACCGCAAACATGCAGAATATTATGGAACAGCAGTTAGCGCCTGCTGCGTTATTAGACGGTGTTGCCGAGGTGCGCTGCTTGGGTGCAGTCGCTGTAATTGAGCTGGACGAAGCGGTCGATATGCCCATTTTTCAGTCTTTGTTGATTGATAATGGTATCTGGGTCAGACCATTTGGGAAGCTAGTGTATATTATGCCGCCATACGTGATTACTGATGATGAGCTAACTACCTTATGCCAATCACTGCTAAAAGTAGTGCGTACGTATTTAGAAAACCGAGGTCAATCATGAGTGTTTTATTTGTTTCTGGTATCGATACCGATATCGGTAAAACTTATGCTACTGGACTGCTTGCAAAAGCACTTATGCAGCAAGGCTTAAATGTCATTACTCAAAAGCTAGTACAGACGGGCGTATCGATAAATCCAAATAATGGTGAGATGAATATCGCTGATGATATCATTACTCATCGTCAATTAATGGACATTTCTTTACAGCCATGTGACCTCGATTTTACGACTTGTGCTCATCGTTATAAGAAGCCAGCGTCTCCTCATTTGGCTACTAAATTATCAGGGGAAACACTTGATCCTGATATGATTACTAACGCCACCAAGCGATTGCAGGTACAGTATGATGCGATACTACTAGAAGGTGCAGGTGGCTTACTTGTTCCGATTACAGAGAATCTACTGATATTAGATTATATTGCCGAGCAAGGCTATCCTATTGTCTTGGTCACGTCTGGTCGATTGGGCAGCATCAATCACACTTTACTGAGTTTAGAAGCTATAAAATCGCGTGGATTAATAGTACATAGTGTAATTTATAATCATATTCATGATGATGCTGAGCAAACGGATACTGAGATCGCAAATAGCACTATTGACTTTCTACGAAAATATTTGGACAATCATTATCCCGCAGCGCATTGGTTACAGATACCGTATTTGAAGGACAAAGTGGTCGGTAATATTGAAATACTACCAGAAAATTTTGTTTAGCTTATTTGTATTGTCTTTAAAAATAAATCCAAAAGACATGCGCAGGCAGTCATAAGTTTGCTATACTAGCGCGCTTGGTAGACTAGGCGATCGCCGCTGCACACTGGCAACAGATGAGCAGGGGAGGAAAGTCCGGGCTACATAGGGCAGCGTGCCAGCTAACGGCTGGGCAGGGTAACTTGACGACCAGTGCAGCAGAGAGTAGACCGCCTTTAGTATCTTAGGGTACTATCGGTAAGGGTGAAAGGGTGTGGTAAGAGCGCACCGCGTGGCTGGTAACAGTTCACGGCATGGTAAACTCCACGCGTAGCAAGACCAAATAGGCATCGGTATGGCGCGGCCCGCGTTCGATGCGGGTAGGTTGCTTGAGCGTATTAGCGATGATACGCCTAGAGGAATGATCGTCCAC
Source organism: Psychrobacter sp. NPDC078501 (assembly GCF_044900935.1). NCBI lineage: Bacteria > Pseudomonadati > Pseudomonadota > Gammaproteobacteria > Moraxellales > Moraxellaceae > Psychrobacter > Psychrobacter sp. NPDC078501. The sequence continues at coordinate 22,196 of NZ_JBJDOS010000003.1, read as the reverse complement.
GACAGAACCCGGCTTATCGGTTTACCAAACCTTTTTTATTGTTTGTTGTAGTAATAGTTGCAATTAATCTGAATTAAATTCGTTTTTTTGCAAAAAATGCTTATTAGGGGTTGACGGCAGTCAACAGCTTGGGCATAATGTGCAGCCTAAAACGGCGATGTAGCTCAGCTGGTTAGAGCGCATGACTCATAATCGTGAGGTCAAGAGTTCAAGTCTCTTCATCGCCACCATATATAGCAGTACTAAAAAACCAATCTATCGAGATTGGTTTTTTTTTGCTCGAAATAAATGGTCTTATAAACTAGGAGCAACTGATAGATAGCGTTTTAGATGTGATTTACTTACAGGTTTCTTACTAAATCATAGGTTTATCTGTCTGTATATAGATTAAATCTTGTAACTTATGTCGCGCTTACTTATCATAGGGGCTGTTTTCGGTAAAGTCCTGTAACGCCATGTCTGTACAACTACCTCCTTATCGTCCTATCAAGCATCGCAGCGGCCTTAAAGTCATGGGTGCAGCCTTTCATGCTTTGCTAATGCGTGAATTACAGACTCGCTTCGGTGGATATCGTTTAGGTTATCTTTGGGCACCGCTTGAAGTTATATTCCAAATAGCTATTATTTTGATACTTGTCGGCAATTTCCGTGAAAGAATAGTGCCAGGAATGGATATAATGTTGTTTCTGGTAGTTGGAATGGTCCCTTTTCGCATGTTTCAAAGAATCGCAACAAGAGCATTAGGAGCTGCTCAGGCAAACAAAGGGTTGTTAATGTATCGTTCGATTCGGCATATCGATGTCATTATTGCGCGCTCATTTCTAGAATTGATGATCTATTTTGTTACGTCAGTATTATTATTATTTGTGCTTTTTTTCTTCAACATATACGCTAACTTAGAGAATATTCATATTGTATTATTTTGTTGGGTAACTCTTTTTATATTTAGTTTTGGTGTTGCTTTAATCATGATGGTCATTGGTTATTATGGTGGCGAAATTAGTAAAATAATTACTATATTTTTTACGATACTGTACTTTACTTCTGGTATTGTGTATCCGATTCATATTATCCCTGAACCTTATTTTAGCTATTTGTTGTACAATCCTTTCATTCATAACATCGAACTAATCAGGCATGCTTTTGCCCCAAATTATCCTGCCTACCACATTGATATAATATATTTCCTGAAATGGATGTTTGCAGTCAATTTCTTAGGGTTGCTACTTTACAAGTTTGCTGAGCGAGATATGATCCGTTCAAAATAATAGAATAGTTATCATTTAAGCAATGCTAACACTAATAGGTAATGTGATGATTGAAGTTAGAAATGTCTCTAAGTCATTTATGACAAAGAAAGGGCGTCACTATTTGTTTAAAGACCTTAATCTTACAATTGGTGATAGACAGAGTGTCGGCTTATTGGGACGTAATGGCGCTGGTAAATCAACATTACTACGCATTATCTGTGGACTTGATGAACCGGATCATGGAGATATTATCACTGACTCGACTATTTCATGGCCTGTCGGAGTCGCAGGTGGTTTTCAAGGTAGTCTAACAGGTCGTCAAAATGTCCGTTTTGTTTGTCGCTTATATTCAAGTGGCCCTTATATTGATGAAAAAATTCGTTTTGTCGAAGAGTTTGCTGATATTGGTAACTACTTTGATATGCCAGTTAAAAGCTATTCATCAGGAATGAGAGCCCGCTTAACGTTTGGTTTAAGCTTGGCCTTTGATTTTGATTACTATATGCTCGATGAAGCAGGTGCCGTTGGTGATGCAGCATTCCGTAAGCGTAGTGAAGAGATTTTAGCGGCCCGCCGCGCACAAGCAGGATTTTTAATAGTGTCGCACAATATTGGTGATATCAAACGAAACTGCGATATTGGTATTGTACTAATGGATCAAACAGCACACGTGTTTGACGATACAACAGAAGCGATTGAGGTTTATGAAAAGCATATCCACAAAGCAAAAAAGTAAGATAATTAACTTCTCGCTGTTTATTGGCTTGGTCATCCTTCCTTGGTTGCTCGTTATATACTATGTAATGACACTGGCGCATCCGCGTTTCGTTTCGACTGCTGATGTGGTAGTGAAACAAGTCAGTGATTCGAACATGCCATCCGGTGGTGGATTATCAGCGCTATTGGGCGTAAATAGTACCAGTAAAGAAGATGCAACTTATTTGACAGAGTATATTTTGTCGAATGATATGGTGAAGCGACTCGATAATAAGTTTAAGTTCCGAGACGCTTACTATGTTGACGGTTCAGACCCTATTTATGAAATCGATCCTGATGCGACGCAAGAAGATCTACTTGAGTACTTCAAAAAACGGGTTCACATTGATCTCGATGAGCAGAGCTATGTGCTTTCGGTATCAACAGAAGGTTTTGACTCAAAGTATGCTTTTGAGCTGAACAAAGCTATCTTAGGAGAGTCTGAGCGTTTTGTTAACCGCATTTCACAAGAAGTGGCTCGTGATCAATTGGCGTTTGCAGAAACTCAGTTAGACGAATCAGAAGAGCGTTTAAACGATGCCAAAGAGCAGTTATTAAACTATCAGAATGAAAACGAAATCTATGACCCACAAGCCAATGCGCAAATCGTCAATCAGTTAATTGGCAGCCTTCAAGCACAATTAAGCTCATTGCGTACAGAAGAGCGTCAGTTACTCAGTTATCTAAATCCAGATGCGCCGCAAGTAGTTTCATTAAGAAGCCAGATAAAGGCCGTTGAAGAGCAAATCACTCAAGAACAAACCAAATTGACATCACCAAATACAACCAAGTTGAACCGTCAAGCGGTACAGTTTGAGACCATCAAGGCAGATGTGGATTTTGCTACCGAGTTGTATAAATTGTCGTTGTCATCGCTTGAAAAATCAAGACTAGAAGCATTCAAGAAAATGAAAAATTTGATTGTGATCTCTACGCCCTATGAAGCTGAAGATGCAACATATCCGCGCCAAGCGTATCTTATTTGGACATCGCTTGCACTGCTCTTAATGCTCTACGGATTTGTACGTTTGGTAATGGCAGTTGTCCGTGATCACCGTAGCTAATCTTGAAAAACCAGATATCAGTAATGATCGATAGATCAGGAAAGGAATATAACTCATGAATATGAAACCACGTTCTATCGTGATAGCGACAAGCTTGGCAATGGCGGCGACTAGTATGTCTGCAATAGCTGCAAGCAGTTATGCAGATCAAATATCAGGTTCGGGCTTTGGTACAAGCAGCAATAACATGAGTCAATCTCAGAACCAGAGCAATATTAACGTGTCTACCCAAGCATTTGCTGGGGCAGTGCCAGGGCAAGCAACGACTCAAGAAGCGGTCAATGCAGCGAGCTTACCAAGCCAGTCGGTCATTAATACCACGCGTCCTTATCAAGATATTAAAACTCAAGATATGATGTTCGGTGAGCAATTATTCCGTGGAGCATTTTCGACGACTTCAGGCTCTACCTTTAATGACAGCTATGTGATTAACCCTGGTGATAACGTCCAAGTAAGAATGTGGGGCGCTTACCAATATGCTGCTACCATGACCGTCGATCCACAAGGTAATATTTTCTTACCGAACGTTGGACCAGTTCGCGTCTCTGGTGTGCAAAATGGCAGCTTACAAAACGTGGTCAAAAATGCTGTTAGTCGTATTTATCGCTCGAATGTAGGGGTTTATGCTTCATTAGAGCAGGCGCAGCCAGTTAAAGTATTCGTCACAGGTTTTGTTAAGCAGCCAGGCTATTACGGTGGTCTAGCAGCAGACTCGGTATTGTCTTATTTAGATAGAGCAGGCGGCGTTGACCCAACGCGCGGTAGTTATATCGACATTCAAATCAAACGTAACGGTCAAATGCTACAGCAAGTCAATTTATATGACTTTTTGCTAGCAGGTAAATTACAGGCATTTTCATTCCGTGATGGTGATGTCATCACCGTGGCACCGCAGAAAAAGACATTTGTGGTAAGCGGTCAAGTTCAAAACGAATATACCTTTGAGTTTGATGTGAATGATCTGACTATTGGTGATGTGTTGCAAGTGTCTAATCCGGCAGCCAATGCTACTAATGTCAGTATCACTCGCAGTGCAGGACGTGCACAAACGGCAGAGTACTACTCATTAAGTGAAGCCCAAAACGTTCCTGTCTATAACGGCGACCAAATGGTAGTAACATCAGATCGTTACGCAGGCACCATCGCTGTGCAGGTAAAAGGTGCACATACTGGTAATGGCGCAATGGTTGTGCCATATGGTGCGCGTCTAAAAGATATCGTGCCACAATTACAGCCAAGTCCGCTGGCAAAATTAACGCATCTAACCATCTATCGTGAATCTGTTGCTGAGCAACAAAAACGTATGATTAACGAATCGCTCGACCGTCTAGAAGAGCTAACGCTTGCTACCCAGTCAACGACTCGTGAAGAAGCCGCATTGCGTCAAGATGATGCAGCATTGGTTAAACAGTTCGTCGCTAAAGCTCGTAATGTTCAGACGGATGGTCAAATCGTCGTTGTGCCAAATTCGTGGCAGGACATCATTTTGCAACAAGGCGACATCATTGAAATACCAGCACAAACGTCAGTCATTACAGTCAATGGTCAAGTACGAGCACAAGGGGCACTTACCTTTAATCCAGACTATACCGTTGGCGATTATGTGGCTAATTCTGGTGGTTTCTCTGATAACGCCGATACAAAAGATATCTTAATTATTCATCAAAATGGGGCGAGCCAAGTGGTCAATACTGCGTATCGTATCCAGCAGGGTGACGAAATTATGGTATTACCAAAAGTTAAAACTAAGCGTGTGGAGATTGCGCGCGGTCTATCACAGATTGTTTATCAGTTAGCAATTGCTGCCAAGGTTGTTTTAGATCTATAACGGTTAGCTGGTCATGACTTAACGATGTCGGCTGAACGAATTTAACCAAAACTAATAAGTAAAGGTATCAAAGATATGGCAAAAGAAGTAGCGAATGAAGTCAAGGTATCTGATGTGTCTACCTCTGATCATGCGCTACTTTCGCCATCGTCACAGTACCAATCACCAAAGCAACTGGCAGTAGTTGGTAAAGGTATGTGTCGCAATAACTTGCTACTCTCGCAAGTGTTGCAAGCTGATATCCAGCGCTGGTATCCGTGGTCAGGTTTGCAGCAAAGTGTAGTAAATCGCAAGAAAAAACCACAACCTGAGGCATTTATTGGATGGGGGCATAAGAAAAGCTTTCAACGAGCTGATAAAGCTGCCACTCGTCAGGACGTGAATACCTTAAGTATCGAAGATGGATTTTTGCGTTCATTGGATTCAGGTATTAGTAGTCGCCATGGCTTAAGCGTGGTTGTCGATGACATTGGCATCTACTTTGACATGACGCACCACTCACGCCTCGAGCAGTTGATTGTTGAGCGTACCAAGAGTGCTAGCAGTAATCGCGCAGCAGGCAGTGCTAGCAGTAATCGCGCAGCAGGCAGTGCTAGCAGTAATCGCGCAGCAGGCGAGGCACGTGCTCGTCATCTGATGGCACGTATATGCGAAGAAAAACTGAGTAAATATAATTCCATAATCGATTGTCCGTCGTTGGATAAATTGATTAATGAAGAAAATATTAACGAAAAAGAAAACGCTTCACAATCACATATCCTGTTGATTGACCAAGTAGCGGGCGATGCCTCTGTTAAAGGTGCTGGTGCGAATAAACGTCAATTTAAGAAAATGCTAAAATCTGCATGTCGCAACCATCCTAACGCCCATATTTGGATAAAGGCTCATCCTGCGTCAAAATTAGGCTATTTATCCAACTTAAGACTACCTAAAAACGTTAGGTTATTAACAGAGTCTCTCAATCCTATTGAACTGCTTAAACAAGTAAGTGATGTCTATACCGTCAGCTCACATATGGGCTTTGAAGCATTAATGCTAGGTAAAAGAGTACATTGCTTCGGGGTCAGCTGGTACAGTGGCTGGGGGCTGACCAATGATACTAACGCACCTAAAAACCTATTTAAATCAGTTCACAAACGTCGTTTAGAATCAGCTGAGATATTCCTCAATAACAGAGATTTGTCAAACTCAGCAGTGTTTCCTGCCACGTCACATAAGACGATTGAAACGTCATTAGAAACATTATTTTATAGTGCTTATATTGATTACAGTCGTTATGTAGATCCAGCAACGAAACAAGCTTGTGATATCGATACAGCCATTGAGTGGTTGGTGACCAATCGGCGGTGGCAAGCGCGTCTTGAAGGCGATTTAACGGTATATGAATTTAGTCGTTGGAAGCTGCCATTTGTCAAAGCTTTCACGGACCTACCACGTACGACATTATTCGTTAAACCAAAACCGCGTCTAAAAAATCTTCTACATCCAGACCATTTCCGTGTCAATTTCAGCCAGCCTTTACTGGTATGGGGTTTGGCCAAACGTCAGCAAGTACAGAAGAAGCTACAGAGTAAACTTGCTGAACAAAGCTCGGATATGCCAGCTATTTATTGTATGGAAGATGGTTTTATCCGATCAAATGGTTTAGGTGCTACTTTACTGGCGCCACTGTCTGTTGTCATAGATAAACAAGGTATTTATTACGATGCGACCCAGCCTTCAGACTTAGAAACATTGCTGCAAAATTGTCAGCCATTAAGTTCTGGACAGCGTCTTCGCGTAAACAAACTGCAAGACAAACTGCTGAATCAGCGGGTAAGTAAATACAATGTTGGGGTTGGTATAGATGTTTCTAGTATTCAAAATAACTCGTGGATGCAGGATGCCAAAATATCTGGGAGACGACGCGTTCTTATTATCGGTCAGGTAGAGGACGATTTGTCAGTACAGTACTGCGGCTCCATAATAAAGACAAACAGTGGTTTGATCGAACGTGTACGACAAGATAACCCAGACGCTTATTTGATTTATAAGCCGCATCCTGATGTTGAAGCGGGACTGCGAGCAGGTAAAGTATCAGAAGCTCATCTACGACAAGTTCAAGCGGTTGCCTACGAGACTGCAATGCCTGATTGTTTAGAATGGGTGGATGAGGTTCATACGATCAGCTCACTGACTGGTTTTGAAGCGTTGCTGCGTGGATTGGACGTCACCTGCTATGGATTGCCGTTTTATGCAGGTTGGGGATTGACCACAGATATTGACGAGAAGTCATTACCGAAAGCTACCTACCTAAAAAGACGTCAACGAGACATGTCTTTGTCTCTTGAACAGCTAATATATGGCGCGCTTATATGTTACCCACTGTATCGTCTACCTGATGGCTATGGGCTAGCACAAGTAGAGCAGGTGATCGATTATTTGTATCCTCCTAAAGATTTACAGCTGCTTGAGAATAGTGAAAAATCGCAGTCTGAAATGGCTAGTACTTTAAATAGTTCATTTAAGACTGTGACCTCGTCTTTATCTACAAAGTTAAGACGTCACGCGACTACACGTTTTATGCAGCAACGTCATCGATGGCAACAGAAACTGCGTAAAACGTCTCGTTGATTTATTAGAGTAGCACCATATAATTGCATTGCGACAAATAGGTGCTTTTTCGGTATAATCAATTTTACGCTATGTGTTTTTACACGGTTGTACGACCTTTCTCATTTTTATTTCTTATTTTCTCATTTAATGGTAGCCCTGTATTATGGCAGCTTCGATGTCTCACTTGCTTACTCATCGACACGTCTTGCTACTACAAGGGAAAATGGGTGGGTTTTTTAATCGCTTTTCGTCATTTTTGCAAACTCAAGATATTAAAGTAAGTAAAATCAATTTTAATGCAGGCGATGCCTTTTTTTACCATCACGACAATACCTACGAATATACCAATACATTAGCGCAATTTTCCTCTTGGTTGCAGGCGTTCATTAAAGAAAATGCCATTGATGCGATTGTGTGCTTTGGCGATTGTCGACCGCATCATACTCAAGCAGCGTGTGTTAGTGAGAAGCTGGGTATTTCATTCTTTGTCTTTGAAGAGGGGTACTTGCGTCCTGATTATATTACCTTGCAAGAACATGGAATCAACGGTTATTCACGCCTAAACACTGCTGAGATTAAAGCGCTTAAGAAAGCCAATGATCAACCTCTATACACACATAATCGATTTTATCGGCTAAGTATCGCAGCTATCGTCTATTACATTATTGCTTGGCTTTATAAAAGCCGTTATCCACATTATTCGCATTATCGTGGTATGACCGCTTGGCAAGAGGCTATCGCTTGGTTAAAGGCACCGTGGCGGAAGCTACGAGGGTATTTACCAGACAAGCACTTGCAAAATAGACTGACCAAGCAAGAAAGTAACAATTACTTTTTGATCAGTTTACAAGTACATAATGACTCACAGATTACCCATCATAGTGATTATCGTGATGTGGTACAGTTCATTGACGAGTCTATCGCAAGCTTTGCAAAATTTGCTAAGCAAGAACAGTTACTCGTGTTTAAGCATCATCCATTAGATCGTGGTCATAGAGACTATCGGGAGCTGGTAGCTAGCCTAGCTGAGCGCTATCAAGTGTCTCATCGTGTTTTCTATGGTTGTGATATGCACCTGCCAACTTTGATGAAATATAGTATTGGCATGGTGACTATTAACAGTACAACAGGCTTGCAGTCGGTTTATCATAAGAAACCCACTAAGGTTATGGGTCGTGCAATTTATAATATTCCTAAGCTAACAGATCAAAAGCCGCTTGATGATTTTTGGCAGCAGCCTAAGGGCCCAGATAATGAATTTTATTTGAGATTTCGTGAGTACCTGATAGAGCAAACTCAAATAAATGGTGCTTTTTATGGCAGGTCACCATGGATGTATAAATATTTGTGCCAAACTGGCAGCGAAACGACAGATGTAGATATGTCTAAAATAAATTTACCCTAGTCATTTATTTTCTTTTCTTTCTAAGAAGTCATAGTAACTATAATGGTATCTATATAAAGAAATGAAGTTCAACAAGTGTAAAGATTGTTGCGTTATCCTTTTTTAGCTTGTCATTTCATCTGTAAGTCACATCTCTTCTAACAAAATCGCCTTACTTTGCAGTGGAAAACTGCTAGAATACTCTTTTATGTCTGCCCATAAGAGTTAATGTGCTTGGCTATGGATTTTAGACGGTAGTATTAGCCAAATCGACTTGTTATAACGGTTAACCTTCAAAGAAGTACAAGCATCTTATCAATTGCATCTGACAATATTTATTTTTTAGTTTTATTATTCTATCACCCTTAATTTAGTAGGCGCTTTGTGACTGCATTAGCCAATATTCGTAACTTTTCAATCATTGCCCACATTGATCACGGTAAGTCGACCCTTGCCGATCGTTTTATTCAAATGTGCGGTGCCTTGCAAGATCGCGAGATGCAGGCGCAGGTGCTCGACTCAATGGATATTGAGCGTGAGCGCGGTATCACTATTAAAGCACAGTCAGTAACACTGTTTTATGATCATCCAAATGGTGAGCGCTATCAGCTTAACTTTATTGATACCCCTGGTCACGTCGATTTTTCATATGAAGTGTCGCGTTCATTAGCAGCTTGTGAAGGTGCGCTATTGGTTGTCGATGCCGCTCAAGGCGTAGAAGCGCAGTCAGTAGCCAATTGCTACACAGCCGTTGATCAAGGCTTAGAAGTCATGGCGGTCTTAAATAAAATTGACTTGCCACAAGTTGAGCCTGAACGCGTCATTCAAGAAATTGAAGATATTATCGGTATCGATGCCGTTGACGCACCGCGTGTATCAGCCAAATCTGGTCTTGGTGTTGATAAGCTGCTAGAAGCATTGGTGGAGTTTATTCCGGCACCAACTGGTGACCGTGAAGCACCACTCCAAGCGCTAATTATTGACTCTTGGTTCGATAATTATTTGGGCGTGGTTTCATTGGTACGGGTGCGTGAAGGTACTATACGTAAAGGTGACAAGTTATACATCAAATCGACTCAAGAGGCACATCTAGTTGGCTCGATTGGTGTCTTTACCCCTAAACCTGTAGATACGGGTGTTTTAGAGGCAGGGGAAGTCGGCTTTGTTATTGCGGGTATTAAGGATATTGCCGGAGCACCAGTAGGCGACACGATCACTCATGCTAAAACCCCTGATGTCGACCGTATCCCAGGCTTTAAACAAGTCACGCCACAAGTCTATTCTGGTATGTTCCCAGTAGATTCGAGTGATTTTGAAAAATTCCGTGAAGCTTTGCAAAAACTGCAAATTAACGATGCGTCACTGTTTTTTGAGCCAGATACGTCGGATGCGCTTGGCTTCGGTTTCCGCTGTGGCTTCTTGGGTATGCTGCACATGGAAATTATCCAAGAGCGTTTAGAGCGTGAATATGATTTAGATTTGATTACTACGGCGCCCTCAGTTATTTATGAAATTGAGAAAAAGAATGGTGATGTAATTTATGTAGATAATCCATCACATCTACCTGAGCCAAACAACATAGAAGAATTCCGTGAGCCAATTGCACGCTGTCAGATTTTAGTACCGCAAGAATTCTTAGGCAATGTGATGACGCTATGTATTGAGCGTCGCGGCGTTCAGGTTGATATGCGTTTTATGGGTCGCCAAGTACAGCTTATATTCGATATCCCAATGGGCGAAGTGGTCATGGATTTCTTTGATCGCCTAAAGTCGGTCTCACGTGGTTTTGCGTCACTAGACTATAACTTTGAGCGCTATCAAGCCGATAAGCTGGTGAGAGTTGATGTACTAATCAATGGCGATAAAGTCGATGCCTTAGCGATGATCGTGCACGAAACCCAATCACGTTATCGTGGTAATGCCCTAGTTACTAAGATGAAAGAGTTGATTCCACGTCAAATGTTTGATGTCGCCATTCAAGCGGCTATCGGTAGCCAAATCATTGGTCGTAGTACGGTAAAAGCTATGCGTAAAGACGTATTAGCAAAATGCTATGGCGGCGATGTGTCACGTAAGAAAAAGCTATTGTCTAAGCAAAAGGCTGGTAAAAAACGTATGAAGCAAGTAGGTAACGTGGAAATTCCACAAGAAGCCTTCTTAGCTGTGTTGCAAGTTGATAGCTAAACGTAACCTAAGATAGTCATTGTAGATAACAGTCAAATGTAGTGAGTCTTATCGTAAAGGTGTTAGATAAGCCGCTCGTTAATAGGCAATTTGGTATGGATTTTGATTTTAATTTAATTTTAGTGCCGTTAACTATAGTCCTAGGAATTGTTTGGCTGTTAGATAAGCTAGCGCTCAAACAGCGTAAAACTCGTGGTCGAGGTCAAGAAGGCTTACTAGTGCGCTGGGCTTATGACTTTTTTCCTGTGTTAGCAGTGGTATTGATAGTACGCTCATTTTTAATTGAGCCATTTAATATTCCATCATCTTCTATGGTGCCTACGCTATATACGGGTGACTTTATTGCTGTCAATAAGTATGCATATGGCGTGCGCCTGCCGTTAACTTACAATAAGGTGCTAGATACTGGTGAACCTGAGCATGGTGATGTGGCAGTGTTTCGCTATCCTGAAAACCCGAGCATTTATTATATTAAACGCGTTATCGGTTTGCCTGGTGACACCGTAAGCTACAGTCAAGGCACGTTATCTATCAATGATGTACCTGTTGAGACTAAGTCTGTAGATTTCGCGGCAAATGCTGAGTTGACTTCACAGCTATACTTACCAGGCCAGGTTGGTCCAGGTCAAGTGCTGACGGAAGAGAGTGCTTCTGCAATGGGTCAGCAAGAAGAAGATGCTGCACAATATTTTGAAGAAGTACAAGGTGACAATAAGCACCTCGTACGCTATTTAGACGGTATAAACAGTTCACAGTACGCGCCATTTTTGCAGCAACAATCGTCAGAAGTGGTTGAGTCAGAAGGTACTGAGTGGCGCATTAGAGTGCCAGAAGGTCAGTATTTTGTAATGGGTGATAACCGAGATCGCAGTGCAGACGGTAGATTTTGGGGATTCGTTCCTGATGAAAACCTAGCAGGTAAGGCAGTTTATATTTGGATGCATAAACCACCTGGTCTTAACCTACCGACCTTTGAACGTAATGGTACTATCAATTAAGGCAATATGATTGTCTAGTGGTTAGTTGGTTAGTTGGTTAGTTGGTTAGTTGGTTAGTTGGTTAGTTGATTGGTTGATTGGTTGATTGGTTGATAATGGTTTTATGCTAATATCGTTGCTAAATAATTAATAGCTATTTATTATTTATACACTTATTCGAAATAGTTGTTTATCTTTAGAAGGATATCATAATGCAGCAATTATCTGGTTTGGCTATGCAGCGCGGCGCCAGTGTGACAAATGTTGTTCTTATTATTATACTTTTGGGTATTGCGACTAAGTTGACAGTAGCTATCGTACCGGCTCAGATTGGAGACTATCAATTAACCAAGGTGTTAAGTGCACAGCTAAAAGAAGCCAATAGTAATAACGAAACATCCAAGCAGTTTGTTGAACGTGTCAACAAACAGTTATCAATTAACGCAGATTACGATACTAAAGCGGAAGACGTATTTACCTTTACTGATAAAAAAACAGGTCAGTTGGCTATCTATAAAGAATATGCAGTAACTAATAACTTTTTTAGCAATGTCGACATCGTAAACCGTTTCGAAGGTAACATCGAGATGGCGACAGCAGAGTAAGCCATCATAGTACGACATAGCGCTTTCATTATTTTATAAAATATATCAAATAATATTATTAAACTAAATCTGTCAAGCAGAAGGGATAACCATAAACCACGCATGAAACCAACTTCGCACCATTCCCAAGCGGTTCCTACTTCCCAAAAAAATAGTACGTCTGTTGACACGCTTGTTGTTAGCTCAGAATTTATTCAGCGGTTAGCAGTATTAACGCGTAAGTTAGGCTATGAGTTCAATGACTTGAGCCTACCTAAACTTGCGTTAACGCATCGCTCATTTGATAGCAAAAAAAACTATGAGCGCCTAGAGTTTTTAGGTGATGCACTTTTAGGGATGATTGTGGGTGAAGCTTTATATCATCGTTATCCTAGTCAAAATGAAGGACGCTTAACGCGTATGCGTGCGACATTGGTGCGCCAAGAATCATTGGTTATTATCGCTCAAAACTTAGAGCTGTCTAACCATCTTATATTAGGAGTAGGTGAGCGCAAAGGTGGCGGTCGCAATCGTGCGTCTATACTGGCCGATGCCGTAGAGTCTCTGATTGGTGCTATCTATTTAGACAGTCAGGATATGGATATTACTCGTAAATGTGTTCTCTCTTGGTATGGTGATCTGATTGATAATGTCAATGATCAAAAAGCGCTGAAGGACGCCAAGAGTCGGCTGCAAGAGTGGCTACAATCGAAGCAGTTTGACTTGCCCAACTACGAACTCATGGAAACGCGTGGTAATGCACCGCATCAAATTTTCGTTGTACGTTGCCATGTTAATATCAATAACTGTCCTGATATTACTGAATCTGGTGAGAGCCGCCGTATTGCTGAACAAAAAGCAGCTGAGCTTATGATTAACCAATTACATAAATTGCCAGGATCTGCCAAAAAACGTGTATAGCCGATGTCTATTAATGCATTTTTAGATGCAGAATATTAGCTTAGATTGGTTTATAGCTTGCAAAACATACATTAAAACTACCTCACATATTATTTATTTTAAAACTTTAAATGTTTGTAGCCCGTTTTTAATGGGGACTAAATAAACTTACCATCAAAGACTGTTCGGCTAGTCACAAACCCTATAGGATTAACTTATGAGCAATCATACTGATTTGCCATCAAACAATGAAGACAGCACCCAAAATTTGGGTGAGAATACAGATATTAATTTAAACCAAAATAATATCGAAGTTACTGAAGAGATTCATGGTATTGATGCAGAAGGTATTGCATTAGACAATGATGTGGCTATTGAAGAATTTTTTGCGCCAAGTGGCAATGCTCGTATGGCTGATGATTTTAGAGCAGGTTATGTGGCCATTGTTGGACGACCAAATGTGGGCAAGTCAACTTTGATGAATCACTTATTAGGTCAAAAGCTGTCTATTACTTCACGCAAACCACAAACTACCCGTCATCGTATTCATGGCATTTTGTCAAACCATGAAATGCAAGCGGTGTTTGTTGATACACCAGGTATTCACCGTAACGAAGTACGTGCTATTAACGAACGTATGAATAAAGCGGCGGTATCGGCGTTAGTAGATGTAGATTTAGTACTGTTTGTTGTCGATTCAGATCAATGGCGTGACGATGATTTATTGACCTTGCAAAAGCTTGGCGAGACCAATCTAACGGTCGTATTGGTTATCAATAAGTCAGACACTCTAAAAGATAAAGGCAGCGTGCTACCACTTATCGAAACTTTCAACGATAGTTTCGATTTTGCAGATATCGTTCCTGTATCTGCACTAAAAAATCAAAACTTAGATCGTTTGCAAGAAGTGATTGCCTCACATTTACCAGTTGCTGCGCCTATTTATGATACAGAGCAAATCACAGATCGCTCTGAGCGATTTTTGGCCAGTGAAATCATTCGCGAAAAAATCATGCGTAGTGCGGGTGATGAAGTACCATATGATTTAACCGTACAGATTGATGAGTTTAAAGACGAACCTGCACATACTGATCCAAAAACAGGGCGTCCGCGCAAAGCTTGTACTTTCATCGATGCGACTATCTATGTTGAACGTGGTGGTCAAAAAGCCATCGTTATCGGTGATAAAGGCCAGCGTATCAAACAAGTTGGTATGGATGCCCGTAAAGATATGGAGCAGTTGTTTGGTAAGAAAATCATGTTAACTTTGTGGGTCAAAGTGAAACGTGGCTGGTCTGATGACGAGCGTGCGTTGACCAGTTTGGGCTATTGATAGCGGTTAAGAACGAACGCTTCAAAAGCACTATCTGCCTTTTAGCTATTTAGGTAATAAAAAATGCGTAATGAAGCGCTCGTCGGGTATTTATTGCATCAGCGTCCTTATCAAGAAAAGCGCGCTTTGTATTATCTTTTTTCTCAACAACATGGTGTGATACATGGTGTTGGGAAAAAAGGCGCGCCACTATTTATGCCATTGCAACTTTTTGCTACTGGTAAACGCGACCTAAAAACCTTTAGTCAAATTAATATTGCCTCGCAAGATACAACTCAAGCTGACAGTGTTCAAAAAGAAGGTGTTCAAAAAGATAGTGCACCTGCTGTCTTAGAAGCCGTACCTTACGCTAATATCAGCGGTCAACATCAGTATGCCGCACTATATATAAACGAGATTCTGTGGCGGCTGTTACCTACTGAAGACCCAATGCCAATATTGTGGCAGCATTATCAAAGCAGTCTACAACAACTCAAGCAGCCCTTAAGTAATAGCGAGCTTCGTCTCTGTCTACGTCAGTTTGAACAGTATCTATTTACCGAATTAGGATTCACTTTAACGTTAACGCATGACAACGTTGAAGACCCTATCGAGTCTGATTGTACTTACCGCTTTTTACCGGATGTAGGTTTACTCCCTGTATTGGTACATAATGAAGAGTCTGAGCATTTAACCAGTGAGTCTGGACAGACTGTTTTTAAGGGTGCGGATATTATAGAAATGGCACGCTTAGGGATTACTGAGCAGACGTTGAACCATTGGTCAAAACTACATCGACATCTTATTGATCATTTGCTTGACTATCAGCCGCTCCAAAGCCGTCTGTTATGGCAGCAGCAGCAGCGCTATCAATAACTGCATTCTCAAATATCATCGTAGTATCAACTATATAAGTTAGGCTTAATTGTCCAAAGGATTTTTTATGAGTATCTCTGTATCTACCTCATCTGAAAGCAATTCAAAAAAACCTTTGTTAGGCGTGAATATTGATCACGTGGCAACATTGCGTCAAGCGCGCGGTGTGAGTTATCCAAGTCCTCTAGTTGCTGCATTGCTGTGCGAAAAGGCAGGGGCAGATGGTATCACTATACATTTACGTGAAGATCGTCGTCATATACAAGATGCTGATGTTTATGAAATGGCAGGGCAGTTGTCGACGAGAATGAACCTAGAGATGGCTGCAACGGATGAGATGCTTGCCATTGCCTGCGAAGTTAAACCTTTTTGGGTATGTCTAGTACCTGAAAAGCGGGCAGAGTTAACGACAGAAGGTGGTCTTGACGTTGCAGGGCAAGTCATATATCTAAAAAAGTATATTCATAAACTGCAAGCTTCTAATATTAAGGTTTCTTTGTTTATTGATCCTGATGACAAGCAGATTGCAGCCGCGATAGAGTGTGGTGCAGACGCAATAGAGTTGCATACGGGTGCTTATGCTGAAGCAGGTTTAGCAAATGATACTGCCGCACAGTTAGCTGAACTTAAAAGAATCGAACATGCAGTAGTTACAGCACAGAGCCTAGATGATAAATTGCTTATTAACGCAGGTCATGGCTTAACGTGTGACAATGTGAATGCCATTGCAAAGATTGATGGTATATATGAGTTGAATATTGGTCACGCACTTATTGCAGATGCGGTGTTTGTAGGGTTAGAAAGCGCTGTGGCAATGATGAAAGAGGCCATGTATAAATAGGTTTGCATATACGGCATCTATTACCCATTACATTTCGTAGGGTGGTCTGCATTAAGTTTATGTTTGACGATGCCGGATTGGTTAAAAGAGATTTGGTACATTGACTTGTTATAAGAAGAGGTAGGGCAGTATTTTATATGGCCGAAGTGTCCTCGCGGTCTGCCGCTATCACCCCAAAATTTAGTATAGTGACGCCTACCGCCAACTCTTAATTTCACTGTACTATATCTTAGGTTTAAAGATTGCTGAGTTAATAAGGTATCTACTTTAGAATCAAAATGCTTATTGTTATTTTTATCTATGAATAGCAGAAGTGTTTTATCACTATTCCTATGGCACTGCTGTGCATCATTCGATAAACAAACCAAGACATCCTGCCGACTTATATAACTTTCGGCCTTTGCTAAGGATAAGGTGTTCTCTAGTTGATGCTTGACGCGTTGGGCTTCCATTCGTGCTAAGTGCGTTAAGATGCTTGGCGCTGCAATAGCTACAATAATCCCCAATACCATTGTCGTCACAGTTAGCTCAACGAGAGTAAAGCCGTTTGATTGCTTAGCACTGAGAATATTATTATTCTGAAGGGATAATTTCCTATAACTGACTAACTTCAACAGTTTATTGAATAACCTAGCTACAGTAGTTAAAAGCTTCTCAACTCTATATTTGCCTTTTTTGTGAATAGATATGTAAGGAACAAAAATGAATATTCTTCTATAACTGGCCAATACCTTGTTAAGTAAGTTCATAATGCGCTACATCCTATAGCTATTTGTCATTCAAGTAAAAAACAACGTCTCACACATCCTTGTGTTGACTATCTCTTAAGCAAACCAATTGTCCAAATTCCTTAGACTTTCTCTTATTCCACTGTATATAAAACACATACAACACCTAATCATTTGATTTTCAGAAGAATATTGGTTTTTTACAATATATATGTAATATATAGCGACTGTCAAAAAATGTTTCAATTAGTGAAAGAACGACATTAGCAATAGAGAAAAAATTCTAATTGTAATAAAATGCTTCAAGAAAATAGCTATCAATGGACTATTCATCTATCGCAAACTAAGATGTAAAAGATAAGAAGCGTAAGGTGTGTTAGTTCTGGGTAACTTAGACTGTTTATTGTGTTTTGGTTACAACATTATCGTGTAATAATGTGTAGCTCGTTAACGAAAAAAGTTGTAAACTGAATTAATAATCGCTAAGCTACTCCTTAATTGGTTTTGCTTTGTAACTTAAAATGCGTAAGAGATATCTATCTTAGTACGTCTTGAGAATCGGTTTTGCTTAATGCATCACTAAAATTATCCTTTGGAGGAAGTCCATGAAATTGAATAAAATAGCTCTAGCCCTTGTTGCTGTAGCGGCTGCACCGATGGCAGCTAATGCTGGCGTTACTATCAGCCCATTGTTACTTGGTTATCACATGACTGAAGAATTCAGTGATACCTCTGACAAACAGCGTGAAGTTCTTACCACTGGTAAGAACCTGCAAAACAATACAGATCGTGCCGGTAACGACAACGGTGGCGTAGCTAAAGAAAGTAGCTTATACACTGGTGCAGCACTAGGTATCGAACTTACTCCTTCTACTCAGTTCCAAGTAGAATATGGTGTATCTGATGCTAATGGTGAAGCTTCTGAAGATTCAGCGAAGTCTGGCGCTAACCGCTTTGATATCGAACAAGAAATGATTTCTGGTAACTTCTTGATCGGTACTGAAGAATTCACTGGTTATACTGATAGCGCACTTAAGCCATATGTACTAATAGGTGCTGGTCAGTCTAAGATTAAAGTAGAAAACCAAGAGCAATACACTAATTCTGATAACGAAGTAGTTGCTGCTGGTACTGAAGTATCAAACTCTAAAGACACTATCGGTAACCTAGGTCTAGGTGCTATGTATCGCATCAATGACGCACTAAGCCTACGTGGTGAAGCTCGTGCGATTCATAACTTTGACAACAACTGGTGGGAAGGCATGGCTTTGGCCGGTCTAGAAGTAGTACTAGGTGGCCATCTAGCACCTACGGTAGCAGTACCACCTATGCAAGAGCCAGTAGTTGACAACACTCCAGTAGTTGTTGTTGAAGCTGATCTTGATTCTGACGGTGATGGCGTACCTGATAGTATCGATGCATGCCCAGGCACTCCAATGAACGTTGTAGTTGATGAGCGCGGTTGCCCAGTACCAGTAGACATTACTGACGAACTGAAAATGGAACTACGTGTATTCTTTGATAACGACAAGTCAGCTATCAAAAACCAGTACAAGCCAGAAATCGCTAAAGTAGCAGAGAAGATGCGTGAGTATCCTAACTCTACCGCTCGTGTAGAAGGTCATGCTTCTAAGACTGGTCCTTCAGCACGTTATAACCAACGTCTATCTGAAGCTCGTGCCGTTGCTGTTAAATCTATGCTAACTAACGAATTCGGTATCGCTCCAAACCGTCTATCAACTGTAGGCTATGGTTACAACAACCCAATCGCTTCAAACGACACTGAAGAAGGTCGTGCTATGAACCGTCGTGTTTATGCCATCATCACTGGTGACAAAACAATGACTGTTGAACAAACTAAAGATATGGTTGTTCAGTAAGTATTAGCAAAATAACCGTATAGTAAAATATACAGTTACAAAAAAAGCCACCCAATGGGTGGCTTTTTTTTATTTATGTATTGAGAAAAGTGAGTTATTACATAAATTTATGAATCAATAATGTTATACTAGCCACCCAAACATTCTGTAAATTAACAGTATGTACATTAGCATAGCAATCTGTATGATGAATTCGTCAGTATAGATATTTGATTGTATTGAACTTTTTTATTTGATAGCATTCTTTTCTGCGTCATCTTAGATTCAATATCTATCTGATTGATGATGAAAGTTTATTCAGCAGCGCTTACTGCTACTGCATTTTTTTAAGACGAAACGAGCATTTTATATGGCGAACGATATCAAACACCTGCGTAACATTGCAATTATTGCCCACGTTGACCACGGTAAGACAACTTTGGTTGATAAGTTATTACATCAGTCTGGTACTTTTGGCGACCGTGCAAACATTGCTGAGCGTGCAATGGACTCAGGTGATATTGAGCAAGAACGTGGTATTACCATTTTGGCTAAAAACACAGCTATCCGCTGGACAGATAAAACTTCAGAAACTGAATACCGTATCAACATTGTTGATACCCCAGGTCACGCCGATTTCGGTGGTGAAGTTGAGCGTGTAATGTCTATGGTTGACTGCGTACTTTTGGTTGTTGACGCTGTTGATGGCCCAATGCCTCAGACTCGTTTTGTGACGCAAAAAGCATTCGAACAAGGTCTAAAGCCGATCGTTGTTATTAACAAAATCGATCGTCCTGGCTCACGTCCTGATTGGGTAATGGATCAAATCTTTGATTTGTTTGACAACCTAGGTGCAAACGATGAGCAGCTTGATTTTCCAGTTGTTTATGCTTCAGCATTGAATGGTATTGCAGGTCTAGAAGCAGATGATTTAGCTGATGATATGACGCCATTGTTCAAAACTATCGTTGACGTTGTTCAGCCACCACAGGTTGATGCTGACGCTCCGTTCCGTATGCAAATCTCAAGCCTTGACTACAACAGCTTTGTTGGTGTAATCGGTATTGGTCGTATTCAACGTGGTAAAGTTAAACTTAACACGCCAGTGACTGTTATTGATAAGCATGGTAAGACGCGTAACGGCCGTATTCTAAAAATCATGGGTTACCATGGTCTTGATCGTATTGACGTTGAAGATGCACAAGCCGGTGATATCGTTTGTATCACAGGTATCGATGCGCTAAATATCTCTGATACTATTTGTGATCCTAACAACGTTGAAGCACTACCAGCACTAACGGTAGATCAACCTACAGTATCTATGAACTTCCAAGTAAACAATTCACCATTTGCTGGTCGTGAAGGTAAGTTCGTGACTTCACGTAACATTCGTGAGCGTCTTGAGCGTGAGTTGATTCATAACGTAGCATTGCGTGTAGAAGACACTGAGTCTCCTGACAAATTTAAAGTATCAGGCCGTGGTGAGCTTCATTTATCAGTACTTATCGAAAACATGCGCCGTGAAGGTTTTGAGCTAGGTGTTTCTGGTCCAGAAGTTATCGTTAAAGAAGTTGATGGTAAGCTACAAGAGCCGTATGAAAACGTTGTCTTCGATATCGAAGAAGAGCATCAAGGTTCTATCATGGAGCAAGTTGGTCTACGCAAAGGCGAGATGACTAACATGGAGCTAGACGGTAAAGGCCGTATGCGTATTGAGGCAACCATACCAGCGCGTGGCTTGATCGGTTTCCGTTCTGAGTTCCTAACCCTGACTTCAGGTAGTGGCATCATGACCTCGAGCTTCTCACATTACGGTCCACAGAAGATTGGTGATGTTGGTGGTCGTTCTAACGGCGTATTGGTTTCTATGGCAAATGGTACTTGCCTAGGTTTTGCTCTATTTAACCTACAGAAACGTGGTAAGTTGTTTGCTGAGCCACAGCTTGAAGTTTATGAAGGTATGATTGTTGGTCTTAACTCTCGTAACGATGATATGACTGTTAACCCAACGACTGCTAAACAGCTAACCAACGTACGTGCTAGTGGTACTGACGAAGCATTGACGTTGACGCCAGCAGTGAAGTTCACTCTTGAGCAAGCGCTTGAATTTATTCAAGACGATGAGCTAGTTGAAGTAACACCAAAAGCGGTACGTATTCGTAAACGCTACTTAACTGAAAGTGAGCGTAAGCGTCACGGCCGTGGTAAGAAAGGTGCTTAATATCAATAAGTGAGTTACTTAGTAATTCATAGTATTGATGTTTGACGCGAACACTTAGTGTCAGTAGTTTCTACGGGCACTGAGTGATTCAAAAATGAGCAGTATAAGGTGAGCTATTAGTGGTTCACTTTATACTGCTTTTTTTTGTGTTGTAATCTTGGAAAAATACAGACAGAATGAATAGTGGCATTAATGTATTCAATTATTAACATGAAAGCTAGATGTGACACTTATTATATAAATATCTATTTGCTTATAGATAAATTTTGAGGAAAAAACAATGAGTATGGTTTCAGAGTTTAGAGAGTTCGCTGTCAAAGGTAATGTGATGGATTTGGCAGTCGGTGTCATCATCGGCGGGGCTTTTGCTACCATCACAAAATCTTTGGTAGATGATATTATTATGCCTATTGTCGCTTTTATTTTTGGCGGCGAAATTAATTTTGAAAACATGTTCTTAGTTTTAGGCGATGCACCTGACGGTATTGCTATGACTTATGATGCGCTCAAAGAAGCAGGCGTTCCTGTATTGGCTTATGGTAGTTTTATTACCGTACTTATTAACTTCCTAATCTTAGCTTTCATCATCTTTATGATGGTTAGAGGTGTCAATAAAATGCGCCGTGCTGAAGAGGTAGAGGAAGTTATTGAAGAAGCAGTAGAGGAGCCATCAGAAGAAGTGAAGTTGCTGCGCGAAATCAGTGCCAAATTAAGTAATACTAGTATTACGAAATAAATTATTGAGACCATCCCAGATTCTGTGTAACTGCCATTTAGATTAAATGCCTGCTTATACGATCATCAAACATAATCATAAAGCGATTCAAAGCAGACGTC